>CAZUZS010000005.1:0-1189 GCA_964624795.1 uncultured Calditrichaceae bacterium
TTACCACCCAAACAATTCCCAGCAAAAATCCGATTACCACAAAAGCTACCGCCGACCACCAGAAAAATACCGTGGGGTGAACACCGGGGTGCACAAGCTGCGCCCGGTCAACGCCGTTGAGATGCAGCACGTAGGCTTCGATCTCGGCAATTTGTTGCTGGGTCAAGGAGTGACCATCGCCAAAATCAATCATGTCAAATTGCGGATGCGGTCCCTCCGGCGTCGCCCCGTGCTGAATAAAGCGGTCGATGTTTTCAGCAAATTTCTGCGCATCTTTGTTATACAGTACCGGGCTGATGGGATTCAACGCCGGGACTTTTCCCGCCAATGAGCCTGGATTTGGCACATTGTCGGTCCCTTTCACTCCGTGGCACGACTCGCACTGCTGTTTAAACAGGATTGCCCCGTGTTCGGGATTGCCGACCATGTAGGCAGCATCTCCCGGCGGACCCAACTCCTTCAGGGTTTTTCGGGTGGCCGTGGTATCCGAAAAGGCGGAATCCGGCATCGCGGTCTTACTCACCTGCGGTGCTGCGGGCGGGGCTGGTGGATCACTGTTTTGATTCTGCCCGGCAGGAGGATCGGCTGTGGTGTCCGGCCCGGCTTTTGGGGTGGGGGAGGTTCCGCCCGGTCCCAGGCTCAACAGGAAACTCACCAGGTCGTGAACCTGCGTCTTTGACAGTGAGGTGAAAGCAGGCATAACAGTGGTCGGATCGTGCACTTTAGGATTATGTATCTGGCTGGTCAGCCACATACGGGAACGCCCTTTTTGCGCTTCGTCTGAAAGATTGGGGCCGACTTTGCCGCCCTGGCCATCTACGGTGTGGCACCCGATGCAGCCGACAGTGTGGAAAAGCTTCTTACCCTCTAGTGCGCTGGCTGAAAGCACTTTAGGCGGCGCTTTCTTTTTGGCTTTCACGGATGTAGCCGCTTTTGCCCCTGCGCCGGGGTGGCTGAAGTGCCCGGTGACGGTGAGTGTTATAATCGCGGCAGCGGAAATGAACATGAACGCCATGGCCACCGGCCGCTTAAACGGATTTCGCTCTTTGCGGCGGTCGATAAAGGGAATGGACAGGAAAATAATCAACATGACCAGCGGAATGCCGATGTTACCGACCGGCTCCCACGGGCCTTTGAAGGCTTTCACCGCCTGGTAAACAAACAGGAAATCCCATTCCGGCTTGGGGCT
>CAZUZS010000005.1:1289-14155 GCA_964624795.1 uncultured Calditrichaceae bacterium
GGGACGATGGCAACATGCAAAATGAAAAATCGCGACAGCGTCATCTGGCTAAGCGAAGCGCCTCCCCGCGCCAGCTCTTTCAGCCAATTCCCTATATAAGGAAAAGTGCCAATCATGTTGGTTCCCACTTTGATGGCGTAGAAGCCCTTTTCATCCCACGGCAGAAGTGCCCCGCTAAAACTCATGGTTAGCGTCAGGATGATCAGGATGATGCCGGCCAGCCAGGTCATTTCGCGGGGATTTTTATATGCGCCCCAGATAAACACGCGGATCATGTGAAAGGCCACCAGGATGACCATGAGCTGGGCGCCCCAGTAGTGCACCCCGTGCACCAGCCATCCGAACGGAACCTGCAAGCGGAGGTAGCTGAGGCTGTCGTAAGCGTGGCCAACGGTGGGCACATAATAAAACAGCTCGAACACGCCGGACAGTACCTGCAGAACGAAAACAAACAGCACGCTGCTTCCGATGGAGTAAGAAAAACTGGCGCCGCCCGGAATATCTTCTTCCATCAGCATTTTAAATGTCTCCCGGAACGGCCAGCGATCGTTGAGCCAATTGGTAATTTTTGACATATTCCGTCCTCCTATATGATTTTCTTTTCCGGGATTCCCACTTCAAACCTTTCCCACTCCACATAAAGCTCGCCGTCGGTTATTTTGTGGGGAAGGGTATCCAACGGGCGCGGCGCGGGACCACCCAGCACTTTGCCGGTTTTTGAAAAGACGCTTCCGTGGCAGGGACAAATGAATTCATTCTTATCAGGATGCCATTTATAGCGGCACCCCAGGTGCGGGCAGATGGGAGAAAAGACCGTAACATCAGTATCGGAATTTTTTATGGCCCACACATTCCGCGTGGTGTGCTCGTGGATGTAGGCTTCGGTCTTGATATCCGGGTAATCTACGTTATCCGGATCGCCGGTTGGCAGATCGCCGACTTTTGTCACTTTTGCGAAATGATGCTTTCCGACACGGAAAGAAGGGCCTCCCAGCGATCCCAAAAAGGGGATGGCTAGTACAATCCCGCCAATCGTCGCCAGAATGCCGCTGAACCATTTCAGGAATTTTCTCCGGGTGGTGACTTCCCCGTTAATAGTGTTGGGGGTATTTTCGTTCATTTTCTTCCTCCGTCCTTTAAGGTTTCCGATCATAGTCTGTTTTTGTTCATATTTTTGATTGCATTCGCTGGTACCAATCCCGCCAGATAATTCTGTGCACGCCTATCCATCGTGGAATACGATTCAAGACAGGAATAAACGGCACCAAAAGCATGATTAAAAAGACCACCATCATAATGGCGGCCGCCTGCAAATCGCCGTTGGGAGAAACGGACATCGGCGGAATCTGGTAGAGAAAAGTGTAGGGCCATAGCCACCATGCGCCGGGATAGGGTCCGGTTTCGTGGCTGATTCCCCATTGTTCACCCAGCATATCCAGGCTGCGCGCCACACCGTGATCGACATCATCCTGAAAAAAGAGCAGCGATTTGGTGAAGTTCATTGTGTATGGCAGGGATGGGCCGCTTTCCAGTGCACCTTCCAGAAGTCCCGCTTTGCCCAGCGCCAACATGCCATCCATCAACGCCGGCACCGGCCCGTATTCACCGGCGGGAATGTTAACCTGCCGATCAGCAAAAGCGGCTTTGTCCAATGCTCCAAGGTAAGCTGCCGCCCACTCTTTCTGTTGCGGAGGTGGAGCAAGCAGATATTCATTCAGCGCCGAATCAACTTTTTCATCCAGAATGGCAAGTCGCCTGAGCGGTGCTATAACAAAATCCTCCGCCGGGTGGATGGGAATGGTAACGCCGAACAGTTCGGACGGCACCACTCCGAAAAGATCCTGTGCATTATCGGTATCCGGTGTGTAAGGCGGGCCGTAGCCCTCGATGCCGCTTTGCCCGGCAAGCGCTTTTGCGCAGGTCTTAAGGTAGGCGACCGGCTGCCGGGCGGCAACATCCTGGCTTCGCACCGGCGTGTAATCCGGCGATCCGAAGATGATTGCCAACACCACAATGATGGCCGCAATCACCATCATCATTATCAATCCCTCTTTCAGCAAATCATAGGATTTCATCGGAATTCCGCTAAAATAGCGATCAGTTTGCCGGCTCATGTTCACCTCCGTTTTCACGTTTTTGCGGTTTTCCGGCATCCATGCCAAACGGTTTTACCGGCCCATCGCGGCGGATGAGGAAAAGATGCATTCCCACCAGGACTGCCACTAAAAACGGCAGAACTGCCACGTGCAGGGTTAGCACCTGCGCGGTGTCCATGGTATTGAAAAATGCCCCAATGCCCATTGCATTCATGGCGTCTTTCGCCTGAACGGAAATCCACTGGGAGTCCCAATTGGTTTGCGACAAATAGCCGGTCAGCCCGGTAAATACCGCTACACCGAATATCAGGACACCGACGAACCAGGTTCTCCATCGTCCGTCGCGCCAGGCAGCCATAAAAAATTTTGTTAATACATGAAGCAGAATAGAGCCAAAGAAAATCTGCACGCCCCAGAAATGAAGGGAATTCACGAAATGGCCGGCTCCGGATACATGATACCACCTCGGCCCGAATACGGCCAGTACCAGGCCGGTGAGAATTAACACGCCGAATGCGGACAATGCCGTAACCCCAAACAGGTAGGCGGCAGAATTCACGTAAACCGGCATTTTGGTGGGAAGGGCATCTTCCATCGACAGGTTTTCGGTCAGCAATTTTTGCGCTTTGCGGGTAAGGTTCATGGCTTTTTTTCCTCCTCTTTGGATTCCCGGGATTCAAATATCGCGGGAATGCGAATCCAAAACGCCAGGAGCAAAATGCCAATAACCAGGCCCCATGCCATGATGTTGGGGATCGCCAGATCAAAGATGCCAAACCGGACATATTGAACTGCCGGCAATAACTGTGTGGGTAGTAGCTCCATACTTACCTCCTCCCTTATTTTCAATCATTTTGCCAGGACAAAATTTTCGTCAAAATGAACTTTCCGCATACTAAGAAAAGTCGTTTCTCATCTATTTCTAATAGCTGAAATTATTTAGCCGGATGATCCTGTGACAGTGGTTTTACATGCAGCGTCAGTCCTTCCACTTTCTCTATAATCACAGTTTGCCCGCGGCGCAGCCGCTGTTCGGAAACCGCACTCCACGTATCTCCTTGGTACATCACTGTAAAGGTTTCTTTCTCCGCTTCAACCACCGTCGCCCGGTCGCCGATCATGGTATTTTCCCCGGTAGCTACCGGCCGGCGCTGCGCCTGTATGGCTTTCCAGTATGCCACAATCGTCCCCGCCAGGGTTACCAAAAAAAGCGGTCCGGCAATTGGCCAGGGTAGGAGCAAAAAGAAAATCAAAGCCAAAATTGGGATTAACAAAAGCCAATGGTACATGTTACTTTCTCCTTCATTATCGATTCCGCAGGTTTTCCCGCAGCTTCAAAATTATTTTTAAGCACCGACGCCAAAGAGACAACTTGCGACGATGGGTCTAAATGAACACAGATTGCCCGCGGGAAAACCGTCCCGGGGAATCCCGGTCTTCATGCCTGTTCTTCCACTTGCTCTCTCAATAATCTCTTTACCTGCAATTTCCTGGCTTCCCGCCATCGCCGCCAGAGAATGAACAAACCGATTGCACCTACTGCAGTTTGCCCGATGAATACATCCAGCCCGGGAAGCACCAGAGCGTTCATCAGGGCTGGCAGCAGATCCCACAATGCATGAAGAACCACCACCGTCAGATAAGCCCCGACAACCTTGTTATTCAAAATAAAATGGCCTGAGATGCTCTCGCGGAAAAGCACGCCGGCAAGAATGGCGGTCCAGGTACCATGGCCTACGGGAGAAAGGAATCCCCTGAGGAGCGTCACCGCCACGGTAGCGGAAAGGCTTCCCCCGCTGTGCAGAAACGCGTTGAAGGCGTAGCCGGTGCTTTCCAGCGCCGCGAATCCCATCCCGGCGGCAGCACCCAGTATTAGGCCGTTCAACTCCGAATCGTGGCGAAGCCGGCGGGCAATTACCAGCACTCCTAATATTTTGGCAAATTCTTCAATAAAACCGACCATGAAAAAAGCGGAAATGGTCATCCCCTGAATAAACATGGGCTCCAGGAGAGCGGCTGCAAAAATCCCCAAAACCCCTCCCCAGAAGAAGCTCATGGCAGTCTGCGGCAGGGTGAGGTGGCTCAAATGACGCCGTTCATAAAAAAATGCCACGTAGGTTACCGGTATCATGAAATTGCCCAACAGCACAACTGTTGGGAAAATGGTGGGATTCCCGGTTAAAACCAGCACAATGAGGCCGACCGCGTAGAGCAAAATACCGTAGCGGAATACTTTCAGCCAGCCACTTGCCTTTGCGGGAGGTTCGTTTGCCGAAAATGGTATCGATCCATCCATAAAATTTCTCCCTCTTTTCTATTTATCGTTTTATCATTCCATCGGCGCTTTACGCCATTTTGTCTTGTTTACCGTGCCAGCAGTATGGCGCTCGCCCGGGACTCCAGCCGGTAAACCTTTTCATTTTTAAGTTTCTTCATCGTCCATTTATCGCGAGTAGCTTGCGGTGTCGTTTCGGATGTATCTGCCGCCTGGTACCAGGCAGCGTGTTCCCCCGGTGACAATAAAACAAAATCGAGCGGCTGCTCGGATGCATTGAACATCAGGAACAGATCCGGTTCGCCCTTCCCCAGGATCAGGCAGGCCAGGTCTTTCCTCCGCTCCGATGACCAGTCTGGTACCCGTCCGGTCGAATCGAACCAGTGAATATCCGCATCGGTGTAAAACGATTCGTTGCGCAGTACAGCATGGGATTTCCGCAAGGCGATCATTTGACGGGTGAACCGAAATATCTCCGCATTTTTTTCGAGGAGGCTCCAGTTGTGCCAGCTTATTTCGTTATCCTGGCAATAAGCGTTGTTATTGCCTTGCTGGCTACGCCGGAATTCGTCGCCGCCAAGGAGCATTGGAACCCCGCGGGAGATAAAAAGCGTCAGGATAAAGTTTTTTATCTGCTGGACGCGAACCGATTCGATTTCCGGATTGCTGCTTTCGCCTTCAGCGCCATAGTTGGCGCTGTAATTGGCATCGCTGCCATCGCGGTTTTCCTGCCCGTTTGCTTCATTATTTTTGTGGGAAAAGCTTACCAGGTCGTTCAGCGTGAAACCATCGTGGCAGGTGATGAAGTTGATGCTGCTTTCCGGCCCCTTTCCTGATTTCCGGTAGATATCGGCGCTACCGCAAATTCGGCTGGCAAAAAGTCCCCTCATTCCTTCGTCTCCCCGCCAGAAACGCCGCACTTCATCCCGGAAACGGCCGTTCCATTCCGCCCAGCGCTTCTCCGAAAAACTGCCCACTTGGTAGGCCCCACCAGCATCCCACGCCTCTGCAATGATTTTTATATCGCGCAGGATGGGATCCTCCGCGATGCGATCCAGCAGCGGCGGATCGGAAAGCAGATTCCCATCGGTATCGCGCCCCAGGACGGAGGCCAGGTCGAAGCGGAATCCGTCCACGTGCATTTCCATCACCCAGTAGCGCAGCACATCCAGAATCAGGTCGCGCACCACCGGGTGGTTGGCATTGATGGTGTTACCGGTGCCGGTAAAATCCTTATAGTAGCGCCGGTTTTGCTGGTCCAGCATGTAAAAGATGGAATTGTCCAGCCCGCGGAAACTGAGGGTCGGCCCCAACTGGTTGCCCTCTGAAGTGTGGTTCAAAACCACATCCAGGATAATCTCGATGCCGTTTTTGTGAAATTCCCTCACCATTTCCTTGAATTCCAGCTTCTGCTGACCCAGGTTGCCGCAACTGCAATAACTCCCTTTGGGCGCAAAAAAAGACAGAGGATTGTATCCCCAGTAATCTTTTAATAATTTCCCGGTTGCCGGATTTTTGAACCGGTTCTCATTTTCATTGAATTCCATTACCGGCATCAATTCAACCGCGGTGACCCCCAAATCCAGCAGATACGGTATTTTTTCCACCAGGCCGAGGTATGTGCCGGGATGAGAAACACCGGACGCAGGATGAATCGTAAATCCGCGCACGTGTGTTTCATAAATCACAGTTTCCGACCAGGAATGATTGGGCGGCTGTATTCCGTGCCAGTGGAAATGCTCATGGGTGAAAATACTTTTCGGAACGGAAGCGGCATCATCGGTGGTGGAAAAGGAAATATCTTTTTCCGGCGACCCCGGGTCGTAGCCGGTAGTCTTCTCTGCATCGCTGTCAGCCTCGCAGGCAATGGCAGTTGCATAAGGATCGACGAGCAGCTTGTTAAAATTGAACCGTTCCCCGGCCTGCGGCTGGTAGGGGCCGTCCACCCGGTAGCCGTAGAGCTGGCCGGGGCGAATTCCCTGAACCCACACATGCCAGATATCGCCGGTTTTATTGAGAACCGGGTCGTGATCGATGGAACGGGATGGCGCCTGGTCTTCCGGCTGGTCAAAAAATTCGAGCCGCAGGCGCGTGGCGTGGCGGCTGAAAATCGCAAAGTTTGCCCCGTCGCCAAGTTGATGTGCCCCTAACGGAAGCGGGGTACCAGCGCGAATGCCTTTCTTCTCGGAAATCGCATTCAGGTATTTCGCCAGGTCCCTTCCCATCGCCGGAGGCGGCCGGTGTCTTTTCTGTGCCACTCCTTTTTTTGCTTTATCGGGCATGTATCAATGTCCTCCGAACAGGCTGAATGCCAGAATGGAAAAAACGATTAGCGTAAAAACGGTGTACATAAAATCCTTCTCGAGAATAAAGGCAATTACCGAGAACAGCACCCGCGCCACCGGGGTGGCGATCAGGAACACGATGCCGAGCTGCATTACCCCCTCGTGATGCATGGTAAATGCCTGCTGAAAGATTCCTGTTAAATGGCGCAGTTGCGCCGGCTCCCCTTTGAAAATGGCAAAATGCGGGGGCAGTGAGCCAAAACGCAGCAGGTAGTAAATGCCGCCTGCCAGCACAATTGCCGCCGCAATTATCACCCCCGACCTCAGCAAATTCCCCATGATTTTTTCAATGCTTCTATCACCCCATTTTTTTTGCTGCTCCTCCATCATATCCCTCCTGTAAATCCTTTGTAAATCATTTCAACCGCCAGTGCAAAAATCACTATTGCGAAAACAACCCTGAGCCAGCGGGTCTGCGAGCGCGCCAAAATCCCGGCGCCGGTCATCGATCCGCTCAGCACGCCCAGCATAACCGGCATTGAAAGGCCGGGATCCACATATCCGCGGCTGAGATAGATACCAGCACTGGCTGCCGCCGTAACGCCGATCATAAAATTGCTGGTGGTGGCCGAAACTTTGAACGGAATGCGCATCACCTGGTCCATGGCAATCACCTTCACTGCGCCGCCGCCAATTCCCAAAAGCCCGGATAGGGTGCCAGCCAGGAAGCACACCCCGAAACCGCCCGGCACATGCCGGACAAAATATTTTTTCTTCCCGCTCAGCGATGGATACATTCCGTTCAGTTTCAGGCGGGTGGCGAGGGGATCGGCCTGCCGGGTTTCGATATGTTCCTTTCGCGGGCGTGCAGAGAAATAGGCTGAATAGAGCAGGATCAGACCGAAAATCGTTGCGATAATCCCCGGCGACAATATTCCCACCAGGTAAGCGCCAACCATGGCACCGATGGTAGTTGCAATTTCCAGGAACATCCCGATGCGAATATTGGAGAAACCTTCCTTTACATAGGCGGATGCCGCGCCGGAAGAGGTAGCGATCACCGAAACCAGCGAAGCGCCGATGGCGTAACGAATATCAACCCCGAACGCCAGGGTAAGCATGGGCACAATAATGACCCCTCCCCCTAGGCCGGTAAGCGAACCTACAAATCCTGCCGCAAATGAACCGGCGGCGACGAGTAATGTGAATTCCAGAATGTTCAAGAATCGGCCTCTCTTATTTTGCCTGCGTCCATTCGATCACAACTTTTATCTCGTCCTGGCCGTGATGCGCGAAAGCCGACTCGAAATCGTCGAACCGGTGGCGGTTTGTGATCAGCTCCGCAACGGCACTTCCCCAGCGCGAATGCGCAGCGCTCAGGTCGTCCACCGCCATCTGGAAGTGGTCGCGGGACTCGTTCACGCTGCCTAACATCAACTGGTTTTCCAGCACCAGCTTGCGCAAAATTTCGGCCCCATCCACCTGCACCGGGCGGTCGCCGCCGGGAATGCCGGTGAGCACATAAACGCCATTGATTGCCAGGGCGTCCAGCAGGTTGAATTCAATGGATGGGATGCCGGTCGCTTCAAAGATTAAATCCATAGGCCCGATCTTGTTGTCCACCTTGTCTGCCGGCACCTGTTTACCGTTGATGTATTTTCCCCCGATTTTTTTCAGCCATTGGGGACGTGCGCTGTTCTCCGGCACAATATCCAATCCGTACACCTCCGCTCCGCGAAGGGTAAGGGCCATGGCTGCCAGCAGCCCGATAGGGCCTAGGCCGGCCACCAGGCAGCGTCTCTGGTACAGCCAATCCGGGTAGGCGGGTGCGTCCGGCAGCCGGGCCAACTGCACCCGCACCGCCTCATCGATTGCTTTTTCGGCCACCGCCAGCGGTTCGGAAAGAACGCCAATTGGTTCGATCTCGTCCGGTACCCGCACCACGTATTGTTCTTTGTCCACCACAAGCTCGGCCTGGTATCCGTCCAATCCCCAAATGCCCCGTTCTTTGTAATCCCCTGTCTTGCACATATCGGGGCGGTTCATGGCGCAGGGCAGGCATTTGCCGCAGCCACGCCGCACGGTGAAGACCGCGTAATCCCCCTTTTTCACCCGCGTCACCCTTGAGCCGGTTTCCACCACCTGCCCGAACATTTCATGGCCAAGCACCAGGTTGTTCTTTCCGTCGGGGGCCAAGGCGCGGCCCCCGGCAGCCTCCTCGCGATCGGTTCCGCAGATGCCTACCCGAACGATGCGCAGTTTCACCTCATCCGGCGCCCCGATGGTCGGTTCCGGCCGGTCGACAATTTTGACTTCCGTGCTGCCCGGTTTTACTGCCATTGCTTTCATAAAAACCTCCCCGTCTCATTCTTTATTAATCAAAATACAAATCTTTTGTGATTTAATCCCCTGTCCCGACAATCTCATTTTCTCCCCCATTTTCTTTCGAATGAAGTAATTTAAATATCTCAATTAATGCTTCGTCCTGCGCCGCCAGGTGTTCCAGGATTGCCCGTACCTCCTCTTCGGCTTTCTGGTTAATCAGATAATCATTGCGGGCTTCTATCCGGTCCCTTTCGGTTTGCCGGTTTTGGCTCATCATGATGATTGGGGCAGTGTATGCTGCCTGCAGCGAAAGGACCAGGTTCATCAGGATAAAAGGGTAGGGATCCCAATGATTAATCCATGCCGTCACATTCAAAATGACCCAGACGGTTAGCAACAGTGATTGAATGATGATAAATTTCCAGGAACCGACCGTGGCGGCTACCACGTCTGCCGCCCGCTGTCCCATCGTTTTCTGTTCTTCCAACAATTTGTTCACATTTTGGATCGGGGGATGCGTATGTTTGAAGGGCGTTGGGAAGTGAACTTTCTTTGCCATCTATTTCTCCATGTCCTGTTTTAAACTTTCGTAAAACAAAAAACTCACCGGTGAGTAGTTCAATTAAGAAATAACTAGCCAAATAACCCACCCTCTCTTTCCCCCTCCCTTATGCATAAGGGAGGGGGATTAAAGGGGAGAGTCAGAAAAAATAATCATTGTTTAGACACCCACCTTTAAGTGAAGTGTTACTGTAAAACTCAAATTCATTCTGTACTTCCTGTATTGTTTGAGGCAAAGTCATCTTCCCCTCATTCAGTCTGCCCCGAAAAGATCTCGAAGTCCGATTCCATGGAATCCACAATATCTTCCTTCGTTATAAAACCTGACGTACTTTCCGCTGTTGCTGTTTCCTGATCCCGGGTGACCAGCACAAGCGAAGCCTTTCGGTCGCGCAACCCGTCGACGACATGCGAAAGGTTGCTTTCGCCTGTGATTGCAAAAAAGTCTGTGCGTGCCATTTCTCCCACGGTGTCGGAAGTATTCCTTCCCGTGAAGGCAGCCAGCGCTGCATCCCTTGTGAGATAACCTGAGATTTTCCCTGCTTCTTCTACCAGAAAATGGGAGATTTCAGCGTTGCCGGCAACCATCTGCGCGAACTCGTTTTGGGATCGCGAAGCGGGAATAATGAGAAAGTTGGTCTCCATTACATTCCGGGCGTGTTTTAGCAAATAATA
Source organism: uncultured Calditrichaceae bacterium (assembly GCA_964624795.1). Lineage (GTDB taxonomy): Bacteria > Calditrichota > Calditrichia > RBG-13-44-9 > RBG-13-44-9 > CAZUZS01. Next base: position 11,507 of record CAZUZS010000005.1, read on the forward strand.
ATTGGTTTGCAGAGACTTCGGTAAAGAATGCCCGCGCCGCACTATTTTGAGAGTGTAAACGGTTTCTTCCACAAACAGCCGCCGAATGCCATAGCTGACCGCGACTGTAATTGTCATGGGAATCAGCGCGTTATAATCCAGCGTCATCTCGAAAATCATAATGATGGCGGCAATTGCGGCTCCGGTTGACCCGCTGATAAGACCCGCCATGCCGGCTACCGCGAATGCCGGAGCGCTGAACGGAAGGCCTGGAAATAGCCGGCTCAGAAAAATGCCGTAGGCGCCACCAAGCGCAGCCCCAATGTAAAGATGCGGCGAAAAGATTCCTCCCGATGCGCCGGAACCGAGGCTGATGGACACAACCAGAGTTTTGACGACCGCCAAAAGAACCAGCAGATACAGGATTGAAAGCCTGCCGGTAAGAATGTCCTGAATGGTTGCATACCCGATTCCCTCAACATAGTACTGTCCCCAGATCCGCATCATGATATACATGATAATTCCGACAATGAACATGCCGAGAGCATGGCGTGTGTAATAATTCCCCTTAATATGCTTGTCGAAGAAATCTTCAAAACTGTAAATGGTTTTGATCGAAATAGCTGAGAAAAGGCCGGCAAGTATTCCCAGTCCAATGTATGAAATCAGCACCCAGGGATTGGCGATATGCACGCTGAAATCCTTTAAGAAGGGGACTTCGAAAGCGGGGTGTGCGCTGAAAAAATTCTGGCCGATGTAGGCACCAGTGGCGGAAGCGATGGCCACCGGAACCAGCGTCCGCACGCTTACCTCGTGCAGCATAATCTCCGTAGCAAAAAGCATCCCGCCTACGGGTGTGTTGAATGTAGCGGCAATTCCGCCCCCGGCGCCGGCTGCCACCAGGGTAATCCGCTGCCATGCAGACATGGGAATAAACTGCCCGATTGTGGAGCCGAAGGCCGATCCAATCTGGATGATGGGGCCTTCGCGTCCCACCGAGGCGCCGCTTCCCAGGGAGAGAGCGGATGCCAGCGATTTGACAGCAGCCTTGAATGGTTGGACGATTCCTTTCTTATAATAGATTGCATCGATCACTTCCGGAACACCGGTTCCTTTTGTTTCCGGGGCATACCGCTTTACCAGGAACGCAACTCCCAGGGCACCTGCAACCGGCACAAAAACAACCAGCGGCCCCCAGATGCTGGTCGGGGTGTGAATGCCCGCGTTATAGGAAATGGATAATTTACCGGTGAACATCAGATTATGAACAAAAGCCACCATAGCCCTGAAGATTACGGCCCCAAATCCGGCTACCACCCCGATGATAACCGACAGCAGCGAGAGCTTAAAAAAGCTCAGCGGTTCGCTCTTTTTGATTTTGGTGGAATCATCTATGTTCATATATTTTTCGGCCATGTTTTAATAATATAATTTCCCCGAAAATCCCTGAAAGCTTGTATCCCTTTACTTGTCATCTGCTTTAAATTTGATTTCAAGCGGCAGGAAATGCACTTTCAATTCCTGCAGCTTCGCCGGTGTGGTTAATGCCAACAGCCGGTCGTCTTTTTGCAAGACGGTATTGGGATGGGGGATAATCATTTGCTCTTTCCTGAAAATCGCGATTACCTTCCAGTCTTCACTCTCTGCAAAAATACATTCTTCCTCAATGGTTTTGCCGATACAGGGACTCTCCGGGTGGACAGTTCCGAAAAACAGTTGTTTCCCATCAGGCAAATCCACCGGGATGCCGGAATTCAACAATCCCACAAGGTTAACATGACCCAGCGTATTAGGATCAATTGTGAGGTGCTCACTCAAAATATTCAATGCGGTTTTAAGATCTTCTACCTGGTGGGCAGGCGAAGCGGCCCGATTTTTGACCTGTTCTTCATAAAGGCTTCTGTATTTAAACGGAGCGGAAAGTGTTTTTTGAACAAAAAGAGCCAACATAACGGCCAGTGCCGAGGCCGCCAACAGGTGAAAGCCGCCGGTCATTTCCGCGACCATCAGCACTGCAGCGATGGATACCCGGGCGGAGCTGCCCAAAACCGCCGCCATCCCCACTACCACAAAAGCTGCGGAGGGCATGTGAAAAATATGAGCCAACAAGCCTCCTAACATTCCCCCGACAAACATGGTAGGAATGAAGATGCCGCCGGAACCGCCGGATGAAATCGTGAGAGAGGTTGCAATGATTTTGCTGAGTAACAAAACCACCAGCAAAGTTTTGGTAAGCTCCCCGTTAATCGCCTGTTGAATCCAGCCGTAGCCGCCGCCCAGAACCTGCGGCAGAATGAGCGCCATAAGCCCTACGCCGAGGCCGCCAATAGCCGGCTTGAAATGTTCCGGAATCCGAATTTTCTGAAAGAAATCCCGTGTGCTATATAGTGCTATAGGTATTATCGTGCCGATGACCCCGGCGCTCATTCCCAGGATTGAATACCACACGTAGTCGGTAAAATTAGGAACCCCCAAACCGGGAGGAATCCGGAAAAGCGGCTGCCAACCGATAAAAATTCCATTCACAGTGTAAGCGTTGATAGAACCCAACATGGTGTAAAGTAACGCATCCGGTTCGAACTCCATGTCGCGGTAGAGAACCTCGATGGCAAAAATGCCGGTGCCGATGGGCGAACGAAAAATTGCCGACAGCCCGGCAGCCAAGCCGAT
>CAZUZS010000005.1:14255-32503 GCA_964624795.1 uncultured Calditrichaceae bacterium
ACCAGCACACCGGCAATGAGGCCGCCCAGCGCCACAACCAGCGGAATGAGCCACAAGCCGTGGCTGCCGATAACCTGGTAGGCAGATCTCCCTTCATTTGGCAGACCGGGAATACTGTATCCGGCAATTCCTTTCAGAAAAATGTTTTGCGCCAGCTTTAGCAGAAAAATAAACAGCCGGGCGCCTATGGCACCGACTATTCCCAACACAATTGTATCTAATATGAGAATTTGCTGGCGCCTTGTTTTTCCAGAATACCGTAACCAAGAAAACGTTGCAATTCTCCTTTTCTTTAGACCTGCTGTCTCCTTCATGTGGGAATAACTGCCCGCTATTCAGGAGGCAAAAATGGAATGACCAGGTTGTTAACTTCCAAATTCCTGCTGGTTGCGCAAAAATGTGATAATGCTTTCCCGCGTCAGAATGCCGACCACAATCCCGTTATCTTCCACCGGCATCTGGTTCACGCCGTTTTCGTCCATTTTGCGAAGTGCGTCCCACAAAGAGGTGTCCGGGGTAACCTTCTGCAATTCTCTTTCAGGAATCATGACATCTGTGACATGGGTAGTAGGCCATTTTTCCCGCGAAATTTCCCTGACCCGGTGAAGGGTTAGCAATCCTAAGGGATGTTCTCCCCGTTCTACCATAAAACTTCGTTGGCCGTTGCCCAGAATATGATGATCAACCAACTGTTGCAGCGTGGTGTCGGCGGGAATAATTGTGAAATTGCGCCGCATGGCTTCCGATACGCGATGATTCCCGATTAAATCGTGAATGGTAAGCTGCTGTCGTTCGGCGGTGGCAGCCCTTTCCAGGAACCAGCCGATGAAGGCGATCCATAAACCATTTCCGAGGTCGCCGGCAAATATTTGAACGCCTCCCCAAAAGATGAAGAGAAAGCCGAAAAAACGTCCCACATTTGAGGCAATGGTTGTCGCCTTGCGAAAGCTGTGGGAGATGCCCCACACAATCGCCCGGAATACCCTCCCGCCATCCAATGGGAAACCGGGAATCAGGTTGAAAATGGCAAGAACAAGATTGATGAGAGCCAGATATTTAAACAGCCCCAACAGCCACGGAATGCCTCCTGAAACCCCTGTAAGCAGGTAGAAGATTCCGGCCAGAATCAGGCTCACGATTGGCCCCGCTACTGCAATCCAGAATTCAGCGGAAGCCTTGGGCGGTTCGCCGGCAATCTGAGCGATGCCGCCAAAAATGAAAAGCGTAATTCGTTTGACTTTGATCTTGTACTGCATGGAAACAATGGAATGCCCCAATTCGTGGAGTAAAACGCACACAAAGAGCAAAATGGCGGTGGCGGCGCTTACCAGCCAGTACTCCGCCTGTGACCAATGACTAAATTCCACCGGGTAGTAGTTTCTTGCCAACAGCCATGTCAGGAAGACAAACACCAGAAACCAGGAATAATCCAGGCCAATTTCAATACCGAGTATTCGTCCTAATGGAATATTACGAAGCCGCATGATATCTTCCCTTAATTTTTGCCGCGGCAGGCTCGTCCACCAGCCAGTTAATTTCACCCCGGCTGGGTTGGATAATCTGTGCGGGAAATCTTTCGGGCTGGTACCGACCTTCCAGTACCTGCGCCAAAATGTCGGCTTTTTCTTTCCCAAAGACCAGGAAAGCAATGTTTTCCGCATTATTAATGACCGGCACTGTCAGGCTGACACGATGGATATCCTCATTCGGCTTTTGAACCTGCACAACCCAGCGCTCTTTTTCATTCAGCGCAGGCGATTCCGGGAACAATGAAGCGGTATGCCCGTCGGTGCCCAGCCCTAAGAGAATCAGGTCAAAGCGAGGCGGATCGGTATCGAAATTATGTCTGAGCACACTTTCATAATGATCTACCGTTTCACCGGGTGTCAACGCGCAAACCATGCGATGAATATGCTCCGAAGGAACCGGGACAAACTTGAGCAGCGTGTTTGCCGCCATTCCCGCGTTCGAACGCGGATCATTCCAGGGCACACACCGTTCGTCTCCCCAGAATATGAAAGTTTTTTCCCACAACGCCTGGTGGCGATATGGGGCCCTGGCAAGAAGTTCGTACATCATCCTGGGAGAGTTTCCTCCCGAAAGCGCAACCGTAAAGCGGCCGTTTTTTTCCACCGCCCGTCGTGCGGTTTGGAAAAAAAGTTCAGCCGCAGCGTGGCTAACTTCTTTTGCATCAGAATAAACTTGAATCATTTTCTTTCTCTCCTTAAAAGGCGCCCACCCCGATGGGCGCAACGATTTGGTTTTGCATTATTGTTCTTTCTCATTCTCGTCTTGTTGAGCCCCTCTTTTCCGCGGGAGAGTGGCCCAATTATGACCATCCCTTGCGACCAGCGCTTCAGCATCGTCCGGTCCCCAGCTCCCTGCCGGATAATTGGGGAAAACGTAAGAAGGCTTAGCATCCCAGGCTTCCAAAATGGGCATCAGAATGTCCCAGGCGGCTTCCACCTGATCGGCGCGCATGAAAAGCGTTGCGTCTCCCAGCATTACATCCAGGAGCAGGGTTTCATAGGCTTCCGGGGGCTCTGTGGTATACGAATCGCTGTAATTGAATTCCATATCTTCCAAATTCAGGATCATGTTCAAACCGGGTTGTTTAGCCTGGAACCGCAATCGAATGGTCTTCTGTGGTTGAATGGTGATGATGAGTCTGTTTGGCTGCCAGTTTGCGGCCGCTTCCGAGGGAAACGATTGATGCGGGACGCGCCGGAATTGGATGGTAATCACGGAGATTTTTTCCGGAAGCCGCTTGCCGGTTCGTATATAAAACGGCACATCCTGCCACCGCCAGTTGTCAATAAAGAACTTCACGGCTGCGAATGTTTCGGTATCGGATTCGGGATCAACTCCCGGCTCTTCGCGATAACCAGCCACATGATCACCCTTCTGCCAGCCGGGGCCATACTGACCGCGTACTGCATTCTCCTGAATTTCCTGGCGGTTAAATCTGCGAATGGCATGCAGTACATCAACTTTCCGGTTCCTCACTTCGTCGGCATCGAAAGAAACCGGCGGCTCCATGGCGATCAGGCAAAGAAGCTGCAGCAAATGGTTCTGAATCATATCCCGCAGGGCGCCGGCGTGGTCGTAGTAGCCACCGCGATGTTCAACCCCCACCTTTTCCGCTACAGTGATCTGCACATGGTCTATGTAATTGCGGTTCCAAACGGGCTCGAACAGCGCATTTGCAAACCGCAGAGCCAGAATGTTCTGGACCGTCTCTTTCCCAAGATAATGATCGATCCGGTAAATTTGTCTTTCTTCAAAAACATTTGTCAGCATACGGTTCAGGGAGCGGGCGCTCTCCAAATTATGCCCGAATGGTTTTTCCACCACTACCCTCGAAGTTCCTGCGTCACCGGTTAAACCGGATTTTCCCAGGTGGGTAGCTATAGTTTCGATCAGATTGGGCGGGACGGCCATGTAAAATAACCGGATTGCTTTGGCGCCCGCTTCTTTTTCGAACCGCTCGATGATATCTGAAATTTCTTTATAGGTTTCAGTCCTGGTAAAATCGGCTTTTTGGTAGGAGAGCGAAGCGGCAAATTTTTTCCATTCATCACTTCTGGCTTTGCCTCTGCGTGAGAAATTTTCCACGCCCTCCCGGAGGTGGCTGCGATAATCGTCATCGGAAAAATCTTTGCTATCGATACCGATAAGTGCAAATCGCTCGTTCAATCGATGATCGAGGAACAGGTTGTAGATAGCAGGGACCAGCTTACGCCAGGTGAGATCGCCGCCGCCGCCAAAAATGACTACCACTGTCGGATTTGTTTTATTATTCATTTCCATTTTTCGCCTTCATCCCTTTTGATCCCACTCTGTATGAAATATGCCTTCCCTGTCGATCCGCTCGTAGGTGTGCGAACCGAAGAAATCACGCTGTGCCTGGATCAGGTTGGCTGGCAGCCAACTGCTCCGGTAGCTGTCGTAGTAAGCCAGGGATGCCGACAGTGCGGGAACCGGAATTCCCCATTGAACACCATTGCGAATAACTGTGCGAAGGTCCTCCTGCCTTTCGATAAGTGTCTTTGAAAAATGGGATTCAATCATCAGGTTGCTCAGGCTTGGTTTACCGTCGTAAGCCTCCCGGATATTTTCCAGCAATCCGGCCCGGATGATGCAGCCGCCCCTCCAGATTTTTGCAATTTCTTCCGGGTTTAATCCATATTTGTAACGCTGGTCGGCGGCCTTCAGCAGCGCCATGCCTTGCGCATAAGTGCTTATGAAGGAAAAATACAACGCATTGCGAAGCTGCCGGACAAACTGCTCCCGGTTGCCGTTGAATGACGGTTGCGGTCCCGTCAAGATTTTCGATGCCTCCCCCCGTTCTTCTTTGTAACCGGACATGTCGCGCACAACTACTGCCATGTCAATGGTCGGCTGCGGAACTTGCAATTCCATCGCATCCTGCGATGTCCACATGCCGGTTCCCTTTTGTTTCGCTGCATCAAGAATGACATCGATAAGGCGCTTACCGCTGATTTCGTCATCCCGCGCAAAAATCTTGGCCGTAATCTCGACGAGGAACGATTCCAGCTCGCCTTCGTCCCATTCCTTGTAGATCCGGTGCAGATCGTCGTTGTTCAAATCAATGCCTCTTTTCAAGAGATCGTAGGATTCTGCCAGCAACTGGATAAGGCCGTACTCGATCCCGTTATGAACCATTTTTACGTAGTGGCCGGCGGAACCGGGGCCCAGATAAGTGACGCATGGCTCTCCGTCCACCTTTGCCGCTACCGCTTCGAAGATTGGCTTAAGTCGTTGGTAAGCCTCCCGCGATCCACCGGGCATCATACTCGGCCCGTACCGTGCTCCCTTCTCGCCCCCCGAAATACCGACGCCCAGGATGTGAAATCCTTTCTCCGCCAGCTCTTTGGCGCGGCGATTGGTGTCTATAAAGTGCGAGTTACCGCCGTCTATGATCAAATCTTCCCGGTCCAGCAGCGGCAGCAGATCCTGAATAACGGCGTCCACCGCACCGGCCGGAACCAGCATCATCACGTTGCGCGGCTTTTTGAGGAGGCTCAAAAATTCCTCTTTTGTATTTACGCCGCGGATTGCCCGGTCGCCCTTTTCTTTATTCAGTGCATTAACCTTTTCAGGGTCTTTATCGTATCCCGCCACTGCAAATCCGTGGTCTCCCATATTCAAGACAAGATTGCGGCCCATTACTCCAAGGCCAATCATTCCTAAATCGTATCTTCTGTTATCCATTGTGTCCTCCCTTTGAACTGCAATTGTGCAGAGGCTAATTGTCCGATTGCAGTCCCGTTTCCGCTAATTTTAATTTTGTCATCTGAAAGTCCCTGTGGTGGATACCCTTGATTCCCAGACCTTCCGCAATTTGTACAAACATCAGCCGGTCGTCAATGTAGACCACCTCCTGCGGCGGTACCTGCGAAATATCCAGCGCCATTCGGAACATGTCCTCGTCCGGCTTTCGGAAGTGCACAAAACTGGAGGAAATAAAGGCATCGATGAATTCATTTAATTTGAACGTCCGAATGCGGTATTCATTTAGCTCGCGGCCTTCATTACTCACTACCACCAATCGCAAATGATACCGGTCTTTCAAATCTTGAACAAATTGGATCATTTCAGTATATGGCTGCGATTGCGAAAACATAAACTGCCTGAACTCTTCCATCGCAAAAGATCTTTCCTTATAAAAGATAACCCGGTTTAAATATTGCACCAGGCTCAGTTTGCCCTCTTCATACGTGTCGAAGGTCAGGTGGTGACGCTCGTTTACCTCGTCTTCATCCAACCGGAATTTCTCGATGGCACGCTGACGGGCAATCCGGTCCCATCCGTTGGTGAGCAAGACGCCTCCGATATCCAAAAACAGCGCTGAAATTTTATCCGGGTGTGCCATAATCTCCTTGTCCTTAGTTCCAATGTAGGATAATGTCCAAAGATGAAGTTTTTATGAATATGGAAATCCGGCATCTTTGGATATGATGCAAGATAGACGCGCGGCAGGGAGGGATTTGCCGTTGCTGATCGCGGTCAATAAAATCAACCCGATTCTTCGTGAGCGCAATAGTTATCTCTGCTAGTAAGGGGCCTGGTGGCAAAGTGAATGTTCAATGCATATTTGGCCGGATTCTCCCAATATTTGTCCCTCCGGATGCGCGGATTTTTAAACCGGCGAATTCACGAATGTCAGGAAAGAATTATTGCGGAGGCTGGGGCTCCTTGCTTACCGTCTCTGGCAGATAACGATAGACCAGCCACAAGCCCACCAGCGTCAGCGCCCCAATCGCGAGGAAGGGCAATTCGAAAAAAACAACCGACAAAAGTCCTGCAATCAAAGGCCCGGTGGCAATACCCAGGCCAAATCCCATGGTAATGACGCTCATTTGCCGCCCTTCGCCGCCGGCGCGGGACAGATCCGCGGCCACGGCAAACGCAGGAGCTGCAATCGCCGCAGCGGTAATTCCCTGGAAAAGGCGAAGCAAAATAAATTGTGTCAGTGTGTGGATTTCGCCCAAAAGCACGATGGCTGGTGCAGTGAACAGCAATCCAATCAAAATAATCGGTCTTCTTCCTACCCGATCCGAGAGATGGCCCAAAGGCACCTGGAAAAGAAGGCGACCGACCATCAACGAACTGAATGCCACACCGAATCCCAATGCGTTTATGCTCAACCGGGCGTTGAATTCGTTTTCGAGCGCACTCACCATGGAAAAGGCGCCGGCCATGAGAAAGGTCGCCAGCGCGGCGCTGAAAATTCCCGGGCTCAGCAGGGAACGGTCGATGATCCGGAACGGTCGCTTTTTAATTTCCTCTTTCGGAATTCTCACATCCGATACCCAGATTTGCACCAGGATCATGGCTAACAGGGTCAATCCGGCGCCGGCATAAAAAGCAGCATTGAAGCCGTAATGAACCTTCAGAAATCCACCGATGAGAGGGCCGATGGAAAAGCCGACAACCCGCAAAGTTGAGTATATTCCCATTGATCCGCCGCGCGTTTCCCGGTGGGTAATGGTGGCCATGATTGCCATGGATGCGGGAATGGTAATAGCCACCGCCACCCCCTGAAAAGCACGAAGCAGCAGCAGATCGAAGAAATTGCGCGCAAGAACAAAGGCCAGGGTGCTGCCGCCAATGAGAAACAAGCCCGCCTGAATGAGTATCTTTCTTCGCCCAATGCGGTCGGAAAAAGCGCCCATAATTGGCTGCAGAAACGCATTCACAAAACCATAAAGGGAAATGAGTATGCCCACCTGCACCGGTACCGGAAGATGAAAAAGTATGGCAGGCAGTTTGGCGACATACAGCGGAATGATAATAAAAAGAATGCTGTTCCCCATAGCGTCCGCCATGCGGGCAATGGAGAGCGCCAAAACCGCACGGCTTGCCCCAATTGATTTTGCAAAGTTTCCCAACACGATGAATGATTCCCTTCAGTTTAATATTTGTTCCCGGACAGGAAGATGCGCGGTATGTCTTCCACTGATGTAATTCTGCCCATTAAGAATAAAGTTCGTTCCATCGCATTTTTCAAAACACCGCTCAAAACAACAAAAATTTGTTCCTCCCCGTTTCCGGATCTGCATTGGTGCAGACAATATTTTCAATCCGAGACTTCACACCAATGTATATTATGTAAATGAATAACTGCTGAAGAAATTTGGCGGAGGAGAAAAAGTGGCATGACTCCAAGCAAGCATGTCACCAAATTTATTCGTACCAAAATTATGACGCTTGATCAAATATATTTCGCTACGTGAGCCCGATAATCTAGCTGCATAGGTTTTGCGCCCTCATTTTTCATCAACAAACTCGGAATTAGCTATATTGGCTTCGAAAGCGGACATGAGCGCCGTATTGTAACTGTTATCAATACGTATCTGATTATTTTCTACCAGCGCGTTTGAAAAATCAACCTGGTCGAACCAGTGCGGAACATCCAGGGTCACGGTGATTCGGGTAACTTTCCGGGGAAAAACGGAAATGGGCTTATCCAAAATGTGGGTTTCCACGTTTTCGGTGAATTCAGACAACAGGGTGAACGAGATCGGCCGTCCGCCTGTGGGGGTATATTTGCCATGGATATTTATTGACTTATCAGAAAACGGCGGTCGGGTGCTGACAGCAAAAACCAGTCGTACCAGGGTTATGTAGCCGGGATAGATCGCAGCCGAGTCGAAGAGCACTTTCTCTGCGCTGATATCAAGAGAAAATGGCCCCTGCAAAATTGTCTTTGGCAGGTTTTGGCTGTCGCTGTCCGAATCTGCTTTATCTTTTCCGTTCTCGGTTTTGGTGGTGTCCGCCTTTTCTTCAATTTCGATCCGGTCTATATTAATCCACGCAGACTTAATGCTGATCATTCCGTTTCGCACCGGAATGCGTTGCAGATTCTTGCCGGTGTGGGCAGTGGCGGATGCCTTGAGAATGAGAATTCCTGATTTCGGCTCGTTCGGGTTGTTTTCTTCCGCAGCTCTTTTACCACATCCCGTGAAAAAATCCAGAGCGGAGAAGGTAAAAACGAGGATCAGGAGACCCGTTAATGCCGGTTTAATACTTCGGCTATTTGAAAGCTGCTTCATCGGCATCTCCGCTTTTCTTATGGCATCGCAAATCCTACGGAATAATATCCGGGATTTCTCCTGGTTCTGCATGAACTGTCATGAGATCATGTCATCAGGTTGGAATATGAATTAATTTCTCTCCGGCAACGGTAGTGAAACACGAAATTGGCTGCCTTCTCCCATTTTACTCTCTACCTTTATTGTACCGTTGTGGCCTTCGGCAATAAGTTCGCAAATGGACAATCCCAGGCCACTGCCGCCGGTGGATCTGGAACGATCCTTTTGCACGCGGTAGAACCGCTCAAAGATATGCGGGAGATCTTGTTCCGGTATACCGGGACCATTGTCCTGTATTTCCACAAAGGTCCAGTGATTGTTCAACCGCAGGGAAAGCCAGATATTACCGTTTTCCGGTGTGTAGCGGATGGCATTATCCAGCAGGTTGAAAAAGAGTTGGTAAAGCCGGCTGGAATCCCCCTGTATATTAGCCTCAGGCATCTCTACAATGGATATTTTTTGCGACTTTATCTCTGCCAGAATTTGGGAATCGGAAATGACGGTGCGCAGAAGTTCGTCCAGCCTAACCGGTCTAAAGACAAAATTATCCTGTATGGATTCGGTCTGGGTGAGAAGCAGAAGATTGTTGATCATATGATTGAGCCGCGTAATGGCTTCGATATCCTGGACGAATTTTTCCTTCATCTCAAGGGGTATATCCGGATTGTTCAGCTCGCTTTCCCAATGGGCACGAAGCACAGTCAGCGGTGTTTTCAACTCGTGTGCTGCATCGGCCATAAATTGTTGCTGGCTGTGAAATGCCTTTTGAAGCCTTTCCAGCAGATTGTTCAAAACAACAGTCAGTTGTCCCAGTTCATCATCAGATTTCTGGATTTCAATTCTTTCATCAAGATTGGTAGAGCTGATATTGTTTGCTTTCTGCGTTATTTTATTTACCGGATCAAGCGTTTGCCGGGTCAGGAAATAGCCGCCTATGCCAATCAAAACCACCGCCGCGACTGTTCCAATCAACAACACCATCAGCAGGTTGTGCATGGATTCTTGGATTCGTTCGATCGGCAATCCAATCGTTATCCACCCGATCCGCTGGTCCTGGTAATGGAGCGGTCGGGAGATCGCGCGAAAGGTTACATCTTTATTTTGGTCCATTTGCAGGAAAGACCAATTCGAAGGAACATTGATAGTTATTGTAAATCCGGTTGTGGTACTTTTCTTCGGAGCGGGAATTCCCAAAGAAATTTTCTGCGTCATCGGCGATGCAAAAATGGGATTACCGGCATTATTATACACCACAATGTAATACCCCAGATAGCGATTCAGATTCTCAGGTGTAAGCCGCAGATCGTCAAACTCGCCAAAGAAGGGATCATAAGATCGCTCGATGGTCATGGTCATCATCTCCAACTCGTCGTCCAGCGTGCGAAAAAGAAGCCGCTTCATACCCCAGTATGTTCCGAGACTGAAGAAAAGAACAATAATGAGAGCTACGGAAAAGTGCCAAAGTGTCAGCCGCACACGTATCTTCATCAGTCGTCCTTGATAATATATCCAACACCGCGGATTGTTTGAATCAATTTTTTGTCCTGGTCATCGTCGATTTTTTTACGAAGATTTTTAATGTGCACATCCACAAAATTTGTCATTGTAAACAGATCGAAATTATCCCCCCAGACGTGTTCGGCAATAGAGAGGCGGGAAAGTACCCGGTTTTTGTTATAAATCAGGAATTCGAGAATGGAATATTCCTTCGCTGTAAGGCTGACCGGCTTACCACCCCGGACCACTTCGTGGGTGCTGGTATCAATTTCCAGATCTGCCACGCCCAATGTGGAGGATTTGATCTCGCTTTTTCTTCGCAACAGGGAGCGTACTCGCGCCATAAGTTCCGGAATGGCAAACGGTTTTGTTAAGTAATCGTCAGCGCCGGCGTCCAGTCCGGCGACCTTATCCTCCACCCGGTTTTTAACGGTAAGCAATAATACCGGCACCGTCAAACCTTCCTTGCGTATCTCCCGCAAAGCCTGTATACCGTTCATTCTGGGGAGCAGAACATCCAGGATAACGAGGTCATATTCTTCCGTCAGTGCCTGGTCCATCCCGCTCAGGCCATCGTACGCAACCTCTACATGATACTGCTCGCTCTCCAAAATGCCCTTAATTCGCGACGCGAGAGTCTCTTCATCTTCTACAACCAATATTCTCATTTGTATTTCTCACATTACCACGATAATTAATGATTTATATATGAAGAAAGCATGAAGAGCGAAAAGCCTCCATCTTTTGATCTTGAATCCGCCCCGGACCCGAGCCGCCTTGAATCATTACCCGACTAAGCTCTTCGCTGTAAATTTGAAACAATTAATTCTGGAACAAATATTTGCAGAAAACTCCTCGATTTTGGCCGACATTCTTAAAAGTATGATCTAAGTAAAAACAGGTCAGCCTCCCGCTCCAACTTCGAATTCCCATTCTCCCGACGAAATGAAATATTAAAGATAATAAACGTGATTCAAAAATGAAATGTCTCGTCGCGCATATTTAAAAAATTCCTGGCGAGAGGCCCTGATGTGGGCTTCCCGCCAGGCACTCCCTGCCCTGCATTATGGCATTGTGAACGCCACGAAAAAGTTGCCTTCTCCTCTCCGCAGGTAGAACAATATATTTTCTCCGGACTTTATTTTACTTATTACACTGTTAAATTCTTTTACGTCTTTTACAGTTTGACGGTTGACCTTCAGAATTACGTCACCCGGCTGCAATCCAACCTCGGCCGCAATGCTTCCGCCGGCTACTTGTATGACAACCACACCTCCGGGCTGATTTTGTGCCAACTGGTACTTCTGAATCAGATCGGGAGTAATGTTGGCTACCGTAAGGCCAACCTGCGATTCGGAGGATTCTCCCCTGGCCAATTCCTGTGTCTGCGGATTCAATTCGCCCAGCATAACCGGGACGGACATCACTTTTCCATTGCGAATGACCTGCAAGGTTATCTTGGTGTCGGGAGAAGTGCTCGCCACCCAGGTGCTGAGCTCCATGGAATTATCTACGTCCTTGCCGTTGAATTGCGTAATAACATCTTCTGCCTTCAGACCCGCTTTGTCGGCCGGGCTGTTCGGCTCCACTTTGCTTACCACAACACCCTTATTACTTTTCAGGTTCAACCCTTTGGCAAGATCGGGGGTGATATTCTGAATGTAAACTCCCAACCATCCGCGAACGACTTTGCCGTTCTTGATAATATCATCCATGATTTTTTTAGCCAGGTTCACCGGAATCGCAAATCCGATTCCCTGGAAACCACCCGTCTGGGTGGCGATTGCCGAATTTATTCCGATCAATTCGCCGTTTACATTTACCAGTGCCCCGCCGGAATTTCCGGGATTGATAGCCGCATCCGTCTGCAGGTAATCTTCGTACTGGCTGAGACCCACTCCGGTCCGGCCCTTCGAGCTGATGATGCCCGAGGTAACCGTATGCTCAAAATTCAGGGGCGATCCGATAGCCAAAACCCAGTCACCCACACGGGCCTTGTCCGAATCTCCAAAATTTATGGGAGTCAGGCCCTTGGCATCAATCGTAATGACGGCAAGGTCAGTTTGCACATCGGTTCCTTTTACTTTTGCTTCATATTCGGTACCGTCGTTTAGCTTAACCTTTATTTTGTCTGCGCCTTTTACAACGTGGTTGTTGGTGAGGATTGTCCCATCAGAAGTCACTATGACGCCCGATCCCAGGCTCTCCTGGGTCTGATCCTGCTGGGGGGCAGGAACCTGGAAGAATTTTTTGAAAAAATCATCGCCGAACAACTGGCCGAATTGCTGTTGTTGCGCTTTAACTTTAGTCTCGGTGAAGATTGTTACCACTGATGGTGTTACATTTTTTGCTACCGAAGCAAAAACATTGCTCAATTCCACTGCCACATTCGGGCTCGAGGAGCTGCTCATTTGCATCTCGTTTTCCGATTGTGCAGTAGGTTGTACCGGTGGTGCGGCAATCGTCGAGTGTGTCCACTGCAGACCTGCTCCAATCAACAAACCGAAGATTATCCCCGCCAAAACATAAATCCATACGCGTCGTTTAAATTGCTCTTGGCTCATAACCAAGCCCTCCTTAGTTGAATATTGTTATTCTTTTGATTATTAGTTTCGCATGATTTTATAAACTTTTTCGTCACAATAAACAGCACTTAGACACTTTCTATTTCTCAAACTCAGCACGATAATATCAATCATATATGAAGAAAGTATGAAGAATCACTAAGGTGTTCCAGATTTTATGGAGGTTGGATTTGAGTGCCGCAGATTGCATAATTCATGGCTGTCGGTCTTGCCGGCAGCCCTCTGGACCAGGCAATTCCGGTTGGCGAAGCACATTCGAAAGCCGTTCCACATCATGACAAACATTAGAATTTTTCAAAACGATAAAAAGGGCAGAAAATTGCAGAACGCGAGCCGCGGCTTATTTACTTGGTGATGACCGCCCGGATTCTTTGGAAAATACGCTGGCCTGAAACGCAATTCCGATGACCAGCAGCAGAACGAATAAAAATGTGGAAATCGCAATGCCGGTGGTTGTGGACACCACGATCATATTCGCTCCTACGAGTGATGATAAAATAATCAGGGCCCAGTCAAAGAGCACCAGTAACAGGATCAGGCCAATGATGCCGCCAATGATAAATGCGAGCCAGAAATAGCTGTCTATCTGCAAATGCAGGAACGGCAACAAGTGAGAAGTGAGATAGGCGCCGGCTAAAAAACCGGCGATCCCAACCGCCACTCTTTGTAGAAAGATTGCCAGTATGGACGCAATAATTCCGACGACAAGTGCAATAATAAGGACGATACCTGAGGGTTGGGCCTGCAAATATTGGGTGGCAAGCATGGCTCCGAAGATAAATCCCAAGGCGCCAACGAATAACCAGAACAACTTGCGACCCAGAAAAAGAAGCCCAATACCGATTAGAATTCTAATAAAGATCATCTGATGATTCTCCTTTTTCTTGCAATAATTTAGACTTGGTCTTTTTAATTTTTTTTCGGTCTCTAACCGGGGCAAATGGACATAGACAAATACGTAATTCGCCGGTGGTGGAAAATTCAAGATTGCTATGAAGGATTTCCAATACTGTGCCTTCTGCCATTCTACCCTTTTGTGGACCTGCACATATCGCTGCTAATTTCCGCAATCGAATCATGTCTGAATACTACGAATCTTTTTCTGAACCACCGGGCATTTCTCCGTCTGCTGTTTCGCCGTCTTTTCCTGTTTCCAGACGTACTTTGGGCAGACATTCCGGAAAATGCTCCTGCAAAAAACTGAGCAGCTTCTCCCGGACTTCACACCTCAGGTTCCAGGTGGTGGGTGAATCGATTGCACTCATCAGCGCGCGCAGCTCGACGGTATGCTCGGTAATATTTGTTACCTGCAAAACGTTCACCTTTTTGTCCCAATCGCTGCTGTTTTCCAGAATGCGGGTGAGCTCTTCCCGGACCGCTTTCACCGGTACGGTGTAATCTGCGTAAAGGTAAACCGTGCCCAGCAAGTCCGCCGATTGCCGAGTCCAGTTCTGGATCGGATTTTCGATAAAATAGGAAATGGGGACGATCAGCCGTCGCAGGTCCCAAATTCGAACCACGACATAGGTTAGTGTAATCTCTTCGATCCAACCCCATTCGTTTTCCACGATTACCACATCTTCCAGGCGGATAGGCTGAGCGATGGCGATCTGGATGCCGGCTAACAGATTTCCCAGGGTTCGTTGCGCAGCAAAACCCAGAATGATGCCGATTATTCCTGCCGAAGCCAGTAAGCTGACCCCAACCTGGCGAACTTTCGAGAAACTCATCAGCATCACCGAAATGCCAATTACCAGGATAATCACAATCAGGATGCGCTCGATCATTCGAATTTGCGTGTAAACCTGGCGTGCCCGGAGATTATCTTTGGTGTCAATCTGAAAATGTCCCAGAATGGCATCACGCCCGATGTGAACGATCCCGATTGCGATCCAGGCAATAGAAGCAATCAACCAGAGATCAACAATATGATTGATGGTGTCGAGAACCCTGGGTTCGATTTTCAGAAATGGCAATGCGATGCTTACACAAATCGCCGGGATCAGGGAGCGAAGTGGCCCTTTGAGATGGTCGAATTGAAGCTCTATTTGCTGCAGAGTGATTTTCTTGCGGAATTTCCGATGCTTAAAAATAAAGGAAATGATTGCATGCAGGACGAAACCAACAATTATGGCTCCCAGCAGGATCATGATCGGATAAACATAGCCATGCGGAAAATTTGCTTGTGGATTCAACAAGTCTGAAACGTTCATCAGTTTTGCGCCAGTACCAGTTTGTGATCTTCTTTCAAGTTCCCAAAATTCGGGGATCGGCTCGTGCCGCGCGGAAACTTTTACTTTCCAAATGGAACTATTACTTTATACTGCGAGCCGATAAAATACTGTGTTTTGCAGCATGATGGTTTCCGCTTCTTTGAAGCCGGCTTCGCGTGCCATGGCAGCCACGTCCTCCGGCTTCAGCCGGTGAGCCAACGGCGGACCATAGGCTTCTTCCATATATGGCCATTCCAAAATGGAAACCCTCATTTTTGCCACCCGTCTTGCTTCCCTTAACGCCTGCCTGGTATCGTCGGTCTCGTGCAGCACCACGCCCATAAAAACCAGATCGAAGGTATCGTCATCGAATGGAATCGATTCCGCAATCGCTTCGCGAAATTCAGCCTGCGGGAGATAGCGGGAGGCAATTTGCAGCATCTCCGGGTTGGCATCAAGTCCGGTAACCCGCAATCCGCGTCCTGCAAAAGCTTCTGAAAACAGCCCGCTGCCGCATCCTTCATCCAGAACCGACTCCGGCGTGATTCCTTCCAGGCATAATTCAATAACCCGCTCCACTTCCAGCCGTTCGATCCGCTCCGGCGCGCGCAGGCGATCCGCATCTCTATGAAATCGTTTTTCATGCATTATTCCACTCCTTTCCAATCATATTTACAGCCATCCAGCTTTAACCGGCCGCCTACAATTCCCTCTCAAAATCCGGCATCACCAAAACTGCTGCACCTTCAATTTGTCCGCCTCGCAGCTGGTCTAATGCTTCATTTGCCTTATTAAGGGGCATTTTCACAATTTCTGTTTTCACCGGCACTCTGGGCGCAATTGCCAGCAATTCATCTCCGTCCCGTCGGGTGAGATTTGCGACCGACCTGATAATCCGTTCTTCCCACAGCAGCTTATACGGAAATGCCGGGATATCGCTCATGTGAATACCGCCGCTGACGATGACCGCTCCCTTGTTGGAGGCTTTCAGCGCTTCCGGGATTAATGAACCAACGGGGGCAAAAATCAGTGCCGCATCCAGCTTTTCCGGGGGCATCCGGGTGGAATCATCGGCCCACACCGCGCCGAGGCGCCGCGCGAACTCCTGGCCCTCGTGGTCTCCAGGACGCGTAAAAGCAAATATTTTCTTTCCTTCATAGCGGGCTATCTGCGCAACAATATGAGCGGCGGCGCCAAAACCGTAAATTCCCAGGTTTTCCACGTGCTCGCCCCCCATGCGGTAAGTGCGGTACCCGATGAGCCCGGCACACAACAAGGGTGCTGCTTCTGCGTCACCGTAGCCGGCTGGCAGGTGGAAACAAAAATGTTGGTCGGCAACTGTGAACTCGGCATAGCCTCCGTCAATTGTGTAGCCGGTAAATTCCGGATTTTCGCAAAGATTCTCCTGACCCCTCCGGCAATACCGGCAGGTTCCGTCGGTTCGACCCAACCAGGGAACACCAATCCGATCACCCGGATTAAAATCTGTGACATTGCCTCCGGTTTTTACTACGGTGCCCACAATCTCATGGCCGGGAATCAGGGGGAGCTTGGGCTCGGTAAGCTCGCTGTCAACGATATGAAGATCTGTGTGACAGACCCCACACGCATGAATTTTGATCAGAATCTGATCCGCGTTGGGTTGCGGCACCGGAACTTCCTTTTCCTGCAGTTTTTCGCCCTGTTTTTCTAAAACCATGGCTTTCATCGTACCTGGTATTTTCATGCTGTTAAACCCAATTTTCATTTTGAAATGATTGTCCTGATTTTCTGTTGAGCCGGGGCCGCGATATTGGAATAGGCCTTAATCGGCGGGCCGGCCCCGCACAATCTGGTTTCCCAACAGACAGCCCCGTCACTTACGATTGATGATGTTTCGGGCAAAGTGAATCCTGCCCTGCTTTCATCGATTCCCCCCGCCGATTTGCCATTCGCATAATTCTGCTCGATTTCTAGATTGGGCGTATACCTGTTCGAATAAGGAGTCCGCTGCCAGCGACAAACGAAACCATTTACGCACTATTGAGCGGCGTCAATTTTGGCCTTTATCCGTGTGAGAAAGACCTTAAGAAAGACTTCGTTTTCTTTTAGCATATCCCGGAAATCCTTCCGGTCTGTGTCCGCCACTTCCATCCGAAGGTCCGAGAGATATGCCTGAAGGATTTCTTTCAGTTTTTCGGCTTCGTCTTTGGTCAATTCTATCTGAATCATGACACCACCCCGTAAATTTATCTATTCTTGGTTTTTTTTAAAATAAAATGTGTTGTCTCTCATAATTACTATTATTCCGCAAATATACTATCGTCCTAATGAAAAGAACAAATCCCGCGCTTGGATTGCGTTGCCTGTTCGAGATGAAAAGCATCATTTTGGCACCCTGGAACCATATCTGCCAAACACGCCTTAACATCCTTCGTCATTTTTGGAAGGCAAAATGAATTTTGGATTTTGCCAGGAAATTAATTTGCCTTCGTAACAATTGAAAATAAAAGATATGAAAATGAATAATCGATGAAGGGAGGCCGGAGCGACAACGGCCATCCTTCACCCGCGTTTTATTTATTGACGCATGAATCATTTGTGAGGCGGGAAAATCAGTCTCGGAAGAAATATTTTGTTTCTTTCCGGAAAGAACCGGAAGATATTACCTTCTTAATCGGTACGGTTGTCTTCGGAATTCACAAGGAAATAAAAAACCCCGCATCAGCCATGATGCGGGGTCTCTTCGTAAAGATTGGCCATAAGAATCATTTCGTTTCCGCAATCAGTTGTGCTTCAGCCGAATCCTTCTTTGCCAGTGCCGCCCGTTCGCATTGCAGAATCCCGTCCATTATTTGCCTGCGAATGGTTGGGTTATCCTCGAATTTAAGATTGCTTTTCAGGAAACCCCTGGCCCAGTCATTTTGCGTGCAAAAAACCGTTACCACAGCCAATTGCCGGATCCGCTCATCCTTATTGTAGCGGTAGATTCGGATCAAATTGAAGGCGGCGTCTTTCACCTGCAAATGCTTTTTGTAGGTGATCATGTGCCGCATGGCAGATTGCTGCAACCCGGCGTTGTCCGATGACACCGCCATGAGCAGATTCTTGCTGAACGCTTCCCAATCCGTATTCGCGATGCGTGAGTCGTCCTGGCTCCACGCCAATTGTGTGAGGATGAGTAAGAAAGTGCCAACCAAAAAGAAAGAACGAAACATGGTTTGTCCCCCTGCTTTAATGATTACCTTTGAGCTATTTCCCAGGTCTTCCCCCTGAAGGACCTGGAAGCCCCACAATTGAAATCAAACAAAGCCGATTCATCAATACGGTTTCCCGGACCGGAATGTTACGATATT
>CAZUZS010000005.1:32603-110498 GCA_964624795.1 uncultured Calditrichaceae bacterium
ATTTTTATTCGCGCAGGAGGGATCGCTGGTAATTCCGTAAAAAGGCGGTGGAATTTCTTTTGACAAATTTGTCAATTTTCAGCGAGAGGAATTCTCCAAGCGGGGGGAATCTCTTACCCGGTGGTTTGAGGCGATTTTTTGAGCGGATTTTCAAAGTTAAATCCGAAAAGCCGGGGGTTTTCTCCGATTACCGCGGCGGAAATAATGTAGAAAACGTAATCGTAAGTTTCCTGTGGGATCTCCTTACGATACAATTTCAGCAATTTCCAGAAGTTGCGTTCGCGGGGATTGGCGGGCATCTTGCGTACCAGGCTGCGCACGTTGTTCTGGCCCCAGTTGTACGATGCGATGACCAGCAGACCGGAGGCCTGGGCCTCTGTGTTGTAAATATCCCGAATATAGCGGGCAGCAGCTTCGGTTGACTTCTTAAAATTGAATCGTTCATCGCGCGGATCGTAGCGGCGAAGCTCCAGCAGTGGGCCGGTTCGTAAACCGTAATGCAGTGCGGTGGAAGGTATGAACTGCCAGAAGCCCTTGGCAACCCCCCAGCGCGTTTTGGGGCCGACAATCCGGCTGTCGAAATCGCTTTCCTGGAGAGCCAGGTAGAAAAATTGTGGCGGCAGGTCGTGCTCGAGCATTTTATCGGTGACTATCACGGCGTACCCGTTTGTGTCGGCGCGCTCAATCGCATTTTGCAGCCGGTCGGTTGTTCTCCACTTCTTGATGTAGCGACGGACTTCGTTGCCGAAATCTGCCGGCATGCCGATCTCGCATTCACCAAAAATGCGGGCGATGCGGTAAATTATGCGGTCTGTTTCGCTTAACTGTGAATCGTCGTAGATATGCAGCTCCGATAAAAAATGGTCGTAACTGCGGGACAATTCTTTTTGCTGTGCCCGGTTTGCCGCTATGGCCTGCAGCGCCGCCTGATCTTTTTGTTCTTCCGCCTTGGTCTGCAACCTGGTCAATTCCAATTCAAGAGATTTCATCGAATAAAATATTTGTTCCGCCACCAGCTTTTGACGTTTCACTTCCTGGTGCTGCATATAGCCGTAAATGCCAATTCCGATTGCAACCAGAAGGACGAATCCTAAAATGAGGAAATATCTGGTCTTTTGTTTTTTTTGGACTTTCATATAGGCGCGGTGGATCAAGCGGGTATGCTGCCCCATTTTTTCTTCCGGCGTATCGCTGAAGTAATGTTGCACATACTGGGTCAGAGAAGGCGGTTTAACCTGCATCGTCGGTTCAGCGCCCGTTGCAGCCGCTTTGTGTTCTATGCTGAATTGAATAGATACATTTGTGGAGCCCAATTCTGCACGGGCAGATCTCTTCAAGACAATTTCATCTATTCTATTGCCGTCCACGAAAGTGCCGTTACCGCTGCCCAGATCTTTCAAAATCCACAAGCCGTCGCTGTAAAAAACTTCCGCGTGGCGGCGGCTTACCCCAGGATTGCTTACCTGGATTTCACAGCTCTCATCCCTGCCAATGTGAAATGATTTCCGAAATTGGAATGTGCTGGTTTGGCCGTCCTCTTCGACACTCACAGAAATTGCCGGGGGCTGGCTGGCGTGACTCTCTTTCTCAGGCGCTTTCTTTTTACCCATTACAAAAAATGTCTCTTAGCATATAAAAAAGGGTCCACTCAAAAATTGCGAAATACCATTTGGGACTAAACGGTCCGCTCACAAATAATCGTTTTTCCGGCATCGCGGGCAAGACAGCAATCACATATTGCCAAAGATGTTTTGTAACAGTACGGCGAATTCCGGAAAACCCCTCAGCTTGTCGAGCACGGGATCTACCTTCAAATAGACGAGCAAATAAGCGCGTTCTTCATAAGCCCTCTCCAGTGAATTTATTGCTGAAGCGGCGTCACCAAGACCAGCATAAAGCGTAGCCAGATCGTAAGCAGAAACGTGCGCCTTTTTTGAAGAATCGAGCAGATTTTCCAGAACGTTGGCTGCAACGTCCGGATGCCCGGCCAGCGCGTTGGCGTTGCCAAACATGGCCAACATATTTGTGCTGTCCCCGTAAAATTTTAGGGCTATCTTAAAGTGTTCTATTGCCTTTTCGTACAATCCCTTCTGCACATAAGCCTGACCAAGAAACATATTTGTCACGGCATAATTAGGATCCATCTCCAGCGTCTTCAGATAAACCTCGATGGCTTTGTCAAAATTCCTGGAGAAATAGTGCGTTAAGCCAACCGTGGTGTTGATCACCAGCGATACCGGATCCAGGTGCAACGCCTGCTCGATTTCTTCGGCTGCTTCCCGGAAACGGCCCGCGGGCACAAGAAAATTGATGGCGTACCAGTGGTGGGCGGTGGGGTATGCCGGATTCAATTCGATCCCGCGTCTGAACTCCTGCTCTGCCTTTGCCCAGTCCCAATCATAAACGGAAGAGATGCAGCCCAACGAGATGTGAGCTTCGGCGAGCATGTCGTCCAATTGAAGCGCTTTTTCGGCGGCGCTTTTTGCTTTTGGAAACACCTCCGTAGTTGGGTAAGCGCCGTAAAATCCCAGGGTGGTGTAGGTGTCCGCCAGGCCGGCGTAGGCCAGGGCATAGTTGGAATCGATCTTTATTGCGTGATTATAATGATCGATGCTTTTATTCAGAAATTCCACCGTGCGCTTATTCCAGTAGAAACGTCCTTTCAGATATGTATTGTATGCTTCCACATTATCTGTGTAGCGCTTCATCAGATGGGCTTCATCAACGCCAATCAGTTTGATTTTCAGCGCGCCCACTACTGCCTGAGAGATTTCATCCTGAATCGCGAAAATATCGTCCATCTGCCGGTCGAATTTCTCTGCCCAAAGCAGAACTCCGTCTGCAACACTGACCAGGCGGATCGCAATGCGAAGTTTATTGCCGCTCTTTTGAACGCTTCCTTCCAGAATCGTTTGAACATTCAACTGCCGGCCGATACCGGCAAAATCTTCCTGTTCTTTTTTGAACCGGAAGGCTGAATTACGGGCCACAACCCGCAGGCCTTCCACTCTGCTCAGGGTATTTATAATTTCCTCTGTGAGGCCGTCGCAAAAATATTCCTGATCTTTCTCGGGGCTGATGTCATTAAGCGGCAGAACAACAATGGATGGCGTTTGCGGAACGGGAGATAAATCAATCCGGGTTTTCTCCGGTATCTCTTTTCCTCCCTCCAGAAGCCTCAGATCCTGCGCCATCTCCATCGCCTGATGATATCGGTCCCCCGGATCTTTCGCTAAGGCTTTTTCCACAACGCCCTGCAGCCCGGCGGAGATATTGGACCGGATTGCGGACAGGGGCTGTGGCTGCTCATTTATGATAGCGTACATCATCGTTAAGTCATTATCACCCTTGAAGGGTAGCTGGCACGTCAGCATTTCGTATAGCATAACTCCCATAGCCCAGATATCGACGCGATGGTCGATATCCTGCCCGCTTGCCTGCTCCGGAGACATGTAACGAGGGGTTCCCAGAATGTTGCCCGGCCGGGTGATTTGCTTTGTATTCTTGAGCTTGGCGATGCCAAAATCCAGAATCTTTACAACCCCATCTATGGTCAGGATAATATTGTCCGGCTTAATGTCCCGGTGAATGATGCCGTTGTCGTGTGCTTTGCTCAAGCCCTCGAGAATCTGAATGCTGATCTGAATCGCTTCCTGCACCGAAAGCAGGCCGCGGGATATTTTTTGTCGGAGTGTTTCACCTTCGTAACAAGCCATGGAAATGAACACCTGGCCCTCTTCGGTTTCATCTATTTCATAAATGGTGCAAATATTCGGATGATCGAGCGCTGATGTCGTTTTGGCTTCCTGGATAAAACGCTCCTTTTCGTCCTCATCCAACCCAACCTGCGGCGGTAGGAATTTGAGAGCAACGAACCGGTCGAGCTTCAGATCCTGCGCTTTATACACAATCCCCATTCCGCCGACACCTAACTTCTCGACGATCTTGTAATGGGAAATTTCCTGTTCCGGTTTTACTTTTAAATGCATGTAGATATCTCAGAAATCCTGTTGAAAAATTGGCGCCCATTTACGGTCAGGTCAAACCGGGAGAGCCGAAAATCTTTGCCGCGATCGGCTGAATCCTTTGTTGATTTATCCTGGTCTTGCTAAAATCCCAACCGACCCTAATATCGCTTTAGAAACGCCTGATTAGAATTTAATAAAAAAATGGAGGATTGCTATTAAAAACTTATGAAGGAGGGAAATGCAAAACGATTTATGGCATCATGTCGCTTTCGTTGCTGGCGGAAAACCGGCGATGATTCGCAACACTCGATGTTGCGAGCCGGCCTGCTGGTAAAGTTGCTGAAAAAAAGGAGAAGACCGGGATGTCCCGGTTTTCTCCTTACGAGTGCACCCTGCGCATTTTACAGCGATGTCAGCATTTTCTTTGCTTTTGTCCGGATGAAGGCGTATTGCATGTTGTTCAGCGTGTTATGTCCGGCGGCCTTTTCGCATACGGCGCGGGTATTTTCATTGTCGCCTTTCGCGGAATATGCCTGGCTGAGCTGATATATAACGTAAGGATTCTGCTGATTTGCCTGTTTGAATTCCGCGATTGCCATATCATAATTTTTTTCATGCATGGCAATCATACCGTCCGCCTGGTGCGATAACCAGATTTGGAAAGTATTGCTAACCTTCTTCGCAGCCTTGCTGAATTCCATCGCCTTTTGCCTGGCAAGGTCAAGATTTCCCATCATCAGCGCAACCCGCGCTTCATTGTATAGCAAAATTCTGGCCGCGTTATCTTTGATTTCCTGCTTATGATCCGATTCCTGAATGATTTGATTTGCCTTTTGAAATAAATCCGACGCCTTGCTGTAATTACCCGATTCATAATAAATATTAGCCATGGTTTGTAGATCACCCGCCATCGCGGCGCTGTCGTTTATCTTTTCTCCCATTGCATACTGTTTTTTCATCGTCTTAAGGGCATCTTCTGTGTTTCCTTCGTCCACATAGGATACTGTGGTCGCAAATAACGCCGCTCTTCGTTCGCCGTCATTGCGAGCCATTTCATATAGCCTTTCGAGCTCCTTGCGGGCTTCCTCATGCTTTCCCAAAAAATTGAGATTAGTTGCAATGCCGATATGCGATGCAACAAAATTGGGATTGACAGACAGCGCCTTTCGGTATTGCTCGATAGAGGATTCCGCCTTCCCCATTTTCATCAGCAATTCTGCATAGGAATCGTAGGGGTTCGGATCGTCCGGAATCAATTCAATGTATTTTTTGAATGTCTTTTCCGCCGGATCATATTTTCCCAGAAATCGATAAGAATATCCGAGCTGGTTGTATGGCTGGGAGAATTCCGGATTGATATCGATTGCCTTTTCGTATTCTTCTATCGCCTTGTCGTATTCCTGCTGACCAAAATAGTGATTTCCCAGCAGGTTGTGTGTCCTCTCATCCCCCGGATACATTTTAACCAGCTTTTGAAAATATTCCCGCTGTTTCATGGGAAAACCGTTCACACCGGCGTTCGAACCTAAAATCCAGAGGCGTTCTCCCTCGGAGACCTTATCCGTTAACGATTTTGCCTTGTTCAGGCTCTCGAAAAACTCCCTGGCGGTGGGCTGCACAAAAGCCAGGTTCAAATATGCCATGGCAAAATCCGGATCCAACTCAACCGCCTTCTTATAAAATTCGATTGATTCCTGCCCCCGCAGTTTTTCGGAAAGTGCTCTCGCTTTCAAATAGCTGGTGAGCGCCTCCGAAGATTTAGCGGTTATTGGCACTTTTTCATCCGCTGGAAATGCCATTACCGACAACGCCAAAACCAACAGCAAAATAACCATGAATTGATATTTCTTCATGATGACCCCCAATAAAGATTAATGTTTGAGACCTCTTTCCTGAGATTGGTTAATTGAATCCCCCGTGGATAAAACATTGGCAGGAATACGGAAGGTTACAGAAAAGGTTGCTTTTCAGCCGGAGAGGAAAAGTAGATTTTGGGGAAGGATCGGATATGAAACGGCTGCAAATGCAAGACGCACCTGCAGCCCGTTTTGATAGTTCGCGATTGATGGAGGAGAAAGATTGCTAATGCGATTCGTTCGATTCCAGCTTCTTCATTTTAAAGTGGTCACCGGTTTCGTCTACAATCCGGCGGTACCAGCTTTCGGGATAACCGGGATGGGTGACTTTCCCCAGCTCATTCTTCATGTTGCCGTCAAGATATTTGTAAATCAGGAATTCACCTAATTTTTTCCAGCGCTTGGTAACAGTTTCCCCCTGCGCAACTGAATATTGGGTCAGATAATCGCGGGCCAGTTGCGGCGAGTTGTTGTACAGCGCCAGCGCGGCTTTATCGATTTCGGGTTGGTTTGACATAAAATTTCCTTCCAGCTCCCTTTGCACTTTCTGAATATCCTGAATCATGTCACTGTAGCGGCTGTACGCATAATTGGACACAAAATTGAATACCCAGAACGCGGACTCCCAGGAAAATTCGGAAAACGATCCGGTGCCAACCGCAAAACTTTTAGGGACTTCCCGGATGCCGCAATACATTGGGGTGTAAACCGTGCTGTAAGTATCATCCACCCCAAACCACAAAACGCCGCCGATTGGAGCAGGCAGCCAGGACCGGGCCTGCGCCACAAACGAAAAACCGGTTTGCTGGGTGGAGGTTGCCCGTTCGTTACAATATGTGACACCATCAACTTTCCAGGTCAGCGGCCGCCACCGGTAGGGCAAGGCGTAAGGCCCGGCGCCGACATCTTTGGTCATATCGAAATCACTTCCCTCAAAGTGGTCGCGCATCAGCTCCATTACATCGTGAACGGAAAGTTTCTTGTCCGGCTTAATCCACAGGGGCATCGGCTCCGCACCTTTGATGCCTTTCACATAGTCCATGGAAAGATTTTGGGAAGGTGCCGCCCGCCGGAACATGCTCCACACCCGCGCCTCGCAAAAGCGCAGCGCACCGTAGTCGATGGGCGCATAAGTGTCGGCGAAACTAAACTCCTCGTCTTTTCCTGAGAAATAGCCCTTCTCCCTGGCAAACGAAATCACATCCGGGGCGTACAAACAGTTTTCCTTATCATGCAAAGGGAACTGCCGAATACGAGCCTGGTTGGCGTGGGCGCAAACGTATCCGTCCGGGATGCGGCGTGCCACCCAAATGGCGCCCTTGTTGCCGGGCCCCTTCCCGATGATTTCGAAAATCCACACTTCATTGGGATCAGCGACCGACATCGATTCGCCCTCGCTGTAATAGCCGTACTCGGCAACAAGATCGGTCATCACCTTGATGGCTTCCCTGGCCGTTTTTGCCCGCTGCAGCGCGATGTACATCATGCTGCCATAATCCATGATGGCGGTGGAATCGACCAGCTCGTGACGCCCTCCGTAGGTGGTTTCGCCGATGGACACCTGATATTCATTCATGTTCCCCACAACGGAGTATGTTTTTTCCACTTGCTTTATCTGTCCCAGGTACTTTCCGGTGTCCCATTCATAAATATCCAGCATTTCGCCCGGCTGGTGCAGTGCGGCTGGTGTGTAATAAAGTTCACCGTAAAGCACATGAGAATCGGCGGCATAGGTAATCATGGTGGAGCCGTCGGCGCTGGCTCCTTTGGTGATCAAAAAATTGGTGCAAGCCTTCAGCGGTGTAAAAATGGTCCCTGCAACCAAAGCAAATGAAAAAATCCATAGGCAGTATCTCTTTACCATTCTTTCGTTCTCCCACTTTATCTTTATTAAATAGAGGATGTCTTCGGATTTCTTTCTTCCGGCAGCGGCAAATGGTCCTGCCGGAATCCGATCTCAACCTTTCAGAATGTCCTCGATTTTATTAAACTCGTCCTGCGAAAAATGCAGGTTATCCAGTGCCGCCACATTATCTTCAATTTGCCGGACGGAGCTGGCGCCTACCAGCACCGATGTAATCGCTGACTGGCGCAGAATCCAAGCAACGCTCATCTGGGCCAGGGTTTGGCTCCGCTGTTTTGCCAGCTCATTAAGCCGGCGCGCTTTGGAGATTTTGTCATCGGTGAGGTCGTTCGGTTGAAGAAAACTATCGCTTCGCGAAGCGCGGGAGCCGCCGGGAATGCCATCCAGATATTTGTCTGTTAGGATGCCTTGCGCTAACGGTGAAAAGGCGATACCGCCGATACCTTCTTCTTGCAAAGTATCGAGAAGACCGTTTTCGATCCAGCGATCGAACATGTTGTAAGATGGCTGGTGAATGAGGCAGGGTGTTCCCAGGTCGCGCAAAATTTTGGCTGCCTGGCGGGTAAGCTCGGGCGGGTATTGCGAAATACCCACATAAAGCGCCCGGCCGCTCCGCACAATGTGATCCAGGGCCGACATGGTTTCTTCGAGCGGTGTTTCCGGGTCTGGGCGATGATGGTAGAAAATGTCCACATAATCCAGCCCCATTCGCCCCAGGCTCTGGTCAAGGCTGGCTATCAGGTATTTGCGCGAGCCGAAGTTCCCGTAGGGGCCGGGCCACATGTCCCATCCCGCCTTGCTGGAAATCACCAGCTCGTCCCGGTAACCGGCAAAATCCTTTGCGAAAATACGTCCGAAATTCTCTTCCGCCGAGCCGTAGGGAGGGCCGTAATTATTGGCCAGATCGAAATGCGTGATTCCCAGGTCGAAAGCCCGCCGCAGGATAGATCTGCCGTTTTCGAAAACATCATTGCCGCCGAAGTTGTGCCAGAGACCGAGAGAGACAGCCGGCAATTTCAGACCGCTGCAGCCGCAGCGATTATATTTCATTTTGTCGTACCGATTGGGTAATGGGAATTCGCTCATAATGGCCTCCGATTTTGATTCGATCTCGCATCCTGATCTTGTGGCGCAATTAAAATATTAAAAAACAAAAACCTACTTCTGTCCCTCCCCAGGATAAACTTCTCATTCCATCTTAACTTCCGGGATACTTCATGCCCGGATATCTGAGATCCCGGGTAAGATTAATAACATATAAAATTAGCGATTCAAAATGAAAAAGAAGAATGTTGGTAACCGCTGCTTTGGGATGCTGGCGTTTAATCCTTTGACTTGCTTCGCCTGCAAAGAATAGATAAAATTCGCCCCATGAATGAGCAAAAGAGTACGCTTTCATTTAAACAGATTTTTGTTTTCTGGATGCCGCTTGCTGCTACATGGCTGATGATGGCTGCGGAGGGGCCTTTTCTGGCTGCGGTTATTGCCCGCCTGGCAGATCCCAAATATAACCTCGCGGCATATGGTGTGGCTTACGCCTTTGCGCTTATCGTGGAAGCGCCAATCATCATGATGATGAGTGCATCTACCGCGCTGGTAAAAGACAAGCATTCCTTTCTCCGGCTAAGAAATTTCACTTATGCCTTGAACGGCATCCTGACCCTGGGCATGATTATTTTGGTCATCCCGCCGGTTTTTTATTTTATCACCGGCAATTTAATCGGCCTGCCGGAAGATGTATCCCGGCTGACCCACAACGCCTGCATCATTCTTTTGCCATGGCCCGGCGCTATCGGATACCGCCGCTTTTACCAGGGAATTCTCATCCGGGCCAATCTTACCCGCCGGGTCGCTTACGGCACCATCGTGCGATTAAGCTCCATGGCAGCAACCGCAACCATTCTTTACCTGTTATTCCGAACCGAGGGGGCGGTAGTGGGTGCGGCCGCGCTTTCCGCCGGCGTCACCATGGAAGCTATCGCCAGCCGGTTGATGGCCTATTCGCCGGTAAAAAGGCTGCGGCTCCAACCGGAGACAATCGCTGCGAAGGACGCCCCCCTCACTTATGGAGCAATTACAAAATTTTATTATCCGCTCGCGCTAACCTCCATTCTGGCACTGGGTGTCCAGCCAATGGTCACCTTCTTTGTGGGGCAGAGCAGGATGGCAATTGAGTCGCTTGCCGTGCTGCCTGTTTTAACCTCTCTGGTATTCATTTTTCGCAGTGTCGGGCTCTCCTTCCAGGAAGTGGGGATTGCCCTGATGGGGGAGAACAACGAGGGCTATTTGCCGCTGAGAAATTTTGCTTCTATGTTGGGAATCATTGTAGTTGGACTGCTGGGAATTATTGCGTTCACACCGTTTTCTTTTTTCTGGTTTAACACTGTTTCGGGTCTTTCTTTAAACCTTACCCGCTTTGCGATTCCACCAACCCGGGTCATGGTGCTGATGCCGGGTCTCACACTACTGCTTGCCTTTCAGCGGGCACTATTGGTAAGCAACAACAAAACAGCTCCCATAACAATGGCAACATCAATTGAGGTAGTGGGAATTGTGTGTATGCTGGTTCTGACCATAAACCACCTTGATATGGTTGGGGCCCTGGCAGCATCGCTGGCTTTTGTGGTTGGCCGGCTGTGTGCCAATGGCTATCTATTCGTGCCCTATTTTAAAGTGCTAAGAAAATACCAGCCCAAGCCTTTAGTTTTGGTGAAGCCGGCAGAAAATCCAAACCAGCCGAAATAGGTCGGCTTGCCGCTGAAAAATTTCTCATTTTTTATTCCTCACAACGAAATAAAACCCTTAAATTTAAAGTCGCGGAGCTGAAACGGAAGAGCGATCTCATGTGGAAAAATAGTGACAAAGCCCTGGTCTATCTGGCGGGTGCCATCGAAAACGCCCCTAATGGCGGCGCGGGCTGGCGGGAAGAAATGTCGGTTTTCCTGACCGAAAGTTTACATCAGGCTGTCTTCAATCCGGTGCTGGAAGAGAACCATGTGCTCACTCCTCATGAATTCCGCAATTTCCGAAAATGGAAAAAGAGCGACCCCGAAAAATTCCGCCAGGTGGTTCATAAAATTATCAAAACCGATTTGGACATGCTTATTAATCGCGTGGACTATATTATTTGCCTGTGGGACGAATATGTGCTCAACGGCGGCGGAACACACGGGGAATTGACCGTGGCGCACCTGCACAATATTCCGGTTTATATGGTTTCGGAAATCCCGACAGAAAAAATGAGCAGTTGGATTTTAGGCTGCACAACACAGGTTTTTAGCGATTTTGAAGCGCTGAAGGCCTTTTTGATGAACAAATACGATTCTTCAGGCATGTAATAATTCAGGCATGCAATTCAGTAGCGGAGGCGTGATGGATTGGATGCAATTCTTGCGAGAGATCGGCGAAGCAACGTTGACTGCCGGCTGGAGGGTATACATTCTGTCACAAGCTTGGTACCTCCGCATCTCCATTTTATGAATTTAGGGATCAAGTTTAAGAAATTAGAATAGGTTAATGCTGTGCTTCATTAAATCAGAGTGAATTGGGATTAACTAAATGTTACCGGAAACATGAAAAGGAGGACGTTATGTGGTGGCGTAAATTAATTACTGTTTTCATTATTTCAGGAGCGTTCGTGATGGGGTGTTCGAAAAAAGAAGGAGTGATAAAGAATTACGCAGATATTGACCATGTTAAAGCGCAAATTGGCAAACTGGCGCCGGTGGAAATCACGTATGACAAGAATCTATTGACGCAGGACCAGCAGCAGGCGCTTTACAACATTGTGGAAGCAGCGCACTACATGGATAAGATTTTCCTGAACCAGGTTTACGATAAAAACGATGCAATTAAGCATGAGTTGATGACCGGAAAAAATCCGGATTATCCGACTCTGCTGGAATATTTCAACATCAACTTCGGGCCGTTTGACCGGCTGGATCATGATAAACCATTTATCAACCTTGACCAGCCCAAACCGGCAGGCGCCAATTTTTACCCAACCGATATGACGAAAGAGGAATTCAACAACTGGATTACGGATCACCCGGGTGATAAAGACGCTTTCACCGGCACATTTACTGTGATCCGCCGTCAAAACGGCAATCTGGTGGCTATTCCGTATTCGCAGGAATACAGCAAGTATTTAAAGCCCGCGGCCAAACTGTTGAAGGATGCCGCCAATTTTGCAAGCAATCCAACCCTCAAGGCTTACCTGCTAAGCCGGGCGGATGCTTTTTCATCCAATGATTATTACCAGAGCGACATCGATTGGATGGATTTGAAGGACAACACTATCGAAGTGGTGATCGGGCCGTACGAGGTGTATGAGGATGAGCTGTTTGGCTACAAAGCATCATTTGAATCGTTCGTGACTATCGTCGATCCGGTAGAGAGCGATAAGCTCCGCAAAGTGAATGCCTATCTGAAAGAGATGGAAATGAATCTTCCCATTCCGAATGAATACAAAAATACCCGCCGCGGAAGCTCTTCGCCCATCGTGGTAGTGCACGAGGTTTACACATCCGGTGATACAAAAGCCGGCATTCAGACGACAGCTTTCAACCTTCCCAACGACGAAAGAGTTCGCGAAGCGAAAGGCAGCAAAAAGGTGATGCTGAAGAACATTGCCGAGGCGAAATTTAATAAATGCTGGATTCCCATCGTAAATGAAGTGATGGATCCGGGAGACTTGGAGTATGTAAGCTTTGACGCTTACTTTAACCACACGCTGATGCACGAGGTTTCGCATGGCCTGGGGCCTGGCATCATCGAAGTGAACGGCGAGCAGACCACTGTGAGCCAGCAGCTCAAGGAGACCTATTCCACAATCGAAGAAGCAAAAGCTGACATTTTGGGCATTTACAATACTCAATTCCTGATCGACAAGGGTTTCCTGGAAAAATCTTTCGAGCGGCCCACATACGACAGCTACCTGGGTGGAATTTTCCGCAGCGTCCGGTTTGGTATCAACGAGGCGCATGGCGGCGCCAACGCCATTGAATATAATTATCTGAAAGAAAAAGGTGGCTTTGTCTACGATCCGGACAGCCAGCGATTCCACGTTGACATGGATAAGATCAAGGGCGCCGTGCGCGATCTGTCCCACGATCTACTCATAATCGAGGCAAAAGGCGATTATGATGGCGCAAAAGCGTTCATCAAAAAATACCGCTACCTGGCTCCCGAAGTGCAGGAAGCCTTGGAACGCCTGCAGGACGTTCCGATCGATATTCGTCCTGTTTACGCAATCGAGAAAGAGGTAAATTTTAAATAACGGCAGCTGCCAGGACTCCCAATTTAAGTGGAGTTTAAATTGAGGCGGCTTTATTAAGAATCGCTTTTATGTTCAAACCAGGTTCCGGCATGTGCCGGAACCTGGAAAATCTGATCACAGTGAAAGACCGGTTGCTTAAAATATTCTGATAATGGATTACGTTTATCTACATGGATTCCTTTCCGGGCCTGGCTCCAGGAAAGGAATATTTTTATTCGAACGGTTCCGGGAGTTGGGAATCACCCTGCACCGGCCGGACCTGAACGGGCATGATTTCAGCCGTATGACCATCAGCAGCCAGTTGAAAATCATAGACCGGATTTTGGAAAACATGCCGGGGCAGGTAACGCTGATCGGCTCCAGCCTGGGCGGGTACATGGCCGGACGCAGCGCCGAAAAATGGCGCAAAGTGCGGAAGCTGGTTCTAATGGCTCCAGCCTTCGATTTTGTAGAGCGCTATGTTAAGACGATGTCGCCGCAGGAAATTCGCCAATGGAAGGAGATCGGCTACATCAAACTCTTCCAGTTCCACTACCAGGAGCATCGCAAGCTGAGGTTTGATATTGTGGAGGATGCCCAAAAATACCGGGAGCTAACCATGAACCGCCAACTACCGGTGCAGATATTTCACGGCCTGCGGGATGAATCGGTGCCCCACCGTCTGAGCATTGACTACCTGCAATCGCATCCCATGACGG
Source organism: uncultured Calditrichaceae bacterium (assembly GCA_964624795.1). GTDB lineage: Bacteria > Calditrichota > Calditrichia > RBG-13-44-9 > RBG-13-44-9 > CAZUZS01. The sequence goes on from CAZUZS010000005.1 coordinate 46,268, forward strand.
ATTTGATTTTGCTGAATTCGGATCATGGTATGTTAGACAAACTGGATGTGATGTGGGACTATATGAAGGCGTTCTTGAAGCTTTAGCAGAGTGCAGAGAGCATGGGGCAAGGCGCGGAGCGGCAAGCTATCGTGCTCTTAATCGTAATCTTCTTGAGGCAAATCGGGAACAATCTTTTGTCATTGGTCAATAGTTATTGGCCATTATACAGGTCGACTCTGCGTGGTAAGTTGTGGTTTCGAATTTCCCCCCAAGCTGATGGCTGATTGCTGAAAGCCGATTGGATTATCCACATTACAACCTAATCCAAGGCGCCTCCCGTTTCTCCTTTCACTTTTTACGTCTCTCCGGCATGCTAAACCGGCCGCACATTAACCGCGCGGTCGCCTTTCATTTCGCGCTTTAAATCGAAGCCCACTGTGTCCCCTTCTCTCAACTGCTGGCCGCGGAATTTAGGATGCACATCTTTCATATTAAAATAAACTTCATCCTCCTCGGCGGTGGTAATAAAACCGAATCCCTTCAGGTAGTCGATCATTTTTATCATGCCTTTTTCCATTTGATTTGTCCCCGATTTTGTGAATTAGATTTTACGGCAGTGAGGCGGTGGAATCAAGAAGGTATTGTTGTTTATGGAGAGTCCGCAGCAATAAGATTCAGAGCAGAAGGTTTTAAACATATTTGTTTTTTGACGGGCAACAAATTTTTTTTTCTCTTGAAATTTAAATTCTTTTTTCTTTCCTTTTAAAAGATCGTTAAAAGCTTTACAAATTGCTGAAATCATTTCCTCGGAGAAATTTATTTGGAGTTTTTCCGTGTTTTCGCCATTCGCGCCATGAAAGTTTTACGTAATTATTCCATAAATAAAAAGATGAATGGAGCAATCATGTCACGAACCTATTTACCTGTAGTTGTTTTTTATCTCAGCCTGATTCTTATAATTTGTCAATCCGGCCAGGCGCAAGAAAAATGGGGGAAGGTTTCCAAAGAAGTGCTTGCAATGAAGGTGCTTCCGGAAGATTCCACCGCCCCGGCGGCGGTGCTGTTTGATGTAGGCAAAATGGAGATTTCCAAAGATTTTACTATGGATCTGGAACGACATGTCCGGATAAAGATTTTGTCTGAGGAAGGCAAGGAAGCAGCCAATATAAAAATCAGATACTGGCACAAAGACGAGATCAGAAATCTTGAGGCACATACCATTTTACCGGCCGGTAAGAAAATAAAAATCAAAAAGAATCAAATATTTGAGGAGGAACTAAAAAATTACTACAAACAAAAGGTGTTTGCCATTCCCGGTGTTGAAGTTGGTTCGGTTATCGAATACAAATACAAACTACACAGCGAATATTTGCAAACGCTTGAACCCTGGTTTTTCCAGAACGAATATTACACGAAGCTCAGCAAAATAAGTGTCTCTATTCTCCCCGGTTTTAATTACACCGCTTTTCAAAGGAATATATTTGGGGAAGAAGCTTCACCAACCGAAGAAGATTTTATTATACCGGGGGTTGTGGCGAAATCCGGGAGAACTTTCACCTGGGAATTGGCAAATCTGCCCGGCATAAGCAAGGAACCTTATATGCTTACCATGGATGATTACCGGATGGCGCTTTTCTTTCAATTAACCGAATATCGTGACCCCTGGTCCAAGTACACTTTTATAAAGACCTGGGATGATCTCTCAGAAAAACTGAGCAATGTATACGAAGAATATTCTGAGGGGAACGGAAAGGTAAAGGAAAATGCTGCCAACCTCACTACAGATATTCCTGCGTTGCCCGGAAAAGTAAAGCAAATATATAATTTTGTCCGCGATGAAATTGAAACGAATTGGATTTCCACAATTTATCCCCATAACAAGCCGCAAGACGTTCTCGAAAAGAGGAAAGGGACACCAACCGAAAAGAATTTTCTTCTCCTCAGTCTCTTGAGATCTGCCGGCATAGACGCAAAACCGGTCCTGATCAGTACTCGCCGAAACGGCGAGCTTATTGAAAACTGGCCGCAACTGGCTCAGTTCGATCGTGTTATCGTTACTGCGGAGGCCGGCTCCCAAAAATATTTTATGGACGCAGCCGACAAATATTGTCCGTTTTGCACGCTGCCGAAAAATGATCTTGTAAAGAAGGGATTTCTTATCAATGGAAAAAGGGGGGATCTGGTTAGTATTCCACCGCCGGAAATCAAAAATCTTAAATCCGTTAAAGGTGAAATTGAATTGGATTCTGAAGGCAATTTGCATGGGAAATACCTTATGCAATTGCAGGGATATGAAAGCGTAGCGATGCGGGAATATTTAAATAAAAGCGATGTGAAAGAATATCTTTCCGACTGGCTGACCGATCAATTTGCGGATGCAAAACTGGATACATTCGAGATAGTTCGGCTGGATTCCGTTGAAGTTCCATTTGAAATCACATTAGATTTTTCTGTTCCGCAATTTGCTCAGGTGGCTAATGATAAGATTTACTTACCGGTACCCTTCTTAAACTCCCAGCGGGAAAACCCCTTTCGCCGGGCAAAGCGTTCTTTTGCGGTGGACTATGATTATACGCGCGAAAATTCAGAGAATATTGTCTTGAACTTACCGAATGGATATGAGGTAATTGAGTCGCCCGCCCATAGACAATTAAACATAAAAGGCGCGAATTACATTCTCGATTGTACACAAGAGGAAAATAGGCTGAAAGTAAGCCGAACATTTCGTTTGGGTAAAATGGTTTTCTTTCCGGTTGAATATAGCGCGCTGCGAAATTTTTATAGTGAAGTGGTCACGGCGGATCAAAGTCAATTGGTGCTTCAGCAAAAGACGGAATCCGTGGAAAATTGACAGGCTGATTTAACTGGACCTGAGCTCTGCATATCTATTTTCATGGAAGGAGTCGACGGGTGCGTATTTATTTCTTAGTATTACTCGCAATCATGATTTTTCCTGTTGTTCGTGCACCGGAAGTTACGGCAGCATCCGGTGCGGAAAATCCAGACGCAATCGTCATTTTGGACGAAATCGGGTTTCATGTAAAGAATATAAATTCTGCTGTTCTGAATATTCATAGAAAAGTGCAGGTTCTAAGGGAAAAGGGCAAGGAATTCGGCCGGTTTAGCGTAACCGAGGATAAGTACAGGAAATGCAAAAAAATTAAGGCCACGATTCTGGACATGGACGGGAAGAAGTTAAAAGAATTGAAAAAGGACGACATTCTTGAGGCCAACCTTTCGCCGGGCAGCACAATTTATGATGATAATAAATATAAGTTGGTTGAAATGGTCTGGCCCAGATTTCCCTATATTTTGGATCTTGAATATGAGGTTGAGTACAGCTCGATATTCATCTGGCCGGATTGGTATCCACAGGAGGATGTGCCGGTCATGAGATCCGTTTACCGCCTCATTTTGGACGGGCCGGTAAAATACCAGACGTTCGCTCGCGGAATCGATATTTCGCCGGATGAATCTCGGGATGGAAATAAGCAAACGCTAACCTGGATATTGGAAAACCTTGAACCTCGCACACGGGAAGACTGGATGCCGCCGGAAGACCGCTATCAGAAATACCTGCTGTTTTCTCCGGCTATATTTGAATTGGATGGCTACCAGGGCTCATCCGATTCCTGGGCAACTTTTGGGGCCTGGTTTCATAAGTTGTCAAATGGGCGAACCACGCTGACTCCGGAGATGCAGGAGCAGGTCCGGATGTTGGTAGCGGAGTGTAGCTCTGACCGGGAGAAGATTCAGAAACTATATGCATTTCTTCAGGAATACACCCGGTATGTTTCCATCTCGTTGGGGATCGGCGGCTGGCAGCCGCATTCCGCTGAATCGGTTTGCGCCAGCAAATACGGCGATTGTAAGGATCTCTCTGCTTTTATGGTGGCAATGGCAAATTATGCCGGAATTAAGGCCTACCCGGCACTGGTGAAAACACGCGATACGGGTGTGGTTCAATGCGATTTTCCAGCCAACCAGTTCAATCATGTCATTGCATTTGTTCCGTTTTCCGAGGACACCATGTGGCTGGAATGTACGGCAGATTACCTGGCAGCCGGGGAATTACCGCCCGATGATGAAGGCAGCTCTGTTCTTGCGATCACTGAGAAAGGCGGCGAAATCGTACGCACTCCCTCCAGTACCGCCGGAGAAAATGTCCAGAGCAGCCTGATTATGGCGAACCTGGAGAACGATGGTTCGCTCCGGTTTAGTGGGACTGTTAAATTCACGGGCAACCGTGCGTCTTTGGGCCGGGGGAAGTTACTTACCGATGAAAGAAAGGATATTCTGCAAATATTTTCCACCGATTATCTCGCCAGGCATCTCACTTCGCCGACTTTGCAATCCTGCAACTTCACAAATCTTTCCGATAATTACGACCATCCACTGGTTGGGGAATTCAGTGGAACAGTTAAGAAGTATGCGGTTTGCTCTTCCCAACGTATATTTTTCAACCCCGCATTGCTTAACCGCCAAACAGCTTCCGATTTGCCAGATGAAGAAGAGAGACAATTCGCGGTAAGTTACCGCTATCCTTATATCACCATCGATACCGTGCAAATAGTGCTTCCAGCCGGTTACAAACCTGAAGCTGTTCCGGAACCGCTGGAAATTGCGGCCTCCTTTGGGAGGTATATTTCAACCAATGAAATTGCGGACGGCCAGTTGACCTACATCAGGGAAATAGCGATTTACCACAAGCAAATTTCCCCGGATGATTACCAGGAATATCGGTCGTTTATGAAGCAGGTTATAAAGAATGATAAGGCTAAATTTGTGCTGAACCGGATGTAAAATATTTGGGGAATAACCAGCACGCACTCAATAGAAGAAATTGAGACGAAGTAATCTGATCATCTTTATCAGGTTTTCATCTCTTTGTTTGATTGACAATGCTACCCATCGACGGTAAAATCTATTTTGTTTTTGAGAAGGAGATGATTCTGTTTAAATTCATTCCGGTTCTGTAGTTGTTCTTTTGCGGATGATGGGGGAAATTTTTGTTGTCTTTGTGTTACAAGAAAGATTGATATCATTATGAAGACACTTTTGACGGTGGCATTGGCTGCGATCTTCTTTTTGTTGCCAGGCTGTTCATCGAACAAATACCAGCCCAAATTTTATTCCAGGGAAGACTATTCTTTCAAAAAGCTGCCGGCCCTTTACGAGAAGGTGCCTTACATTGAAGGGCCGCAGGTTCAAAGGTTTATTGTGAAACTGGAAAAGCCGGTAATGCCGGAAAATTTTAAACAGCTCGGCGTGGTGGGCAGGGTAATCTGCCATCCGTTAATCGATGAAAATGGTAAGGTGGAAGCGGTTTACGTTAAAAAGCCGCTGCATCCATCGCTGGACGAGGCGGCGATTGAGGCAGTGAAGGAATCAAAATTTCGTACCCTGGCAGAAGTGACCGGCAATAAGGGCAAATACTCCCTGGCGGTGCCGTTTGATTTTTACCTGGTTTATGAGAGAGACCTGGATTACTTCTTCAAACACAAGAATGAGAAAAAGTGAACTGCTGCCACAGAATACGGCTCCTGCGCCTCAATATTCCAGATTTACATAACGCCATTTTTCATTTATCTCCCAAAATCTTTACCCACACCTTACGGTTCCTGGGACCGTCGAATTCGCAAAAATAGATTCCCTGCCAGGTGCCGAACTGTATTTTCCCGCCGTCAATAATCACTGCCAGCGAAGGCCCGAAGAGTGACGATTTGATGTGGGCCGGCGAGTTCCCCTCCATGTGATGGTAATTGTCCTGAAACGGGATGATCTTGTTCACTTCCATCAGAATATCCCGTACCACACTGGGATCGGCGTTTTCGTTGATGGTAATGCCGGCTGTGGTGTGGGGCACAAAGATCTGGCAGATGCCGGACATAGTGCCGCTCTCGCTGATCACCTCCTCAATCTGGCGGGTGATGTCGATAAACTCGGTTCGCGAGTTGGTTTTAACAGACAAATGTTTAAACATGTGTCGACCTCCTCTGGAAATAGATTTACATTCTTAAGCGCCCCAATAAGAAGCAGGCACAATCTCAAGTAAAATAGGCGCCTAAAACAGGCAGGATATCATTGCCGCTACCGGTGCGCGGTTTGGAGAGCCTTGCGCGCCCGATAGTCGACTCAGGTCTTCAGTTTTTTCTTGCGGGCCGCGGGAAAAAGGATATTGTTCAAAATCAGCCGGTAGCCGGGTGAATTTTTGTGAAGCTCCAGTTGGGTAGGGGGATCGCCCACCGCGTGAGTGTAATCTTCCGGGTCGTGCCCGCCATAAAAAGTGAATGTGCCTTTTCCCAGGTTTCCGTGAATATATTTCACCTCGTTGGTGCCTTCCACTTCCCCCATAATGATCACCGAAGGCTTGATTTTACTGCGGTTGAACATGGTGGTTTGTCCCATGAAACCTTTCACCACATCCACATGATCCTGGGTGAGCATGGTGGGCACCGGGTCGTATTTGGCGGAAAATTCGAACAGTGTAAAATAGTCCGTGTCCGGGTCGCGCAGGCGCGGTGCAAAACTCGGCGGAATGTCGATGTCAGAGAATTCATATAGATTGGGATCGGTGTACAGCTTGAAATTCTGAAATGCCAGGCACTTGCTGAAGTCCAGTTTTTGTTGATAATTGGGGTCGGGCGGTGTGCCGTCAAATGGGACATCAACGATATCGACCCCCTCGGCAGCCAGGGCAATGTCCAGCGCATCGGTGGCGGAGCACATGGCGAACAGAAAACCGCCGTCGTCAACATACTGGCGAATCACATGGGCAACTGCCTTTTTCTCTTCCGAAACCGATGGATAACCGAGTTTGGCGGCCAGCGCCTCATTCACCTGCACATCGTGAATATACCAGGGCGCATTCCGGAAGCTTCCGTAAAATTTCCCATATTGCCCGGTGAAATCCTCGTGGTGCAAATGCAGCCAATCGTAATCGGAAAGTTTTCCCGCCAGCACTTCTTCATCATAAATCTTATCGTAGTCGATCTCGGAGTAGGTGAGCGCCAGGGTTACCGCATCATCCCACGGCTGCTTATTTGGCGGCGTGTAAACGGCAATCTTGGGCGCCTTTTCCAGCAGCACCCGATCCATATTTTCCTGCTCGATGGTGGCATAAATCTGGTTGACAGCACTGCCATCAATTTTCTCTGTTTTCACTCCACGGATCAGGCACTCACTTTCCAGGCCCGGGAATTCCTGTATCAGGAAGGAACCGCCGCGATAGTTGAGCAGCCATTCCACGTTGATGTCTTTTTTCAATGTCCAGTAGGCGATGCCATACGCCTTAAGGTGATCGGTCTGGCTCAGGTCCATGGGAATGAGGATATACTGGGCAAAGGCACCTTCAATAAATAGAAAAAGAAAGATGAAAATATATGATATTGCTCTCATGGTATCTCGGTTGGTTTTTGTTCTCTCAGGTTTTTCATGCGTTCCCTGGCCCGGTCGACAAACAGGCTATTGGGATAATCTTCCAAAAGTTGCTGGTAAATTTTGAATGCGTCGGCGGGCCGGTTTAGTTGTTTATCCATAATGGAAGCCAGCATGAACAGGTGTTCGTCAGCGTAATTGCTTAGGCTTGAATCGCGGATGGCGCTGTTTGCGAAATCCAGGGCCGGCGGAATCTCCTTTAATTCCAGCGCCAGCCTGGTCATTTCGGAGTAGGCGTCCGATTTAACCAGCGGCGGGACAGATTCTGTTTGCACGATCTTTGAAAACTTCTTGATCGCCTCCGATTTTTTTCGCTGGAAAACGAGGAGATCTGCTTCCGAGAGCATGTCCCGCACTTCCGGAAGGCTCTGAACCTGGCTCATCCGCATCTGGAGTTCCAGGGCATTGTTGGTAACGTCGGCCTGCAGACCTTCCTTCTGAATGATGCGATTGATGGTGTCTCCGGCTTTTTCCCAATCCTTCATAAAATAATAGGTTTGTGCGGTCTGCAGCAGTGCTTCTCCCTGATGACCGGGCTGGCTGATATTCTGGTAAGTCGCCAGCGCCTGGCCCAACTGCCCCCTGATAAGATAGCATTCCCCCAACTTCAGTGCAGCCATATCCCTGTATTCGTTTGAAATGGACTTTGCACTGGTCAGATCAGAAAAAATGTCAGCGGCCCGGTCCACATCAAAAAAATAATCCAGGTAAAATACACCTTTCAGATAGGATAACCTGGCCAGATCGGGATGCGTCGGGAATTTGGATTGCACCGTTTCGATCAGCTTCAGTGCTTCGTCCGCGTAACTGGTGTTCCCGCTGTTTTTTGCCAGGCTGAACAGGGTGGTAACTGCACCGCTGTAGGCAACCATCGCGGATTTCGAACCGGGCTGTTTATCGATAATTATACGATAGGTCTGCAGCGCAATATTGTAGCTGGAATCCAGCTCGGCGGCGCGGGCAAATTGAAGCAGGTAGTTGCCTTCAGAGTCTTGGTTTTCAAGCTGCTGGTAGATTTCAAAAGCTTTATCAAAATCGCGGTAGCGCTGGTAAAGTTGTGCCATCAAAAGATGAATGTCCGTCGACTGTTTCGATTTCCGGGCTTCATCTTCCAGCATTTTGAACAGTGCCGGCCGTTCCTCCGGTTCAAGCTGGAAGGAGAGAATTCGGTTGAATATGAACGCTCGCTGTTCCGGCTGTTTTTCCAGGTATTTTAAATAATTCCGGGTTGCCTGCGCATACATAAGCCGGCTTTGATAGATGGCGGCAATATTTTGGTAAAGGTGATAAGCGTTTGGTATGTCCCTGATGGCCTGTTCGTAAACAGCGATTGCATCGTCAGACAGCCGGTTCTGCAACATGGCGTTGGCTACCTGGTTATAAACGCCCATATCCCCCGGATGCGCCTGTAATATCCGGTTCCAGATATCCTGCGCCTCCTCCCGTTTGTCCTGTTGAAATAAAACTTTGGCGCGGTCGATCTGGTAGATGTAATTCTGTGGTTCGCGTTTAATCATTATGGAGACAAGCGAATCCGCGGATTGGGTACGAGAAATGGTCAAATAAGCCCGCAGCAGCCACTGGTAGTAAATCTCATTTGTCGGGTTGCGTCGAAGCAGGTCTTCCAGGATGGAAATAGCATTATCGTACCGGTTCATGTTCATGTAGCTTTGGGCAGATCGGAAAAGCTGCTGGTCCCGCCGTGCCGTGGAATTTTGAAGAAGCTGGGAGTTTCGGGCCTTGGCAGCATTTTTCTTCAACTGGTCCAAGGCGTTCGCCTGGGAAAAAAGCGGCTGTATTGCGAGAACTGAAATTATCGCAAACACCAACAATGAAAATCTTTTCATAATTTAAATCCGTTTTGACTAAAATGCACCGGCGATCTCGTCCGCCAGCAGCCAGCCACGCGATGTGAGCGTCACCTGTTTTCCAATCTGCTGAAGCAATCCATCCTCTTTTAATGATTGAATCACGTTCTTGTACTTCCGCAGGAAATTGTGGCGAAATTTTTTTTGGTAATCAGAAGTGTTGATTCCCTCGCGCAGCCGGAGATGCAGGTAAATGTATTCAAATTCGAGTGTGCTGTCGTCCAGTTCTTCCTGGTCCGAAACAGGCACTTTATTTTCCGACAGGGTTTGGATGTACGAACGAAGAGGGCGAATATTCCACCAGCGGCGATTTGAAACGAAGGAATGCGCGGATGGCCCCAAGCCCAGGTACGGTTGATGTTCCCAGTACTTCAGGTTGTGCTTGCAGCGCCAATCCTTGGTCGAGGAAAAATTGGAGATCTCGTATGCGGAATAGCCGCGATCCGAGAGGAAATCATTTGCCGTTTCATAAAACTGCGATTCCGATTCTTCCGTCACCGGCTGCAATTCGCCGCGTTTCATTCTGGCATAAAAAGGTGTCTTTGGCTCAAAAATAAGGGTGTAGCAGGAAATGTGTTCGGGCCGCAGCGAAGCCGCCTGCTCCAGCGTGTTTTCAAATCGCTTGCGGGTTAATCCCGGAAAGGCCGTCATCAGGTCGAGATTAATATTTTCGAAACCGGCTTTCCGGGCGGCATCAAAATTATTGTAAACATCCTGAACGTTGTGAATGCGCCCCAGAAATTTCAAATCCTCTTCCTGGAATGATTGCACACCCATGCTGAGCCGGTTAAAACCCAGTCTGCGCAAGGCTGCAAGCTTGTCGGTGGTCAGCGTTGCGGGATTGCTTTCAATTGTGAATTCGCCCTCAGATTCGATGGCGAAGCTGGAATGAAGCCGGTCCCAGATTTCAGAAAGTTGTTCCATGTCCAGAATGCTGGGTGTTCCGCCGCCCAAAAAAATGGTGTCGAATCGAAGGTGAGAATAGTGAGGTGCTATAAGTTCCATTTCCCTGCACAGCGCGGAGATAAAATCCCCGCGCCGTTGCAAGGTAGTTATTGAGTAAAAATCACAGTATCCGCACTTCTTTTCGCAGAAGGGGATATGTATATATAAACCTGCATTTTGCATTTCAATTACCGGATCACCATTGCCAGCCGGTTCCACCGGATTTTGTGCATCAGCCGGTAAGATGGAATGTGGTTATTCCAGGATAGGTAAATTATCAATGGTTTTCCGACAATGTTTTCCGGCGGAACGAATCCCCATTCGCGGCTGTCCGCGCTGTTGTCCCGGTTATCTCCCATCATGAAATAGTGATCTGCCGGAACAGTAACCGGACCGAAATTGTCGCGGCTGCCCAGCCCCGGGCGGAATGTGGGGTAGCGCCGGTCAAAACGGCTGTAAATTATCGGATCGATGTGTTTCAGCTTTGGCGGATCGGGAAACTGCTTCCCGTCCACAAAAACCTCCTTATTTTTTACCTCCACGCTCTGTCCTCCTACTGCAATACAGCGCTTGATATATTCCAGATGCGGATCGCGGGGGTAATGAAAAACGACAATATCGTCCTGTTTGGGCTCGGCTATTTTGGGGAACCGGAACCATGGAACATTGAAACCCACCCGCGTGAATGGAATTCCGATCCATTCAGGTGTTTGGGCTCCGTAATAAAATTTATTGACCAACAGAAAATCACCTACCAGTAAGGTGTCCTCCATTGAGCTGGTGGGTATTTTGTAGGCGGCTATTACAAACTGTCGCAAAATTAACGCGGCAAATACCGCCACCAAAATGGCCTGAATCGATTCCCACCTTTTATTATTCGCTTTCAAATAAATGACCTCCTGTAAAAGATTCTGTAATCGTAATTAGCATTTCTTTAATCGGTTTTGGGCAGTGTAAAGTTTCATCCTAATTGAAATAATCGCAAAATAATTAAAGATCGTGAGCGCTTCCATTCATAGCGCGTGGCGAATTCCAAATCCGCACCTCCTGTCTCTCCGGCCGGACAACTCCAACATTCCAGCACCTTTCTCACGAAATCCTTTGCTGTCTAATCCGCGGACAGCACTGCCAGAAACGCTTCCTGCGGAATTTCCACCCGGCCTACCTGTTTCATCCGCTTTTTACCCTCTTTCTGCTTTTCCAGCAGTTTTCGCTTGCGGGTGATGTCACCGCCATAACATTTGGCCAGAACGTTCTTACGCAGCGGCTTGATAGATTCCCTGGCAATTATTTTGTGGCCGATGCCGGCCTGGATGATGACCTCGAACATCTGCCTGGGAATCAGGCGGCGTAATTTGGTGCACAGCGATTTCCCCTGGTCGAACGCACGGTCTTTATGGACGATTGTCGACAGTGCATCCAGCGGCTCGCCGTTGATCAGAATGTCCAGCTTCACAAGGTCGGATTCGCGATAGCCGGCGAACTCGTAATCCAGCGAGGCGTAACCGCGAGAGACCGACTTCAGTTTATCGAAAAAATCGAAGATGACTTCAGAAAGAGGGAATTCATAATGAATGTCGGCACGTGAGGGATCGATGTAGGCGGTGTTTTTTAGTATGCCGCGACGTTCCATGGCAACTTTCATCACGTTTCCGATGAAGTCCGGGGGCGTTATTATTTGCGCCCGGATGTACGGTTCTTCGATCTTTTCGATCCTCCCCGGGTCCGGCATCAGGGTGGGATTATCGATCATCGTCACTTTGCCGTCGGTGGTCGTAACCTGGTAAACCACGTTTGGCGTGGTGATAATAATGCTCTGTCCGAACTCCCTTTCCAGCCGTTCCTGTACAATTTCCATGTGCAGCAGGCCCAGGAAGCCCACCCGAAACCCAAAGCCAAGTGCCGTAGAAGTTTCCGGTTCGTACTGCAGGGCGGAATCGTTCAAAACCAGCTTCTCCAGGGAAGTGCGCAGGTCTTCGAATTCCTGGCTGACCACGGGGTAGATTCCGCTGTAAACCATCGGTTTTACCTTGCGGTAACCGGGCAGCGCTTTGGATGCGCTGTTTTTGCTGTGCGTAACCGTGTCCCCCACGTGGATGTCACGCACATTCTTGGCGCCGCAAATGAGATAACCGACCTCCCCGGTGGAGAGCTGTTTTTTCCGAACTCTTTTCAGGCGCATGGTTCCTAATTCTTCCACTTCGAACGATTCATTGGTTGCAAAGAATTTTATGTGATCGCCTTCGTTCAGGTTGCCGTGAAACACCCTGATGGCAGCCACCACCCCGCGATAATTGTCGAAGCTGGAATCAAATATAAGCGCCTGCAGCGGTTCCTGCTCGTTCCCGCCGGGCGGCGGAATGCGCTTAATGATGGCATCGACGATTTCCGGCACACCAACCCCGGTCTTGGCGCTGGCAAGAATGATTTCCGATTCGTCGCAGCCGATTAATTCCATAAGCTGGTGTTTTACCGATTCAATCTGCGCCCCGGGAAGATCAATTTTGTTGATCACCGGAATGATAACCAGGTCATTTTCAACGGCATGGTAAAGATTGCTGATGGTTTGCGCCTCGACGCCTTGCGCCGCATCCACCAGCAGCAGCGCCCCTTCGGCGGCGGCCAGGCTGCGCGATACTTCATAGGAGAAATCAACATGGCCGGGTGTATCAATCAGGTTGAATATGTACGCCTCACCATTTCCCTGCCGGTAATCCATGCGGATGAAATGGGCTTTGATGGTGATTCCCCGCTCACGCTCCAGGTCCATATCATCCAAAACCTGTTCCTTCAGCTCGCGCTGGCTGAGGGTGTGGGTATATTCCAAGAGGCGGTCGGCCAGGGTCGATTTTCCGTGATCTATATGGGCGATGATACAGAAATTGCGAATATTATTTAAACTCATCTAATCCTTCCCGAATCCGGTTTTGTGTAAAATAGCCTGGAAATTTACGTCATACAGGGAAGGATGTCAAATTGTATGTATATGCACGCAGCTTGGGGCACGGTGCGTGGCGCATGGGGCAAAACGGATCTTGTCGCCATTCAGCGCCATACGCTCCGCGATTCGCTTAATTGGCGTGCCTCTTACAAATCAATTTAATTAAGCGATGGTCGGCAGAATCAATCGTCGTCCCGGTACACTTTTCCTTTGACATTGCGGATATCGAGACCGCCACTGCCCGAATCCTCGATGATCACATCTTTCTCCACACCATCAATGTGGATCGAACCGGAGCCGTCATCGATTTTCACGGTGCCGCCAACCTGGCGAATAAATATCGTCCCTGAGCCGTCGTCGATGGTCACATTTCCGTCCACCTGTTCTATGCGCAGATCACCGGAACCATCATCAATCCATACATCCTTGCCGATGTTGCTTATTATCGTGTTGCCCGAGCCGTCATCAATATTCAATGAACCCATTGCGTCCCTGATCTCCATGTGACCGGAACCGTCGTCAATCCGAAGGTCCAAATTCTGCGGGAATTTGACGGTAAGATTTACTTCGCCCTGCCCTTTATCCCCGAACAAATTCGAAAAAAGACCGCCGGAGTGTTCGAAATTGCTGATGAGTTTTGCCCGGTTACCTGTCTTCCGGATGCTGAGTTCCAGCGATTTTTCAACGATTTCCATCGCCCGTTTTTCAGAAACCCCGCCGATAACAATTTCTGCCTTAACTTCTATCCTATCCAAGCCGGGCTCGCCGGAGATCTTTAAAAATCCAGCGCCGCAATCGACCACCAAGGTTTCGACTCCTTCCGCATCCAGGTTCAACTGCCTGGTTTGCGTATAATCTGCCCCGAATGCGCTAACCGCAAAAATGAGAAATGACAACATGATTACAAATTTCATTATTGCCTCCGCCTTTTTGTTTTTAATCAGATCACGACATAAGCCCAAACTGCGCGCTATGACCAAATCCATTTTTCACCTTACGGAAAAAGCCGGGAAATGTTTTCCAATATCCAAGGTCGTTTGGGCAGGTGTTGATTGGCGAAGTCCCAGGCAAGGACGCCAGACTGCAAATGAACGGTGGATGTGTATTGAGTCGAAAATATCGAGTCTGGCGTCTCATCTGCAAAGCAGCGAAAAGCCTGTGCCAATTTCGGATTGCGAAAGAAAAATCTAGTTCTCAGTGCCTTCCGGTTGGGAAACATCGGCTTCCGGTGCCGGTTCAGCGGGTCTGGACTCCAGGTAAGTAATCCTGCGGGAAAATGGGTAGCGCAGAACGAGCACTATTGCGGCGATTGTAAATACAAAGGTAACGAAGGAGAGTTCGATTCCGAATTTGCCGCCGGTCAGCAGAATATTACCGGTCAGGTCAATCTGAAACAGCCCCAGGTTGGATGGTAGTCCGCTCATGGTTGTGCCCAGCAGCGCCGTGAGGCTGAAATTCCAGCCGGCATGAAATCCGATGGGAAGCCAGAGCGACTTGCCGCGCACCATCAGCGCCACCAGCAGGGAGCCGATAAGCAAGCCGGCGGCGGAGATCCAGAGATCGGTAGCGACACTGATCTCGCCGACATTCATAATATGAACGGCGCCAAATATCAGGCCGCCAACAATAGTGGCTGCCAACCAGCCCCATCTTGTTGCCCACTCCCTGGTAAACATACCGCGAAAAAGTATCTCTTCGTTAAAACCGACCAACATCATCAGGCCCCAATAGCCAACAAGAGATTCGAGGATGTGAATGCCGGAAAGCCGTCCGGGATAGCCGGTGATGTGGGCATTCCCAAAGAGGAAAAGCACCAGCATAATCAGAATGGAAAGTATGATGCCAAAAAGAACACCTTGCCAGAGCAGCTTCATGTCAAACCGCAATACCATGAAATCGATGTTTCTTCGCCAGAGATATTTCACAATCAGCCAGGTAGCAGGTATTCCGATGAACAGGGCGTAAAGCCCGAGGAACAGCACGGTTAGTGGGTTGGTCATCTGCATTTTAGCCAGATTTGCTAAATCCTCACCGGTATAAAAGAACGCGCCATAGGCACCGATGCTCAACACAATCTGGGTGAGCAGGAACAATCCAAATCCCCAAAATAAAACAAGCACCGGATTTCTTTTCTTAAAATCTGTGGTATTCATGGCATATTCCGAAAAGGTAAGGGGAGAGCTGCCGGTTATGAGCGACTCTCCCAAATTAATTTGTCAGCAAATGATGTAATTTGTGAAGAAAAATATGGTTTTTAAGGCCGGTGTCCGACAGGGGGTTTGCGCCAAACCTATTTCTTTTCCTGCTTGGCAGTTTCGACCACTACCGGTTCCAGGGGCACATTTTGGTACGGGCCTTTATTTCCGGTTTGAACCTGCGCAATTTTGTCCACTACATCCATCCCCTTCACAACTTTGCCAAAAACAGCATAGCCGTAGTTGCCGGGAGTATGATCCAGGGCTGCATTGTCCACCAGGTTGATAAAAAACTGTGAGGTGGCGCTGTTCACGTCCTGGGTTCTTGCCATGGAAAGAGTTCCACGCAGATTTTTCAGTCCATTTTCTGCCTCATTGGTGATTGGCGGGCGGGTTTGCTTCCGCTGCATGTCGGCGGTAAATCCGCCTCCCTGAATAACAAATCCGGGGATCACGCGATGAAAGATGGTTCCATTGTAGAAACCGCTGTTCACATAATCAAGGAAATTCTGCACGCTAATTGGTGCTTTGTCAGGATAAAGCTCAATCACGAAATCGCCGAGCGTGGTAGAGAATTTAACTTCTGGCATAGCAGCCTCCTCAGTGGATTTTTTTGTGTCACTTTCATTTTTGCTGCAGCCGATCCCAATTAAAAATACAGTGAGTATCAGGGAAATCAGTGAAATTGAAATCCGGCTGAAATTCTTGTGGTTCATGTAAACACTCCTCCAATTCATTGAAAATTATACCGGTTTGGGACACCGGTCAACCAATTGCATAATTTAGTAACTATTGTACCCCAATAGCACATGGAAAATAAAAGATGAAATATTAAAAAAGTTTCATCATTTTAAAATGAATCCGGAATGCTTCGATGTTCTTGTTTTCTGCCGCAAAATGCACTTGCAATTCGACAATTGATCTGTTAGAACTAAATCTCTTTCCCCGTTGGGCAATTTTGCGGCCTTTCCGCTTTCAAAACAGGCCGTTGAGCCGCATTACAACCAAGAGAAAAACTGCGAAATCCGCCACGGCATGTACGATGATCGGCAGCAAAATACCATGACTTTTCCATACCAGGTAGCCCATCATCAAACCGAAAATGAATGTCAGCAAAACGCCCCAAATACCTGAGGGGAATCCCGCCTGATAATGCAAACAGGCAAACCAAACCGCCTGCAGCACGATCGCGGTTTTCAAACCGGCTTGCCTCATAAAACCGGTTAAAAAATAACTCCTGAAAATTCCTTCTTCATAAACCGAATTGATAATGGCAAACCCGATACCCAGTGGCATCAAAAGATAAATCGGAGCATTCGGGATCATTGCCGAGAACCGGCCGGTTTTTTCAAGAATAAACCAGATCGACAAACCGGAAATGGCCAGCAAGGCAAACAGAATACCGATTCCCGCTGATCCTTTTATATTTCCTTTGACGATAAAAAAATCGCGGCGCCGGTATTTTTTGATCTTAAAAATAAAAAAGAACAATACGAAGATAGAAAGTATGTGATTCAGAGGAAACAGTTTGTCGAGACCGATGCGGGAGAGCAGGTATTCGGTCAGGAAGAACAGAAAAATATATTCCAGTGTATCGCGAAAAGATTTGATTTTCTCCCAGTAGCGCGCGACAATAACCGACATCCCCAGCAGGTAGAAAGTTATTGAATGAAGTTGATCCCCCTTCACGATCCAAAACAGACATGGGAGAATTAACAGGATAGTAATATAGATGTAGTGTTTGAAATCGTTCCGCAAAATATCCGTGACCCGGGATTTTACACGCGCAAATTTAACGAAAGTTGAAGTCCAAATGCAAAATTATGGGAGCCATTTTGATCTATATTGGAATTTCATCGATTACGCAAAGCGACCATGCCGGCGTACTTTTCGAATCCTGTCAACTCAATCTGATTTTGGTGTCAGCACTATTTCATCATTGGTTTTACCTGGAAATCCGTGACCTGTACATCCAGGTTGTGATTGATTCTCAAACCGACCTGTCCGTTGGTAGCAGGCAAATCGGCGAGGCCGATGCTTTTCACCTCTTTATTATTGGCAATGAACCGCACTGTTTTAGGTGTAACTTCAATGGCCAGAGAGTTCACAGTTTTGCCGGAACCGTCGGCTTTGTTTACCGCCGGAGCGGCAGTCCAGTCCACCACCACCGGCGTTTCGGAGCCGTTGCGGCGCTTTATCAGATATTTTCCGTCCTGCCGAACCAGGAAGTAGATATACTGCTGTTTTTCACCCTGCAAATCTTTCCCCCCGATAAACAGGCCGTAGGCCTCCGGGTGGGCGGACATCTGTAGTTGATCGAATTTCGCCTCAACCTGGAATGAACCTTTCTCCACATCGTTTTGGTTGTAGTAGATTGCAGCCGGCCCGGTTGTAAAGCGGTATTTTCCATCCACGTTTACAAAATTCACTTCTTTGGCGCTGGCGTCCGGCTTGTCAAGCCGCATTTGCCATCCGTCAGGCAGCTTGCCGCTGCCGGTCACCATCCGGTCGGGATCCATTGTCTGCTGCGCGAGAACCGGCAATGCCGCTATCAGAATTGCCAGGAATATTTGAAATATACGCATATCGATTCCTCCTTTTGTTGCATTTTCTAACAAATGCTCTGATTTCGTTGATGCAAATTTTCGTAGATTTCAGAGATAAATATGGAAAGTTCAATTTCAGGCTGGAAGGAAACCTGTTTTTTAATATCATAGTGATTAAAAACCTTGTTAAATAGATAAGTATAACGCCGGTTGCAATAGCAGGTTTCAAATGCTCATTCGGAAATATTTGCAGGATAAAAGCTGGCTTTCCGCCATCCTAAAGTTTGCAGACAGGTAATGAATATTACCTTAATTAGCGAATCGTCCGGATCTTGGGAATGAAAGATTGCTGCCGGATTATTTTCGCCCGGACTGTTTACCTTTGCCCTTCCGGTTCTTCCTGAAAGTGATATATGAAATAATCCAAATGGCAATCCATCCTGCACCAGGAATCCACCACCGGAAAGCGATAAGAAATATGACGTTTGTTGCATACAGGAGATGGATAATCCATGGCGGGGCCAACGGCGTTTTCCGTTTGCCCGCTGCTGGCTGCAGTCCTCCAAAGAACGATATGATTTTGAGGACTAACATAAGGATGGTGTAGATCTGCACGAACCAAATGAGCCAGCTAGCTTGCGAAATTACCGCGATGATTATCAGAATGGTGATTGCAAAATCGAGAACAACTTCTCTGATCCAGTTCATAAAAGTACCTCTTTCGGGTATTGATATTCGCGCAATTCCATTCCGCAAAAATACGGAAGTGCTCGACAGAAATTCATAAGATATTTTCTCAGATTTCCCTCTCGGTTGGCCCGTCGTATTCGGCCAGTGAGAAATTGATTGGCCGCATCGGCTGGTATCGTTTTTTCTCTTCATAAATATGAGCCACCAGGCCGGGAATTCGTGCCATGATGAAAAAGGCGTTTGCCAGCTCGCTGGGAATATTGAGTTCGCACAAAACTGCGGCAATCGCCCCGTCCACATTGATCGGAAGATCTGTTCCGTTAAGTTTCTTGATAGCATCCTTAGCGGCCCGGCTCAGTTGGATGTATCTCCCCGAAATACCATATTCCTGCGCCAGGGCGTAAAGTTTTCCGGTACGCGGGTCCTCAGTGTGCAGCCGATGGCCGTACCCCATTATTTTTTGGCCGTTGTCCAGATAGCGCTTCACGGTCTGCTCGGCGGCCTCTTCCGGGGAGAGTTTTTCCTGGTTCATCATATCTGCCGCCGCCTCCAGGAACTGCATGCTCTTTTCAATGGCTCCGCCGTGAAATTCATTGATTGCCAGGATGCCGGAGGCGATTGCGGCATTCAATTGCGCACCGGTAGAAGCTGCGATCATCGCATTCTGGCAGGAGGGAGGAGAGACACCATGATCCACGCACGAAACCAGAATGGCATCCAGGATTTTTCCCACATTCCTTGTTGGCAGCTCACCCTTAATTAACAGGTAAATTAGCTGGCAGTAAGAAAAATTGCCCATTAATTGATCCAGCAGGTATCCGCGCACCACAATTTTGTTGGGCTCAATTTTGGTGATGGAAGTCTTCCAGGTCTCCGGGTTCATTCTTGTACTCCCTTTGATTTCTTTGCATATTTTAATTTATTTTTAAGGAAACTTCAAGCCGGAGTTCATGAATTC
The DNA here is from genome assembly GCA_964624795.1 of uncultured Calditrichaceae bacterium. GTDB lineage: Bacteria > Calditrichota > Calditrichia > RBG-13-44-9 > RBG-13-44-9 > CAZUZS01. Next base: position 65,830 of record CAZUZS010000005.1, read on the forward strand.
TTGCCTAAAATTTTCAAATGCTGTGCCCTCGGTAAGGAACACCATTCTCACTTTTTGCAATTGGAACTTGAATTATTCGAAATTTAAGATTAATTATAGCTGTATGAAATAAGGACTGGTTTCAAGGAAGGAAGACACATGCTGCTCATCGACAACCGGAATATAACGGATCCCCAAATAAACCTGGCAATAGAGGAGTACGCGCTGCGAAATCTGCCAGTAACGGAAAATTACCTTCTCCTTTATATTAACCGGCCTTCGGTTATTATTGGCAAGCATCAGAATCCGTTGCAGGAAATCGATCGCAAATATGCGGAGGAGAATGCCATTCCTGTCCTAAGGCGGATATCGGGCGGCGGAGCGGTTTATCATGATCTCGGCAACCTTAACTTCAGCTTTATTTCCAGATACGAAAAATCACGTTTCAATAATTATCGGGAATCCACCCGGCCAGTTATTCGAACCTTGAAGTCGCTCAGTGTGACGGCGGAATTGAATAATCGGAATGACATCGTGGTCGGCGAGCGTAAGATTTCGGGTAATGCCCAGTTTACCTCGCGGGATCGCATGTTCAGTCACGGCACATTATTATTCAACACAGATTTGAATATATTAAACAAAGTTCTGCAACCAACCGAGGGCAAGTATGAATCGCGCGGCAGGAAATCGGTGCCGAGCAGGGTAGCCAATATCCGCGAATTCTTTTCCTCGAAAATGGAAATCGCTGAATTCGAACAACGTATTTTGCGCAGCATTTTTGGATCGGCGGATGACGTGCCAACTTACCATTTCAATAATGCAGAGTGGGATGAGATCCTGTCTCTGTCGGAGCACAAATATAATAGCTGGGACTGGAATTACGGCGAATCGCCATCATTCGTGGTGAGAAGCGGCCGGCAATTTCCACGCGGGCATATCGAACTCAGCATATCGGTTGAAAGAGGCATGATCGCAAAAGTGGAAATCCGCGCGGATGAATCTTTGCGGATATTGGCGGATAGTCTAAAGAAAAAACTGCCCGGCGTGAAGCATCGGCCCGAAGACCTTTCACGATGCCTTAATGAGATAAACAAGATTGAGTTGGGGGGAAATGTTTTCAAGGAAGTGTTACTGGATATGTTGTATTAAAGACTCATGAATCAACTGGCAAAAAAACAAAAGCCCCCCTTCGGAAGACGAAGGGGGCTTTCAATCTCCGCAGCCTTAAGCTGTTCCATGAGCAACGTCATGTGTATGATATGTGGCTCCCCAAATTCCCAAAATCACCATCGCAATTCCAACCAGCAGAAAGTTTTGGGGATAGTTTAATCCGAACCAAATGCCGCTAAGGAAAATCCAGACGCCCAGCAAACCGTTCACAATTCCCTGCCAAGATTTATATGCCAGGAAACCAAACAACGCTGCCGCAGCACCGAATATTATCATATTCCATTCTCCCTGCAGTGCCGGTATCCAGCCCGTGACAAACAGCCACGCACCAATCGCGAAGCTAATCCAATTTGACCACAACATCTCTCCCTCCTTTCGTATTAACCTTCATTCCGCATCCTGCGATTATAAAGATCTCTCCAAATCCCTTTTCTGAAATCTCATTCTTCAAACCACCCTTCCAAACAAAATGTCTTTACTTCGTTATTCATTTCGCTTCTCATCTAACACATTACCAGTGTAAATGTGCAGGATGAAGCTTTGATGAAAATATTATGTTTTTTTGATGAATTTATTCAACATTGCGGTTTTTTGTAATAATTCCGGATGATCTGCAAATTGCCTGCTAATAAAGCTTTTATAGAAGAAGGCACTGCCAAAAGTTGTTCAGTGAATACAAATTTGATTCAGTCTGTCTTCGGCGGCGACAGAGCACTTCTCCGCTGAAGCTGCCAATTAGCCGCCCCGAGTTCCTATTCGTTAGCCAAATCTATTTTCTGATAGTCAATTTTGATATCGTCCAATTTTAGCCGGATTTCCATTAATCTTTGTGAGAGCAATCGGCCGGTTTCCCACCAATTTGTGCATATCCCATCCTGGCTGTATTGATTAAGCGTGTCTATTGTTCTGTAATCGAGAGGACTGGGCTCTGCCGAATAGAGAGTCGTTCCCGACAGCGGCAGAAAATAATGCACCTGCACACGGGCGTTATGCCGGGTGGCCATTTTCCTGATAAATTTAAGAGATTCCTGCCGGTCATCACGGTTTTCCCCCGGAAAACCCATGATGATGTCCACCAGCGGCCGCAGGTTCTTACGGGAGGCCAGCTCGCAGGCCGCCTCGACATCGCCGGTTGAATGCCCCCGTTTCATCAACTTCAGGATTCGGTCGCTGCCCGATTGTGCGCCGATGGTGATTTTCTTGTTGCTGCAATGCTGAACGATCAAATCCAGGAACTCCGCTTTGCAGGAATTGGGACGGGTTTCGGAAGGAAAAATACCGAACTCAAGAAACTGCGTACCGTTGTCCCTGCAATATTTCAAGAGATGATGGATTGCATCATAGTTAAGCTGCCGTGCATTTGGTGCTGCATATTCAAATGCCGAGGGGCAGATAAAATTCACCCGTCGATGAAAATCGCGCTTTTTCATTTCGCGGTGATACTCTTCTATCGATTTCATGGAACGGTGCTGTGCGGATTGGCAGGCAGTCTGGCAAAACTGGCAATTCCAGTAACAGCCCCTCGTTATTTCTAACGGGGGGATTGTTTTCATGTAGCGTGAGATGGGCATTCCTGAATCGAGATTCAGCAATTCGGGAGCCCGGATAACGCACGGTTTTTCAGGCAAAGACTGGTTCAGATAGCGTTTCACAAATTCAGTGAAAGCCGTTTCCACTGGACCGGTGTATGCATAATCAAATCCCAATTTGAGGGTGGATTGAGGATCGCCGGAAGTATGAGAGCCACCGGCCAGCAGGATCAGGTTGGGATCTCTATTCGCAGTAAGCCAGGTCAGTTCTTTCTCCACCTGTGGAAGATGCGATGTCATGAAGGAATGGAGTAACAATCCGCACGGGTTTTCGCCGGCAAAATTCCGGAGTTGCGCAAAATCGGAGAAGAAGATCACCTGGAAATATGAGTCCAGCTTCTCCTGTTCCAGTTGATTCAGGATGACCGGAAATGAGAGGCGGTTGTATCCGGTTAGCCGGATGGCGAGGTATGGTTTGAATTGGGTCATTTTCAGGATCCGGGTTTGCTGCCATCCCGGCTTATCCCCGCGTCGCTGGCAGCCCGGGTCGAATCGACAGCGACCTTCTTCAGCCGGCCCGGACGGTCCAGTAGTGCCAGGACAATGCCGCCCACAATCATAAAAGCCCCCAGGTAGAAAAAGCCGTAAGGTTGTTCGTGGAATATCATGTATGCCAGCAGCGAGGCAATGACAGGCTCTCCCAGGATGGAAAAATTCACTTTGTATGCCTCCATCCGGCGCGCCGCCCAGTTGATGAGCGAATGTCCGATTCCGGTGGGAATCAGTGCCAGCAACAGCATGAAAACATGCGTTTTAAGTGGGTAATGGAAAACCGATTCGCCGGTTGCCACTATTAAAATAAATAGCACAATTGTGGCGCCGGCATACACGGCTATCAGGTACGGAATAAGGTCGATGTTGTGACGTTGGTGGCGTGCAATAAAAATATACAGGGTAACAAACAACGCGCTGGCCAGGGCCAGAAGGTCGCCGGCAAATTTTCCACCGCTCAGCCCCACATCCTGGCCGGCGATGACGAGGATACCGAGAAAGGTGAGAATTGCGGCCGCTATTGAGCGGATGTTTCCTTTTTCCTGCAGCAAGAAGGGCGAGAGCACCAGTGCGAAAACCGGGTGCGTGGATTCCAGAATCAAGGAATGCGAAATCTTGGTCATCTGGACGGAAGCAATCCAGGTAGCAAAATGAAGCGCAAGGAGAATACCTGCTAATCCGATAAATTTTTTGCTTTTCGCACTCAGACCCGAATATCGCAGCGCGCTTGGATTTACTTTGAGCTGGTAAAGCAGGAGCAGCAGCGTGCTCCAAAACATCCTGAAGAAAGAGATGACAAGAGCCGGGGTGTCGCCGCACCACCTCACAAAAATGGAGGAAGTGGACACGGCCAGAACCGCAATCAATAATCCGGAAGTTGCTGACATTTATTTACCAGTCCTTGACAGTATTCAACCAAATTACTATTATTGGCTTGAAAATATAGCCGAATTGGCGGAGCAACACAACCATGGAATTGAATGTGAATTGCGGACAGATCCGGCGCTGCGAGAATGCCGGGTTTAGCAAGCCGCCGGTCGGCAGAAACCTTTGGCTTCCTTCATCAATAAAAGAGAATGATGAGGGGGGAGCCGAACCAATTTTAACCTGGAGGATAGGATGGATTTTAATGAATTAGCGCTTGAATTTGTAAAGATTTATTATGCGTGTTACCCCGGCAACTTGCCGGAAGATAAGGAAAAAGCGTTTGAGGAAATCAACAAACTACATGGAAAATTTAAGAGTCATCTGATCGATAAGGCCACCAAAAAGAGTGAAGATTTCTTCAGCGATAAGCTATAATTCGGTAGTCGCCATAAAAACGGAAGGCTGATGAGAAAATCACCAGCCTTAACGTTAAAATATTGTCGTAACTATCTGTTCGATGAAGCGTCTGTGCCTGCGCTAATCTTCGTCTTCGAATGAGAACATACCGAAACGGCGCTCTTTCAGCGAGCGAATACGATCCTTGAAATATTGCCGGTTATCAACCTGATCGTACCATTTTACCCGCAAATACTGATTCCTTTCGAACCATTCGTATTGAATTCCACCACCCATCTCCTGCCGAAGTCTTTTGCCGATCTCCAGTGCGAGCCGGGTGCTGTTTGCAAAGATGAACATGATACCGCTTTTCTCAACAATGTTTATGATCTTTTCAAACGGCATGGCATCTTCAATCTCCCGCTCTACCTGGCGTGCCGCGGAAATAAGAGACTCCTTGCGTTCGGTGAGCTTTTTATCAAATATTTCCACGCTGCCCACAAAATTCTCATAAGTTTTTCCGACACATTTAGGGCAGTAAGCGAGCTCGGTGCGAACCGAAAATATATCGGTAATGTTATCCTTCACCCATTTCTTGTTGATATAGATTTTGCGGCATCGCGGGCATGTGTATACAATCTTGGATTTGGGCAGGATCGAAGATTCCAGCGCGGACAGCGTGACGTCCTCTCCCTTTTCCAATTTCGATTCAATTTTTTCTAACTCTCCGAGATTTTCGGACTCATCATCGCCCTCTTTTTCTTCCCCCTCCTCTTCGGAAATTTCTACATCTTCATCATCAGCGTCATCGTCTTCGAATTCATCATCATCCTCGCCGAATGAAAAGGCATCTTCATCAAACGTTTTGTCACCTTTTTTGAGTAAAGCCATACATTTCCTCCTGGCTGTTTTTGATCAAACCCGTAAACGGAAGAAGGTTATAATCAGTTCCAAATAATCAAATAAAAATCACAATTTACAACGAGATTTGCCTTGTTGAAAAGCCTCAAATTATAAAATGGAATTAATAGAGTTGATTATCTTTGGAAAAGGTCAATTCCCGCGCCGGCCCTTGTTGGTTACTCGAACACCACTTGCTTAATTTTTTTTCCCGGATCAGAATTGCGGTTGAAACTTTTCATGATGGCTCGTCCGGATTCGTGACTTTGCAACATGCATGTCTTTGGGATCATCTTAATGGCGGGATCTAACCAGGCGTCTTGAGTTTTAATTCTGCAAACAGGCAAAATAAATTTTCAAAATGTAATTTGGAAGGCATCTAAAAAAAACGACCTGGGTACGGTGGCAGCAAGTTCCCGGAATTATTTTTTCTATCGATTACCGGGCAATGCAAATATTTCCAATCCCTGCGATGATTGCTATTTCCGGGTCAAAGGTGGGAGGTAATTCAAGTTTTTTCAGCCTCACTCCTGTTTGCCATCGGGAAGTATAAACCATGCGATGATATAGGTGATAATTACCGGGAAAAAACCGGTGAAGAAAAACAGCAGCACGGTCAGTAGCCGGAGTAAATTGGGGTCGATATTATAGACTTCTCCTATCCCGCCCAGAATGCCTGCAATTTTGCGATCAGTTTTTGATCGATATAACTTTTTCATTTCGTACTTCCTTTATTTTTACCCAACTTACGGTTCAGCCTCCCTTTTGTTGCTGTGCGCGGGATAATCAATTCCTTGGGTTTGATAATCCCATTGCTGAGCAACAGAAATATGCCAATTTCCCCAATCCCTAAAAGCACCTCTCATCCCGCGAGAATTTTTTTTCGGCCTCCCCTGCAGTTTTTCGTTCAATATTGGTGCTGGGGTGAATTCGGTTTGTGGATTACCTGTGCTAAGTTAGGGGTTTTCAGATTCGGCTGGTGCATCATTAGCCGCCTGTTTCCGGCTCTCCCGGTTTGGTATCCGTGCCCGAGATATTTCCTCTGCGTCGAAAAAATAATAGATAAATGCCGACTCCAATCAGGAGAATCGGCCAGAAAAAATGGAATACATTCTCCCCGGCCCAAAACAGGATTGCCAGGACCGTCAAAATGGAAGCCGGAATCAGTAGCCCCCGTTCTCTTGACCCCAGCAGGTACATAAAGAAAAAACCCAGACCAGGGCCCAACAAAAACACCGGCCAGAGGCGATCCATTTGATACCATCCATCCTGGCTGCAATATAGAAACAACAATCCATATGTGGTAAGGATAGTGCCGGGCATTAGCAGCCCGACTTCCTTGCGATTGCCAATCCATCCAATCCAAAACAGAATTCCGCCAAGAATCATAACAAGCGGCCACAAATTTTCCCAATCAAGGTTGAACCATGCCAAGTTATTTCCAAGAAATAAAACGCCGAGTAGTATTAGAAGAAAGCCCCAGATTAGCGATCTTGTTTCGCTGCGCATATGTCCTCCGGCAATTAGGTGACTTATATAATCTCAATTATAATAAATATTTACGGATGCAGATACGATTTTTGACTGCAGAAAGTTGCTGCCTGAATATCTCAGTTCCTTTTCACATCGCTATTGGCACCTGAATCATTTGGCTTCCCCACGCGACAGTGTCATTTTATTGTCTGTCGGCGAATTCAATTAACTCGCCTCTCCCCGTTAAATTATGTCTTGGAACGGATTAAATCAACAGATAAACGATGGATGGCTGCAAAATGGTGCAATAAATTAGCTGTATAAAATACCAGCCGAAGTTAAGCCCGGCTTGCGGTGGATGGTGGAAGCCTCAGAAGGTACCGCTGGAAAAGAGCTTTTGACAAGATTTGCCGCAGATAAAGGGGTGCTTTATCCGCAGGTTGGTGGCGGACAAAATCAGGTTCTGATTGTAAATGTTTTCAAGCGTGAATAAATTTACTTTTTCGTGAAGCCGTCCACGATTGGGGGGAAAGTAACAAAACCTAAGAATCACAATTGGATGAAATAAAACTAAAGATTACGGATTAAAGAGGGAATGAAAAATGAACCAAAGAAAACTCGGAAAAAACGGGCCGATGCTAACTGAAATCGGCTTGGGAGCATGGGCAATTGGCGGTCCTTGGGAATGGGGATGGGGTAGGCAGGATGACCGGGAGTCGATCGAAACCATTCGCAAAGCACTGGACCTGGGAATCAATTGGATCGACACCGCCGCCGCGTATGGCCTGGGGCATTCCGAAGAGGTTGTAGGGAATGCGGTGAAAGGAAGACGGGACGAAATTTTCGTTGCGACAAAATGCGGACTCGTCTGGAATGAAAAAGGCTATGTGAGCCGGATCAGCCGGCCGGAGAGCATCATGAAGGAAGCCGAGGCGAGTTTGCAGCGATTGAAAACAGACCGGATCGACCTTTTGCAAATTCACTGGCCGGATACAAATGTTCCGGTTGAGGAAAGCTGGGAAACAATGGTTCGCCTTAAAGAACAAGGTAAGGTGCGTTACATTGGTGTGAGCAATTACGATTCGTCGTTGCTTGAGCAGTGCGAGACGGTTGAGCATGTGAACTCGCTTCAGCCGCCCTACAGCCTGCTTGACCGAAATGCCGAGTCAGAATTGTTGCCATGGTGCAGAGAGCACGGCACAGGAGTTGTTGCATACAGCCCGATGCGGTCCGGCTTGCTTACCGGCAAATTTGACAAATCCCGATTGGCCGAGGACGACTGGCGCCGCAAAGATCGGGCTTTTAAAGAACCGCATCTAAGTAAGAATCTTGCCTTTGTAGATGAATTAAAACCGATTGCCGAGAAATATGGGAAAACGGTTGCGCAACTTGCCATTGCCTGGGTGTTGGCGAATCCTGCTGTTACCTCGGCGATTGTCGGTGCCCGCCGGCCTTGGCAGGTGGAGGAAATTGTGGGTGGAGCTGGTTGGAATATTGAGCAGGACGACATGAATCTCATCGAAAAACTGAGCATGAATATTCGATAGCAGTGTGTTGCGCGGTGGTGCAAGTATTATAGTGCTTTCGGAAGGGCGCAAGTCTATTCGAAGCGAAGGGAAATAATTTCTCCCCACTGCTTTATGCCGGCTGCGCTTTCATTTCCGCAACGATCTTTGCAGTATCCAGCGCGATGACCAACTCTTCGTTGGTCGGAATCACCAGGACTTTTACACGGGAGTCCGGAGTAGTGATAATGACCTCTTTTTTCCGGGCTTCCTTGTTTTTTTCCAAATCCAATTTAATACCGAGAAACTCCATATCGCGGCAAACCATTTCCCGAATAATGTCGGAGTTTTCCCCAATTCCGGCGGTGAACACGAGCGCATCCATCCCGCCCATTGCAGCGGCATAGGCACCAATATATTTTTTAATGCGATAGGCGAAAATATCTAACGCCAGCCTGGCGCGGTCATCCTTCTCGTATTTTTCTTCGATCTCGCGCATGTCGCTGCTGATTCCGCTGATTCCCAGCACACCGCTGTGTTTGTTAAGCATAGTGTTCATTTCACCGGGGCTCAGGTCTTCCTTGTTCATCACATGAAGCACGATAGCAGGATCCATGTCGCCGCAGCGGGTCCCCATCAACAGACCCTCTAATGGCGTGAAGCCCATCGAGGTGTCCACACTTTTGCCGTTCTTGACTGCGGCAACACTGGCGCCGTTACCGAGGTGGCAAGTGACAAGTTTCAACTGTTCTTTGGGGATTCCCAAAATCGATAGCGCCCGGTCCGTTACGTAACGATGTGATGTACCGTGGAAGCCGTAGCGACGGATACCGTGCCGCTTGTAGAGCGCATACGGAATTCCATATAAATAAGCGAAATCGGGCATGCTCTGGTGGAATGCAGTATCAAAGACGCCCACCTGCGGAACATCCGGCAGCAGCGCTTTGGTAGCTGCTATTCCCTTGAGGTTCGGCGGATTGTGCAGCGGCGCATAGTCAATGCAGCGGGTCATTTCCCGTATTACGTCTTCACTAATCAGCACCGAATCGCTGAACGCTTCGCCGCCATGAACAACACGGTGTCCAACCGCATCTATCTCTCCCTTATCTTTCAACACACCATGATTTTTGTTCAGTAGAATTCCAAGCACATACTCAATTGCTGCCTTGTGATCGAGAATCTCACCGCTCAGTTTTACTTCTTTTTTACCCAGCGATTTGTGGGTTAAAACCGCACCTGAAAGACCGATCCGTTCGACCAGCCCTTTCGCCAGAACCTGACCGTCTTCGGAATTCATCAATTGATATTTCACTGATGAACTTCCGGCATTTATGACCAATATTTTCATGCTCCCACTACCTGTAATTTGATTTCCGATTTGAACAAATCAGAAAAATTTTGAACCGGCGGATTAAATCTTGTATGAAATTCTGCCACCCGACTTGAATTGTTGCCCACAGATCTTGCGGTTAATCGGCCATCGCTTCGGGGTATTCGAAAACCCCTTTTCCGGTTTTTCTTCCCAGGTGGCCTGCGCGCACCAGCTTTTTGAGCATGGGGCAAGGCCGGTATTTCAAATCACCCAACTCTTTGAACAGTGCTTCCATCATTCTCAGCAACTGGTCCAAACCGATCATATCAGCCAGAGCCAGCGGTCCCATATTAAAGTTGAAACCCAGCTTCATGGCCGTATCAATATCCTGCGCGCTGGCGATGCCTTCCATCAGGACAAAGAGCGCCTCATTGATAAGCGGAATAATCAGGCGGGTGGTGATGTAGCCCGGGTATTCGTAAACTTCAACCGCTGTCTTGTCAAGAATCTCGGCAAATTTGCGCGTTGCTGCAAAAGTATCGTCGGACGTTTTTAGGCCGCGAATAATTTCCACCAGCGGTATCTTTGGCACCGGGTTCAGAAAGTGCATTCCGATTATTTTATCTTCACGACCGGTAATAGTGGCAATTTCCGTAATGCTCAAAGTGGAGGTGTTGGTGATAAAAATCGTTGTCTCATCGCAAATCTCGTCCAGTTTCCGGAACAAATCCTGCTTCAAATCCAGGTTTTCCGGAACCGATTCGATTACCAGGTCGCCCATCGCCGCATCTTCCAGCTTCCAGGAGGGCACAATCCGGTTCAGAATATTCTTCTTCTCTCCGGATGTCATTGTCCAACGGGCGATCTCTTTATCTATGCTGCGCCTGATTCCCTCAACCGCGCGATTGGCGCCATCCTTGTTCTTCTCTATAATAATGACATCCAAACCCTTGGAAGCAACCAGTTGCGAAATTCCCTGCCCCATAGTGCCGGCACCGATTACCGCCACTTTCTTTATGGCATGATCGGGTTCCTCGATGGGAAGACTGCCTTCCCTGGACAAAACCTCGATGTCCAATACTTTGTCTTCATCCGCCATGTCATAACCTGTCTGGTTTATTTATCTTGATTTCTCTTTACTTAAAAAGTGCGCTGGTTCATTTGGAGCGTCCTAAAGACACTCAATTATCTCCCGGTTCGAAAAGAAAAAACTGATCTCGATGGCCGAATTTTCTACACTATCAGAGGCATGAACACAATTAAATTGAATGCTGGTCCCAAAGTCTTTCCGAATGGTGCCTGCGGCGGCATCCTGCGGATTGGTCGCGCCAATGAAAGCCCGGAAATCGGTCACGCAGTTTTCTTTTTCCAGAATCATTACCACCACCTTGCCGCCGGACATGTAGTTCACCAGCTCCTCGTAAAACGGTTTTCCTTTGTGAACCAGGTAAAATTGCTCCGCATCTTCCTTCTTTAGTTTGAGCATTTTTATCCCTAAAATGTCGAATCCGGCTTTTTCGATCCTCCCGATAATATCTCCGATGTGTTTGCCGGCGACGCATTCAGGCTTTATGATAGTGAGTGTCCTTTGCTTCAATTCTTCCTCCATCGATCATCTTCTTCCATTTGTTCTTTTATTTCATCTGCCATCTTATAACCGAGCTCCAGCGCTTTCAGATTCAGACCTTCGGTTCCTTTGGGCACCCGCGCCAAAACTGCGTTTTTCAGTGCTTTACGGCTTACCACACCGCTGATGCCCACCAGCGCCCCTAATGAGACGATATTGGTGGTCATTACCCGGCCAACTTTCTCACGGGCGGTTTTTACCAGTGGAAGTTTCACTACCCTCACCGGGGGAAGATGCTCCACTGCATCAGAATCTGCCAGAAGCAACCCTTCCTCTTTCAGGTCGCGTGAATATTTGTCACACGATTCCTGGTTGAGCGCCAACAGGAAATCCAGCCGGGTGGTTTTGGGGTATAAAATTTCCTGGTTGCTGATAATCACTTCGCTTTTGCTGGCACCGCCGCGTGCTTCCGGGCCGTAGCTCTGGGTCTGTACCGCATTCTTGCCTTCCTGAATTGCCGCCGCTTCGGCCAAAATGACGCCGGCAAGAATCAGTCCTTGTCCGCCAGAGCCGCTCAGGCGTATCTCAATTTTCTTTGACGGATTGTTCTTCGACTTGTTTTGGTTCATTTTTATTATTGCCTTTGCTCAATTCGGTCATCTGTTGCTGAATTTGGTGTTTTTCAATAATCTTCTGATATTCGGCCGTAAATTCGGCTTTTGGCTGGTTGTGAATCACCCCTATAAAGAACTTGTCCTCCAACTGTTCCGGCGTGAATTTCGCTTTGGAAGCTGCCGGCACCGCATGTTCCTTGTAATATTTCAGCATTTTGGGCGCATCCCCTCGTTTGTTCCACTTTCCTTCGTAAGTGGGACACTGAGAGTATACCTCAACCAGAGAGAATCCTTTGTTTTCCAAAGCCTGCTGAATCAACCGGTCCATTGCCGGTACATGGTAGGCGGTGGTGCGGGCCACATAACTTGCCCCGGCTGCAACTGCCAGGTTCGAGATGTCGAACGGGTGTTCCGGATTTCCGGATTTCGCAGTAGAGCCGCGACCGCCGTAAGGTGTGGTGGGTGAGACTTGCCCACCGGTCATTCCGTAAATGTTATTGTTCATCAGGATGACGGTCATATCGATATTGCGCCTGGCGGCATGAATAAAATGGTTACCTCCAATGGCCGTAGCATCTCCGTCTCCGGTTATCACGATTACTTTGAGCTCCGGTTTGGCCAGCTTGATTCCGGTTGCAAACGCAATGGCCCTGCCATGAAGTGTGTGAAGAGTGTTGAAATCCACATAAGCGGTCATTCGGCTGGAACATCCTATTCCGCTAACCATCGCAATATCATCTTTATTGTACTGTAATTTGTCGATCGCCCGAATCACCGATGCCATCACTACGCCGTGTCCACAACCCGGACACCATACGTGTGGAAATTTTTTCTTGGCGCGCAAATAGTTTAAAACAAACGGCTGTTTCATTTATTTCGCCTCGCGTATTCTGCTAATGATTTGATTGGGAGTGATCATCTCCCCATCGTAACGATTAATCCCAATAATTTTTTTATGGTAGCACTCCACCATTTTGATCTGCTCGATCAGTTGACCCTGATTCATCTCCGCTACAAATACTTGGTCTACCTGTTTCATCAGTCGCGCCAGCTCCTTTTCAGGGAATGGCCAAATGGTGATGGGCCGGAATAAGCCGACCTTACGACGGTGCGCCCTGAGGTACTCAACCGCTTCTTTGGCAGAGCGGGCGACAGATCCGTAGGCAATAAGAAGAGTATTGGCGTCCTCTGTGTAAAGTGTTTCGTAGTCGACGATTTCGGAAGTCGAGCGCACAATCTTGTCACGGAGTTTATCCAGTTTCTGGGTAATCTCATGCTCATTGTTGGTCGGGAATCCCATTTCGTCGTGGGTAAGCCCGGTAATATTATATCGGAAACCGGTGCCAAAAGGCGCCATGGGCGAAATGAAATCGGTAGTGATTTCGTACGGCTTGAACCACTCCGGCGGAACGATGGGGGTCACCCTGTGCTCCAAAAGCAAATCGGAATATGCCGGCAGCGTAACTTTTTCACGCATATGCCCGATTGCTTCATCCATCAGAAGCAAAACCGGCACACGGTATTTCTCCGCCAGGTTGAATGCTTTTATGGTAAGATAAAATGTTTCCTTCACCGATTCCGGCGCCAGGGCGATAAGAAAATGATCGCCGTGTGTTCCCCAGCGTGCCTGCATTACATCCGCCTGGGAAGATTTTGTCGGCAGGCCGGTACTCGGGCCGCCGCGCATGACGTTGACGATGACAATCGGGATTTCTGCCATGCACGCAAAACCAAGGCCCTCCTGCATGAGGGAAAATCCCGGGCCGCTGGTGGCGGTCATTGCCTTGGCGCCGGCCGCGCTGGCGCCGATGATGGCGGCTATGCTGGCGATTTCATCTTCCATCTGGATAAATTTCCCGCCAACGCGGGGGAGTTTGTCACTCAAATTTTCTGCGATTTCAGTAGAGGGGGTGATGGGGTAACCGGCAAAAAAACGGCATCCGCCGGCAATTGCGCCTTCCGAGCACGCTTCATTCCCCTGTATTAAACGGACTTCTTCTTTCATTATGATTTCCTTTTTTGAATGCTACTCCTGTCCCGCTTTGGGCGCTTTGCGCGGATCGCCGGTTACCATGATGGCAAAATCCGGGCAATGCAACTCGCAAATTTTGCAGCCGGTGCAGGTTTCAGGATACAGAATATATACTTTCGCTTCATTATCTGCGCCGAGAGTGCCTTGCGGACACAAATCGTAGCAAATGCCACATGCCTTGCACCATTTCTGGTAGATGACCAGCATGTCCGAGCGACGCAATTTCTCTTCTGTTTTCTGCGTCAGCTCCTTCTTTAAACGTTGAACTGTTACATCTTCCATTAAAATCCTCCACCTCTTTGAAAAAAGAGTAGCAAAATATAACCATAGCGGCCAAGCTTAAACTATGCATTTTTTAAAATATCGGCCACCGTATTCCCGATTTGTGCCGGACTTTTGCACACCGTGATGCCTGCATTTTCCAGCGCCCGCATCTTCTCCGCAGCGGTTCCTTTGCCGCCGCTGATAATGGCGCCGGCATGGCCCATCCGGCGTCCCGGAGGCGCCGTTTGACCGGCAATGAAAGCAACCACGGGTTTATTGAGGTTCTTTTTGATCCACTCCGCTGCTTCCTCTTCGGCGGTTCCCCCAATTTCGCCGATCAGCACCACTAATTCGGTGTCGTCATCTTCCTTGAAAAGTTTAAGGGCATCGATAAAACGGGTGCCAATCACCGGGTCGCCGCCAATCCCGATGCAGGTGGATTGCCCCAGCCCCAGCCGGGTAACCTGGTCCACCGCTTCGTAAGTCAGCGTACCGCTGCGGCTGATCACGCCTACCGTTCCCTCGCGATGGATAAAGCCCGGCATAATTCCAACTTTGCACCGGCCCGGTGAAATGATGCCCGGACAATTGGGGCCAATCATTCTTGTGCTTGTGGAATCCAGGTAGTTGTATACCTTTAGCATGTCCAGCGCCGGGATACCTTCGCTGATGCAAACCACGGTTTCGATACCGGCGTCTGCGGCTTCGTAAACGGCATCGGCGGCGAAAGCCGGCGGAACGAATATAATGGAGACATTCGCGCCGGTTTCAGCTACTGCTTCCTTCACCGTGTCGTAAACCGGAACGCGATCCTCGAATTTCTGGCCGCCTTTCCCGGGAGTGACACCAGCGACAATGTTGGTGCCATATTCCATCATCTGCCCGGAATGGAAAGAGCCTTCTTTTCCGGTGATTCCCTGCACCATCACCCGCGAGGTTTTATCCACTAAGATGCTCATTTTTTCTCCTTTATCTTCCAATGCGTTTAAATGATTTCAAATCTATTAGTTTCATCGTTTCGGAAAAAGTGCCTTTGCGCTATTTCAACGCGTGAACCACTTTGTATGAAGCTTCCTCCAGGGTCTGCGCTACCGCGAAGTTCATTCCGGATTTTTGCAGCAACTCGGCGGCTTCCTCCGCATTGGTACCGGCCAGCCGGATGACCATCGGCACCTTGATTTCAATCGATTGGGCGGCTTCGATGATGCCTTTCGCTACCCGGTCGCAACGCACGATTCCACCGAAAATATTGATCAGCACCGCTTTCACATTAGGATCGCTGAGAATGATTTTGAAGCCGTTCCGCACTGTCTCTACGTTGGCGCCGCCGCCCACGTCCAGGAAGTTGGCGGGCATCCCGCCGGCTAATTTGATGATGTCCATTGTGGCCATTGCCAGTCCGGCGCCGTTTACCATGCACCCGACGTTCCCGTCCAGCTTAATGTAATTCAATTTGTATTTGGATGCCTCCACCTCCAGCGGATCTTCTTCGGATGTGTCCCGCATTTCGCGAATTTCCGGGTGGCGGAACATGGCGCTGTCATCGAAATTCATTTTGGCGTCCAGCGCCAGAACCTGTCCCTCGCCGGTAACCACCAGCGGGTTGATCTCGGCCAGTGAGGCGTCGCTTTCAACGAAAGCTTTGTACAGGCTCATGATAAACTTGACGCCGCTCTTTACCTGGTCACCTTCAAGCCCCAGGCCAAATGCGATTTTTCGTGCCTGAAACGGCTGCAAGCCGATTTTGGGATCGACATATTCCTTGAGAATGGCTTCCGGTTTTTCGGCGGCGATTTTTTCAATTTCCACACCGCCCTCGGTTGAGGCCATGAATACCAGTTTGGAAACCGCCCGGTCCAGCACAATTCCCAGGTAAAGCTCGCGGGCGATGTTAATTCCTTCCTCAATCAGAACCCGGCGAACTTCTTTTCCTTCCGGTCCGGTCTGGTGCGTCACCAGCTTCATTCCCAACATTTCGCCGGCGAATTGTTTAACCTCGGCCAGCGATTTGGCGAGTTTTACTCCGCCCGCTTTGCCCCGCCCGCCGGCGTGGATTTGCGCTTTTACCACGAAAACGCTGCCGCCCAATTCGCGCGCATTGGCTTCTGCTTCCTCCGGTGTGAACGCTACTTTTCCCCGCGGCACCGCCACATTGTAGCGGCGCAAAATCTCTTTTGCCTGATATTCATGAATGTTCATTGAATTACCTCTTTATTTTTATGATATAATCACAAATTCGTATTTTTGCACTACCATTTTGTTGACAAAACCACCCGGCGTTTTCGGCTCCGGATTCAACAATGTTATAACGTTTTCCATCTCGGTATCTGTGTTTAAGTTTTTACGGAACAATTATGGTTCCGGCTTTCCCCTTCACCGCATCTCCGGATTTCTCAATAGATGTAATAATGACCCGTTCGCCGCCGCCTTCTAAAAAATCGATGGCGGCACTGATTTTGGGGCCCATGCTGCCGGCCGGAAAATGCTTTTCCGCAAGATACTTCTTTGCCTCGGCAACGGTAATTCTATCCAGAAATTCCTGGTTCGGTTTCCCATAATTCAAAGCCACCTTCTCCACCGCGGTAAGGATCATCAATTCCTCCGCGCCCACATCGCGCGCCAGAACCGCCGAGGCCAAATCCTTGTCAATTACGGCGTCGATTCCTTCCAGCCAGCCATTTTTATGATCGACATAAACCGGGATGCCCCCGCCGCCTGCGGCGATGACCACAACATCATTTTCAACTAACAGCCGGATAACCTTCTTTTCCACAATCTCCATCGGAATGGGCGATGGAACTACTCTTCGCCAGCCGCGCCCCGGGTCTTCTTTCAGCACCCAACCGGGACGCTGGCTCATCGCCTGCACCTGTTCCTCCTTATAGAAAGGGCCCACAAACTTGGTGGGATTGGTGATGGACGGATCGTCGGGGTCGACCAGCACCTGGGTCACGATGGTTACCACGTCCTTTTTGAGCCCGCGGTCGTGCATCTTATTCTGAAGGCACTGCTCGATCATGTAACCCATGCCACCTTCGGTGTCCGCAACGATAATACCCAGCGGCAGAATGGGAACCAAGTGGCGGCTCTCTTCCACGCGGATCAGCGCGTTGCCGGCTTGCGGCCCATTTCCGTGAGAGATTAGTACCCTGTATCCCTGGCCGAGCAAATCCACTACTCCCAAAAGGCTCTGGCGGACATTGGTAAATTGCTGATGAATATTCCCTTCTTCAAACTGCTGGCTAATCGCATTTCCGCCCAGCGCGATCACAATCGTTTTTGCATGACTCGTTTTCCCGTCTCTACCGGATGGCATCGCTAACCTCAAAAAATAATTGTCAATTAAATTAATGGTTTTGCAATGAGAATAAAAGAATCATATAAAAAAAGAAAAATGCTGAAAACCTCGCGAGGAGGTTTCCAGCATTGAAATTACACCCTTTTTACTGTTACAGGAATTTCTTCAGCGCATCCGTTAAATCGGGTTTGCCGATTTCCTGCAACTCGTATGTTACGCGCACCGCCGGCTTGTTGATGTTTATTAACTTGCGCAGGTCGATGGGCGTCCCGATGATGACAACATCGCAATCTGTGCGGTTGATAGTTTCTTCCAGGTCTTTTACCTGCTGATCGCCATACCCCATTGCCGGCAGCAGTGTGCCGATGTCCGGGTATTTCTCATAAGTGGCGGTAATAGTTCCCACTGTGTAAGGCCGGGGATCGACCAGCTCCGCGCTGCCGAATTTCTCTGCTGCTACAATTGCCGCGCCGTAGGTCATTTCCCCATGTGTCAGCGTGGGGCCATCTTCCACAGCCAGGACCCGCTTTCCCTTAATCAGGTGGTAGTCCTCAACAAAAATAGGCGAGGCAGCTTCCACCACCATGGCATCGGGATTGACCTCGAAAATGGATTCGCGCACTTCACGAACATCATCATTGTCGGCGGTGTCCATTTTGTTGATGACAATAACGTCCGCCATCCGCAGGTTGGCTTCGCCGGGATAGTAGAACAATTCGTCGCCCGGCCGGTGCGGATCCGCTACGGTGATGTGAAGATCCGGTTTGTAGAAAGGAAGATCGTTGTTGCCGCCGTCCCACACGATGACGTCAGCCTCTTTTTCCGCTTCGCGCAGAATGGCTTCGTAATCCACGCCGGAATAAATCACATTACCGGCGACCACATGCGGTTCGTATTCTTCCCGTTCTTCGATTGTGCATTTGTGCTTGTCCATATCCTGCAGGGTCGCGAAGCGCTGAACTTTCTGCTCAACCAGGTTGCCGTAGGGCATAGGATGCCGAATGGCAACCACCTTTTTACCGGCGGCATGAAGCAGATCGATCACCCGCCGGGTGGTCTGGCTCTTCCCGCTTCCGGTACGAACCGCGCATACCGCAATAACCGGCTTGGTGGATTTGATCATGGTTCGTTCCGGTCCCATGACCTTGAAATCCGCACCGGCCGCATTTACCAGCGCCGATTTGCTCATCACATAATCGTATGGAACATCGCTGTAAGCGAAAACAACTTCGTTAACCTTGAACTTCTTAATAAGATCGGCAAGCTCACTCTCCGGGTAAATGTCAATGCCTTTCGGATAGAGCTTTCCGGCCAATTCTGCCGGATATTTGCGGCCTTCGATGTTGGGAATTTGTGTGGCAGTGAATGCGACCACCTCATACTGTTCGTTATCACGGAAAAATGTATTGAAATTGTGGAAGTCCCGCCCGGCGGCCCCCATAATCAGAACTCTAATGCGTTCCATGTCTTCTCCTTTATAATATTATCGTTTGAACTCTTGGACGACTCAGCGACTGTGTGAGCCGCCTCGTGAATCTTGTAAAGTCTTATAGAATATGAAAATTGATTAATTAGGATTATAATAGATCAGGGATGCCGATTAACTGAAGCCGTACCACTGCTGGCAGCCGATGAGATAACTCTCGATTAGCAAGTGTGTGTTCATCATGATAACTACTTATCATTCTGCTTTAGTAAATAGCGGCAAAATATACAAAACCGGGTTTTAAAACAGAAACCGAAAAAAATAATTTTGCGTCTTTAGCCACGGATTTTCATCGATAGAGATTGTATTTTGTTCCATTGTGGAATACGTAATTCTGTATTCTGCAAATCGAACATGCTTTTCGTCGCACCGAATTTCGTTTGCCGCCGATAAAAAACCGGTGCTTTCCTTTGAATGAAAAAGCACCGGTTATTGAAATTGTAATCCCGGCTTGCTCTGTCGACATTCCGCCGGAAATGAAAATTGAACTATGATTTGGAACGCAGCACATCAAGAAATGTGCGAATGCCCTTCACCACCGCGGTCAGCGTTCCCAATGTTTCCACCACCGGCGTCTCTACTTCAGTGCGCAGGGTTTTCTCGAAGTTGACAACGTCTTCAATCATCTCCTGGATCTTACGCACGGCCCCCGACAGCCCCTCCACCTGCGATTTTACCGAATGCGTAACATCGGTAATATTGGTGGTGATCTCATCGATATTGGTTAAAATCCCGGGCAGATTCTGATTCAAGGTCTTGGAAGTGATTTCCAGGCTTTTGGTTGTTCGGCGAATCTGAAGGAGAGACGGTACGGCAAAAGCAACAAGAATAAGGAATGCTATGCTGATGATGAGCAGACTAATTTGCCAGAGCATAAAATTTTCTCCTCTTTTAGGGATCGGGCGATCAGGCTTTTTTCTTCTTTTCTGTTTTCTCTTCCTTAAAAGCATCCACTCCGGCATCAATAGCTTTTTTCAGACGGCCGCGGCTTTCCTCTACCGTCTCCTTGCTTTTTTCTGTCAGCTCCTCCACTTTTTCCTCAACTTCTTCCACTTTTTTCTTTGCCAGAACCTCAAGTTCTTTCAGGCGGGCAATGGCAGCATCGTAACTTTTCTTGCTCTTTTCCAGTGCCGAATCGTACTCCTCCCTGGCCTTTCCAACCAGTTCATCCGCCTTTTTGTTAAGATCGTCCCGGGTTTCCTTCCCGCTCTTGGGTGCATATAAAATTCCGACTACCGACCCAATGACGCCTCCAATGAGTAAACCTTTCAGGAATTCTGCAGTCTTACCGTTTTCCATGACAACACCTCCTCTTAAATATTTTGAATTTATAAATAATGTTATTTTATAACGATTTATAACCGATTTAGATTCATCCTAAAATTAACAAGAGAAGATGTCACAGTCAAGCGAACTTCCTGCAGTGGCTTCTAAAAATTAAAATATTCTTCATTACGCCTGGTCAATCTGGGATTCTGGTTGCTCAAAGAAACGCCGGGTGATATCGGAACTCAATGTGTAGGAAATTTTTGCCGGTGCCCAATGACCGGCGGCATTGGATCTCTTAATTATTCAGGATTATTGCCGATAATGTCGTTTTGTTTCGGGTGTTCTTGGATGGCGCATGAATCTGCAATTTTTATCTTTAGATCTACCGGATGGCGACATACAAAATGTCTCCGAAAAAATCTTAAGATTTCCAATTGAATATTGTGGCTCAGTTGCTGTAAATTAGCGCCGATATGGATTTTCTACATTAGGAAACGGACCAACAAAGGAAGATTTGGATGATTGCTTCGAATTTTCAGACAGAATTTGATTTTCTGCAGGCGAAGAGCGCAGAGAAGCGAATAAAAGCACAACAGTCCGCCGTTGGACTTTTGCTTGAAAAATACACGCAAGAATTTGCCTCGAAAGAACAAATTGAGCGCGACCCCCTGTGTTCCGAGCTTCGGAAGTTGTTAAGTGGAGCTTCTTCGATTTTTCCCCTGAATCCCGTTCAGCAGGAAGTTTACCATGGCGATTCGGGCACAGCGTTTGTTCCCTCCGGACTCAAAAAAGTATTGCTCAATATTCGCTCACGGTTCGTAGTACGTCCCGGCACACTGGCCGATCTCCAAAAGTTTGTCCGATTCGCATTCGAAAGGAAAATAAAATATACCATTCGGGGAGCCGGTACCTGGCCGTTTGGCGGTTCCGTTCCCATGAACCAGGAAATCATTCTCGATCTTTCTTACCTTGATTTTTTTAAGGTAGATACGAAACAGAGCCGGGTAGTCGCCGGTCCCGGCGTTATTTTCGCCGATTTGCGGAATGCGCTGCGGGAAAGCGGATTCGGGTTGCGGCAGGATATTACCAATCCCAATTCCGGCACGGTGTGCGGCTGGGTTGTAACCGGCGGTTTGGGAATCGGAGCCTTCAAATACGGGCATGTGAAGAATTCGGTTGAAGCGGTTTTTCTCATGCAGCCGGATGGAGAGTGGAGAATTCTCACGCCCACTGACGATAATTTTGCGACAGTGTTCGGCAGCGAGGGTCAGGTTGGAATTGTGGCCGGTGTCGTGCTGAAAGTCATCCCATTGAGCTACGTATCCAAACCCTACGCGTTTTCTTTTACCGGCGCCGATTCCGTTCATCAATTCATCCAATTGCTCGACGAGTGGCAGCTCCGGCCGACATCGGTGATCTATTTTGATCCCAATTATATTCACACGACTTATGAAGTAGAAAAGGCAAAACTGCAGACGGAACTGCAGGAGGCGGTCGAATCCGGGGATGCGGTGCGGATGACCCGCCTGCGGCAGGACCTGGATGTAAACGAAAAACTTACTGGCCTGCAGCACACGGTTGTCCTGGAATTCGATACCAAAGAAGATTACCAGAAAGCGCTGCGATACCCCATGTTCAGCTCCGGCAGCGAGCGAAAACGCTACCGCGACCTGACTTTCTGGCGGGTGGCGCCGGCGGTTGCTCACAAGTTGTGGGACCATCGCTACATGCCGGTGGCCATGAAGCCCCGCGGTCCCTCGATGCTGGTGAGCGAGACCATCGTCCCGCTGGACAAATTTCATAACTATATGGATTTCGTACAATCGGCTATCACTTACTGGACCGGCAATCCCGTGAAAACCGAAGGCCACATACTGAACAGCCGGGAAGCTCTGTTGCAAACCATTATCTTGGCCGACACCGGCACACTGCGGCACAAGCTTTACCTGGGCCTGGTACCGTTCATGACCCAAACCGCACTACATTTTGGCGGCCGCGCTTACGGAATCGGAATCTGGAATCTGCCGTTCCTGAAAGGAATGCTCCGCAACGGGCAGGCACAGCAAGTCGCCGACCTGCAAAACCTGAAAAAGGAACTGGACCCGAACGGCTTGTTAAACCAGTGCAAATACATCAATCCTACAGGCCGCAAATTGACGTTGCGGATGTTCAAAAAAGCAACCCCGCTGTTCATGGAGAATGGCGTAAAAATTATCCATTCCGGAATGAAGAACGGACACGGAATCTCCTTCTATTCTCTTGGACGGTGGTTGTGGAAAGGGAGCAAGGCGCTGATGCCGAAAGTTGTTCCGCCCGGAATACAGGCCGACCGGCATCCACTGCTTGCCATAAATTCGGCCTGCGCCGAATGCGACAGTTGCGAGCGGGTTTGTCCCACCAGCGATGTATTTGGACTGCTTGGGCTGGCAACGCCCATTACGCGCCGCAAGACGGCGAATCGCCTGGCATTGGGCAAGAAGATCGGGCGGGAAGAGGCGCTGGGATTCCTGGTTTGCACGCGCTGCGATAACTGCACCCGGGTGTGCCCCACCAACATCCCCCTCACAAAAATGTTCGACCTCGTCGAGCAGGACACGCGGTTCCAGCTCGCCCTGGGAATGGAGAAAGAAGAAAAAAAGGAGTTTGTGGAGCGGTTCTGGGAAGTGATGAAGGAGAGCCCGCTTTATGTAGAACACACCCTGGCTGAACAGAAGGAAGAGCGCTCCCACCTGGAGCACGGCATCAAGATTACCTACCCGCGCGGATTTGCTTATGCCAAGCTGTTTATCGATCCTGAAACCTGCATTCATTGCGGGATGTGTGCCCACGAAAATGCATGCACTTACGGCGCCCGACACGGGCAGCCGCGCGAAATCCCGGAGCTTATCGATGAAAATTGCGCTTTGTGCAACGCCTGCATCAACTATTGCCCGCAAAACAAACTTGTGCAGGCGGAGCGGGAATATGTGGACGGCCTGATTGAGCACGCGGTCGATCTTGATGAAAAGAAATACTGGGAGACGAAAAAAAGCTACTTGCGCGATACAACCACTATTCAGCGCTCGCCGGAGCTTACCGAAATGGCCGATATCTACGTGACCGAAGATATTCTCATGGAAATCGATAAAGAAGCCTCCACCGGGCAGATCCCGGTTTCCGGAATGGGGCAGGGCGACCGCCACATGGGGATCGGCTTCGGCGCGGAGCGCTTCTCACACTTCCACATCGTAGGCCCGGCGCAGAACCGGCTGCACGAAGGCGATCCCGACGAGGAATTGTCGGTAAAACTGGGACGCCGCCACCGCTACTGCAAATTCGACCAGGAAGGCAACCTGCACAATCCGCCGTTTCCTTCCATAAAACTCATGTCGCCCATCTTGTTCAATGCGGTGCCGCTGGAGAGCAACGGACGGGTTGAGCTGGCATTCATCAAAGTGGCGGAGAAGCAGAAAACCCTGGTAGCAATGGATTTTAACCGCTTCCTGGAATATTACGATTTCCTGGTGGAGGAGGGACAATATAAAAACCTGCCGCTGGTGGTGGTGCCGCGGGTGGACCAGGAGATGATCAATCATTTGCAGGTGCACCCGCGGGTGAGCCGCGAGTTGCTTACCGACCTGTGGCAGATGCCCATGTTCGAAGTGCTTTACCACGAAGATATGCAGCGCACCATTCAATTCATAAAGGATTCGGTTTCCTCGTTGGATGGAAGGCTGCCGCTCCTGTGCGGTTATTTGGAAGTTTCCGAGCACAACATCATCGGCGGAATGGAAATTTTGCCCGATCTGCAGGAGAAGATCGAGAAGTTCCTGAAGTGCGGCGTGGATGTGCTGCATATTCATGGGCTGCGAAACAATGACAACTATTTCGTGACCTCCCAGGCGGTGCGGGCGGTTCATCACTTCCTGCTCGGCAGCGACCGGCGGCACGAGGTTGCCATTATTGCTTCCGGTGGAATCCGGCTGGCATCGGACAGCCAGAAGACTATCCAGCGTGGTGCGGAAGCCACTTTCATCGGTTTTGCCGCGCTGCTGGCACTCGATCCATATGCTTACCGCGCTATCATAGAAGAAAAGACCACCACCGAAAAGCTGATGAACCTGGATATCGATTGGGCGGTGAAACGGCTCAACAACCAGATGGAATCCCGTAAAATCCAGATCCTGGAGGTGCTGGGAGCGGCGGGATTCAAGGATTTGAAAAAGACGGTGGGCGAAGAAGGGCGCCTGATCGACTTCTACGAGCTGGAAGACCGCATCCAGAAAAATGTTTTTGAAAAGGAAGACAAGATTGCTGTTTACCAACAACTGAACGGCAGGCTCATCGAAGAAGAAGCGCTGCCGCCAGATGCTTCTCCCCGCTACAGCGAATTGAAAAGCCGGGTAGTGGATTTGCGCTCTCCCCACCATTTTTATGAATTGGGCGAGATCAACCAGACGGTGTACAACCGCGATCACGTGTGGCCGGGCACGCTGATTGAGACCATCGGACGCATGGCGAAAGGCGATCCGGCCATGTTTTATTTGAAGGGAGTTAAAAGTACCGGCCTGCTGGGCGACGGTTTCGATGTAATGAAGATTCTTTACCAGCGCGATCCCGATCTGATTTCCGATTCCGAGCTTGACCGGGTGAGCACCGCTGTTTCGCTGGACAAAGATTTGATTCTTCGCGCCCCGTGGATGTTCGGCGGGAAATCGGTAGGTTCGGTGGGGCTGGACACCTGGCAGGCGCATGTGATTGCTTCCCGCGAGCTGGGAATTCAGTACGATACCGGCGAAGGCGGTTACCCCACTGCGTTTTTCCTGAATCGCAAGGGCGAACCGATTTTCTTTACCGAGCCGGAAATCCAGGCCGTAAAGAATTTATTTACTCATAACCGCCACTACTCCGTCCGGGAGATGAAAAACATTTTCCGGGAAAACGGGATCACATCTGATTCTCACCCCAATATTTACCAAACTTTGCAGCAATATCCTGATCTGCAGAAATTCCTGTTTTACGAAGTGGTGAATGAGAATGACGAAAAATATGTTTCCACCGAGTTGAAAACCGGCCTTTTCGGTGTGACCAAAGAAACCATCAAGAAGGCCCGGAGGGTGGTTATCGCCTACAGCCAGGGCGCAAAAATGGGAATTGGCGGGCACATCCTGGCGCAGAAGGTGAACAAGCTGGTTTCCTACCTGCGCGGCATCCAGGGGCTGGAATACCTGAACAACGAGAAGATCCAGTCGCTGGTGCAAAAGATCGAAAAATTTGAAAAGGACTCCGACCACCCGCTGCACGAAGTGGCCAAGTCGTCTTATCCGGACCTGCTGCGGGCGCAGGACGATAATGAGATTTTCCCCGAATTGAAATCGTGGCTGTGGCAGTTGCAGCAGCGCGCCCACGAGCTGAACGAAGATCGAAGAATCGATCCCATCGAATTCGAACATATTTTGCGATTATGCGAAGAGGTGATCGGCTACTCCTACACCAGCATCATTTCGCCATTCCCGTTCCACAACTGCTACTCCATCGAGGATGTGAAGGCGTTTGTGGATATCGTACGTATGATTAATCCGCAGGCGGTGATCTCGGTAAAAGTTTCGCCTTCAGTGGACATCGAATTTATCGCTGCCGGGCTGGGCCGAATCGCCAAAGATAACACCGAGGAAATTCTAAAGGACAAGGCAGCGGAGATCCGGGAGAATACGCTCGAGCTGGGCAAAATGCTCTCCGATTACGCTAAAAAATACGGGATGCGAATCGAAATGTGGCTGGATGGGCCGCGCGGCGGCACCGGTGCTTCTCCAAACATTATCAAGGGACAAATGGGAATGCACATCGAGTACGCCATCCCGCTGATCCACAACCGGCTGGTGCAGGACGGACTGCGCAATTACGTCAAATTTTTTGTGAGCGGCGGCATCCGGACATACGAAGATGTGATAAAAGCAGTAGCGCTGGGCGCTGACGGGGTGGTCTGGGGAACGGCGCCGCTGGTTGCCATCGGCTGCGACCGCAACCGCAATTGCCACGACGGCTGCTCGCGCGGCATTGCCACCAGTAATCTGATTATGCAGAAACTAAGAGATGTGGAGTTAAACACCCGGCAAATGGTGAACGCTTTCCTGATCATGCAGATGCAGGTGATCCGTTCGCTGGCAGCGCTGGGTTTCCGGGATATTCGGGAGCTGCGTGGCCGCTTCGACAAAATCCAGTGGCTGGGCCTTAAGGAGCGGGTGGATTTTCGCATTCGCCAGCGGCGGGAATTTCTGCAGCAGCGCCGGGAGCGCGTCGCGGAGCCGGCGCACGCAACCGGGCAAACCAACTGCGGTGTGGCCGCGATTATCGGCACAGATCCAATCCCAAGTTATATTCTGGATAAGACCCTGGCTGCCATGAAAAACCGCGGTATGGACGGCGTGGGAGTGGCAAAAACGCTCTGTTTCCCGGAATATCCGCATCACTACGCCTATCGCTTTATGGTGAAAGGCATGTTGCAGCAGGAAATGGAAGAGCGGCTGCGCGGAGCGGATAATGGCGGTATTAGTGAAACGGAATTCCGGCAAAAGGCACGCGGCGAACTGTTGGCCTACCGCATGAAATTGGCGGCAAAGATCCGCAAGGTCTTTCTGGAGCCGTATTTCGAGTTCGCCGGTGAAACAGATACTGCCAAGAACCGGGAAACTTACAAAACAGACCGGCAGGGAGCTGAGATGGACTACCGGGAGTTTGGGAACACCAATACCGATCCCGGGGATATTTTCCGCTTTTTTGTGCGGGTAAAACCGCGTGTTTTGCTGGAGTTCATTGAAAAGGAAATCCTGCTTTCTCCGCGCTTCACTTACATTCGTGAGTATTTCCCGGATGTGAAGTCCCACAATTACCGTGAACAGCAGGATTTTATGAATAAAGCCGAAGACCTGTTTGTATTCAATCATTCGGTGGTATTCACCCAAATTTTATATGTGTGGGAGGCCGGTTCCGCACACTGGCAGGAATTTGTGAAGCAGAGCAAAGCTTTCAGGGAATATTTCTCTGTTCTCACCTCGAACAATCCGCTTGCGATTGAGAATATTGAAGTTTACGGAGAAAGTTTCCTGTTCCTGCTGCGGGATTTTGCACAGAAATTTCCATACACCCAGCACAAGGAAAAATACAATTCCCGCCTGCGGAAAGTAGCGGCTGTGATGTCCTGCGGGAAAAATTTCGCGCTGTGGAAAACCGCCGGGCGGGAAATTCCGTGGGAAACACCGGCCTCGCCCAATAATATCATCCATGTGCGGCTGGCAACCGGCTCGATTGTGGAACAGATGAATGCGCATCCGTTTGGGAAGCTGCACACCGCCCTGACTCACAACGGCGAGACCACCAATTATGAAACACTGAAACAGCGAGTGGAGCAATTTGGTCTTCCGCCGCTGGCAACTACCGACACCGAGGTGGCTTCTCTGAAATTTCACCTACTTGCCGAGGAATTGGAATATCCGGACTGGGCGCTGTTTGAAAGTTTTTCGCCAACCACCGGCGACGACCTGGCACTGATGCCGCCCGAAATCCGGCATCACCTGGAGGAGGTGCAGCGGGTGGAGTTTACCAGCTCCCCCGACGGTCCCTACCAGTATCTCTGCCTGCGGCAGGTGCCGGCTAAAAATGTGACGGAACGGGTTGACCTGAAAGATCCCGCCGACCTGCGGCCCAGCACAACAGCTTTCTGGGTGGACAAACACGGCGGGCGGGAGCGTGCCTTTAGCATGATCGCCTCCGAGGAGCAGGCTGTCCAGCAGATGCTGCAATTGCTGGACCGGGAAGGGCTGATCGATGGCGCAGCACCGGACGAGGTGCTGGTGAGCAACGGGATGATCAGCCGTTTTCACTACGATGAAAAGAGCCGGGTCACCAGTTATGAATTGATTGACCGTTACGGGCAGCAGATAGAGACCGCGGATTACGGCCGGCACTACAGCATGAGCCGCAGCCGGCTGCAGGAACCGGATGGTGTCGCGGAATTGCGGTCACATATCTCCGATCAATTTACCGAATTAAGATCGGCGGAGAACATGGCGGAATCGGCAGCCGGCGTTAGCCGGGTGCTGCAAATGTGGATCAGGGAAAACTTACCCGGCTGGGACTTTAATACTTACCGCTGGGCGTTGAATGAAATCGCAGATCAAAGCACCAAACTCTTCCGGGAAAAAAGTGAGCTTGCCGCAGAATGTGCAGATGTCGTGGTTGATATTTTAACCTATTTTGTCGATCACCTGCGCAGCATGGACACCGGGGAAAAGGCGAAAGGCTCGCTGCTCGATATCGCCAGGACAATGCTGTATGAGTATTTTGATCGGCTGTCGGATCTTGATTCCGGGCGGTGGGTGAAAATCACCGCTGCCCAACCGGAGATTAATAAACCGTCCGGAGATAGGCAGCAAATTCTTCTCATCGATGCCACCGGCTTCACGCCGGAAGGAATCGATCCGGAAAAGAGCCAGGCACTGCTTCTGGCGAAAGCTTACGCGCATGGCTGGCGCAATTTTGTTCTTTATCGAGTGAACGGACAACGGCTGATTTCAACCGCCGTAATGGGCAGTTCCAGCACAGACGATGTGGTGATGGATGTTTACGGCACGCCGGGCGAATATTTCGGAGCCTTCATGCAGGGCGGCACGATTCGCCTGCACGGAAATGCCCAGAATTTCTGCGCCATGGGGATGCACCACGGACATCTGCACGTGTTTGGAAATGCTGGAAAAGTGTGCGGGTACGCCAGCAAAGGAGGCGAGGTTTTCATCCTGGGCAATATTGTGGACCGCGCCTGGACCAATTCAGTAAACGATCCGCGCTGCCAGGATTTGCGGGTGCATATTTTGGGCAGCGCCAGCAAATATGCCGGCGAGTCGCTAATGGGCGGCGATTTCTTCTTTGGCGGAATGTATTTCGATAGCACCGGGAAACTGCGGGTGCAGAACCGGCCATACCGCGGTACCAAGCTTTTGGGCGGCGCATCGCGCGGCAACCTGCTGTTTTTCGATCCGTATCAAAAACTCGATCCACACCAGTACGCCCACGGGAAGGTAAAGGAAATTGCCGAAGAGGACTGGCCCTACTGGAAAGAGGTTGTAATGAATACCCTGGACAAAACCGGGGTGGAACTGCACCATAAGAAAGGCAAAGTATCGTTTGTTGCAGATGACCGGGAATTCGAGATTGCGCCGAAAAACTTTGTATTAATCGTCCCCAAAGGCGGACTTAAAGGATATGAATCGCATTAGCGAGAAAAAAAAGTTGAATCTTTGACGGTGAAATCCGGTTAAAGATTCTGTGATTTTATATTTGCCAAATCGGATGATAGCTGGCAGCCAGGAAGGCACATATCGAACCATAAAAAGCTTTGACAGGATTAACATGATGACAGGATGAGGAAATATCCTGTTTATCCATTCTTATGGTACAAATAAATCCTTAAAGATGTTGTTATGAAAATGGCCAAAGCGGAACTTGCTTTCGACGATTGAATAGCATGTGCGGAATGATGCAAACAGCAAGAGCGTTTCCGGGTAAACCCAAATCTATAAATTGGAGTTTGAAAAATCCTATTGAATCCCGCTGGTCCTGTTAATCCTGTCAAAATCCCGGTGAAGATGAAAAAGAAGATCTTTGTTCTGGACACCAATGTTATCCTGCACGATTACAATTGTATCCACAGTTTTGAGAAGCATGATATCGTCATTCCCATCACCGTTCTGGAGGAAATAGATAATTTCAAGCGGGGGCAGGATCAGATCCATTTCAATGCCCGCGAATTCATTCGCATCCTGGATGGATTGGCAGGCGATAAACTGGTGGCGGACGGCGTTTCGCTGGGAATCGGAAAGGGCAAGATCAGGATTGTGACCAACCACCAGCACGAGGAGGAATTGGAACAGAGCTTCAGTGAGATGAACAATGACCACCGCATTCTCAGCGTGGCGATGTATTTAACGAAGACCGCCGGTGACCGGGAGGTCATATTCGTTTCCAAAGATGTGAATCTGCGGCTCAAAGCAAAATCGTTGGGAATAAAAGCACAGGATTATTACACCGATCGCATTCAGGACATTGAAAAACTTTATACCGGCAAGCGCACGGTTCTGGATTTCCCATCTGATCTTATTGATCAGCTCTATCGCCCGGAAGGCGTTATTGACCCCGTCGATTGTGGCCTGAACGATGTTCTCCCCAGTGAATATCTGATACTGAAGAATCAGCAGAAATCCGTCCTGGCCTATTATGATCCGGAGCTAAAACAAATCCAGCGGGTGGAAAAACGCGGCGCCTACGGCATTAATCCCCGCAATGCCGAACAGACCTTCGCGCTTCATGCGTTGATGAATCCCAATGTGATGCTGGTTTCTCTTTCCGGGAAGGCGGGCACCGGCAAAACATTGGTGGCGCTGGCTGCCGCCCTGGAAGTGAGGAGCAAGTTTCAGCAAATCTATTTGGCCAGGCCCATCATACCACTGTCAAATCGTGACCTGGGCTACCTGCCCGGCAACCTGGAGGCCAAGCTGGATCCTTACATGCAGCCGCTATACGATAATCTGAATGTCATCAAAAACCAGTTCCACGAGACCGATAAAGCTTACAGCCGGATTACCGACATGTTGGAGCAGCAGAAGCTGTTTATCTCGCCGCTGGCATATATTCGCGGTAGAAGCCTGGAGCGAATTTTTTTCATTGTGGATGAGGCGCAAAACCTTACGCCACACGAGGTGAAAACTATTATTACCCGCGCCGGGGAAGGAACCAAGATCATTTTTACCGGCGATCCCTATCAGATCGACACGCCCTACCTGGATGCCCAGTCCAACGGATTGACTTATTTAATCGACCGCATGAAGGGACAATCGATTTATGCCCATATCACATTAGAGAAAGGCGAGCGGTCAGTTTTAGCTGAATTAGCCAGTAATCTGTTGTAACACAGTGCCAGATATCTTCTGAAATGCACCGGAATATTCGAATTCCTGCGGCGTTGGCCTACACTAAAACTGCGGCACGTCCTGCATCACGCGTGAAAGAATGCTGCCAAAGGTAAAGATGCCCACCACAATAAACGCTATTTCTATTATAATCAGAATTCCAAGAATGACAAAAAATAGCCGCAGCTTGTCCATCATGACCACCAGTTCCTGCGGATTGTTGGTGAACTGTGCATTCGAGGCCCGGCCCCCGGCTTGTATAAGCAGGACCCCCAACCAGATAGGCAGCCAGGCAATAAGAATCCCGACGATACTGATGGCGGTGAGTGCCCCGCTGATGATCATCATAATTCCCAGAAACTTAAGCCAGCCGTTCATGTTGAGGCTGATTTGCTGGATTTGCTGCAAAATAATGGCTTCCTGAGGTTGCTGTGTAGTAACAGATTCTTGCATATTCGGGTCTCCGGTTTTATAAGTTTTTTTCCCGATTAACGGTGCGATTAATTTTAATGACAATGAAAGATAGCAGCTAATTACCTGCTGGCGTAGAAATCGTTTTTGGGCTTAGAACGCAATCACCAGCAATTGAGACAGCCGGGCATTCTCTTTAATCTGTACACCGATTTTCGGAACCCAGAGTGGGATTCTGAAATCCTTATCGATCTTATGCACGGTCAGGGTTGGATGAAGACAACCGGTGGAAAGCAGATGAGGATGCGCCTGCAAAATACCGATCTGTGCTTCCGGCAGATCGATGGTCTCGTTAAATTGAATGAGAAAATAACCTTCGTGCATCTCCCACCAGCCGTAGGAATCTTCGGGTGTCCTTTTTACCGGAAATACCGGCTCCACATTTCCCGGTTGATATTCGCTGCCGCCGAAATCCAGCCGTCCACTGGATTTAATGCGATATATTTTGCCCACCGTTAAATCCAGGTAAGGATCATTAAATTGCTTCTTCTGGGAAATCAGGCCGGATGAAGATGTTACAAATAATCCCGGATCAATTATCTTGGTCATAATTAAACTCCTGCATATTATTTATCCGCCCCGCCAATATAATAAAGAGTCTTTAAAGAGTGAATGAATTTTTCGCGAAATGCGGAGTAAACAGTAGCCGCTTTATTGATAATAGCGCTTTCGAAAGCCGGTGAATTCAGGGAGCCCAAGGACTACCCGGTAGAAAAAGGCGGAAAGGAAACCCAGGCCGTAGCCGATTATCTGAATGGGCATGATGAGCGGGACCAGATAGAGCATCCGCCAGTTTTTGTATTCCAGACCGGCATGGATGGCGGAAAAGGCCAGCACCAGCACTCCCAAAAGAAAAAGCCAGCGGGAAACGGTCCAGACGGAACCGGAAAGGAGACTGAACAGAATCAATAGAATCAGGAAAAGTGTGGCAAAAGCCGGGGCAGCGTGCAGCGGTTCCAGCATGGCTTTGTCGATTTTGTAAAGGTTGATGCGGGCTACCCCCCAGTTGAAAACCTGCCGGAAAAATTTCCTGATGCCGGTGCGCCGCTTATGGTAAACAACTGCATCATCGATGTAAATCACCCGCTCTCCGCTTTTGATAATACGATTGCTGTATTCGATATCCTGCCCGTGGCGCAGCGAGCCAAATCCCCCGATTTTCCGGTAAAGCTGCCGGGACAGTCCCATATTAAAACTGCGGGGATAAAATTTGGCCAGCTTCTTCCCTTTGCGGCCCCGCAGCCCGCCGGTGGTAATAAACGATGTCATGGAGTAATTGATGGCTTTCAACAGCGGCGGAAAATCCTCACGGAAGCTGTCCCGTCCGCCGAACGCCTCGGCCTGCTGGGTGTGTAATTCCCGATCGATGGCGGCGAGCCATTTGGGATGCACGGTACAGTCGCTGTCGATGAAGATAAAGAAATCGCCGGCAGCTTTCTCCATGCCCATATTGCGCGCAGCGCCGGGACCTTTGTTTTGCTGGTGATAAAATTGCAGCGGGAAAGTAAGCTTATCGCGAAAAGATTCGACCACCTCCCTGGTGTTGTCGGTGGAGCCGTCGTCGGCGATGAGCAACTCCAGGCGGTCGGGGGAGAAATCCAGATGAACAAAGGATTCCAGCAATTCCCGGATTTCGTCTTCCCTGTTAAAAGAAGGAACGATGACACTGTATTTTGAATATTTCTTTTCCATGATTTAACTGCAAACGACTCCGGAGGTCTGGTCGTCTAAAGAAATTGTTTATCGTGAAAATGCAAGAGTCCGGAAATACCAAACGCGGTCCTGAGTAAAGAAGTAAGTTCGCCGGTTGATGTTATTCGATTCTCTCTTTGATCGTATATTGGGTTCGCTCCGCGAAATTTGCTGAAATCATCTCTCCAAGCAGCCCGAAAAAGATAAACTGCACCCCCACTATGATTGCCAGAATGCCCAGAAAGAACAGTGGCCGGTTCCGTATCCGTTCGCCAAAGAACCAGCCAACGGTCAGGTAAAGCTCGATTACAAGACCGATCAGCATGGAAAAAAGTCCCATCATGCCAAAGATATGCAACGGTGTGGTTTTGTACCGGGTGATAAAAAGAACCGTCAGCAAATCGAAGAAGCCGTTGAAGAAACGGGAGATACCGAACTTTGTCTTGCCGTATTTTCGGGGATGGTGCTTGACCACCTGTTCGCCCACCCGGTAGCCATCCCAATGGGCCAGGACCGGCAGGAAACGGTGCAGCTCCCCATAAACCTGCAAATCGTTCACAACGTCCTGCCGGTAAGCCTTCAAGCCGCAGTTGAAATCGTGAATGCGAATACCGGTCAGGCGTGAAGTAACAAAATTGAAAAAGCGGGACGGTATTGTCTTCGAGAGCGGATCGTAGCGTTTCTTCTTCCAGCCGGAAACCAGGTCGTAGCCCTCTTCCAGCTTCGTGATGAGCTTGGGAATCTCATGTGGATCATCCTGCAAGTCGGCATCCATTGTAATGACATACTTCCCCTGCGCCAGCGTAAAACCTTCCGACAGCGCGGCGCTTTTGCCATGATTTTTCCTGAAACTGATAACCTTGAGCGGTTTGAACTGCTCTTTCAGAGACCGCAGCATTTCCATGCTGCCGTCGTTGCTGCCATCGTCCACAATGATGACCTCATATTCCAAATGCAGCGGCAGCAAGGTTTCCTCGATCTGTAAAATTAATTCGGGAAAAGACTCTTTTTCATTATAGGCTGGAACAACAATCGAAACATCCATAATAGTGGCTACCCGCTTATAATCAGTTGTTTAACTTTTGGCCCGATTTCTATATGATAAACATCGGGATTCAATTGCTCGTTAATTTTGAAATTTTTATGAAAAATAGCAACCATTTCTTTGCGAAGCGGCAGAATCACCCGGATCAGGCCAGGCAGAAGAATCCGGTTCACAAAACGATAATTTTTGAACTCCTGGCGCATCGTTACCTGCCCGTTGTTTACAATCTCAAATTTTTGGAGAATGCCGGTTTGCGGCTCCACTTCGAAACGCCACTTGTTTTCATTAACGGCTGCCGAAAAAACGCCATGCTTGCTGTCCACAAGCTTCAAATCCTCCGGCAACGGGACAAAACCCACCAATGCATTTTTGATTTGCCTGAACGTTAAATCCGTTTGTAGAAATGTGCTGTAATAATTATCGTCCAGAGAACCGGAAAAGAACTGGTTGTTGAACTGATTGTAAACGATGAATCGGTTGCGTCCTATGAATATCTTCCCGATATCCAATCCCAGCGGCCCCTCTGCAGAAAGAAAAAAAGTGTCTGGCGCAGCATAAATTAATTGCGCGGTGAAATTCGTCGCCATCTCCGGGCTTTCCACGGTGATCCGTGCGGTGCTTTGCAGGGTGTGCAGCGAATGGAAATTTTGTAGATAAACCTCCGGCCATTCGGAAAGCGTAGTTAATTGCAGACTGGCGGGTTGGCGCAATACGGATGGCGCGCAGCCCAGCAATAATACGAGGATTGTAATGAAAATCGGCCAGGCCAGTCGTCTCATAAATTGCGGATTTTTTCTTTCAGTTCACTATTTTGGGGATCTTTTTCTATGGCTTGTTCCCAATATTTGCGTGCTTCATCCGGCTGCCCCAGCTTGTAATACACGTCCCCCATGTGTTCGATTACTTCCGCGCTGTCCTCACGGGCGTTTAATGCTTTTTGAATAAAGCTGAGTGCCTCTTTGTATTGGCCCAGGTTATAATAAATCCAGCCGATGGTGTCCAGGTAAGCGCCGTTGTCAGGATCGATGCTTAGTGCCTTCTCCACCATCTGTTTTGCTTTTTCGAGATCGATTCCCCGGTCGGTTAGAGAGTAGCTGTAGTTATTCAACAAGAGCGCATTGTCCGGATCTTGTTTCAGAGCAATTTCATACAGTGAATCGGATTTGTTCCACATCTTGAGCTTGTCGTACAAGGCTGCCAGCGAGGCGATATTGTTGGTAGAATTTGGGTCGAGCTTGACGGCCTTTTCCAACGGTTCGAGCGCCTGCTGTTCTCTTCCGGCTTCCGACAAGGTGGAACCGTACATGCCCAGTAGATCGGGGTCGTTGGAGTGTATGGTCAGCGCCCTCTGCAACACGTCGATACTATTCTGGTATTTTTTTTCGCGATTGTAAATAACCGCCAGAAAAATCCAGCCATAGCGATTGCGCGGATTCTCCTGGGTAAGAAGCGTGAAGTAGTTCTCCGCCTGGTCGAACAACGCCTCCTCAAAGGCAATTCGTCCCAGCAGCTCCAGCGCGGCGGGGCGGAAATCATTGTCTTTCAACACCGGTTCCAGAACTGCTTTTGCAGAGTCGTATTTCTCCTGGTAATAGTAGGATTCCGCCAAAATGACCCGCGCCTGGGAATTGCTGCTGTCCATGGCGACAAGCGGCTGGTATGTTTGGTCTACGCCATTCCAGTTCTTTTCCGATCTGTAAATACGGTAAAGATTGGAAAGCGCGTCTTCGTAATCCGGATTTTCTGATAATATCCTATGATAAATTTTAATCGCCTGTGCGGTGTCCTTCTTGACCTCGAACAGGGTTCCAAGCACGAACATTGCATTTAGCTGGGTGGAATCTTCGCCTACAATGTTTTCCAGAACGCGCTGTGCCTCGTCAAAATTTTTGTTTTTAACATTCGCCATTGCGTATTGCAGAGCCCGTTCGGTATCCCCGGGATAGTATTCGACTAATTTCTTATAAAAAGCCAATAACCTGTCGTTTAGTTTTAGATTGGTGTAAAGAAAGATCAGATTGTTTTGCACGGAACTACTGTAAGGATCTACCTTGAACAACTTTTCATAATAGCCAAGCGATTGCTGGAAATCTTTCAAATTATAGTAAGATTCACCCAGGTAATTCAAAATTTCCCGGTCCGTGGGATCGTAGACATAAGCCTTTTTTAGATATTTCACCGCGCTTTCATACTGCTGAAGCCGCATCAGGTCGCGGCCAATGGCCTTGTGGATCTGGGCTGAGGTTGAATCGTAAAGCAGCGCCTGGTAATATTCTATCAAGCCTTTTTCGTACTGGTCTTCAAAATCGTAAAGGGCGCCATTCAGGAAGTAATTGTATGCCTTTTCGTCGGAAGCCGGATCCCGGTTCTCTTTTGGTGTCTTGGCTAATTTGGCAGTGGAGGCGCAGCTTCCAAGAAACAGGGAGATAAATAATAAGAGCGTTATCTTTTTTATGCGCATGGTTCAAATATCTTTCTACGTTAACAAATTTAAATATACAGGAACTTTGCTTTTCTTTCCAAGTGGAAAAAAATCCGTTGAGCGAGCGGTAGCAAAAACAGCTTGCATTAAAAAGGTGAACTTTCTATTTTTCATTGCTCTAATTAAATCTTAATTAAAATAACAAGTTCCAAACAAAAAGCAGTGACATATGACCGAAGAAGAAAGACCGAATCCGAACGCAAATTCAGGATTTAAGCCGGTCGCAAAAGCGCGATTTAGAAATGTCTGGGGAAAAATGCAGGCACACCCGAAACTCGCATCAGGAGGGGTGCTTCTCATTTTATTCGCTGTCTATTTTATCTACTTGATCAGCGGTTTGCCTTCGCTGACAAAGCTGGAAAACATCGATCCGGCGCTGGTAACCCGCATCTATTCCGAAGATGGCGAAATAATACATGAGCTTTTCCGCTTCAACCGTGTGTACATTCCAATTGAAAAGATCCCCGATTACACAATTCAGGCGCTCTTATCCACCGAAGATCGCCGGTTTTATCAGCACTGGGGTATTGATGTACACCGTATTCCCAAAGTGGTGATAGTGGACCTCACCTCCCTCAGTTTTCGCCAGGGATTCAGCACAATTACCATGCAGTTGGCAAGAAATCTCTATTTTTCGTTTGAAAGAACGATCAGCCGAAAAGTTCGTGAAATTCTGACGGCTTTGCAGATAGAAAGGACGTATTCCAAGGAAGAGATACTGGAGATGTATCTCAACGTGGCCTATTTTGGCCACGGCGTCTATGGAATTGAAGCAGCCGCCAAAAAGTATTTTGATAAAGATGCATCCCAGCTAACCATTGAAGAAAGTGCCACGCTCATTCCGCTCCTCAAATCGCCGGCCGCTTATTCTCCCATTCTTCATCCGGATCGTTCCCTGGTGCGTAGAAACCTGGTTCTTCACAATATGCTGGTGGTTGGCGACTTAACCCAGGCCCAATATGATAGTCTCTCCAAGCTGCCGCTGGTCGTAAACGAGTTCGAGCAGCAGGGCAAAATTGCGCCATACTTCACGGAATACATACGGCAGAAACTTAATGCCATCGGGGATTCCCTGGGTGTGGATGTTTATGAAGACGGACTCAATGTCTATACCACCCTCAATTCAAAAATACAAGCGGCAATGGATTCGGCGGTAGCGGATCATTTGCCGGAACTGCAGGCGCGAGTTCGATCTAAACTCGCGAAGGTTAAAGAGAAAAGCGAAATGTCCGATTCGCTCTTCGAGGAGAAAAGCAAGGTACAGATCGCGTTTGTAGCGATAAATCACCATAATGGACATATTATGGCAATGGTCGGCGGCAGGGATTTTAAGGAATCAAAGTTTAACCGGGCGGTGCAGGCCAGGCGCCAGCCAGGCTCCGCTTTCAAGCCCTTTCTCTATACGGCGGCGATGGACAACGGATACACCCCAATCGACAAATTCTTGAACCAGCCGTATGTAGTAACCAATCTGGATGGAACCCGTTGGGACCCTGAAAATTATGATAAAACATTTGGCGGGCCGACCACCTTGCGGGTAGGCCTTATGAAATCGCTCAATTTAATCGCAGTACGCCTGATCCAGGAGATTGGGCCCCAGGTGGTTGCCGAATATGCACATCGTATGGGAATCAGCACCCCGTTGCGGCCGTTCCCCACACTTGCGCTGGGCAGCTCGGAGGTTATTCCCCTGGAATTGGTCTCCGCTTATGGTGTTTTCGCCGATCAGGGGGTGCGGGTTGAGCCGTTAGCTATAACAAGGATTGAAGACCGTTACGGGAATGTTATTTACGAATCGCACACCAAAAGCAGGGAAATTCTGAGCCGCGCCACTGCATATATCATGACCGACATGCTGGAATCGGTAATCAACGGCGGCACCGGAGGCAGTGCTCGCTGGAAATACGGATTCCATAAGCCGGCAGCCGGCAAGACTGGCACCACAAACGATTACACCGATGCATGGTTCGTGGGATTTACTCCGGCCCTGACAGCCGGCGTGTGGGTAGGCTTGGATGATCCTAAAATGTCGTTGGGTCGTGGGGAAACCGGGAATGCTGCAGCTCTTCCATTCTGGGCGGATTTTATGAAACGGGTGTACGAGACGGTGCGAATCCCGGATGAGACATTCAAACAACCCCCGGATGTGATCCGGCTTCAAATCTGCGAGGACAGTGGAAAGCTGGCTACAAACTACTGTCCGCGGGTGGTGGACGAGGTGTTCAATGTAAAATATCACCCCACCGAATTGTGCGATATTCATAAAGGGCCGAATCTCAATAAGAAAAAGCGCAACGTCATTTTTTAGATTTCCTTGAGAACACAAGAAAAATGGCGCCTTGCAATCTCTGGCCATCGCGGGAATTCAAAGCGCGTATATTGCAGGATTAAGGACAAATGAAGCATCCGGTTGAATACAACAGCAGGAAAAACTTCCGACCGCTTTTATGCAAGCATTAGCTGATCCCACCGGCAAAGTATTAAGATCCACCCGAAACAAGTACATCGTGATGTATGGTGACAGTTCCCTTGTTTGTACTGTTCGCGGTAAACTCGCCGGTGCTCCCAATGCTCCCATCCTGTCCGTAAAAGTTGGTGACGATGTTCTGGTGGAACGGGTATCGGAAGACGAAGGGGTAATTACCGAAATTCTGCCACGGCGTTCCAGATTGAGCCGGGCAGTTGAAGGGAAAGCGTACCGGGAACACATTATCGCTACTAATATCGATCAATTACTCATTATCATGTCTACCTCTCAACCGGAGTTCAAGTCCGGTTTGCTGGACCGTTATATTGTAATCGCCGAAAAGAATCGCCTGCACTCGGTGGTCTGTATTAACAAGGTCGATTTGAAAAATGAACAGGAGTTCTTTCCCTACCAAGAGTGGTATTCGGGGCTGGGATACCCGGTTTTCTTCACTTCTGCAAAAAGCGGGTACGGACTGGATGAACTAAGGAGCACATTAAAAGACAAGGTTTCCGCACTGGTCGGGCACTCCGGGGTCGGGAAAAGCGCTTTAATAAAAAGGCTGGAGCCGGGGCTTGATCTGAAGATTGCGGAGATCAGCAACAAAACCCGCAAAGGCAGGCATACCACCACATTTTCTCAACTTTTTCCGCTCGGTTTTGGCGGCTATGTAATTGATACGCCAGGCGTTCGGGAACTCGGATTGTGGGATATTTACCGGCATCAGCTAAAAGAATTTTTTGTGGAGTTTCGGGCATTTGAACCGCATTGCCAGTTCAATGACTGTATGCATCTCCGCGAGCCTGGCTGCGCCGTGAAAACAGCGGTGGAGGATGGAAGGATTTTTGGAGAACGCTACCAGAATTACCAAAATATTCATTCCGATTTGCGGGCGGCACACTATGAATTAATTAAACGACGTTAAGTTGCTCTCCCCTCATTTTGAAATTATATTGGACGGCATTTGTGTTCGGTGAATATCTTCCCCAACGCGGGCTAAGTGTTTTGTGAAAGGCGCCGGACTCAAAGGAATTCATACCGGGTTGGAGCCACGCACTCTCGACTCACTCAGGAATCTTGCAGATGAATGCAGTCTACTTCATGATTTACAATTTCATTTTCATTCCCTTGTTTTATTTTTTGATTCACGTGATTGCCATATTTCATCCGAAATTGAGACGCGGCATCGCCGGGCGCTACCGAACCTATCATATCCTTCGCAAAGCCGGACTTCAAAAGCGAAATCGTCCGGTGATGGTTGTTCATTGCGCATCGATGGGGGAGTTTGAACACATCAAATCATTTATTGTGGAGTTCAAAAAAGAGCGGCCCGACTTTCAAATTGTAGTGCTATTCTTCTCGCCGTCCGGTTATGAGAATGTCAAATCCTTTCCCGGCGTCGATCTGTTTCTCTATTGTCCCTTTGACTGGTTCGTGCCGGTGTGGCGTTTCATGAGGCGGCTGAAACCAAGACTCTGGGTTATTGCAAAACATGATGTATGGCCCAACCAGGTTTGGATGGCAGGTTTTTTAAACATTCCCGTCTTCCTTATTAATGCTTCGCTCCACCAGCAAAGCAGCCGCTTGCTGTGGTTTACCGTACCATTTCACCGCGCCATTTACCGTCACTTTACAAAGATTTTGACAATCTCCGAAAACGACCGGCAGAATTTCAGACATTTGGCAGATGATAGCCAGTTGCGGGTAGCCGGCGATACCAAGTATGACCAGGTGATTTACCGGCGGGACGAATCATTAAAAAAGAATATCATTCCAAAGGAACGCCTTGCAAAACGCTGGGTGTTTGTTGCCGGAAGTACCTGGCCGGAAGATCAGCAGCATATTCTTCCCGCCGTTCGTTCACTGAGCCGCCGCTACCCGGAGTTTCTCGCGATTATCTGTCCCCACGAGCCGACACCGCAGCACCTGGAGCAGATCGCGGATCAATTTTCGAATGGCGATTTCCTCCGGCTTTCCGAAATAGAAAAATATTCCGGCCAGCCGATTATCGTTGTGGATTACATCGGCGTGCTTGCCAATCTTTACAGTCTTGGCAAAGCAGCCTATACAGGTGGAAGTTTCCGGCAAAATGTCCACAATGTTCTCGAGCCGGCAGTTTATGGTATCCCTGTGCTTTTTGGCCCGGTGAATCTGAATTCGCATGAGGCGCAATTGCTAAAAGCAGAAGGTGGGGGAATCGAGGTTCACAATGCGGAAGAAATCGAGCGCAACCTGGAAAAGTTTATGTTGAACGACATCTACCGGCTGGAGACTGGATTGAAAGCCTACCAGGTGGTGGAAAAAAACCGGGGCGCAACAAGACAGACTATAAATACAATTTTATCTTTTCTTGATGATAATAGCAGCCGATAATTGAATCGATTTGACATGGCATATTCGATGAATTGACTGCTCTTGCTGAGGTTAATACTGAATGAATAGAAAAATTATCAATGTTCTGCTGCTGCTTTTCGTTGCGTTTACGCTCTATAATACACTGATTCCATTTAATTTCGAAACCCATGGCTTGTCGCTGAATGAACTGCTGCGCCAGGCAGACTGGGAACTGTTTGTTCACCAGGGACGGCGCGCGTCGCTCACCGACATTGCCGGCAACATTTTGTTGTTTCTCCCGCTCGGATTTTTGTTGTATCTCTGGGGCAGGCAACGTGGGATCAAGGGAATTTTGCTGGTCAGCGGCATTGTCGGTTTTCTGCTGAGCGTGTCCATTGAATTTCTTCAGCTATTTTTGGTGGCGCGGAATTCATCCGTTACCGATATCTTGAACAACACCGCCGGGACATTGGCCGGAACCGCCGGCGCGTTCATTTACTTTAGCACGGTCTCCAACACAGCAAATCGTCATCTGCGTTATTTAATTGGCGAGCAGCCGTTGACCCTGATTCTGGTTATCATTTTTGTATTCCAGGCAGTTGGTGCAATCATTCCATTTAATGTATCCATCACGATTTCAGATGTGCAAAAAAGCCTGAAGAATATTAATATTATCCCATTTCAGAATCATTCTCTCAGCCTGCTGCTACTCCATCGCCCCATGCCAATTGATTCAGTGCCTTTCGACTGGTATTTGTTTGTGGAGAACCTGTTGTTTTGGTCGGTCTGGGGATATATTTCCGCACTTTGTTATGCCGTCTACTGGCAAACGCGAAAGAACGGGTTGGTGCTCCTGTTGGGCGTTTCGTTTCTCGCCCCCCTGGTACTGGAAATTTTGCAGATATTTATTGTCTCCCGCTACAGCGATATAAACGATATCATATCTGCCTGGATCGGGATTTTGGCAGGACTAACTGTTTACGGGATGTACCGGCCACATCTAAAATACCGGAATGAAGAGCTCTGGCGCTGCCTTGGCGGGGCGTTGATTCTATACACAGGATTTATTCTTTTTGCGGGATTTCAGCCGTTTGATTTTGATTTTTCTTCCTACGGGCCAATAAGTAGTATCGATCACAGCGCATTTGTCCCTTTCTATTCCTACTTTAAAAAAACCAGCATCTGGAATATTTACGATCTCATTAATTCGCTTTTCTATTTTATGCCTGTCAGCTTTTACCTGAGCCACAGGTGGCTTCACAAAGGACGCAATTGGCCATCTATTTATTTAATGACCGGATTAACCGGATTTTTGATCGGTGGTAGCATAGAGTTATTCCAGGCGTTCTCCTATCTTAGAATTGCAGAGATAACCGATGCCCTGCTCTATGGCCTGGGCGGATTTTTGGGTACATTTCTTCTTTATTATTTTTTGCGGGAAATTTCGCCTAACATTATTGTTTATGAAGAGCCTATCCCCATTGAGTAATTAATTGAAGCCCGAATACCCACTTGACACAGCTCCCCAATAGCTCGGCCTTTTTTGTGATTGTTCATCTCCATTCTGATCTGCTTCCATCCACATTTTGTTGAGTTTTGTCAGCGAATTTTTGCATAGAAAGGCAATTTCCTGACAACACTTTAGGCAAAATAAAAAAAATATCATAATTTTCATTTTTGGTATTGACAAAAAAACCTCATTTTTCTATATTCTAATTACAAAAGGAACATGATTTAAAAAATTGATGGGGAATAATATGAGGTATTTCTCGACCTTTCTTGCGCTTTTTTTCTTTTTATTACTCCTGAGCTGCCAGCGAAATGCTCAGATAACAAATCCGCCTGCGCAAACAGAGAGCGGATCATCGGTGAGTTTTTATTTTGCAAAGCCGGCGGGGCTGGATAGCTTGGTCGTCAGCGCCAGGGCGCTGGTGAGCGCGCCGGGCATAGATTCCATCCGGAGTGATTTGGCCGTCAACGATACGTCGGTCATCGGGACCATTGAAAACATTCCCGCCGGGCCTCATCGCAAATTTGAGATATTCACTTATGATGCCGACACTAACCTGACCTACTATGGGCATGAATTTGCGGATGTGGCGGCAGGAAACGTAATCACCGTGCAGGTTGTGCTTTACCCGATAAATACTACCGGAACTGTCATAATAGTCGGGACTTTCAATCAAAATCCATCGCCCCAGGGCAAAATTGTCTTTGAGGCAAATTACACCGGAATGTATGATATCTATATTATGAATGCGGACGGCAGTGATATCAGAAACCTGACCAACTCACCCAACACAGATGACCTCCGACCCCGGATATCGCCGAATGGACAAAAAGTTCTTTTTACCAGGAGATATACGGACGGTTCGCATCGGCCCTTCGTGATAAATCCGGATGGGAGCGGAGAGCAGGAATTGAATATTCTGCCCGGATTTGCCATAGTTTTGGGAGACTGGTCACCCGATATTCAGAAAATGGTTTTATATGCCTGGGATAATAGTGATCCGGATATTTTCATTTATGATTTTGCAAGTGAAACAGCCACTCAGCTTACTTTTAACACTGCCACCGACTGGATGCCTCGCTGGTCCCCCGAAGGCGATTGGATTTCATATCATTCCGACGAGTCCGGGATTTTCAGAAATTATTTGATTCGTCCTGATGGCACGGATAAACATTTGATTACTCCTCAAATATCGTATCTGGAAGAAAAATATCCGTCATTTTCTCCGGATGCTGCACAAATTCTATTTTACGGGCGGGATAATAGTTCTGCCTGGGACTTGTTTATGGTTGATATCGATGGAAACAATTTAATCAGATTCACCCAGACGCCCTTGGTTAATGAGCACCTGGGGTGCTTTTCACCGGATGGCCAAAAAATATTGTATGTAAGAAATGATGGCACCATGGCCGGCGGTCTTTATCTCATGAACAGGGATGGCGGTGGTATTCAAAAACTTCTGGATACGGAGTATGATGAGGGCTATCCCTGCTGGCGTTAAGAAATATTTTTGGC
>CAZUZS010000006.1:0-10830 GCA_964624795.1 uncultured Calditrichaceae bacterium
TTAACTAATATTATTGAAAGCATAGAAGA
The DNA here is from genome assembly GCA_964624795.1 of uncultured Calditrichaceae bacterium. Classification (GTDB taxonomy): domain Bacteria; phylum Calditrichota; class Calditrichia; order RBG-13-44-9; family RBG-13-44-9; genus CAZUZS01. Next base: position 30 of record CAZUZS010000006.1, read on the forward strand.
GTTCCACCTATAATCTTTATCGCATGACCGGGCTTTGAAAAAGAGATAAAAAAAGAACCAAATTATTTATGAATCAGGTAATTGCTCATTCAGTAGATCAGAGATCGCGAACGATCCACAAACTGGTAAACAGGCACGACAATGGCCCCCAAAATATGTGCCTGATGATTTTCATGAAAATTTTACATCAATATGACCAGTTATTTTCTCAAGAAATTCCTTATTTCATTTTATTTTGATTCTTATTCCAACTACGTCGTGAGAATTTTCAGTTGTAAACTACCTGGTTATGCCTGGACGAAGGGAAACAGTCAGGCAATAGAATATTATTTGAATTTTGACATTTGTATTGCAAAGATTATATTAGTGGTGAATTTGAATCGTTTCGAGAAAATTAATGCAAGTTGGGTATGAAATTTTCAAAGATCCCACTCAATCCTTTTGTTGGTCTTCACCCGTTCTCCGAAGATGAAGCCGAACTATTTTTTGGTCGCGAAAAGGAATCCGGGCAGATACTTCAAAAGCTCATAGATAAACGTTTCCTGGCTATTTCCGGTGAATCGTGCTCTGGAAAAACCTCGCTGATTAGGGCTGGTCTGATTTCGCGATTAAGAGCAGGCTTCGAAGTGGAAGACCGTGCAAACTGGCTCACAATGGAGTTTGAGCCGGGCAAATTGCCGCTGGAAAATATGGCGGTGGCCTTGTTGGATGAGTTTAATGATGAAACCAACATTGAGAACATTCAACATTTGGTTCGCAAAATGCGCGTTAAGGGCGCGCAGGCAATTTTAAATGAAATTATATTTGAATTTGATGATCAGGATACAAATTTACTATTCGTTGTTGATAGGTTTGAGGACATATTCCGATACGGTTTGGACAACATTGATGAGACTGCGCGCCAGGATTTGCCTAATTTTATCTCAATTCTCCTTGAACTTTCGCAACAAAAACTCCCTATCTTTATCATCATCCTTTTACGCTCCGATTTTTTACCGGATTGCAAAAATTACCCTGAATTGCATGAATTGATCGATAAAAATCTGTTCGAGCTCCGGATGTTGGAGGAAGATGCCTTAAAGCAAGTGATTGTGAAGCCGGTTCAATCTTATGGGAAGAGGATTACGGCGCCGCTAATCCAAAGGCTTTTAGATGATATTCAGGCTGTAGATTATAAACTCCCTGCACTTCAACATGTATTGATGCAAACATGGGAAAAGTGGGCTGAAACGCGGATGGGCCCGTTAGATATTTCTCACTATGAAGCAGTGGGCACCGTCGAAAATGCTGTTTCCCTGCACGCCGGCGAAGCCCTTACGGGGATGACCGAGAGAGAGAAAGAATTGACCGAAAGGCTTTTCAGAACGTTGATTTATATCGATTCCCTCGGCCGAATTACTTGTTGCGCAGTTTATCTGAGTGCAATGAATTCCATTATTGGGGGTAGAGGAAATGAAATTGCCAAAATTATAGACCTTTTCTATAGCGGAGGCAGATCCCTCATCAGCATATCGGAAGATATCATAAAGAATGATCTGATCGTCGACATTTCCAATGGGTCGCTTACCATGTTATGGAAGACATACCAGGAATGGGTGGAAAAAGAAAGAGAGGCCGTTACTTTTTATTCCCTGCTGACTGAATCAGCCAGGCACTATTTTAATGGGACAGGTCCCCTCTGGGACAGCGACATGGTTCAGGAAGCGCGGGAATGGAAAGAAGCGAACAAGATTAATAAATTCTGGGCCAGGCGATATGACACACATTATGAGGAAGCTCTTGATTTTTTAGACAAATCCGAATCGATACTTGTGCAGGATAACAAAGCCGGTAAGCCAAGTGTGTGGGAAAGATTCAAAAAAATGAAATTTCTGGCTGCGATCATCATTATCGCGGTGGTCTCTATAGTTTCTTTAGGTCACTTTTTTAATAATGAAATTTCTGATAATACCGGCCAACCGGAGACTGGTCTCCTCTCGCCCCGCTTTAAAAAACAAACAGGGGATGAAGCAGGAAAAGTCAACGAAAATGACAATGCAGCTTCGGGTATCGGAAAAATTCCGCTTGATTCACTTGTCCTTATCCTGGCACAAAAGAAGATGGTTCCCAAGGCAGAGAATGCCGAATCATCTCTGGCTGCGCAAGAGGACCAGCAGCCGAAAGTGCCAACTGAGCAAGAAAGTCCTTCCGGAGTTGTTGACAGAAATATCACAAAAAGCGGAAATTCCAATCCGACTTCGGAAATTGCAAAGATGGAAGAAATGTTTTGGAATTCTGCCCAAAACGCACTGAAATATAACAACTGGCTTTCCGCTTCTCATTTTCTGGCAAAAGTAGCCGGTATGACGACCGATTCCATGCGGTACCGGCATTGCGTTGAGGATTTGTACAAACTCAACCGAACACTTCTTCTTGTCTCACAAATTACCTGCAATCGCAAAATTTATGGAGCCAATTTTTCACCACATGGGGAATTGATTGTCACTTGGGGCGCAGACAGTTCGGCCACGGTGTGGAGTGTGCGGAATGGCGCGCCGGTTTCAAATCCGCTCAACCATCACGGAGATGTGTGGGGAGCAATATTCAGTCCCGACCGCCGAAGAATACTAACCTGGAGCTCGGACAGCACTTTGAGACTTTGGGGGGGGAAGGATAAGATAAAAAACCTGCAAACAATGCGACACGATGACAACGTAATCGGGGCAGAATTCAGCAAAACCGGCGAACTTATCCTGAGCTGGGGGAGCGACGCGACCGCGCGTCTATGGAATTCGGTGACTGGACTTCCGGCCGCTAATATTATGAAACAGCCGGGAGGGATAAAGAATGCGTTTTTTAGTCACGATGATCATTATATTCTGACCCTGGGGTACGACGGTGAGGCGCGTGTATGGTCTGCAAAGAATGGTTCTTTGGTATCAACATTCGGGAAATACCGAAATCGCGGGCAGGAGATTTATGGCGCCTGCTTCAATCATCGGGATAGCCGTGTTCTGCTGTGGTCCCATCGAAATATTTTTCTGTGGAATATGGAAAACATGGAGGAGGTCTTCTCCCCGATAGAATTGCCCTACGGAATGCTGGAAGGAGCCTGTTTCAGTCACAACGATCGCGTTATTCTTACCTGGGATGGATACCAATATGCCCGCCTGTGGGATGCAAAAACCGGCAAAGAAAAGTTCAATCCGGTCTCACACAATGGAGCGGTTTTAGGGGGACAATTCAGTCCCACCGATAACAGCTTCCTGAGCTGGGGAATGGGCGGTGCCGTGCGCATCTCCAATTCGCTGGATGGATCGCCACTTTTTTCTCCTGTTTATTTCCGGGGAGTGGTCCGCGGGGCGGAATTCATGAACAATGGTCGTTACTTTCTTGCATGGAGCCATGACGGCAGCGCCAGAATATGGAACGCGGCGAATGGCTCACCCGCCAGCTCTATTATCCTGCATCCCTTTCCAATCAGTGGTGTAATTACAGATTCCGGAAAAGATTTGCTTCTTACCTGGAGTGGGGATGACAATACAGTGAAAATCTGGAAAACTTTTTTGAGGGAACCGGCAGATTTTTCTGACTTGCCCAGGGCAGATTGCGATTTTCCCCACCAGTATCTCGATTTGTTGGTTGATGTGCTGACTGGCACTACCGTAAATGAACGCGGAAATCTGATGATCCTGCGTCCGGGGGAGTGGCATCTAAAAAAGGAACTGTATCGTCAGATTGCCGAAGAGCATTGGAAGGTTTGTCGCTATAAGCAGGCGAATTTTTATGCTAAACAAAAAGAGATGTGGGGTAGCAAGAACTTTTCCCAGGCTCTTACCAGGCAAAAGAAATAATACTGTGCCATCTGGAATCGCAGTATCATGTGCCGGGATTCTTCTAAAACTTGGCATAATTATTAAAAAAATGATTCTGTTGATTAAGTCACAATTTTTTCTTTTTGAAATGATTTATTATGTATGCCTGTAAAGGAATCTTTCTTTTTATTGATCCGAGTTACTCCAAGTTTTACAATTCGTTTCTACAGAGTATTTGTTTATAAGGGAAATTATTCATGTGGAAAATTACATCAGTTGGCATTTATCTTTTACTTTTTGCTTTACTTATCGGGTGTTCCCCTTCGTTAATTGAAGTCCCTGTGGAGGAACCCGCCAGCCTCGGATATATTACCTCTGTTCATAAAGAGCTGACTTCACTTCCGTCCGCAAAAGAACCAATTGTTGCGGCAGTTTACAAGTTCAGGGATCAAACCGGCCAATACAAAACATCAGCCTCCGGCGTCACCTGGTCAACGGCTGTCACACAGGGGGCCACTTCCATGCTGCTGAAGGCGCTGGAGGATTCCAAATGGTTTACGGTAATTGAGCGCGAGGGATTGTCCAACCTGTTGAATGAGAGAAAAATTATTCGTTCCAGCCGCGAAAACTTCATGAACGGGGAAGGAGAAAAATTGCCCCCCCTTCCGCCGCTACTTTATGCCGGCGTCATATTAGAAGGGGGGATTATTTCCTATGAAACCAACACCGTAACCGGCGGAATCGGCGCCCGCTACTTCGGAATCGGGACTTCTACTCAATATCGTAAAGATGAGGTGAGTATTTACCTGCGAGCCGTTTCAACGCAAACCGGAAAGGTGTTGAAAACCGTTTATACCACCAAGTCCATCCTCTCCATGTCGGTCGATGTGAACGTCTATCGCTATGTCCGATTCAAGCGGTTGCTGGAGGTCGAGACCGGCTACAGCGTCAATGAACCGCCCCAGATGTGCGTTCTGGAAGCCATCGAAAAGGCGGTACTCAGCCTGGTGGTGGAAGGGATCATGGACAAGCTGTGGACGCTGCAAAATCCGCAGGATATTAAACTGCCAGTGATTGTTGATTATCTGAAAGAGAAAGACCAGGTGGAAGGCCGGGTGGATTACGATATTTCACCTAACCTGGCGCCCCGTAATTTTGGAATTGGCTTGAACGGCGGGTTGCAGCAATATGTTGGGGATTACCGCAATGCTAACCGTGAGCCAGTGATCGAGCCTTTTTTTCGGTTTAATTTTTCACCGCAATTTTCTATTGCCCTGGATGGTATTTATGGGAAAGTATCCAACGAGGACAAATTCTCAACCCGGCTGAACCTTGTCGAGTTAAAAGGTCTATGGTATTTATTACCCAGTCAACGCATTTCTCCTTTTTTTATGGGAGGCGGCGGTATGATTAAATATTTTCCCCAGGACCCGGATGGGAAAGATCTTCCTGTGGATAAGTCGAAAGATGAACCGGCTCCCAATTTTGTCATGTCGGCGGTGTATGGGGCCGGTGTGGAATATTTTTTAAATCGTGCCTGGAGCTTCCATCTCACAGTGGCAAATCATTATGCCTTTACCGATCAACTGGATGGGAAGATACATGGAAAGCTTAAGGACAGTTTTTTTGACGCGAAGCTGGGATTTACATATTATCTCGTTCATTGAGAGAATACGGCATTCTTAATTGACCGGAGACGGTAATTGTAGCGGAAAAGTGAATTCAGTACTTTATCGAACAGATCTATTTAATTTTTTAACCTTTTCTTAAGGAACCATTGGGGTTACATTACCTGTGTCAGGCAAGAAACCAAAAGTTCTATATTAATTTTAGCGAATTTGCGAGGCGATGAATAATCGATTCTTTGCCCCGGCCTTATTTTTATTACTAATTAAAATAACGGCGATTCGACCATGGCGGAAATTTTTAACATTCTTATTGTGGACGACTCGAAGTCCATTGTGCATTACCTGTTGGATATTCTAAGCACCAAAGATCACAATCTTCTTTATACTTTTTCCAAAGAGGAAGCGAAAAAAATTATTACCCAAAATGAGGTGGATATTTTAATTTGCGATTTGATGCTTCCTGCCCTGGAAGACGGGCTGCAGACTGTAAAATTTTTTAAGAAGATGTATCCCCATTCAAAAGTCTTGGGGATTTCTGCCAATTCCAGCCTGGATAATGTGGTGGCAGTCATCAAAGAAGGTGCGGACGATTTTGTGGCGAAGAATTCCACCAAAGACCAGATCATCAAGAAAATAGAATCCTTGAAATCACTGGTCGGTAAAATGAATGGGAAAATCCCGGATGGCGCTTCCTCCTGGGGGGACGATATCATAGTCGGGAAAAGCGCTTCCATGCTGGAAGTCATGAATAGAATGAAGATTGTTGCGCAAAGCGAAGTAGAAACATGTCTGATTGTTGGGGAAAGCGGGACCGGCAAGGAATTGGTTGCCCGTAATATACATTGCATGAGTCGCCGCAAGAAAATGCCATTCCTCGCCCTTAATTGCGCCGGCATGCCCGATGCCTTGATCGACAGCGAATTGTTCGGTTTTGAACGCGGGAGCTTCACTGGTGCCTACAACACCTCCCAGGGCAAATTTGAGCTGGCCGATAAAGGCGTGCTGTTCCTTGATGAGATCAGCGAGATGCCCGTTCACTTGCAGGGAAAGCTATTGCGGGTGCTCGAAAATAGGGAAGTACTTCGGATCGGGGGTAAAAAAACAATCCCGATAGATGTGATGATCCTGGCCGCTACCAACAGAAACCTGGACCATGAAATCCGTGAGAAAAAATTTCGGGATGACATTTTTTACCGACTAAACATGGTGAAAATAGAGATTCCGCCGCTGCACGAAAGGAAAGAGGATATTCCCCTGCTTGCAGACTATTTCCTTAAAATTGTGAATAAGAAATTGGCTAAAAGTCTTTCACTGGATAAGGAGATTCTCGGATTATTGACGGACTATTCCTTCCCGGGAAATGTACGCGAATTGAAGAATATGATTTATAGCTCGGCGTTGTTTTGCCAGGGAAATATTATCCAGGGAAAGGACATGGAGCCGTATCTTACTGACCGGGGAAACATTCCGGATGAAAACCTTTCCTCTAATAGAAAAGGGCAAATGGTCAGCCTAGAACAAATTCTTAAGGTTCTAAAAAAGCACGGAGGAAATATCACTGCTTCTGCCGTGGAACTGGGTTACACCCGGGAGGGATTGAGCCGCAAATTAAAAAGAATGAATATCGATATAGATTCATTTTAGCCTGAATCATTTATCTCGCGAAATCGTGCTACGAAGTTCCATCGGGATAAACGTCCACTATGTAGGAGGCGCAAAGCGTTGGTATATTCAGTTACCAGAAGTTTTCCAAGTTTTATACTCCAAAAAATCTCTTTGATGAATTACAGTGCGAGTATTTATTTTTTAGCCAGACAAGCCGCTGCCCTTTGGTGCTAGCGCAGAAGATTGCCAGGGCAGGCCGCGATATATGCTACTCTACAACTCCAACCATGAGAATTTGGCCATTTTGAGCATAAGTCTATTATAAAGATGATAGCGGCCTTTACATTGCGACTGTTTATCCCCATAGGACGATGTGGAGCGCCTTTGAGTGAAAATTCATGAATAATTCGGGTTAGATTCTAATAATCTCATGTTTGAGAGCTTCCCTTAAATTAAATAGCATTTTCCAGACCTTGCTTGAAGATGAATTCCCGTTTTTTATTTTTTTACTGTCCACCAACTTAATTTATTCGTGATGGCCGTGCTAAGGGAATTGAATTAAGGGGGCCTGCGCGTGATGTCCTTCTTTACGTCACGCAACGTCACAACTTTAGACAGTTTGATATTTATATATATAGTATTATATGATATATAATATACTATTTCAATAATAATTGCATATAATTACATTCAATTTTCGGCACCTAATTTGCAATTGTGTGAAGTGCAAGCCAAGGGAATGGTTTCCAATCATAAGGATGTGATTTTATTTCTCTGTAGTTATTTGACTAAAGGGCGTCTAAACAATGCTGAGAAATAACAAATCCGTATTATTTGCATGTCTGTTTTTAATAATGTCGTGGCAAAAGTGTTCATGTCAAAATGAAAATTCGGCTGGGAAATCAACCACTGCTATCGGGGACCCGTTAGAGATTGATGGGCTGGTGGTGGATGAGACCCAGACCAAGGTGGGGCGCGATTTCTATGAAATTTATTTTTCAAATTGGGAACCGCCGGTGGGAGTGAAAGACTACACCATAGTTATCTCGGAAAGAGCCTTGCCCCGTATGGGGAGCATGGTTTCGGTTTCCATAAATGAGATTTTAATTTACCAAAATTTCATTAAACCACGCTTTGACGAAATCGTGGAAGCGACCCAATCTGCCATACAAGTCACCCTGCAATTTTTATATAACTATGAACAATTTAAGCAGGATTTGGAAGGTGAGGATATGTCGGGAAGTGGAATTTACTAGCATTTTCGTCAACGTTGTCTATGTATTTCAGGAGGTATTTATGAAACGGTTGATTTTATTCTTTATTCTTTTTTCTTTCATCTTTTTTCTTTCATCTTTCGGGAGTGAACTGGTTTATACCCCCATCAACCCCTCTTTCGGCGGCAATCCCTACAATGCCAGTTGGCTGATGCAGCAGGCCGAGGCGCAAAATACTTATAAAGGAGCCCAGGACGAAGGATATTCACCTTATTCCACAGATCCTCTGGAAAATTTTAAACAATCCTTGAATCGTTCTATTTTAAGCCAATTTGCGAGCCAGTTGACCCGTAATGCGTTTGGTGAGAACAACCTGTTGGAGCCCGGTCATTATGAGATTGGCGATTATATAATTGACGTAACACCCGGTGACCAAGGCATTCAAGTTACGATATATGACAATACTACGGGTGGCGAGACGACAATTATTGTTCCCTATTATTAAAATTAGTTTAACGGTTTATCAAAAACGAGGAGGTGATAAACAATACTGATCTTTTATTTTGACCTTCTAACGGACATTTTCCAGAAAGCTGTTTTATCTTAACTCAATTAATTAAACTAATTAAATTAAGGAGAAGTAAAATGAAAAAGTTATTCGCAGTTCTATTCGCTGTAATGTTTTTAGCCGGTTTTGTTTTCGCGCAGCAAACAGCCACAGTCATTCAGAATGGGAACAATAATGTTGCCTATTCAGATCAGCATCAATCCTCATATACTGTCCAACCGGTAACTCTGTATGGAACACAATCCGGCATTGGCAATACCATTCTGGCTACTCAGACGGGTGATGCTAATTATTCGTATATTACCCAATCCGGGGCTTCAAATTCGGCCGCCCTCGATCAGTATGGTGAAACTGATGGCGGTGCCATTAACCACAGTGAGCTCACACAATCCGGGAATTCCAATACCGCAAATGTCGGTCAGACGAGTTTGACTGGTGATCCATATGCAAATGCAAATTACACAATGAATGAAGCATATGCCACCCAGAGTGGAAATGGCAATACTTATAATCTTGGCCAAGGTAGCGGATGGAAAAGTGATAATTACAGTAATCTGCTCCAGAGTGGGAATAATAACATTGCCTACTTAGACCAATTAGGCCATATTGAGTACAGCACAATGACCCAGAGCGGCATTGGAAACTTTGCTGATCTTGACCAGCCAGCTGGTGGCGGAACCGGATCACTATTGACAAGTTATTCCTCCCAAACCGGAAATTCGAATTCGGCGTTTATTAGCCAAGTGAATGGAGTTAACAAAAGCTGGAGCTGGCAGGATGGAAATTCGAATTATACAGATATCTATCAATGGGGTTATCACAGTGACTCCTGGAGCGAGCAACATGGTAATGGGAATTCACTCAATTTAGTCCAGGAATAGCTGACCGTTTCTTAGTTATATCAAACCAGATTCCGGGGCAAAGCCCCGGAATCTATTTTATTTAATTGATTAAAGGAAACAGATGAAAAAGCTATTTTTCACTGCAAACACTGTATTCATTTCTATTTTGATCTGTAATTCTGTTATCGCACAAACCACGCTCCAAATAGAACAATTAGGTGATGAAAACATTGCGTATATCGAACAAGTCGCTTCAATTCAATCAAATAATGCATTGATTCAGCAAAATGGCTTTGGACATAATGCTTACATTTCCCAATCATTTAATACTTATTTAGGATTAAATGATGCATCAATAATTCAATTTGGGTTATACAATCAAGCGTGGATTATACAAAACGGATCTAATAATCATAATAAAATAGAACAAAATGGAACTAATAATTTAGCAAAAACTGAACTGAATGGTAATAGTCTGCGTACTAATATTTCTCAAAATGGTGATGATAATATAGCGATGCAAGAAGTAACCGGCGACCAGTTGAATTACGTAATTGAGCAGCAGGGGTTTGGCAACCGGTTTACGCAGATTGAAAACGGTCAGCAGGCCAAAGCCTATACGGTTAGCCAGAGGGGCAATAATATGAGGCTGATTATCGTGAACGGTCAGTTGCCGTTTTACCTGGGGAATTGAACTCGTCATTTGTTACTAAAAAGTCTTTGTTAAAAAAGTGAGGCGGCTCATCTGTTCCGGGGGCCGCTATTTTAAATTCCACACGCTCCATCATTCATAAAGGAATGCCAATTTAAGTGTCAAACATCTCACAAAGTGTGCACATCATAGTAAAAGCAATAAGCCCAATGTGTCTAACAGAAACAATGGTAAGGCGCTGACGATTGAAGGGATTTCTTTGGGGGGCTCAGTTTAAGCAAAAGTGAAATGGATCTCAAATGATTCGACATAGTCTGATTTTACTGTTTTCCTGTTTCCTGTCCCTTGCGCTGGAAGGCAATCCCCGGCAGGTTAACAAAGAAATTTCCGTCAAAACCTGGCTGGAAGTAAAACAGGATTCCGGGATGGTTTCCATTCAGGGAATGGTAAAAAATACCACTGACCGGGATTTCCGCGGCGCCTACCGGATTACCACCA
>CAZUZS010000006.1:10930-42784 GCA_964624795.1 uncultured Calditrichaceae bacterium
AAATCGGGCAGCTCGCAGACCAGCCAGTCTGGCGAAGTGAACGCCAGGCCGCAACAGGAGCAGGTGCTTTCCACTGTGCGTTTGAATCTGCAGCCGGGTGATGCCTGCTATAAGCTGCTTAGCCTTTTGCAAAAAGATAAAGTTATTGCAGAAGATTCCGTTAATTTCTCATATTAAAGCATTCTCTTTTTAAGGAGACGCAAAACATGTACAAACTGAAGATGTTTATCCCGTTTATGGCGGCATACCTTTTATTGCTTCTTTTTTCCTGCAGCGACGATACCGTCTCGCCAATTACCACCGGTGTTATCAAGGGGCAGGTCTTGGATGCGGTGAACAACCAGAAGTTGAAAGAAAGCAGCATAACCACCAGCCCGGCTACCAGCGCCATTCTCACAGACGATAACGGCAATTTTATGTTTCGTGCCCTGGATGAAGGAAAATACACCATTTCCGCCACAAAATCCGGCTACAAGAAAGGCATTGTTAGCGTGAATGTCATCGCCGGTGATACTGCCCAGGCTGTGCTTCAGCTGGACCGGGAGGAGAACACCAACACGGTGCCGGACAAACCCGCCAACCCGGAGCCGGCAGTGGGCGCTAGTGGGCAGCCGATTTCTTTGCTGCTCAAGTGGTCTGCCAGCGATCCCAATCCCAACGACACACTGATGTTCGATGTCTATCTCTACCCTGCCAACGGGCAGCCGGAGGTGGTGCTTGCCGACTCCTACATCGACAGCGTGGAGGTAAGCGGGTTGCTGTATGCCACAACTTATTACTGGCAGGTGGTTGTAAAGGACAATAACGGCGGCGTCACCAATGGCGACGTGTGGCGTTTCACCACTGAGAGCTTCCCCGACAATCCGCTGGTCTTTGCATCCAACCGTCAGGGAACTTACGACATTTATTCCGCGGATTTCGACACGCTGGATTATCATGTAGTGCAGTTGAATTCTGATCAGAGCAGAGACTGGTGGCCGCGGCTCAACCCGGACCGCAGCAAGATTGCTTTCATCTCCGATCGCACAGTGGAACCCCAGATCTACACTATGAACCGGGACGGTACCGGCATTCTGCGGGTAACCGACGTGCCGGTAACCGGCTACCACAATTACGGCATCGGCTTTGGTTGGAGTCCCGACGGAACCCGTTTTCTTTATAGCCATTACGAGAAATTATACCGCATCGATGCAAACGGCACCAATCTCACACAGATTGCCACCGCCCCGGCCGGGCGCAATTTCAGGGAAGTTGCCTATTCTCAGTTGGGAAATAAAATCGCGGCGCTTGCTATCGGAAGCTGGTTTTATGATTCGGAAATCTACCTGATGGACGCCGATGGCGGTAATATGACGCTGCTGGTGGACAACTGGCCGGGCGCCATCGAAAGCCCGTCCTTCTCTCCGGACGGCAATTGGGTGGTATTCAGCCATGACATTTCCGGATACGAGGTAAGCAGCGGGCGGCAATTGAATACGCACGTGTTTCTGATGAAAACCGATGGCAGCGACACAGTGGACGTGTCGGCAAACAAGCCTGCCGGAACAAACGATACCATGCCGCGCTACTCACCGGACGGCACCAAGATTATCTTCTGCAATACCAGCAACGACGGCTCCCACCCGCAGGAGATTTGGATGATGGATCTGAATGGGGAGAACCGCACCAGGATAATCAGCAACGGTACCATGCCGGATTGGCAGTAAGCGGTTCAGGAAAAAGAAGGTCGGCAAGGAATCTGGCCTTCTTCTGCTGTGATCGGAAGTATCTTCTCCCTGAAAAACAGTGTCGAGGTATTTGGAATCTTCTACTGCAAAATTGGCTATTTATTTGCTAAATTGCGATGACCCACTGAATATTTTTGCGGGTTTAACGTGGCGAGCCACCCCAAAATTCCAATTTCAATTTAATCCGATATCGAACCTGCCTTCCCGTACGATAATCTGATGTCTGGCAGGACCGGCAGCTCGTTTTACCCTCCTTATCGCGCAAACGTCGATGGGGAATGTGATGAAGCTCTGAATATTGAATACATAATTCTCATAGTTTCTTGGGTTTTGTTTAATAGAGGGCATACCGCGGTTTAAATTTGTAACAAAAGCAGCTTTCTTAATTTGTTGATTCCCATCACATTTCATTCGCTGCGGGCTGCGTATTGTCTAAATGTTTTGTGAAGCTGGTTAATGATAAATCGATTCAAATAGATACCTTAATGTAAGCCCGAAGCTGTGAAGGTTGTTAAAATTAAATAAGTTAATTCAGAGTTGCCGATGTAAATTGGAAGGCCCCGGTTACTCGGCAGCGTTTGTTTTGCCGGATTTTCGCATGCCTTTATGAACCCGGGCATCGGGTAACTGTTGGGACATTTGGGAGAAGAATTTTCAGGCTCCTACCCTGGGGATCATGGAAGATCATTTCAAGGAATATTTGCATTTTCTGCGGCTCTTAAAAAACAGGAGAAGGCCTTCTGTTATTCGAGAGAGAGGATTTTCTTTGTATAATTTTGTGTAATATGGGAAATTATGCGTTTGCAATTTAGCAGAAATCTAATTTTATCTTGAGGAAGGCGGGAACTCCTGAATATTCCGGCGCAGGTTTTTGGGGACAGTTATCCGGAATGCCTATGAAAATAATGGTGGCCGTACATGAATACTGAGGCATTGGGTCGAAAAAGCAAAACCTCGGAAAAGCCCGCAGCAGCCGATAAGCCTGTCCGGGTGGCCATTATATCTCCCTCCGGCAGCAAAATTGATGGGCTTGTCCATGAATTGGACAAATCGGAATGTTGCATGCGGATTACTCCTAAATCGTCGATTTCCGGCCTTAAAGGTCTGCTTGCTGATGGTGGAAGTCCGATTGTCATTGCAGCTGGCGGCCGTTCCACTATAAAGGCCACACAGATTCTTGAGGCCGTGCGAAAAGAATCTCCGCTGTCGCCGCTGATATTCATCACAGAGAAACCGGATAAAAAATTTTCCATGAAATTGCTGGGAGACGGAGCATACGAGGTCATATCGCAGGCCGAAGCGTGGCGTTTGCCGTATATCGTTCAAAGGGCGAGACACCATCAGCGCTTTGCGCAAACCACTGATCCTGCCGGTTGGCTTGCCAAAAAGGAAAGGAAAAAGCCGGGCGAAATTCAGAAAAGGCATTCAATCGAACAGGCCAAAAAATCTGCCAACAAAACGCCAAATATTGAAGGATTACATCCCGAGAAGCAGATGCAGCGCCTGGAGCAAAAATGCTCCAGGCTGGATGCCATTCTTGAAAATACGCGGGCACACTTAGCCTACCTGGATGTCGATTTTAATTTTCTGATGGTCAACTCAGCATATTGTGAAGGCTCCGGATATGCGCGCGAGGAGCTCATTGGTCGAAACCATTTCGAATTATTCCCGAATCCCGAAAATCAGGCAATTTTTGAAAAAGCAAGTATCAGTGGTGATCCGGTGGAGTTTCATGCCAAACCGTTCGAGTTCCCGGAGCACCCGGAGTGGGGAGTTACATATTGGGACTGGACGCTGGTTCCTCAGAAAGACGCAACCGGTAAAGTCCGTGGATTCGTTTTTTCGTTGGTTGATGTTACCGAGACCAAACGATCGGAAGAAAAAGTCCACAATGCTTTCAAACTCTCGGAACGGCGCCAGGCGGAGATTGCCGCCTTGCTGGAAGGATCGCGTGCGGTGCTTTCATCGAAGGAGTTTCTCATATCAGCCCGCGCAATTTTTGACACCTGCAAAAAATTGTTGGGCGCAAAGGCTGGCTATTTTACACTGCTGAAAGAAGAGGGGAATTATAGTGATATTGTGATATTAGATTCGGGCGGGGCGGATTGTACAGCGGACGGTACGCTGCCGATTCCGGTAAGGGGGCTGCGCCAGGTTGTGGTTGAGTCCGGAAAGCCGGTATTTGAGAATAATTTTTCCGAAAGCAAATGGAGTTCACTTGTGCCGCCCGGCCACATGGTCCTGGAAAACGTGCTATTTGCTCCCCTTTTGGTGCAGGGCAAGGCGGTAGGCCTCTTGGGTTTGGCGAACAAATCAGGTGGCTTTACTTCAGGCGATTGCGAGATGGTAAATGCTTTCGCTGAACTTGGTGCGATTGCCTACCATAATTGGCAAATCATCAGTCTTCTGCAAAACAGTGAAGAGCGCTTTCGCTCGGTTGCCGAAACCGCTAACGATGCGATTATCACAATCGATGTACGGGGTCAAATAGTATTTTGGAATTCAGCAGCAGAAAAAATCTTTGGTTACCCACGGAAAGAAATCATGGGAAAACAGCTGGCTGCAATTATTCCTGAAAAATACCGGGAAAGACACACGGAGAGTATCGCAGGTTTCCTCCGAACCGAAGTGCTCAACAGCCCAGAAAGAGTAAAAGAATTTCACGGACTGAGAAAAGACGGAAGCCAGTTTCCCCTGGAGCTCTCTGTGTCAACCTGGCATATGGGACAGGATATCTTTTTCACCGGCATTGCCCGGGATGTTTCCGAAAGCAAACAAATGGAACAGGCACTGCGCCGTTCCCGCGATGAGTTGGAGGCGCGGGTGATGGAGCGAACGGAAA
Organism: uncultured Calditrichaceae bacterium; assembly: GCA_964624795.1. Classification (GTDB taxonomy): domain Bacteria; phylum Calditrichota; class Calditrichia; order RBG-13-44-9; family RBG-13-44-9; genus CAZUZS01. The sequence goes on from CAZUZS010000006.1 coordinate 15,500, forward strand.
AATTAGTAAATTCCAATATCAGTTTGCAATTGGAAATGTTGGAGCGGGAACGAGCCGAACAGGCACTGCGCAGGTCGGAAAAACGCTACCGCATTCTCTTTGAACAAAATGTTGCCGGTGTATTTCGCACGATGCTTGACGGGGTGATTCTGGATTGCAATGCGGCTTTCGCCAGTCTTATTGGCTTTCAGGAAGCCGGCGAAATTCAGGGGAAACGGATAGAAACCTTATTCAAACAACCACCGGGTCAACCGGCATTTATGACAGAATTGGAGGAAACAGGTTTTATCCGGAATTTTGAAATTTGCCATATTCGCGGCGACGGCAGCATGGTATGGTTAATCCTGAACCTGATAAAAATTCAGGAAGAGGAGGAAGGCCATTTTATACTACTTGGTATGGTGATCAATATTACCCATCGAAAAATGGCTGAAGAAAAACTGGCGATCGAAAGACAAAGAATGTTTTCCCTGTTGGATGAACTTCCGGCATCCGTGCTTCTTATAGATAGAGATCATATTATCAGGTTTGCAAATCGTCAATTGCATGATCGCTTCGGCTACGTAGATAATTCGTTCTGTTACAAAGTTCTGAAAAATCGCGGTAAACCATGCAATATATGTCCCATTCGCCGTGTGATCGATCAGGGAGAGTCAATTGAGTGGGAAGAAATGTATGCCGATGGCAGGATGTATCATACCTTCCATTACCCTTTTTACGACATAGACGGTTCCGTTTTGCTTTTGCAATTAGGAATTGATATCACTGAAAGAAAATTGGCGGAAGAGGGGTTGAGAAGCAGTGAGGAGCGGTTTCACCTCCTTGTAGATTCTATTGATGATATTGTGTTCACGCTGGACAAGCAGGAGCGCTTTGCTGAAGTTTACGGCCACTGGTTTGAAAAGCAGGGAATGTCTGCCAAAGATTTCGTTGGGAAAAAAGTTGGAGAATTGCTGGATGCAGAATCGGCCAGGGCTTTCCGCCGGGCTAATCGCAGGGTATTGAGAGGAGAAAATGTCGTATTCGAGTGGACAAATAAAAACCTGCCGGAGCAGATCTGGATTCAGGTCTCGCTATCGCCTATTTACAGCGCGGGAGTGGTGGATGGCGTGGTAGGTGTAGGCCGCGATGTTACGAGGCAAAAACTCTTTGAAAAACAGCTCATTCAGACCGAGAAGTTGTTGGCAATCGGGCAAATGTCCGCTATCATCTCCCACGAATTCAGGAATTCTCTCACATCGGTTAAAATGATTTTAGAGCTGCAGCTTGAATCGATGGCGATTTCAGAAGATGATAAAATATCTCTCAAAGTTGCCCTCGATTCTGTCGCGCATCTGGAGGATATTGTCCATCAACTACTGCATTTTTCGCGTCCCAAAGCGATGAAATTCGAATTGCAGAATTTGAATGATGTTGTGGATGCCAGCATAAGCTTCATGAAAATTCAGATGCGGAAAGAGAAAGTCGAATTGCAGAAAAAGCTGGATTCTCACGTCCCGTTAATGTACCTGGATGGCGAGCATTTAAAGGAGGCGCTAATAAATATTCTGGTGAATGCGGTTCAGGCCTTAGCCCGCGATGATATTCCGGTGCATTCCCGAAAGATAGAAGTTTTCACCAGAAAGCTGGCAATCGGGCGCGAATTTCATGAGTTTGCGTTCAAGAATGGTTTTGAAAAAAGAAGAAAAAGGCGCCGCAATGGGGAAGAGCTGGAAATTATAATGCCCGCGGGCACTAAGTGTGTTCTTATTGAGATTGCGGATAATGGTCCTGGGATTAGCGAAGAAGTTTTAGAGCATATTTTCGATCTGTTTTATACGACAAAAAGCGGCGGTACCGGATTGGGGCTGCCAATGGTAAAACGAACCGTGAATAATCATGGAGGAGTGGTGCAGGTAAAAAGCAAGCCCGGCAGGGGTACGAAATTTTTTATTTTCTTACCATTAAGAAAAAGGTAGAAGGTCGGAATGAATAATCATGTCAGGATTCTTGTGGTGGATGATGATGAGGCTATTTTATATGCTTTCCGGCAATTGATAAAAAAGGAAGGCTACATTTGCCAGACAGCTCGTAATGGAAGGGAGGCGTTGGAAAAAGCAACGCAGGAGTCGCCCGATGTTATAATTATGGACATCACGATGCCGGAATTGAACGGCCTGGAAGCTCTCAAAGAGATCAAGCAGATTAAGCACGATGTGCCGGTTATCCTTATAACCGGCCAGGGAACAATGCAAACCGCCATAAAGGCGATGAAATTAGGTGCGTTTGAATATCTGATAAAGCCGCTCTCTGTGGAAAAAGTGCGCGATTTGATCCGTCAGGCGCTAAAGAGCAGGAACGAGTCTCTCAAATGGACTGTTAGCCTTGAAGCCGATATCACCGATCGCTATCAACTAATTGGCGATAGTCCGCCGATGCACGAGGTTTATAAATTAATTGGGTCAATATCCAGTACTTCCAATCAGACTGCGGTGCTGATTCTGGGTGAAAGCGGTACGGGCAAAGAACTGGTAGCGAGAGCCATCCATCGTAATAGTCAACTACCGGACCAGCCGTTTGTGCCAATTAATTGTACAGCGCTTCCGGAGAATCTTCTGGAATCGGAATTATTCGGTCATGAAAAGGGCGCTTTCACAGGTGCAACCGAACGAAAACCTGGTAAATTCGAGATAGCGAAAAACGGTTCGATTTTTATGGATGAAATCGGTGACCTTTCGCTTCAACTTCAACAGAAACTCCTGCGAGTGCTACAGGAACGCGAATTTGAAAGATTGGGAGGAAATTCAGTAATCAAAGTAAACGCACGTTTTGTTGCAGCCACTAATCAGCCGCTGGATGAAATGATCAAAGATGGAAAGTTCAGAGAAGACCTTTTTTTTCGCTTGAATGTAGCAACCATCCAAATACCGCCGCTTCGCGATCATAAAAGTGACATTCCGCTTTTAGCAGAATATTTCTTGCAGCGCTACAACATCCAGGTCAAGAAATCGATAAAAGGATTTACCGATGAAGCTATGAATTTGCTTATGACCTATTCATTCCCCGGGAATATACGGGAGCTTGAGAATATTATCCAGAGGGCGGTGATTATGACTCGCAGCGAGGTCATAATTCCGAATGTCTTAACAGAAACAACAATACCGGCCGGGAAAAATGATGCTCTTTTTACCTTTGGCAGCCCTGTGTTTAGCGAAGCCCGGGATCACATATTAAACCTCTTCGAGAAACAATTCATTGAAAAAAAGCTGAAAGCGCACAACGGCAATGTTAGCGCTGCCGCGCGTGACAGCAAAATGTCCAGGCAAAATTTTCACCGTTTGATGATAAAACACCGGATTCAAAAGGGAGAATAAGCCCAATCTTCATTCGAAGGCTCCATTTTTTCTACTCATTTTTATTCAAGCGAAATTAAGATTAACTGCCAGCTCCTGCCCTTCGGCGTACAGAGTTGTAGAAACCTTTAACATTTGGCGCAAACCCGAAGCATTATAAGATTCCGATCTTTGCCGGCCCCTCGATCATTTGTTTTAAACCCATCCCCTCCAAGCCCTGTTATAGATTTACAATTTTGCGATCTCATCAGGAAAACTGTCAGCATTTCTTTACAGGATGTAAATTGGTTGTTACAAATTAAACTTCCATTTGGGTTTTCCATATCTTTCGTAATCCCTTAAATATCCAATACATAAACATGGTTCATCGCAGGCGGCAATTGTGGCGTAAAATTTGATTAATAATAAACGTTCGTTGTCTTGGTTGTTCAGTTTTTTCAAATAGAGTAATAAGGCGTTTCCATTCACAAAAGCATCATTTTTTCCTTCTGCGGCAGTAGACATGTTCGACAAAACATATTTTACTTTGAGAATTGGTGAAAATCGCGATTAGGATGTTTCTATGAAGCTGATCAGTATGGCCGGAATTTCTGATTGATCGGTTTGAATGTCCTGTCTTATGGAAGGCGGGGAAGAAAATATTTTCAGAAAGATATTGTTACAACGAAGAATTTAATAACCGTTATCAACATTTGGAGCTAAAACCGAAAGGAGAAAGGGGATGCAATATGGGTTAAGAAACTGCAATGATAAATGGCCTTGAAGCACAAAATGGTCATTGTAACCTATAGTTCCGGGAATTGGTATGTCTTATAAAAAAGATCAAAAATAACGGAAAGGTTGAGTAGAAGCGAGATATTGCTAAGAGGATTATTGAGTTTTCAATAAAAAAATGAGGAGAAGTTTATTATGAAAAGACGAGATTTTGTCAAAATCGCGGGAATTGCCGGTGTAGGGTCGATGGTGCCGTGGAAATGGTTTGGAGCACGAAGACTGTATGCCGCTCCTGTTCCCGGTGGTACCATGGATCCGGAATTAATTTCGAAATTTCAAATGCCACTGGTCAAGCCGCCGGCAATGCCGCCGGCAAGAGGCAATGCGCCTTATTATGAAATCGCGGTGCGTGAATTTACCCAACAAATTTTGCCAACTGGTCCTGAAACGACGGTATGGAGTTACGGCTCGGACAAGCATCCGGGTACGGTAGCACAAGGGGGAAGCTTTTTCTATCCGGCCTTTACGGTTGAAAATAAATTTAATCGTCCAACTAAGGTAAAGTGGATTAATGGGTTGGATGGTAAACAGCATCTATTGCCCGTGGACCCGAGTTTGCACTGGGCAAATCCTATCGGCCGCAGAGATTCACGCCCCAATCCTGTGGATGACCCGACTTATTGGGATCACCAATATATAGACCAGGATGGGCGATATACCGGTCCGGTTCCGATGGTGACCCATGTTCATGGTGCACATGTGAATGAAGAGAGTGATGGCTACCCGGAGGCATGGTGGCTGCCAGCCAGTGCCAGCGGTGTCAATTTCACACATGGCCGGTATTTTGATTATTTTATGCAAAAATATCCTTATCTGGACTGGGGGCCCGGCTATGTAAACTATACCTATCACAATCAGCAGCGAGCAACCACCTTGTGGTATCATGATCATACGCTTGGTATGACCCGGCTGAATGTATATGCAGGCCCGGCGGGATTTTGGTTAATCCGTGGCGGACTCGATGACCGTGTTAAAGATTTGCGAACTAACCGGAATGCAGTTCTTCCCGGCCCTGCCCCGGGTGTTGGGGCTAATCCTTTCGGCACCTATTATGAAATACCCATCGTAATTCAGGATCGGTCGTTCAATGGCGACAATTCCCTCTGGTTTCCGGATAACCGTGCGTTCTTTGAAGGCCTCGATCGAGACCAGCTTCAGGTCCCCTTTACCTTCGACCAGTTAGGAATTAATCCCAATTCCAATGGCTGGGGGCTTGGGTGTGATGGCGGCGTGAGTGATGTGGCGCCAATATGGAACCCGGAATTTTTTGGCAATGTCATGGTGGTTAATGGCCGCTCATGGCCTTATTTGGATGTTGAGCAGCGCCGCTATCGTTTCCGCTTGCTCAATGGGTGTAATGCGCGCTTTCTGGTCTTAAAGTTCGACGATGCCCGGGTGGACGTATGGCAGATCGGCTCCGATGGTGGTTTCCTGCCGGCTCCCGTGAGAATCAACGATTTTCCGGCTGACGGTGATCCGGATGGAATTGCCAAACTACTGGTTGCTCCGGCGGAACGATATGATGTCATTGTCGATTTCACCAATGTGCCGGTTGGGACCGAAGTCCTGATGTTGAACATCGGACCTGACGAACCGTTTGGCGGTTTTGATTTTGATGCGGCTGATCCGGAAACTACCGGGCAGGTGATGCAGTTCCGCGTGACAGCAGCACAGGGTATAGATCCCTCAACGCCACCGCAATATTTGCAGTTACCATCCAGCAGTCAGGTTACCCCGAATTCGACCCGCTACCTTTCTCTCAATGAGGAAGAATCGGCGAATGTTCGTGTATCTGAAGATTTGGCTGACAACTTGGTTTACGATTGCGGCGGTGAGCCGTTCGGTCCCACTGCGGCGTTGGTAGGCACTTACGATCCAAATACCGGAACACCGCAGGGATTACGTTGGATGGCACCGATCACTGAAAATCCCAGCGTGGGAGCATCGGAAACCTGGGAGATTCATAACTTTACTATGGATGCCCACCCAATTCATGTACATTTGATTCAATTTCAGGTTGTAGGCCGCGAGCCAATCGGAGGAGGCACAAGCAGTGCTGGACAAAACGACCCGCTTCCGTGGGAGACCGGTTGGAAGGACACTGTGATTGCCTACCCAGGTGAAATTACCCGGATTAAGATGCGGTTTGATCAGGCAGGACTCTACGTCTGGCACTGCCATATCATCGATCACGAGGATAATGAGATGATGCGACCATACCATGTTGGTCCCATTCCGGCAAACTCGCCGCAGCCGGGCATAAAATATGCCGACAATCAATCAACGTTCGGAGCTCCCAGAAAATTTACATTGGAGCAGAACTATCCTAATCCGTTTAACCCCTCAACTCAGATTCGTTTCCAACTTCCTCGTGACGAAAAAGTCCAATTGGAAATATACAACAGTCTGGGTCAAAAGGTACGTACTCTCATTAGCCAGGTAATGCCGGCTGGCGACCACGAAGTTCTTTGGGATGCCAAAGACAGCAAAGGTAAAAACCTGGCCAGCGGTATGTACATTTATCGCATCAAAGCCGGCACCTTCACCCAGGTGAAGCGTATGTCCCTCGTGCGCTAATTAATTCGGCAGACGAGATATCATCGATCAAGCTGCGTATCTCGATGCCCAGTTATGGGGGAACAAACAGACCGGAGATCGGGAATTTCGCCCTGTCTCCGGTCCTTTTTTTAGACGCGATTTTAATGGTAATTTCGATTGCACTTAGAGCATGCAGAATTGTTTTCTGCAATCGCGGCGGGATTCTTATCAAGACAGCATTTGAATCTGAAGTGCGCTGTAGTGTGAATTTTGCAGCCGTTTCCTTTCTCCAATTTTTCGGCTCCGCGGACATGACAAGAATAATTTTTGATTTCCTGGAGTGACGCTATGGGAAATATCAAGATATTAATTGTAGACGATGACGAGAAAATCCTTTTTGCATTTCGTCAGGTTCTTAGCCGCGAAGGGTATATCAGCATAGAAGCAGATAGCGGCTCTAAGGCATTGGATTTATTTGACATTGAACAACCAAATGTAGTTTTTCTGGATCTCATTCTGCCCGATCTGAATGGTCTGGAAGTTTTGAAGCGGATTAAAGAGAAGAACAATTCCACTCCGGTGATTATCATAACCGGCGAGGGGAATTTTCATGTCGAATCAAAAGCGAACGCGTTGGGGGCCTTCGAGTATCTTGCGAAACCGCTGTCTCTAGCACAGGTGAGGGAAGTAATACATCGAGCGCTGATTTTCACCGGAAATCTGATGGACAAATAAAACAACTCGGAATCTTACCAATAAAATCGGTCAAAAGATCGTCAATTCAAAAAAACAGATCATTCCTACCTTTATGCTCAATGCAAGTCTTCATAACCTTCCGTTATGTCACATTAAAAAAATCCAGGATTGGATAACAACAGATAGCTCAAAGCGCCGGTTTTTCTGTGAAACATTGTTTTACAGAAGCAGGCTTTAGTGCAAAAAAGATAGCCAGCATAAAAATTGCCAAATAAATCTGACCGTGTGATCTGCCAAGGTCCTACCGAATTGTGACCTCACGCGCCTTTGCAGGATGTGTCTTCACCTGCTCAAAACTCCCAGTTGCAGGCTCTCCACCCTGGTCATCCGATTTCACGCAAATAAAAGGTATCAGACCGGGCGGTTAGATTGATCTATTTTGTGCCTGGGCTATTCTTTCTATGTTCTGCACTCTCTCCGTACAACCAGCACGCTGCGCTTTGCGATTTGGAAAACTTTATGACGGGCGGATATTTCTCGGAACACACCGGCATTTTTTTGGGGCAGCGCGTATGAAACGGGCAGCCGGTAGGAAGGTGAACCGGATTGGGCACGTCTCCGCTTAGCACTATCCGGCGCCGCTCCGACTCGGGGTCGGGAATTGGTATGGCACTCAGCAGCGCCTGTGTATATGGATGCCGGGGTGAATGAAATATCTCCTCAACATCCCCTTGTTCCATTATCCGACCCAGATACATAATGTAAACAAAATCGCAGATATGGTACACGACGCTCAAATCGTGCGAAATGAACAGGTAGGTAAGATTGAGCTTGTGCTGAAGATCCTTGAGCAATTTCAGGATTTGCGCTTGCACCGAAACGTCCAGCGCGGAAACCGGCTCGTCGCAGACCACCACTTCCGGCTTCACCGCGAGCGCACGAGCAATGCACAAACGCTGCCGCTGCCCGCCGGAAAACTCGAATGGATAATTGAACCTGTAGTCCGGAGTAATCCCTACCATCTGCAGCAGGCGAATAATTTCATCCTCGATCTGGTCCGGAAGAACGATTTGGTGTACTTTTAAAACTTCCTTAAACGTTTGAAATATTCGCTGCCGGGGATTAAGCGATGCATAAGGATTCTGAAAAATGATTTGAACTTTTCGTGCATATTTTTTTCGGTCCTGGCGAAGCAAATTCCCGATGAGTTGGGAATCTAACGTAATTTCCCCGGCGTCCTGAACATCCAGGCCTGCTATCAACTTGCCGACGGTTGTTTTGCCACACCCCGACTCCCCCACCAATCCAATGGTCTTTCCTTTCGGTATGACCATGTCCAGGCCATTAACCGCATTTACAAATTCCTTCGGTTTTCCCAACAGTGTCTCTTTCACAGGAAATCGTCGTTGCAGATTTCGAATCTCGATGATATTTTCTGCTTGATGCGGTTCGGTCATTTGGCTGCTTATTTTCGTCGTATTATTCGTAACAGTAATTTACGCGCAAATCCGCGGCAGGTCATCCCTTCATTGAAAATTTTTTGTGATTTTCACTGAGTCGCGGAACAACACCAAGACTATTGACGGGAAATAACTCTTTCCCATGGTCACTAAAAAAATAAATTGGCCGGCTGGCCAATTCGACTGCAAACTGTTAAGCTCCAGGAAATTCAAACTATCCGTAAACTTCAGGCTAAATAATCGATTGTATTTCACATAACCAAAATTATCGACATGATTTTTGAAGAAGGCAAAGGCTCTTCCTTCGCAAATGAGGTGGCACGGAGAAAATCTCATGCCCTTCTCAGAATGATCCAATTTTCTCGCCGACTATTTTTTCCAGAATGAGGGCGCCAGAAGGATAAGAACGGTGTAAATTTCGAGTCGTCCGGCCAACATAAAAAAGGAAAGCACCCATTTGCCGATGCCTGGAATATGGGCATAGTTGTCGGTAGGCCCCACGCTGCCCAGGCCAGGCCCGATATTTCCCAAAGTGGCGGCAACCGCACCCAGCGAAGACTCCAGATCGAGGCCCAGCACCGACATGAGTATGACGCCCGCAACAAACAGGCCGATCATGAGAACCAGGAATCCAATGACATTGGTGACAATCTCCCTGGGAATTACAGTTTGACCCACCCGAACAGGGATCACCGCCTTGGGATGCAGCAAACGTTTTATTTCCGCCCTCACGAATTTGACAATCACAAACAGACGGATCACTTTCATTCCCCCGCCGGTGCTTCCCGCGCAGCCTCCGATGAACATCAACAGAAAGAGAATAAATTGCGAGCTGAATGCCCAGTGTTCATAATCGGCGGTTCCAAAGCCGGTGGTGGTTAAAATTGAAGTGACCTGGAAAAGCGTTTTGCGAATGGCAGTTCCGATATTGGGGTAGTGGTGAAAAAACGTATCATACCCGATGAACAGTGTTGCTCCGACAATAAGCGAGATAAAAAAGACCCATTCCGAATTCTTCAGGTAGGTTTTGAAATCTTTTTTCAGAAACCGATAATGCAACGAAAAATTGGTGCCGGCGGCAATCATAAAAAAGATGATAATGTAATCGATGAGAGCACTGTTATAGTATCCAATACTGGCATTCTTTGTTGAAAATCCGCCAGTGGCCATGGTACCGAAGGTATGGCAAAGCGCATCGAACAGGTTCATGCCGGCAAGCATCAAAAACACAGTTTCGGCGGCAGAGATGAGAATGTAAACTCCCCACAAAATTTTTGCCGTCTCCGTGACCCGTGGCGTCAGTTTGTCCGGTACCGGGCCCGGAACTTCCGCCTTAAAAAGCTGCATGCCGCCCACTCCCAGGAAAGGAAGAATAGCTATGGAAAGCACAATAATTCCCATCCCCCCCAGCCAATGGGTAAAGCTGCGCCAGAAAAGCAGTCCGTGCGGCAGTTTCTCGATATCGACCAGGATTGTGGCGCCGGTTGTGGTGAACCCGGACATGGTCTCGAAAAAGGCGTCGGTGAATGAAGGAATGTAGCCGGACAGGATGAATGGCAAACTCCCCAGCAGTGAAAAAAGAATCCAGCCCATGGTGACGATAGCAAAGCCTTCCCTGGCCCGGACATCTCTTTCGAGGTGCGTGAATTTAAAGGCAATGAAACCGGTGAGAAAGGTGATAATAGCCGACAAAATAAAATGAAAATGAACGCTTTCTCCATAATATATAGAAAAGGGGATTGGGATGAGCATGGCTGCCGCCAAAAAGATTAGCAGAAATCCGAGAATGTGGGTGATGGACTGAATTCGCATGACAAAAAGTTTGTTTTAGTGAACCGGTCGTAAATGATTTTGGTATGGCGTTTTTGCTCAGGCGAAGAGCTTCTCAACCTCGGCCAGCGCCCGGGGCAGTGAGAAAATGACTACCCGGTCTTCCTCCCGGATTATCGTCTCCCCGTTGGGTATAATGACTTCATTGTGGCGGTGAACCGCGCCGACAATGGCGGAGCGCGGAAAACTAATCTGTTTCAGCGGTTTTTTGGTAATCTTTGCACCCCGCTGCGGGATAATCTCAATGATTTCCGCATCCACTCCCGGGATGGAAGCGATGCTCTCCAGCGTGCTTTTGCGGATAAACCGAAGGATCGCGTTTACAGTCAACAATTTTTTGCTCACCACCGCATCCAGGCCGATAGTCGGCGTAATCGGCAGGTATTCGGTCTTATTTACCAGGGCAATAGTGCGGGGCACCTGCAGATGCTTTGCCATCAGGGTCGAGATAATATTGGTTTCGTCGTCACCGGTAACGGCAATGAAGGCGTCCATATCGATGATGCCTTCCAGCGCCAGGAGGTCCATGTCGGTGCCATCCCCGTGAATTACCAGTGATTTCTTCAGGAGGTCCGCAATCTCTTCCGATTTATCATAGTTGCTTTCAATTATTTTAACATTGATGTGGTCTTCCAGCGTGCTGGCAACGAACTGGCCGATTAGGCCGCCTCCCAGGATCATGATGTCCTGGATGGTAACATTTTCTTTCCCCGTTATACGTAGAATGTCCGGGACAACCTCTTTCTCGCTGATCACAAAGAGCTGGTCGCCGGCAACCAAAATATCGTTCCCACCCGGAATGAGTGTGTGCTCTTTGCGGTTGATAGCGACGATTCGGGCGCGCAGGTGATTATGCTCCTGCCAGACCTGTTTCAACGATTTTTTAAGAATGGGGGAATCCTGTTCCAGGCGGATTCCCAAAAGCTGTATTTTACCGCCGGCAAACTCCACCAGGTCGGTTGCAGCGCTTTGCCGGATGAGCCGCGAAATGGCATCTGCGGTTTCTTTTTCAGGGTGAATCAGCAGATCCACGCCCATTTCAGCAGGAGACAGAATGAAGTCCGGTTGCAGATATTCCGGGTTGCGTATACGGGCAATTTTGTAAGGAATGCCTAATTTCTGAGCGTATCTGCAGGCCAGGAGATTCACCTCATCGGAATTGCTGATGGCGGCTAAAATTTCGGTTTTCTCAATATTTGCCTTTTTCAGATCCTGGAAACTGGAACCCGATCCCGCTACCACTAACGCATCCAACTGCTCTTCCGCGCGGCTCACTTTTTCAGGATTTTTTTCCAGAATTGTGATGTTGTGTTTTTCTGCGGAAAGCAGCCTGGCCAGGTGAAATCCCACTTCTCCGGCGCCGATAATCAGAATATTCATATTTCGCTATTCTCTTTTTTTCTAAAAAATGATCAACAGACTATTTCGGTGATCGCCTTTTCCGGGTCATAAATTATCTGCAGATTCCTCAGTCGGGAATTTGATCAAAATTTTGTGAGCCCAAAATTCTTTAACTTTTGTATCTATGTTGTCGCAGGAGGAATCGAAAAGTGGTTTTGACCAGTGGACCGATCCGTGATTCCCCCGCAAAATTTTCAGGTCTTCAGGATAATCAATTTATCTTAAAAATCTCATGCATGGCGGAAACTGCCTGCTGAATATCCTGATCGGATATGTCAAGATGGGTAACAGCGCGTATTTTGGTGGGAGCAAATGATGATACACCCACACCTTTTTGGTGCAGCCGCCGGACGATTTCGGGACCGTCCAGCCCGCTGCCCGCCACATCGAAAATTACGATATTGGTTTGTACCGTGGTCAAATCTACAGCTATCCCCGGGATTGTGGAAATGGATTCCGCGAAGTATTTTGCGCGGCGATGGTCATCCTTCAGCCGGTTGAAATTGTGGTTCACGGCATATATGGCTGCTGCTGCCAGTAATCCTGCCTGGCGCATTCCCCCACCATACGCTTTGCGATAATAGCGGGCTCTTTCGATAAATCGGGCCGAGCCTGCAACGATGGAGCCGACCGGTGCGCCCAATCCCTTGGAAAAACACAATGAGACCGAATCGAAGTGGCTGCAATATTCCTGGATGGAGATGCCTGCAGCCGCTGATGCATTCCAGAGCCGCGCACCATCCAGGTGCATTCTAATATCCTGCGTTTTTGCAAAACCAGAAATTTTCTTAATCTTATCCAGTGGAAAAATTGTGCCCCCGGCCCGGTTGTGGGTGTTTTCGATGCAAATGAGCCGGGTTTGCGGATGGTGCACGTTCACCGGGCGAATCAGTTCCCGCACCTGCTCCAGGGTAAAACTGCCGTTTGCGCCGTTTACCGGCATCACCTGCACGCCGGACAGCAGGGCAGGGCTGCCGCATTCATAGTTGAAAATATGGGAATACCGCTCCGCGATTATCTCATTTCCCGGCTGGGTGTGGGCATTGATGCACACCTGGTTGCCCATGGTGCCACTGGTGACAAAGAGGGTTGCTTCTTCGCCGGTGAGCTTCGCAATCATTTCCTGCAACCGGTTTATGGTGGGGTCTTCTCCAAGAACATCGTCTCCCAACTCCGCTTGCCGCATTGCTTCCCGCATTTCGGGAGAAGGCTTTGTTACCGTATCGCTTCGTAAATCAATCATCTGGCACTTCTCTTTTTCCCGGTCAAAGTACCATCTCGCCGGAAAAAATGCAAGCGATCTGCGAAGTTTGAATTCTTCGGAACACAGGATGCGTTTCGGTAAACCCCTCTGCCTGATTGTCCCAATTTATCTTTTGCAGAATCCCGGCATCTTTTGTAATTTAGGCCGGTTTTAAAGTGCTAATACAGGAGAGATAAAATGGATGCAAAAGTGTGGAAAGAATTGCTGGTACAGAACCGAACCAAAATTATTTTTCTTATTATGGATGGTCTCGGCGGTCTGCCCATGTCGGATGGCGGGAAAACCGAACTGGAAACTGCCGTAACGCCGAATTTCAACCAATATGCAAAAGAAGGCATCAGTGGCCTGCTGGATCCAATCTATCCGGGATTTACGCCCGGCAGCGGCCCGGCGCACCTGGCTCTGTTCGGTTACGAGCCGGTGGAATTCAACATCGGTCGCGGCGTGCTCTCGGCTCTGGGTGTGGATTTCGAGTTGACCGGCCGCGATGTGGCGGCACGGCTCAATTTCTGCACAATTGACAAAAATGGTAATGTCACAGACCGCCGCGCCGGCCGGATTTCAACTGATTTGAACAAATCGCTTTGCGAGAAAATAAAGAAGTCGGTTAAGCTTTCCCCCGGTGTAGAGTACTTCCTTGAGACGGAATCCGAGCACCGCGCCGTGCTGGTGTTGCGGGGAGACGCACTGGGCGGCGATATTAACGATACCGATCCGCAGGAAACCGGCGTAAAGCCGTTTGAACCGAAGGGCGAAAATGAGAAGTCAGAGAAGACTGCCCGCTATGTGGCCGAATTCCTGCAACAGGTGAAAGAGGTGCTGAAAGACGATCATCCTGCCAATTTCCTGCTTGCCAGGGGATTTGCCAAACACGAGGATTTTCCCTCCATGCAAAAGCGCTACGGCCTGCGCTCGCTGGCGGTAGCACAATATCCCATGTACCGCGGCCTGGCCCGCCTGGTGGGAATGACGGTACCCCCGGTTCCGCCCACTTTCGACGATATGTGGGATCAGTTGCGGAAAAATTATGACGATTACGATTTCTTCTTCCTGCATTTCAAAAAGACGGACAGTTATGGTGAAGACGGTAATTTTGATGCCAAGGTGAAGATGATCGAGACCGTGGATGCCTGGTCAGCGCGGCTGCGGGAACTGAATCCCGATGTGCTGGTGGTTACAGGAGATCACTCAACGCCGGCGCTGCTCAAATCGCATAGCTGGCATCCTGTTCCGGCGCTGCTGTGGTCAAAATATGCCAGGCGGGATGAAGTAGCGGAATTTGGCGAAAGCGCCTGCCGGCACGGTTACCTGGGCCGCATGCCTATGAGGAATATCTTGCTTGTCGCTATGGCCAATGCCGAGCGGTTCAAGAAATTTGGGGCGTAAAAGTGGGAAGTTTAGTCGGATAGCCGTGTAAGGGTGCCGGATATAGAAGGTGAAGGCCTTTCGATTTGGAGGGTTGGTAGGCTTGCAACTTGTCTTGCATTTGCCTGATGTGTGGATCACAAAATCCTCTTTTTCGGTATGTTCCACGATATTCGCAAGTTAGTGCTGACCGCAGAATGTAATGAATTATAGTCCTGAGATTTTCCTGCTACCTTTTTGAAAATCACTCCTTACCTGCGGTACCGTTGTTTCAGTTTCGCGACTGTGGTTTTATAAAACCGGCCAAATCCATTGCGGGGTCCTTCGCACAAGTAGACCGGCAAACCGTTTTCGCGAAAATAGGGATTGTCCACCTCGCCGACTTTTTGAACATGTTCAAAAAAATGCGAGACATCGGAGGTGTCGTCATCGACATAAATCAGCGTAGTGATATTATGAAGGCTGTCCGGCGCCCACAGCAGATAATTGTCATTGAAGGAGACCGGTTCGGGCAGGTTCAGATGCCGGCCATAATAGGAAATGGCGCCGGCTTCCCCGTAATTTCCGCAATAAATTCCGCAAAGTTGTTTTGCTGAATCGGGAAGATTGTGGTAGGTATCAATCACAATATTGCTCAATTCCCGCCAGCCGGTCATGTCCGCGTAGTCCTGCGGAAGTTTGTGGATCTTTCCATCTTCCCATCGAAGCGTCATTTCCAGGCCGTGTTTGGCGGTTGCCTGGGAATATGCCGCCATTTTATCCAATGGCAGCACCGGCAAGCTATATGGTATAAAGGGAATGGTCACCAAAATCATAATTGCCATCTGTAGCGGTTTTAGGAATGCCAGCCGCCGGACGAAATAACGTTCGAATGCCACGCCACCCGCCGCAAAAAGTGCAGGGTAGATTCCCAAACTGTAATAATGCTTGCCTCGAAAAATAATGAGGAGGAGAATGACGCCAACAAACGTGTAGCCCAGCGCCCGCAGATTTTTTTCCGGTTTAAAAAACAGGATGAGCAATAGACCGAATCCCCACAGGAAAATGGCATGTGCGTTCATAACCAACTGGCTCACCAAGAAATCGGGCAGATGCACATGTACCAATTGCGTTCGTTGCAGCTCAACCATGTGAGTAACGACCGGCCAGTTGTGTGTATACTGCCAAATCAGGTTCGGAACAGCCAGGAGAAAACCGGCAACACTTCCCCACACAAAATATTTTGATAGATAGAGTTTTCGCTGGGGCGAGAGAAACAGGCTGAGATAAAATGCCAGCGCCAGGAAAGCAACCGAATATTTATTAAGAAACGCGACGCCGAACGTGATCTGCAGATGCAGCCAGTATTTGGGATCTTTGCTCTGCAGCAGCTTTATCATGAAATAAGACGACAGCAGCCAGAAGAATTGGTTGAACGTCACCGGCTGAAACAGGGTGTTGCTGCGCAAAAAAGCCACGGAGAGAATAAAAGCGGTTGCGGCCAAGAGAATCGCCCAGATTCGCCCACCCAAGTTTTTAACGATCAGGGCAATGATAAATACTGAAGCTCCGCCTGTGAAGGCAGGGAGAAGCCGCACAGCAAAAGTGGAATAACCGAAGATAATTCCGGAAAGCCGTCCCAGCCAGGGTGTTAGCGGCGGCACTGAAACATAGCCGAATGCTAGATGGCGACCTTCAGCAAGATAAAGATAGGCGTCACGCTGTAATTCGTAATTGGTGCTGGTGAGCAGATGCAGCAGAAGCTTGGAAATGATCAAACCGCCAATCAGCATCCATTCCTGAACGGTGAAAATGGATGATTTATCTTTTTCAATGAAATTGTTTTCCGGCACCAGGTTTTTCATGCATATATCTCCAATTATAAGGGCTTAATTTAAACTAACGTCCATCCCTATAAAAACTTTTTTTATGCAACCACAAGCACACCCGTTTGTCTATTGAAAGCCTGTTTTACTATTTGGCCTTCTGGTTTGCCAATACAGGGCACTTCCAAATTTCCCCAAAATGAATGATGATATGTGTCACAGTGTGAATGCAAAATGAAAATATCTTGGGGAAGTACATTTTGAAAAATGCCAGGAGGATCCATTATGCAGGTACATCAAATTCTGGAAGAAACTGCTCGAAAGTTCCCGGAAAAGGAAGCGGCATGGTATGAAAACAAGTGGATTACCTTCTCCGAGATCGATCTCCAATCCAATAGGGTTGCCAATCATCTGAAAGATACCGGCATCGAACGCGGCGACCGTGTTGCGCTTTTGTATGAAAACTCATTCGATTATATTATAAATTATTATGCCATTCTAAAAGCCGGCGGAGTGACGGTTGCGTTGAATACCGAAACCACCACCGATGCGTTGATCTACCTGCTAAACGATTCCGGCGCAAAGGCAATTATCACCAATCAGCGGTTCTCGAAATACCTGGTTCCTGCTGTGCCAAAGGTGCCATACCTGCGGGAAGTGATTATTGATCAGAAGGATTTGAGCAGATATGAAGCTATTGGCCATTGCTCGCAGACCCGGCTGCGGGATATTTATGAGACTGGTGATGAACGGCATCCTGGTGTGCGTGGAATCGATATCGACTTAGCTTCGATCGTCTACACATCCGGCAGCACCGGGAAGCCGAAGGGAGTTACCCTGACCCACCTCAACATTATTACGAATACGCGCTCGATTGTCGAATACCTGGAGCTGACGCCCGATGACCGGGTGATGGTTGTTTTGCCGTTTTACTATATTTATGGCAAATCTTTATTAAATACGCATTTCTTTGTTGGCGGATCGGTGGTAATCGATAACCGTTTTGCCTTCCCCAATGCAATTTTAGAAACCATGAAAAAAACCGAAGTGACCGGATTTTCGGGCGTTCCCTCAACCTTTATGATCCTGCTGAATAAATCGTCGGTACGCAAATATGAATTTGAATCCTTGCGTTACCTGACCCAGGCGGGTGGTGCAATGGCGCCGGTGGTGCAAAGGGAGGTCGCGGACCTGTTTTCTCCCGCCAAACTGTTCGTTATGTATGGCGCCACCGAGGCTTCCGCACGTCTCTCATACCTGGACCCCGATATGCTGCCTGCAAAATGGGGATCGATCGGCAAGGGCATCCCCAATGTCGATCTTTTTGTTGCCGATGAAAACGGGCAGGAGGTTCCGCAGGGGGATGTAGGAGAGGTTGCCGCGCGCGGCGCGAATCTCATGGTCGGGTATTGGAACGATCCGGAAGAAACTGCCAAAGTACTTAGAAACGGCCTGTATTATACCGGAGATTTGGGTCGGATGGACGAAGACGGTTATTTGTTTGTGGTAGGCAGAACAAAGGACATGATAAAAGTCGGCGGCCAACGGGTAAGCGGAAAGGAAGTGGAGGAAAAGATCCTGGAGATCAACGACGTTCACGAAGTTGCAGCAATTGGCGTGGCAGACCCAACGCTGGGCGAGGCAATCAAAGTATTTATTGTGCCACGCGACGGAACCGTTCTTGACCAGGATTCCATAATCAAGCAACTCAAGAACAAATTGCCTGCTTTCAAACTTCCAAAATACATAGAATTCCGGGAAGATTTGCCAAAGAACGAGTCCGGCAAAATACTGAAAACTGTGCTAAAGGAAGAAGAAAATCACAAAGCCTAAAACAGAACTCCGGGGCTGATTAAAAAAATTAGGTTATTGCCGATAATAGTAATCGCTTGCGGAATCCACTTTGATTGAATCCATTAGTCTGCATGTGGAGGATCGCTGAACGGCAGATGGATTTGATAAGATTAATTTACAGGTACGGGATTTAATGGGATACATTGTCAGAGAAGCCGATATTCAAACGGAAAAAGATCAACTCGTAAGGATATTGACCGAAAATCGCACCCGCCAGGATTTTGACTACGAAAAAAGATTCGACTGGATTTATCTCGATAATCCTAATGGAAAAGCTATTGCATGGGTTATTGTGGATGAAAAAAGCAATACGCCGGCGGGATTTACTGCTGTATTCCCGTGGAAGATTCTCGTTAACGGAAAGGAGCACCTGGCCTGGAATTGCGGGGATTTTTCAATTTATAAGGAATACCGGACGCTGGGTATTGCCCTGAAATTGCGGAAAGCGGCCAAAGCAGGCATTGATGAAGGCAAGGTGCCGTTTCTTTTTGCCAATCCAAACGAACGGATGGAAGTTGTTCATTTGAAAGTTGGGCACATCCGGTCTGCCACGCTTAATCGCTATGCGATGCCTCTCCGGTTAACGAAATACCTGGAAAACAAATCGTACGGCAAAATCGGGGCAAAACTGGCGAATCCGTTGTACACTTCTTTTTTGAAATTCAAGCACAGGCAGAACGGCGAATACGAAAATCTATCGCAGGCCGAGATGAATTTTGACGATTCGTACCGTGAAATCTGTGAATCGTTGAATAAAGTTTCCCCGGTAATAGGTCTGCGGGACAGCACCCATCTCACCTGGAAATATAAAAATCATCCCAATGCGCCGTACCAACTTTTCAATTATTATAGAAAGGGGAGGCTGGAAGGATATGTTGTCTATGGAGTGAAAGACGATTCGATTTACCTGAACGAGTTCTTATCGAAACCGGGAGATGGTATCCCCGCTTCTGTCCTGGGATCGTTCATTCGCTTTGTAATCTCGCACTACCCGGATGTGCAATCGTTGACAACTATCATCCAGGAATTCAATCCATTCCTGCCGGTTCTGGAGCAAGCCGGGTTCAGGAAGCGGAAAGATTCCAGCCATGCGGCAATTGTCTATGCCGCCGATCCGCAGCTTCAGTCAATCGTGCATGACGGACGCAACTGGTTTATGAATGTCGGCGACCGCGATCAATAGTAAAACAAAGCTGCATTGAGCAAACTCAAGTTCAAATTTATAAATATGGAGTCCAGAATAATGGATAAAGCTGCAGTTGAAAAATCTCTGAAAGAATTCTTGTACGAAGAACACCTGGCGGAAGAGTTCAGCAATCTGTCCAATGAAGAGTCCTTGCTGAAACTGGGAATTATCGATTCCGTCAAAATGCTCGACCTGATTATGTTTATCGAGCAGAATTACAATATCAAAGTTGATGAAGACGATATGACGCCTGACAATTTTGACACGATCGATGCCATCGTGGATTATATTGGAATGCATGGCGCTAGCGAATAGATTTAAGAAAAGCGGCCGCTGAGGGTAGAAGCTAAGATCTATTATTGGGACTTTTCGGAGCTGCAATAAAATAGTTGAGATTGCGGATAAATGTCAGATACATCTGTGAATAAAATTTCTCTTCCGTGGAATGCGTGGCATGAGGATGCCGGGCTCCAGGTTTCATTTCCTGCCAATTATTCTGTAGATTATTTTACAGTCAAGGAACGTGGCGTACCGGCCGCAACCGATCTTCACCACATTCTGGAGAAGCTTGCGGCGCGACTGAGTACCAAGAAACCATCGGCTTTATCTGTTGCAATAGATGATTTGACACGTCCGCTCAGTTATGAAAATTTTTTCAATCTTCTCTTGGAATATCTTGAATCCTTCGATTTCATCAACCGCATCAACATAATTGTTGCACTGGGAACCCATGGCCCGCTAAACAATGACGAAATCGCAAAAAAGGTCGGCACCAAAATTATGGCTGATCCGCGGGTGGTGCTGGTTAATCATAACTGGGAAACGGATGTTATCGAAACCGAGGTGAACTGGGGAAATGTTCCGCTAAAACTGAACAGGTATTTTATGCAGGGAGATTTTCGGATTGTGTTGAGCACGCTCATTCCACATCCGTTTGCAGGTTTCAGCGGCGGCTCAAAAAGCCTGGTTCCCGGGCTGGCCAACCTGGAGATTACCCGTAAAACGCACCAGTCAGTGCTGATGGGCTTCATGGGTAAAATCGGCGATGCGGAGAATAACCGCTTCCGGAAAACGATTGACGATTTTGCGAACCAGATCGGCGTCGATTACTTTGTGGGATTTCTCTGCAATTCGCAACGGCAGATTGTGCAGGCAGCAGGCGGCGAGCTGCTTCCCACATATTATGATCTGGTTCAGAAGGCAGGGGATCTTTACACATCCACAGTATCCCGTACTTATGATCTTGTCTGGCTGAATTCATATCCCAAAGATGGCGAGCTGGTACAAATCGATACAGCGATGAACCCGGTGAATTCCGCGCCGCAACCGTTCTGGCACGAAAACAGCCTTTTTGTGATTAGCGCGGCGTGCGCCAAGGGGATGGGGCGGCATGCGCTGTTTGAAGACGGCGGATTGCTCCACCGAAAACCGTTCCCAAAGCGGCAGTTTAAGGATAATAAGTTCTTTTATTATATTCCGGGAATCTCCGGTGAGGAATTCTATAAGCTTTATTGGGAGGGGTATTCCCTTTTTGGCCGCCTGGATGAGATGATGGAAGAGATCAGAAAGCAATTTTCCGCTTTAAGCGAAGTCCGCACTGCGATTTTTGCAACAGCAAGCATTCAACTAACAACCACAGGCTGAAAAATGTCGCCAAAACCAACTATTCTATTTATCACCACCCATTTTCCGCCCAGCGAAAATATAGGTACCCAGCGAATTGTGAAAATCATAAAGTATCTTCACCGTAAGGGCTGGAAAATTATTGTGTTGACCCAGAATGAAAAATATAATTCTCACACAAATGACAGTTATCGCTTCTACCTGCCTGAAGGTATCGAGGTTTACCGAACCGGCAAACTGAATATTTTTGGTTTTTGGGATAATTTGAAAAAATCGGTAAAAACACAGAAAAAAGCGTCAGTCTCCAATGACCAGGGACCAACAACCGTATCGCAGGAAAACGGTAATGGCAGCAAGAGGTCCGTTCTTTTTGAAATTAAGGAAATCGTTACACTTCTGATGCGATATCCGGATGGCGAGTCCGGCTGGGCCATCCCGGCGTTCCGGAAGGCATTCACGCTATTATTCCACCGCAAGATTGATTATGTTCTGGTTAGTTCGCCACCCCACACCCCGCATGTGTTCACAAATCTATTGAGAAAGCTGTTCCATTTTAAATACATCGTCGATTTCCGGGACCCGTGGTCCAGAAGCCAGTGGGTGACCGACAGAACACACTGGTTCCAGCGGCTGCAGTTCAGGATGGACGCACATTATGAAAGAAAGACTATCCGCCTCGCGGATTTCGTCATTTTTAACACACCAAACATGAGGGAAGAATTTCTGAGCTTTTACCAGGACGAGAGTTTGAGCCGGAAATCAAAAGTTATCACCAACGGATATGATCCTGAATTTGGTGAGCAAATTCAAAAATCGGAGCAGAAAACTTTGGCGGGAGGCGGAAGTGATCTGATCACAATAGTCCATGCCGGCACATTGTACAAGAAGAGAAATCCGGAAAGTATAATCGAAGCCCTGGCTGGTTTGAAAACAAAGAACAGCGAATTTGCCAAAAAAATCAGGCTGATTTTTATTGGTGGAGTTTCCCCGGAGCTAAGATATCTAAAGTCCTTTATCAGCGAAAAGGGTTTGGACGAGCAAATCATCTTCGAGACAAAAGTGTCCTACCAGGATATAATGCAGATGATGCGATCGGCAGATTGGCTTTTACTGCTTCAGCCCGGCACCGATTTTCAGATCCCGGCCAAATTTTTTGATTACCTGTTAACAAATCGCCCGATCTGGGCAGTTGTGGAAAGAAACTCAATCGGGGAACAGATGATTAAGGAACTGGGGGTCGGCGCTGTCTCAGATTGCCAGTCCTTAAATGAGTTGGAAGGCTTTTATGAAAGGCAGTGTGCGTTTCCCGACAAAATTTATCATCCGGACAAAGATAAGATTCGGCAGTTTGAAGTAAATCGCTTAACGGATGAGTTGATTGAATTTATTGATACAAACGGCCAGAGCTGATTCAGTACGTCCGAACGAGAGCGCCTGCCGGATGAACAGCAGTTCAAATCCAACTTTTAGGAATGTGAGACCCGTCAAAGTGGAATGTCCGATTTTATTTACTTTTATCGGAATTTTGCGGGTGGGAACGCTGCTGCAAAAGGATTATTAATTTTGACATCTACCACAGGAAGATTGGAACGAATGAGAATGATTCAAAAGCAGTTGACGGTTGGGAATTCATCCGGCGGAGAGAACAGGTGATATGAGTTTTACGGCTATTCTATTCCTCGCGATATACTTCACGGGATTACTCCTGACCCTGAAAAATCCCTATTACGGTATTGCAACCTACATTTTCGAATGGCATAACCACCCGAACTACCAGTGGTGGGGGGGCGAAGTGCCCGATCTCAGATGGTCCTACCTGATAGCTATTGTCACACTGATAAGTTGGATAATGAATCGGAAAAAACTGGACCCGCTTCATGAACCGGATTACAAACCGCTCATCTGGCTGGCGTTGTTCGTATTAAATTCATTTGTAGTATCGACCTTCTTTGCGGTTCTTCCGGATGATAGTTTTTCAAATGCCGAAGAATTGTTAAAAATTATGGTTTTCTATTTCCTTATGGTTCAGATTGTGAGGAATCCCAAAAATTACCGGTTAATGATCTGGATTTTTCTCCTTGGTGTGGCAAATTTTGGAAGAATTGCATTTGAAGTCGGCTCGAACCGCAACCTGGGGGTGATTGCTCCCAACGCAACCGAAGAGAACGCGCTGTCTGCTCATGTTCTGACAGCACTGCCTTTTTTTGCATTTTACTTTTTGCGCGGCAACAAAATTGAAAAAATCTTAGCAGTAGTTTCCATACCTTTCGCCCTTAACCTGATTATTTTGGCAAACAGCCGTGGTACTTTTGTGGGGCTGCTGGTAATTGCACTGCTGGCTTTGCTCTGGACACGCGGTAAGTTGCGGGTCGCAACAGTTTTTGCGATCGTATTAGGTGTTTTTTTATTTATGCGGCTGACTAATAATCAGTTCTGGGAACGACAGTCCACGCTTGCCGATGCTTCCGAAGACCGGGGTGGATCCGACCGCGTGTTTCTCTGGCGGGGCGGATTTCATCTTATGCAGGATTATCCCATGGGGGTAGGCGGCGGCGGCTTCGAATATTATTCAGCCGATTACGTTCCGGAACTGGCCGAAAAAATTAGGGAGCAGGGATGGGGCAAGGCGGTTCATAACACCATACTAAACGTGGGAACTGAATGGGGCTTTTTGGGGCTATTCTTTTTTCTTGGTTTTATTGTCCACTCCTTCCTGATTGCATCGAATGTAAAACGGAGGGCAAAACTGCATCCCGAGTTATCGCACTACTACTTTGAAGCGATTGCGCTGCAACTGGCAATGATGGGATTGCTTGCTGCCGGTCTCTTTCACAACCGGCAATACGCGGAAATTCTCTACTGGCTGTGCGCTTTTGGTGTAATGCTCAGAAATATGCAAATGACGGAACTCAATAAAATTGAAAATGAAGCGGAAACTGACCTGGAATCGGAGGTGTTTTTGCCCGAAGCCACAGCGGGAGAGATCCCCGATTTTGAGGCTGCTCAAAATTAAACCGCTATTAGCTGCACCCTTTCCATTAAAAAAAGAAATACGGTTCGAATGCACGCAAATCATAAAATCCACGTTGCTCATATAATCAACAGAATAGGGCCTGCCGGCAAAGAATTGGGGATCGTCAAGCTAATTGAGCACATGGACCCAGACCGGTTCAAGATTACCATTATCCTCACCGATTCAATGCGCTACGTGGAACTCCCCGAAGATCGAAATTACGAAATAATCAGCCTGCATAGCACCAACGGAAATGACCCTAAATTGCCGTTTCGCATTCGCAATATCTTAAAAAAAGAAGAAATCGATATCGTTCACACCCATTCCTGGGGTACACTGTTGGAAGGAATTTTAGGTGCCAAGCTGGCGCATGTGCCGGTCATTATTCATGGTGAGCATGGTACGTTCCCGGTGGGATTCCCGCATAACTATTTCCAAAACCTGTTTTGGCGATCTACGGATCGGGTGGTATCCGTTTCGGACAATCTCAGAATCAAAATGGCCGGCGTTACCAATTTCCCGGGAGAAAAGATTAAGGTCATTCTGAATGGTGTGGATGAAAGTAAATTTTACCCGTCACAGGATCTGAGAAAACAGTTCCGTTCGCAGTTTGGCTTTCAGGAAGATGATTTTATTATCGGGACTGCTGGCCGCCTGCATGAGGTCAAAAACCAGGCAATGCTCATTAGGGCAGTTGCCGAACTCTTGGAAACGGGTAAGCAGGTACATTTGGTTCTTGCCGGATGGGGAGAATTAGAGAACGATTTAAGACAATTAGCTCACAAGCTGGGGACAGGTCAAAATGTCCACTTTTTAGGGCTTCAGGATAATGTCAATTTAATTTTAAACGGCATGGATGTTTTTACCTTGACTTCGTTCAGCGAGGGATGTTCTAACGTGATCCAGGAGGCGATGTTTGCAGGAAAGCCGGTTGTTGCAACGAATGTTGGCGGCAATCCCGAATTGGTCTGTCCCGGTGAGACCGGCTTGCTGGTTGAGAGCGACAACTCGCATGAATTGGCTCAAAGATTGTCCGAACTCTATGATCAAAAAGAGCTCAGGGAAAAATTCAGCAAAAATGCCAGGCATTTCGCGCTGAAACTTTTCTCCCTGTCGGCGATGGTCTCTTCCTATCAGAATCTTTATCTGGAGGAATGTAGACGCAAGTTCCCCAATGGGAAGGCAAAATATCATAATTAGATGGTGCCGGTTATGACCAATTCCTGTTCCGGCCATGAATTTGAACATCCGGCGGACCAGTATCGGCAATGTCGTTGAAAATCAAATAATAAAATGAACAACAAAACCTCACCCATATATTGCATCATCTCCATTGATACGGAGGAAGAGAAAGAATGGGGAAAAGATTACCACCGTCATGATGCCTGTACCGTGGAAAATATTAAGCATCTTCATGGATTGCATGTTGTCTTCCGGAAATATGGCGTCAAGGCAACTTATCTCATTACCTACCCGGTGGCGGTCGATGACGAAGCGGTCGCCATTCTCAAATCATTCCGTGACGAAGGCCTGGCAGAAATCGGTGCGCACCTTCATCCATGGTGTACGCCGCCTTATGAAGAAGAAATTACAGCAGCCAATACTTTCACCCACAATTTGCCGGTCGATCTCCAATCGTCCAAATTCACGACATTGACGAATCTGATTACAGAACGGTTCGGGAAGAAACCGACATCATTTCGCGCCGGGCGCTACGGATTCGATGAAAAATTTATCCCGCTGTTGGAAAAACTGGATTACCGGGTGGATACCAGCGTTGTGCCTTTTCGTCTTGCCCAAAGAGAATTTGAACCCAACTTCGGCTACCTATCATCACTTCATCCATATTATTTGAATCATGGAAATAAAATGCAAGCAGGTAAGTCTTCGATTCTGGAGGTACCGCTCACTGTTGGCTTTACGCGGCCCGTCGCAAGGCTCATTGAAAAGAATTTCGTTTATTTCCCGGACATCGGGATCCGGAAAGCGCTACGTCTGCTGCTGCAGACCGACCTGGTCTGGCTGCGGCCGTCGTATTCCACGCTGGAGCAGATGATCGGGTTATCCAATACCCAAATTGGGAAGAAGCAGCCCATCCTGAACATGATGTTCCATTCGAATGAGCTGATGCCGGGCGGATCAAAATACAATAAAACGACGGGCGATGTCGCGAGCTATATAGATAAACTTGACAAATATTTTGATTATTTGACGAATCACTTTGATGTCAAATTTGTTGGATTGAGTGAGGCAGTTGAACTCCAGCATATTTCCAGGAAGTAGCCCGGGCGGTCTGCAAAGTCTGTCCCGGAAACATTCATGGGAATGATGTCTTCCAACCAGCAAAATTTCTATTGAATTTCTCATAAAAATCTCTATCAAATTGTCCTGTTTTATTTGTAATTTTAACGGATTTATCCGGAACCTGGACATGAAATCGACGCACAGAAGAGCTGGCAGCACACCGACGGTTAAAAGTATCAATCGGCTGAAAACTATTGGACGGGCACTAAGACACCGCAATTTTCGCCTGTTTTTTGGCGGGCAGGGCATTTCGCTGATCGGCACCTGGATGCAGCGGGTGGCCCTGAGCTGGCTTGTTTACGAATTAACCAACTCCGCCTTTTTGCTGGGTGTGGTAGGATTTGCGGGACAGTTACCCACATTTCTCCTTACGCCGTTTGCCGGGGTTATGGCAGACCGCTGGGACCGCCATCGTGTCCTCATCATCACCCAGGGAATGGCTATGATCCAGGCGTTGATCCTTGCGCTGCTGGTTCTTGCTGGTCTAATCCGGGTCTGGGAGATCATTGTGCTCAGCATTTTCCTGGGTGTAATCAATGCATTGGACGCGCCTGTCCGGCAGTCTTTCATGATTGAGATGGTGGGAAACAAAGAAGATTTGGGCAATGCGATTGCGTTGAACTCCTCCATGGTAAACGGTGCGCGCATGATAGGGCCGTCTATAGCCGGCTTGCTGATTGCGGCGGTGGGTGAGGGAATCTGTTTCCTGATCAACGGCATCAGCTACCTGGCGGTGATTTACGCGCTGCTGGCAATGAAAGTAACCCATCGTAAACACCGCGTGCGGAAGTCCCGAATTTTACAGGAATTGCGGGAAGGATTCAATTACGCTTTCGGATT
>CAZUZS010000006.1:42884-46684 GCA_964624795.1 uncultured Calditrichaceae bacterium
GCCATTTTTGGCGCCGGCCTGATTGTCTTTTCGCTGTCCGGGCTGATGTGGCTCTCTCTGGTTGTCCTGATGTTTGTGGGATTCGGTATGATGGTTCAGGTGGCGGCCAGCAATACCATCCTGCAAACCATCGTGGACGATGATAAACGGGGCCGGGTGATGAGTTTCTATGCCATGGCCTTTATGGGAATGATGCCTTTTGGCAGTCTTATCATGGGATCGCTGGCAGGCAGGATTGGCGCACCTGGTTCGCTCATTTTTGGCGGGATTATTTGTCTCTCCGGCGCTGCCATTTTCTATTGGCGACTGCCCGTTTTGCGAAGATTCGTTCGCCCCATTTATGTGAAAATGGGAATAATTCCCGAAATTGCTACCGGAATCCAAACTGCCACCGAACCGACGCTTTCTGATAAAAATTCAAAATAGAATGGGGTCGCTTGTCAGACGGAAGGTGCGCCGGTGCCAAGTCGTTGGTCTCATTCCGAGAACATATAACCTGCGCCGCGGACGCTCTTGATATGGACCGGATTTCCGGGATCCGGTTCAAAATATTTTCGCAGCCGGGAAATAAAATTATCAACCGTCCGGGTTTCGGTTTCGGAGCTCACATTCCACACATTCTCCAGCAGTTCCTTTCGCGAGACAATCTTGTCTTTATTTTCAATCAGGTAGCGAATGACCATCGCCTCTTGCTGGGTGAGCTGGAATTCACGGTTTCCGGAACGGCAGGTGAGATTGCGGAAATCTATCTCGTTCTCTCCGAAATGGTAAACCGGCCGATTGTCGGTAATGCTTTTATACCATGTTCTACGTTTCAGCATTCCTTTTACCCGCAGCAACAACTCCGGTAAATGGAACGGTTTCGTCAGGTAGTCATCGGCCCCGATTTCCAGTCCTTTCACACGATCTTTCGGACCTGTCCGGGCGGTGAGCATCAAGATGGGTAGTTGCGGCATCTGCTTCCTTAATCTCCGTGCAATTTCAAATCCATCGATATAAGGCAGCATGATGTCCAGGATGATAAGGTCGAATTCTTCCCTTTCAAAAATGCCGAGCGCCTCTTTTCCATCCTTTGCAATGGTGACACTATATCCTTCTTCTTTCAAATTATATTCCAGTCCCATGGCAAGGCTCTCTTCATCCTCAACCAGCAGAATCCGGCCGCTATTTGTTTCACCTTTGGTCATGTTTGAAATCCGGTTGGTTTTCGATCCGGCGGGTTCGCTTGAGAAGCCGGTTTAAATATTTTTTCTTTGTATGCCCAAACACCGGCAGTGTGATCCGGAAAGTAGTTCCGGCATTTTTTCCCTTGCTGGAAACTGTTATCGTTCCGCCGTGGTAGCGGATGATCTCCTTCACCATATAAAGCCCCAGGCCAGTGCCCTTGATATTTGGGCTGTCGGCGTCATAGACCCGGTAGAATTTGTTGAAGATTTTTTGCAGATGTTCCCGCCGAATCCCGATTCCCCGGTCGCTGAATTCGATCAGGATTTCCTTCTCACTACAGGAAATTCGGACAGTGACCTGAACCTGTCCGACTGTATATTTAATGGCGTTGTCCACGAGATTGTCAAACACAATTTTAAAAGCATCGCGGTCAATTACTCCCTGGCAGGGAGCGCTTCCCGAAATGCCAATCGTCTCCCCCGGCAGTTTAAACTGGTCCAGTGCACCCTCTCGTAGCTCCCGAATCAGCGGTTCGATGTCAAGAACGTGGTAGTTGTAGGCCATCTTCTTTTGCTCGATGATTGAGATATCAAGGATTGAATCGATCAAATTCTTGAGGCGGTTGGTATCTTTCATCATCAGTGCAATAAATGCCCGCTGTCTTTCCGGGGAAACCTTCCGAAAACTCAAAGTTTCCAGATAAAGCTGTATGGAAGCCAGCGGCGATTTTAGTTCATGGGTTACATTGGCAATAAAATAATCATAAAGGCGGGTGATGTTGATCTGTTTCGCCAGGTAGATGAAAATAAAATACATTCCCCCTAAAATAAACACCAGCAGAATCAATCCCCCTACCAGCGCCAAAACATTGTGGCTTTTGGAAGTAAACTGAGGTGAAAGCTTTTCGCCCACCTGCTTCAGGATGACATAATTGGTAACAAACCAGTATATCCAAAGCCCCAGCAGCGAGAGCCAGGCCAACTGCGCCAGAATGAAGACCATGATGGGATGAAAAAAACCGAATCGTTTCGCCATGATTTTCGTGTTCCGGGGTTTTACACTACTTTTACATTCCCACTGAGATTTATTTCTTAAATTCTTTCCGGGTAAATATATGGCAGGAACATAACATTTAACAGGGAAATTATGATGAATGTCCTTTTGGTATCACCACTCACGCCTTCAACATTTTGGAGTTTCAAGAGCGCCTTAAAATTCGTTTCAAAGAAATCCTCGGAGCCGCCGCTTGGCCTGCTGACCATTGCCGCCATGCTACCGGAAAAGTGGGAGAAAAAATTAATTGACATGAACGTAGCCCATTTGACGGACGAGCATCTCCGGTGGGCGGATTACCTGTTCATCACTGGCATGAATATCCACCTCAGTTCGTTTAAGACGGTGGTTCAACGTTGCAACGAGCGGGGGGTAAAAGTGGTTGCCGGCGGGCCGATGTGCACCACTGATTACCACCAAATTGAGGGCGTCGATCATTTTATCCTGAACGAAGCGGAAGTTACTCTTCCCCGCTTCTTAGAGGATCTGGAAAATGGAAATCCCCAGCATCTCTACAAAACCGAGGAATTTCCAGGCCTCTCCGATACGCCGGCGCCGTTGTGGAATTTGCTCGATATGAAAAAATACGCTTCCATGAGTGTCCAGTATTCCCGGGGGTGCCCGTATGATTGCGAATTCTGCAGCATCACGCTTTTGAACGGGCGGATACCGCGCACCAAAAGCGCAGACCAATTTATATTGGAGTTGGAATCGCTTTTTCAGGCGGGATGGCGAGGTGGTGTGTTTGTTGTTGACGATAATTTTATCGGCAACAAAAATAAGCTCAAAAAAGAACTCCTGCCGGCGTTGATAAGTTGGTCGAAGGAAAGAAATTTCCCCTTCAATTTTACGACCGAGGTTTCCATCAACCTGGCGGATGATGATGAACTGGTGCAAATGATGGTCGAGGCCGGCTTCGATCATACCTTCATCGGAATCGAAACCCCAAATACGGAGAGTCTAACCGAATGTGGAAAGACACAGAACAAGAAGCGGGATATGGTGACTGCTGTGAAGAAACTTCAGAATCAAGGCCTGATTGTTTCCGGCGGTTTTATTGTGGGCTTCGATAACGATCCGCCGGGGATTTTCCAGCAGCAGATCAATTTTATTCAGAACAGCGGCATTGTGACCGCAATGGTTGGTTTGCTAAATGCGCCCTCGGGAACCCGGCTGTTTCAGCGCATGAAAAAGGAAAACCGCCTGCTGAAAATAATGAGCGGCGATAACATGGATGGCTCCACCAATTTTATTCCCCGGATGAATTACGACCAGTTGATCGATGGATACCGGCGAATAATCAAAACAATCTATTCGCAAAATGAATATTACCAGAGATTGAAAACATTCCTCAACGACATTCACCTGCCTGGGAAAGGCATACCCTCAATTTCTTTTAACGAATTAATGGCATTGTTAAAATCGTTTTGGTTCCTGGGAGTTCTTGAAAAGGGAAAGCGTTATTTCTGGCGGCTTCTGCTTTTCACTGCATTCCGCCACCCCAGGAAATTACCCCTGGCGGTCAGAATGGCAATTTACGGGTTCCATTTCCGGCGGGTAGCGGAAACGATCTGAGAATT
>CAZUZS010000006.1:46784-55886 GCA_964624795.1 uncultured Calditrichaceae bacterium
AGAGGCTTTGTCTCCGATTGGCCTGCAAGCAAGACCGGGGAATGCGATTGAGGTTTTTTAAATAGAATAATCCTTGTGCAAGCCTGAATTCAATAATAGTTTTTCATGCCATGATTATGCAGACGGCAAAAGATATCGTGCTGCTGGCTGGGCCAAAGGTTGCGTAAACCTTTTCGGCTTGCTGGTACAGAAGACTCTGTGTGTTTCTACGGGTTTCGGTTGCTATTTTTAAAAGAGAATTCTCGATTGACGAACATTCTATACATTCATTCGTTCATATTTTTAGCCATTACGGGGTGCTATTTAATATCGTAATTGAAGCGAAAGGCTGAGATTCTGGCGAAAGTCGGAGCTAGCAGTCGGATAAGGCTCAAAAAACAAAATTTACATTTCCAACAGCGGAGGCAATCATGTTCGAAACGCGGGTTTATGTGGACAGGCGCGAAAAATTAAAAAAGATCGTTAAATCAGGACTACTTCTTTTCCTGGGGAATGAAGAAAGCCCGATGAATTATGCCGACAACACTTATCCTTTCCGGCAGGACAGCACCTTTCTCTACTACTGGGGATTGAATTCTGCCGGTCTTGCGGCGCTTATTGATCTGGATGAAAATCGTGAAATGATTTTCGGTTACGATTTCACGGTTGATGATATCGTCTGGATGGGCCCGCAGCCTACCCTTAAGGACAGAGCGCAAAAGGTGGGAGTCAAACTGACCGGCTCCCTGGCCGATCTCGATGTGGAAATGGAAAAAGCGGTTCGGCAGGGACGCCGAGTTCACTTCATTCCGCAGTATCGCCCGGAAAACCTGCTGAAGCTGGAGAGTCTTCTCGGTTTGCATCCCCGCGTGG
The DNA here is from genome assembly GCA_964624795.1 of uncultured Calditrichaceae bacterium. Lineage (GTDB taxonomy): Bacteria > Calditrichota > Calditrichia > RBG-13-44-9 > RBG-13-44-9 > CAZUZS01. Next base: position 47,637 of record CAZUZS010000006.1, read on the forward strand.
CGAATTCCTATGCTTCGCCGGAACTGATAAAAGCGGTAGTCGCACAACGATCTGTGAAGTCGGATGAAGAAATTGCCGAAATCGAATCCGCGCTGGATATTTCCTACGAAACGCAGACTCTGGCGATGCGAAAAACCAGGCCTGGCATGATTGAACGGGAAATTGCCGGTGCCATGGCGGGACTGGCCTTGTCCATCGGGGAGGGGAATTCATTTCCCACAATTTTTTCCATCCACGGGGAGACCCTCCACAATCATTTTCATCATAACGAGATGATGGCAGGCGATATGGTTGTCAATGATTCCGGCGTGGAATCCCTCCGGCATTATGCAAGCGACATAACCCGCACCTTTCCGGTGAGCGGCAAATTTTCCGATTCTCAGAAAGAAATCTATGAGATCGTCCTGCAGTCGCAAATGAAATCGATCGAGGCCATTCGGCCCGGAGTAAAATACCGGGACGTACACCTGCAGTGCGCCCGGGTCATTGCCGATGGTCTGAAGGCGCTGGGTTTCATGAAAGGGGACATGCAGGAAGCGGTGGAGCAGGGCGCCCATGCGCTGTTCTTCCCGCATGGCCTTGGGCACATGCTGGGCCTGGATGTCCACGACATGGAGAACCTGGGAGAAGATTTCGTCGGTTATGATGCGGAGACCAAGCGCAGCGATCAATTTGGCCTGCGGTCGCTGCGGCTGGCAAAAGCGCTGCAGCCCGGTTACGTGCTCACGGTGGAGCCGGGCATCTACTTCATACCGGAGCTGATCGATATGTGGAAAGCGGATGGGAAATTTACCGAGTTCATCGATTACGGTCAGGTGGAAAAATACAAAAAGTTTGGCGGCATCCGCATCGAAGACGATGTGCTGGTAACTGACACCGGTCACCGTGTTTTGGGCAAACCGATTCCCAAGACCGTGCAGGATGTGGAAGGGCTGGCTTCACAATAACCTTCCCGGAAGCTCCTGGTTTAATTGAAAAAAATTGGCATCTGCTCACCAACCGGCTATTACGAGATGCAAAAGAACAGCTTTGGGGAAGATTTCGAATCGCGGAATTCTGGGGAATCCTGTTCTCCGGAATTTCCAAAAATCTCCGTAGTGGGTAGCGCTTTGGTAATTTCGCTCTGCGATTTCAATATTCTGCCTGATTCCCGATAAAATTTAGAACACGCCGGTTACCCATGAATTCTAACGCTGCAAAATCAAATGTTTTGTTGCTGCTCACTGCCCTCATTTGGGGATTTGCATTTGTCGCCCAGCGGGTGGGAATGGAGCATGTGGGGCCGTTTACCTTCAACGGTGTTCGTTTTACTTTAGGTGCCATTTCGCTGACTCCGCTTCTTTGGCTGAACCGCCGGCGCCGGATGACGGATCGAAATATTCTCCCAACCGTCAACAATAGGTATTTGCTGTGGGGTGGTTTCCTCACCGGCTTCGTGCTTTTTGTGGCCTCCTCCCTGCAGCAGATTGGCATTATATACACAACCGCTGGCAAAGCCGGATTCATCACCGGTCTCTACATCGTGATCGTTCCCATTTTGGGTGTCTTCTTAAAACAACGCACCACTCGCGCCGCCTGGGTCGGGGCAATTCTGGCGACTATCGGGCTTTATTTTCTGAGCGTCACGGGAAATCTAAACATGCAATTGGGTGACCTGCTGGTGTTTATCAGCGCTTTTTTCTGGGCGGCGCATGTTCAGATTATCGGTCGCCTCGTTGTTAAAATTGACGCGCTGAAACTGGCGTTTATGCAATTTGCCGGCTGTGCGATCCTGAGTTTGGCGAGCGCCCCGTTTGTCGAAACCGTTTCGCTGGCTGGCATTCGAATGGCTGCAATTCCCATCATATACGCAGGACTATTCTCGGTTGGAATAGGCTACACCTTGCAAGCCATCGGCCAGCGTCATGCGCCGCCAGCCAATGCCGCAATCATTCTCAGCCTGGAGTCCGTTTTTGCAGTGGTTGGCGGGTGGCTGCTGCTGGGAGAAATACTGTCGGTTAGAGGCATCTTCGGCTGTTCGCTGATGTTAGCCGGAATGCTGCTTTCTCAGGTTAAAAAATGGGAAGCGGTGAAGTTCGGTTCCGGTCAATAGAACGGCAAAAGAGGGGCACCGCAAATGACCTGGCCCTCCGGGGCGATCATGCGGCAATTTCTACCCGGGTTAATAAGATAATCAGGAAATATAATTTTCTCACGATTTCAACTGGATTTCATCATACATTACAAGACAGAAGCAACAACAGGCTTACTATAAATATGAAAACAGAGGAACAAAAATGCTGAAAAAACATCCCCGCGGTTTGATGGTGCTCTTTTTTACCGAGATGTGGGAACGCTTCGGGTTCTACATTTTGATGGCCATTTTTGTGTTGTATATGGACAAAAAATTCGGGTGGCCGGATGCCCGCAAAGGCGATTTTTACGGATGGTTCCTCGGCGCGGTCTATTTTATTCCGATCTTGGGCGGCTGGATTGGTGACCGGCTTCTGGGCCAGATCAATACCATCGTTATCGGCAGCATCCTGATGGTTTTCGGTTACGCCTCACTGGCTGTTTCATCTCTCGACCATCTCGTGTTCTTCTATCTTGGATTATTCTTAATTGCCTTTGGCACCGGTATTTTTAAAGTCAACATCTCGGTATTGGTGGGAAATATCTACCGGGACAAACCGGAGCTGAAAGATGCCGGTTTCAACATTTACTACATGGGCGTCAATCTCGGAGCGGCAATTGCACCGGTTGCGGCAACCATTATTTACACCTTATTTCAAAGCTACAATTATTCATTCTGGGCGGCTTCGGTAGGCATGATCTTATCTCTGGTGATCTTTTTATCGGGAAACAAAGTCCTTTATGCTTCGGACGTCCGGAAATCCGGGCTTTCGGCGGTGCCGGATAAAACCATAGAAACGCGAAAGTCCATGCCAAAATCGGAAGAAACAGAGCGGATCACCGCCCTCATCATCCTGTTTGTTATCGTCATCTTTTTCTGGATCGCTTTTTATCAGAACGGCTTTGCTTTGACTCTGTTTGCTGAACGCTCCACCATTATTTCAAAAATTCTGCGGCCGGAAACTTACCAGTTCTTCAATCCTTTCTTCATCCTGGTGTTGACTCCCATTCTGGTTTCCTTTTTTGCTCGGTTACGGATAAAGGACAAGGAGCCCTCAACCCCAGTGAAGATCTTTGTCGGCATGGGAGTAATGGGCATTGCGATGCTGGTGATGGTCATCGCATCAATCGCAGGCGGCGACTTGGATCAAAACATCATGTCTCCGCTGTGGCTGATCGGTACCTACTTGGTGGTCACCCTGTCGGAAATCCTGATCTCCCCCATGGGAATGTCGTTTGTCTCGAAGGTGGCGCCTTCAAAGGTGCAGGGATTGATGATGGGGTTGTGGTTTGGCGCTACCGCAGTGGGGAGCTACGGATCGGGATTGTTGGGGAAATTCTACAGCAGGTTTGCCCATCACGAATATTTCCTCATATTGACCGGACTTCTGCTATTCTCGGCGGTTCTGGTTCTGCTGTTTTTGAAAAAGCTCAAAAAATTCTCATAATGATATTCGGGAGGATTCCGACGTGTTGATCAAAGAAAAAGTAAACCAGGCCAAATCTATTCTCAGGGAATTCGGGATCGATTGCTGGATCACCTTTGCCCGGGAAAGTTCGATAAACGGCGACCCCACGCTGGCATTTTTGGTAACGGCAGACATTACCTGGCACTCCGCTTTTGTCATCGCCTCATCCGGGGAAACCAGGGCGATTGTCGGTCTGTACGATAAAAAAACTGTGGAAGACACCGGTGCTTATGATGAAGTGGTCGGATTTGTAGAAGGCATAAAAGAACCGCTGCTTACCTATTTGAGAGGGCTGAATCCAAAGCAAATTGCCATAAATTTTTCGGAAACTAGCGAGATCTGCGATGGTCTGACTCACGGCATGTATTTGACACTGTACCGATTCCTTTCGGAGATCGGATTCGAAAAACGATTGATTTCCGCCGAGAAAGTGGTTTCGGCGCTGCGCGAACGGAAAACCAAAACCGAGCTGGAAAACATGAAACAGGCAATCCGCAACACCGAGCAGATTTTCGATAGAGTAGCGTCCTTCATAAAGCCGGGCCAAAGTGAAAAGGAAATTGCCGCATTCATGAAAAAAGAAGTAGCCGCCAGCGGATACGAATTGGCATGGGAGCCCGCGGTCTGCCCGGCGGTGTTCACCGGCCCTGATACAGCAGGTGCCCATTACGCCCCAACCGACCGTAAGGTTGAACCGGGCCAGGTACTTAACATGGACTTTGGGCTGAAGGTGAATGGCTATTGTTCCGATATGCAGCGGACATTTTACATTCTTGAAAAAGGGGAAACCGAAGCACCGCCCGATGTGATAAAAGGTTTTAGCACGATTCGAAAAGCTGTGGAAAATTCACGGTTAGCGATGAAACCGGGGATGAAGGGGGTGGATATTGATGGCGTAGCGAGGGAAGTCATTAGCAGTGCCGGTTACGAGGAATTCCCGCATGGACTGGGACACCAGGTTGGCAGATATGCTCACGATGGCACTGCTTTGCTTGGCCCGGCCTGGGAAAAATATGCCGACAAGCCGTACCGTCCGTTGGAAGAAGGGATGGTCTTCACCATTGAGCCGCGTCTTACGGTGCCCGATCGCGGTGTGGTTACAATCGAAGAAATGGTGGTGGTAACGGCCGATGGTGCGGAATATTTATCCCATCCGCAGAAAGAATTGATTTTGATTAAATCTGCCTGAAAAAAAAGATGTAAGTGTGTCCGAAGGGGTAATTCAGAAAAATCCGACGTAAAATTTTTGGGTGCCGGTCCCAAAAGTGCGAGGAAAAAAACTCAGGGAGAGTGTCGTAAATGTTACCTTTTATTGCACGAGGATGTAAATTGCGGCCTCGTTTGAGCTCAGGAGTTCTCGGGCCGCTGACCACCCTTCGCTAATACCATCAAATTGAATGACCTGAACAATGAAACCGCAAATCCGGGATTCATGCGGTAAAGATTCTTGCGAAGTTCGTAAGCGACGCGGGGTTTGAGTCCGGCCGGCGGTTTTTCGTCGATCTCCTTATCGTCCGTAAAAGCGTAATCGACGACTTTGAAACCGGTGTCGGCAAGCGTGGCAAGCGCGGACTCCCTGGTGAAATAATGCAGATGCCCGTATCTCTCCCGCATGTAAAGCATCCAGTCTGATTTCTTAAGAACCCCCAGCGCAGAAATGTCAATGGGAATATGAAAAATAAACCAGGACGCTCTTTCCCGCAAGGCGCGGAGAAAACCGAAATAATCGGGAACATGTTCAAAGACATCCAGCAGAAGCAATAAATCGGGTGAGGGCGTTTTTGCTGTTAGAAAATCCTCATTATAAAATTTGAGGTGCTTGTTTTCCTTGGATTTGGATATGCCGATCGCCTGCGGAGAAATATCAAAACCGCGGAACTCGATGCCATCGGCCATTTTCTTCTGGAGTTCCACCAGAATTTCGCCCGCACCGCAGCCCACATCGCAAACGGAAGCCGGGGTAAGCTGGTGCTTTTTGATCATTTCAAATACATTTCCGGCTTTCCAGGCTGCATCGCCGGTATGCCAATCCTTCACATTCTCAAGATATGTCCCATCTGTGTATTGATCGGTTTTCATATTTTCTCTATGTAATCCTTTTGCTTATTAAACCAGTGGCAAATATAGACTGAAACCATCCGCCTCGACGGAAGAATATCACTTTTTCAGAATTGTGTTTTTTTCGGCTCATCCGGAAATCAGGAAGACAACGGGCAGGTGCCAGCAAAAACGTCTCATTCCCCGAATCAATTTTCGATGCAAGATTAATTATAGTGAAATCGCTGGGAAAGGCACCGGTTACTGCAATGATACGCGATTCCGATGAGCGAAGCGGAATAAACCGGTTTGAGGGCACTTCATGACGCTTTCAATAATTGTGCATTTCCGTCGAATCTGCGAAAACGGCTGAAATAGAATGCAAAAGATTCATCCATGAATTAAAGATTGAATTGTTTTGCCCTTGATCGTTTTGCTTTTTTATATTTTGACTTCTCGAGGGGGGAAACATGGATCATAGGGGAAAGATGAAAAACATATTTGACGTAATCGTGATTGCTATTTTGATAATGATCGGGCAAATCTTCGCACAGGCAGAAGATACGCTCCCTCCGAATATGCCGCGGATGGTGCAGGACGGGACATCCGAAGCGCAACCGCTTTATCTGAATCCCAATTTGCCATTCGAAGAACGGGTTTCGGACCTTATCTCCAGGATGACGCTGGAGGAAAAGATCTCGCAGATGCAATATGATGCGCCTGCCATACCCCGTCTTGGGATTCCTGAATACAACTGGTGGAACGAGTGCCTGCACGGGGTGGCCAGAGCGGGCATTGCCACTGTGTTCCCACAATCAATTGGCCTGGCCGCCACCTGGGACTCCGATCTCATGTTTCGTGTGGCGACAGTCATCTCGGATGAAGCCCGCGCCAAGCATCATGAATTTCTCCGGCATAACCAGCGGGGGATTTACAAAGGGCTGACCTTTTGGTCGCCAAACATCAATATTTTCCGCGACCCGCGCTGGGGCAGGGGGCAGGAGACCTACGGCGAAGATCCTTACCTGACTTCCCGGATGGGAGTCGCTTTTGTGAAGGGCTTGCAGGGAGATGATCCCCGTTATCTCAAAGTTGTTTCCACACCCAAGCACTTTGCGGTTCACAGCGGGCCGGAGCCGGAACGCCACGAATTCAACGCGGTGGTGAATGAGCGCGATTTGCGGGAAACCTACCTGCCGGCATTTGAAACATGCGTGGTGGAGGGGAAAGCTTTCTCGGTAATGGGCGCCTACAACCGGGCGAATGGCGAGGCGTGCTGCGCCAGCGAAATACTGCTCGGCAAAATCCTGCGCGGCGAGTGGGAATTCCCCGGTTATGTGGTGTCCGATTGCGGCGCCATTCGCGACATCTACCAGGGGCACAAGCTGGTTTCCACCGCTGCGAAAGCGGCTGCCCTGGCCGTAAAAACCGGATGCGATCTCAATTGTGGTGAGGTTTATCCACATCTTAAAGAAGCTGTTGAAAAGAGGTTGATCACTGAAAAAGATATCGATGTTGCTGTGAGCCGTCTGTTTACTGCACGTTTCAGGCTGGGAATGTTCGATCCGCCAGAGATGGTGCCCTACGCACAAATGCCGTACTCGGTGAATGACTCTCCCGAACATCGCCGGCTGGCACTGCAGGCTGCCCGGAAATCCATTGTTTTGTTAAAAAATGAAGGCCATCTGCTGCCGTTGAAAAAGGATCTGAAAACAATCGCGGTCTTCGGACCAAATGCCGATGAAGTCGATGTGCTGCTGGGGAATTACAATGGCGTTCCATCCCACGCAATAACGCCGTTGGAGGGGATCCGAAACAAAGTATCTCACGGAACCCAGGTTTTGTACGCCCCTGGAAGTAACGTGGCAGATATTGGCCCGGTGATGACACCGGTTCCCGAAAGAGCCCTGCATCCTGCGCCCGGCGAAATGGGCGTCACAGGAGTCTCGGGCGAATATTTCAATAATAAAAACCTGCAGGGCCGGCCGGTTATAAAGCGCAACGACAAGACCGTGGATTTTGCGTGGTACAGCCTGTCGCCCATCCCACAGGTACCGGAGGACAGTTTCTCGGTGCGCTGGACTGGCGTTCTTGTGCCGCCGGTTTCAGGAGATTACCAATTCCGGATTTCAGGAAATAACGGTTACCGGTTTTACCTGGAGGACAAACTGGTTATCGACAAGTGGACGGATGTTGTGACAGCAAAGCAGGCGGTCGTGCCCGCCTTGGAAGCCGGCTATGAATACAGTCTGCGGCTGGAATATTATGAGAATGTCGGAGATGCCGACATCAAACTGGAATGGGCGCTGCCTGGCGCCGATCCGCTGGGCGAGGCGGTGAAAATTGCCAGCCGGGCAGATGTGGTGATTATGGTCGGCGGCATTTCTCCCCGGCTGGAAGGGGAAGAAATGGATGTGGATGTTCCCGGTTTTGAGGGGGGCGACCGCACCGATCTGAGGCTGCCGGCGGTGCAGGAACAATTGCTGAAAAAACTTCAGGCGGCTGGCAAACCGATGGTTCTGGTGCTGCTCAATGGGAGCGCCCTGGCGGTGAACTGGGCGAATGAAAATATTCCGGCAATTGTAGAGGCGTGGTATCCTGGGGAGGAGGGTGGCAGCGCCATCGCCGATGT
>CAZUZS010000006.1:55986-100544 GCA_964624795.1 uncultured Calditrichaceae bacterium
AATGGAGTAACTGCTAATTTCCGGATCGTTCCATAATCGTATCGAGGGGAAAAGCAAGAACAACTACCTGCCAGCGCAATAAGGCAGATTAATCTGAAAGCATGGAATAAATTATGAAAATGCGTATCACTCTGGTGCTGATTTCACTTGTTCTAAGTATTTTAATCGGTGTTTCTTTATCGAATCGTAATGGCGAGTCTAACGGCAAACAGGCGGGCAAGCAGCGGCCGCTTATCGGATTGTCAATGGATACCAACAAGGAGGTGCGATGGATAACCGACCGCGATATTTTTATCGGCCGATGCAAAGAGTTGGGGGCGAATGTCCTGGTGCAGTCTGCCAACAGTGACGATGCCCGGCAAATTCAGGATGTGCAGGCGCTCATCAGCCGCAAGGTGGATGCGCTGGTAATTATTCCCCACAATGGGGCGGCCATGGCCAAAGCGGTGAAAATGGCCCACGAAGCGGGTATTCCGGTGCTTGCCTACGATCGGCTGATCACCGATTGTAATCTTGATCTTTACATCACCTTCGACAATGTGCGGGTGGGTGAATTGCAGGCCAAATACCTGGTAGAGCATCTCCCGCAGCCAGGAAAGGGAAAGATCGTCAGGATTTACGGCGCGAAAACGGACAACAACGCATTTCTGCTCAAGGAAGGGCAGGATAAAATCCTGCGACCCTATTTGGAGCGAGGTGACATTACAGTGATTCATGAGGACTGGGCCGATAACTGGAATCCGGAAATCGCCAAGAAAATTACCAACGCTGCTATCACCCGCCACGGAACAAACTTTGACGGGATTTTGGTTTCCAACGACGGCACTGCCGGCGGGGCGATCCAGGCGCTGAAAGAAGAAGGCGTAGCCGGAAGGGTGCTTGTTACAGGCCAGGATGCCGACCTGGTTGCCTGCCAGCGGATTGCGGCCGGCAACCAATCTATGACTATTTACAAACCAATTCGCAACCTGGCAACTCGCGCTGCAGAGCTGGCGGTAAAACTGGCGGCCGGCAAACCGATCATTGCCCGGAATGCGGTGAATAACAAGCAGATCGATGTCCCAACTATCTTGCTGGAGGTTGTCACCGTTACTCGGGATAATCTTGTGAAAACTGTAATCGCGGATGGTTTTCATTCCTATGATGATGTTTATCGCAATATTCCCGAAAAAGAACGCTCACCAAGACCATGAACAGCAAGGATTCTAAAATCATCTTAAGAATTGAGAAACTGACCAAGCGTTTCTCCGGCGTTGTGGCGCTGAAGGCGGTCGATTTCGAATCGCAGGAAGGGGAAGTTCATGCTATCTGCGGAGAAAACGGAGCCGGGAAATCCACTCTCATCAAAATCCTTTCCGGCTATTTCCCATTCGGCAGTTATGAAGGCAGGATGTTCCTGTCCGGTCATCCGGTTGAATTTTCCGGGCCGGCCGATTCAGAGAGGGCGGGAATCGCGGTCATCTACCAGGAACTCACCCTGGTGCAGGAGATGACCGTTGCCGAAAACATCTTTCTCGGCGCCGAGCCTCACCGCTGGGGGCTGATCGACTGGAACCGGGTCTATTCAGAAACCGGGCATTTTCTGGAATTATTCGGGCTGGATCTCGATCCGGCGGCGCGTGTTGCCGATCTCGGAATCGGCAAGCAGCAACTGGTGGAGATTCTAAAGGCGCTCTCTAAAAAATCAAAAATCCTTCTTCTGGATGAACCGACCGCCGCGCTGAGCGAAACGGAAGTGGATGCTCTTCTCAATATTATTACCGGTTTGAAGGAGAAGGGTATAACCTGCATTTACATTTCCCACAAACTGGATGAAGTTTTGCGGATCGCCGACCGGGTTACTGTTCTGCGCGATGGAGAAAAGGTCGCTACGCTGAAAACAGGCGAGACCGATAAGGGGGAGATCATTCGCCACATGGTGGGAAGGGAGATTACCCAGATGTATCCCCTCCGACGGGTATCGCCGGGCGAAACCTTGCTGCAAGTGGCAAACCTGACAATTGCCGGCGAAGGGAGGTCAGCGCCGGTGCTGGAGAATATCAATCTTGAGCTGAAAACCGGGGAAGTTCTGGGTATCGGCGGATTGATGGGTTCCGGCCGGACGGAATTGTTGATGCACCTTTTTGGCACTTTTGGGATTCGGATTTCCGGGGAGGTTAGAATCAGGGGAGATTTGGTGCGGATTTCTTCTCCCTTGCAGGCCATCCGTCATGGCCTGATGTTGGTGAGCGAAGACCGTAAACGCTATGGCATCGTGCCCGGACAGAATATCGGTTTCAACATTTCGCTGGCTTCACTGCGGCAATTCACCGATGGAATTCTGCTTAATCGCAACCGGGAAGTCTCGCACAACCAGCGTATTTTTAACTGGCTGGGTGTGAAAGCTCCCAATCTTGAAACTTCGGTCAGCAAGCTGTCCGGCGGCAACCAGCAGAAAGTGGTGCTGGGAAAGGGGTTGATGACCGAGCCGCAAATCATTTTTATGGATGAGCCGACCCGCGGCATCGATGTGGGAGCAAAGGTTGAGATTTACCATCAGATCAATTCCCTGACTTCGGAAGGTAAGGCTGTGGTGCTGGTCTCCAGCGAGCTCCCGGAATTGATGGGAATGAGCGACCGGTTGATCATTCTCAGCGCCGGTAAAATAGGTGGAAAATTTGATGCCGGGGAAGCAACTCAGGAAGCTGTTATGCGTGCCGCCATGGCATTTCATTAGGAGTGATGCATGAACAAGAAGCTTACATTTCGGGATTTTTCTATCGGGATCGCGCTGGTTCTGGTTTGGATATTCTTTTCTCTGGTTTCGGATACTTTTCTCAGCCCGCGAAACCTGGCTATGTTGTCCATTGAACTTGCTGTGACGGCAACCCTGGCGCTGGGAATGCTGCTGGTGCTGCTTCCGGGACAGATCGACCTTTCGGTGGGCAGCGGCGTCGGGCTTATCGGAGGTCTGGCCAGCGTGCTGGTCTTTCATCATCACTGGCCTTCCGGGCTGGCGATGGGAACCGGCTTGATCCTGGCGCTCATCATCTGGTCGCTGATGGGAATGCTCATCATTCGCCAGGGGGTTCCTTCTTTCATTATCACATTAGGCGGACTACTGATATTCAAGGGCCTGTTCTGGCTGGTAATCCGCAATGCTACCGTTCCGGTGACCGAAGGGAATACAGTCAATCTCTACGCCGCGCTCACAACGTACTACTTTCCGGCCTGGACCGGCTACCTCTTTGCATTCCTGATTGTCGCGGCTTCGGTGATCCTCAAATTGCGGTCGCGGCGCCAGCGCATTCAGCACGGCTTCCCGGTGGAGGATGGCGAAGTTGTTTTTCTCAAATTGTTCGTTCTGGCGCAGGCGGTTTTGCTGTTTGTTGTTGTCATGAACCGCTTTCGGGGAATTCCCCTCTCGGTGCTCATCCTGGGAGTTCTGGCACTGGTTATTTCAGCAGTGACCCGCCACACTCCATTTGGGCGTTACCTGTACGCTATCGGGGGCAATGAAGAAGCCGCGGTCTTATCCGGCATCCCGGTTCGGAAAGTGGTGATCGGCGCGTTTGCCATCATGGGCGGCATTGTGGCGCTCACCGGGTTTATGCAGACGGCCTACGCCGGGGCCTCCACCACCACGGTGGGCGATCTTATGGAACTGGATGCGATCGCTGCATGCGTAATCGGCGGCACCAGCTTAAAAGGCGGCCGGGGAACGGTGATGGGCGTGCTGTTCGGTTCGCTGATTATGGCCAGCTTGCTGAATGGCATGACGCTGCTGGCGGTCTCTCCGGAGATCAAATTCGTTGCGCGGGGATCGGTATTGATAGTGGCGGTTTGGATGGATGTAGCCTTCGCCAGGAAGGCGGCAGTTGCAGCGTGATTCTTCGTTTGGACGTTTATCTGGCCTGTGGCAAAGCGCCCGCCATGCCGAGCTAATCATCGGAGAATATTGGTTGTTTTCCGGCTAAAGATCGTAAAGTGTTTCGTCTATTTTCGGTTTCGGCTTGCCGCCGCTTGCAGGCGCCTTTTTCTCAAGGATGAACGGATTCTCATCTTCCAGCAAATCGCCCATTTCTTCTTCAATCTTGTCCGGATCTTCTCCCTGTTCCAGGCGGTGCAGTGCTTCTTCCATTCCCGGCCCCATTTTCAAGCCGGTGGCGTCGCTAAGCTTGCGCATCAACTGCGCTGCCTGCCGCGGGTCTTCCTCGTTCATTCCCTCCGCTTCCCGCGCCAGCATCGCCATTGCCTTTTCCATTTTGGATTCATCGATAGGCGGCATGTCATCGCTTTCACTGCTTTCTTCCTTTTTGCCGGAGATCACCGCAAACATCGACACCCGGCGTTCCAGCTTCGGATTGTCGCACTTCGGACAGGCGGGAACTTTGTCGGTATTAACAGTGCGGGAAAAGAATTTATAGACAGTGTTGCAGTTTTGGCAGAAGAATTCATAAATCGGCATTTCATATTTCCTTCAATAATTTGCTTGAAAAGAATATAACGACAGGAAAATTGCCCCGACAACATTTAATTCCATTCAAAAGTATTCGGTTTCGCTACCCGAATCCACATCATGAAGAATAACTCGCCGATTCATTTTTCCTCACTCGTCATAAAAGCGAAGCACGCGCAAAGCGCGGAGCGTATTCCAACGACTCGGCTGACCCGGCGCTTCCATTTCAAAATAGGTTTTTCCGGGATGCCTGTTCTGGAGCGGCCACATTCCATCTGCGGTTTGTTTATTCCTGAGTATCTCGAGAGCATCATCCATCCGGCTGTTGTAAGCCTGCTCGACTTCCCGGAAAAAGTCAAGGGCGCGCAGAATATCGTATCGCCAACGAGGCGGGAATGAAAGTCGGGTCATGCGGGGATCTACGACTTCACCGGTACGATGGGAGCGGAAAAGACGATGAGCCAAAAGAAATTCTACTGCCTTTTTGCGGCTTTTCTGTATCGTCATAACATCACCGGGATTATTCTTTTCATACTCTCGTAATCCTTCCAGCACACTGATTGTGGTATGAAAAGAACCGTGAGTGGCACCTTTAAATTTTTCGCAATTCCACCCACCATCCGGCATCTGCTCCCGGAGAAGATACTCGGCCAGAAGGCTGATTCGCGGATCCCGGAGATTGAAATAAGCCAGCAGAGACAATATCATTCCGGTCACACATGTTTCACTCTGTTTATAGGAAGGAAAATAGTTGATGCCCCCGTCATTGTAGATGCCCTTTTCCAGCAGGATTTTGCAGGTGGTCAGGGCCTGCGGATGATTTGGGTCGAGCCCCAGGCGTCGGAGCAGAAGCATGGAATAGGTGGTCGATATCCATTTTCGGGAATAGAGACTGCCCGCCCACAAACCGGAGCTTTCCTGGAATGAGAGCAGCCGGGCACCCCACCCGGTGCTGCCGACTTTTTGCCGCTCGTGTTCAACCTCCTCGTCCGAAGCTTTCAGCAGGTCTCGCAGGATTTGCCATCGGATCGCAGGATCGCCCAGCATGAACCATCTAATTACCTCATTATCATATTTCATGGTAATATGCTTTCTGATCGTTTCTTTGATTGGAGTTGGCTTATGCATTCGGCAACTCGCTCGAGGGTTAAGTTCCGCCCATCATTTTGCTGACCGCAAAACGGTGAGCAGTGTCGTCGCCCGGCTTTTCACCGCCGGGCTTCCGCTCTCAGCGTGTTCGGCGAGCAAATCCAGGACTTCCCGATGAAGTTTGGCATCTCGCAGCGCGAAATCAGCCAGTGCCTGCAACGTAAATGTCCGGACAATCCGGCTGTTGTCCTGCAGGTATTGTTTCAATATTTTAACGATTTCAGCCTGTTCTTCCGCTGTAACATCGAGACGCGGAAAAATCTGTGCCATGTGCCAGCGAATTTCCTGCTGATCGATATGCGCAATTTGTTTGATGAGGATGTTCTTATGCGGCTGCAGGTATTCCGGGTGCCGGACACTGATCTTCTCTGCCGCGTCGGCCGCTCTCATGCGTATCACCGGATCGTCGGTCTGCATTCCCCGGATCAATTCGGGGAAAAGGGAAGGATCATCCAGGATCTCTTCTACGACCTCATCCGCGCGGCCGATGGAACGGCGATCCCCGCCGGTTAATTTGTCCGGAATTCGGCCCATTGTCAGCCCAACTTGCATTTGTCTCAGAAGAAATATAATGGAAGTTTCTTAATTCAAACAACAATAAATTCTGATGAAAATAGATTAATTCGTCCGAATCACATCAGAACTCATACTCCAATCCAAAAATCGGTAGCAGCGTCCACTGGTAGATGGTGTCCGGTTTGTTCTCGTTCTGGTTCCAGAAATACTGCGCAACATTTTTCCGGCTGTAGGCATTCCACACGCTGAAATAGAATACGATGTTGGAGCTACTGAAAGAAAACCGCCGGTCGAAGCGTACATTGAGCGAATGGTAGTCCGGGTAACGGGCCTGGTTGATGCGGCTTTCGTCCAGCACCGCCCGGTCGATGGCCTGCGACTCTTGCAGATCGAATGGAGTATAGGGCACCCCACCGGCATAAATCCAGCGCATGCTAAATTCCCATTTGCTGTTGGGCTTGTAGCCGCCTTCCAGGCTGAAGATTAGCCGGTTATCGAACGAACGGTCGCGCCATTTCCCATCGCTGCCTTCATAACGGCTTCGGAACCAGGAAGCACTCGCCAGGCCGTAAAAATCCTGCGCCAGCTTCTTCTGCACCGTCAGCTCAACGCCGCGGGAGTAGGCCCGGCCGGTGTCGTTTAACCATTCATGGTTAAGAAAAAAACCGTAGCGGTAATACAGCTCATCCACCAGGAAAAGCGACGGCTGGGTGGGATCGATGGGAAAATGGCGATATTCTTTGTCGTAAATTTCAAGAGTGAGTTTAGTGGCCGGGGTCAGCAGGTGGTCGATTCCCAGGATGTAGTGTGTCGCCATCGGATCGCTCAGATTACGGTTTTCGCTGTTCTGCGAAAGCAGCAACAGCGGCAGGTTCTGGTAAAACAGGCCGGTTGATCCGTTGAGAGAGGTTTTATCAGAGAACTGCAGGGAAAAGGAGAATCGGGGCGAAATGGTAAAATTTCTATTGTATGTGAAATAATCTGTCCGCAGTCCGGCGATTGCCGTAAACCGCGAAAATGGCTCCAGGATAAAATTGAAAAAACCGCCCATTTTTGTAGCAGAAATCCGGTCGCCGACAATGGTGGCGGGAGTAGTGTCGCCCAGCGCACCGGTAAATTCCGCGTAATAATTATCGTAATCGGAAACAAGGTGTTTGACATCGGCTCCAAATTCGATCGAATATTTTTTGCTCAACCGGAAGTGATTCAGATTCCGGAACTTGAAACTCTGCTCCAGTGAACGGTTTTTGACCAGGTGCAAACCGGAGCCGGTTTCGAAGGCGTCTTCCCTGAATTTATCGGAAGTGTAAGCCAGAGAGGTATTGGAATAGCCGCTTTTATCCCAAAGTGCCCGCCAGTTCGCCCCGGTCGTGTTCTCATAAATATCCTGGTTTCCGTAGGTGATCATATCGTTTTCTACCGCTGTTTTCTGGTCGGGATTGTTGTGGTCGTCACCCCACACCTCCAGAAAAGTAAGCTTGTGCCGTGGACTAACATCGTACACAAATTTTCCCTGCACATCACCGTAAACCGGCGCAATGCTGGTGCCGATATCAATGGACTTCACCAGAAAATCCAGGTAGCTGCGGCGCAGAGACAACAGATAAGACCCTTTTTGATTGAATACCGGGCCTTCGAATACACCGCCAAAACCGGTGAAATTCAGGTCGAGCTGCCCGTCAAATTCCTGGCGGTTTCCTTCCCGCAAGGCGATGTTCATGACCGAGGAAAGCCGGTCGCCGTAAACGGCCGAAAAGCCACCGGTGCTGAAACTGACATCATTGATCAGGTCCACATTGATCATCCCGATAGGTCCGCCGGATGCACCCTGGGTGGGAAAATGGTTGATGTTGGGGATTTCGATATTGTCGATGAAAAATGCATTCTCCAACGGACTGCCACCCCGCACAATCAGGCTATTGGACTGATCGTTCACTTTGGCCAGGCTGGGCAGTCCCATAATAATGCGGCTCACATCGCCGGCCGAACCGGGCGCCCGCCGGATTTCTTCCCGCGAAAAGGTTGTGACGCTGAGCGGCTGCTGGTCGCTTTTTTCAAAATAGCCGGCCGTCACCACCACCTCATCCGATTGAATGGGGGATGTCTTCAGCTCAGCTTCTACAAAAGTAATGCGCCGTGGACGAACAATGACATCGGTTTTGGCTTGTGTCTCATACCCGATATAGGTAAATCGCAGCGTGTAACTGCCAACCGGGACATTCTCGATAACAAATTTACCATCCAGATCGGTGGCTGCGCCCAAAACGGTTTTATCAATCGTGATCTCCGCACCGGTAAGCGGCGACTTGGTGTCGGCGTCTATCAGCTTTCCTTCGACGGTGCCGGTCGGTTCACTCTTTTGAGCAAAGCCGATGGAAATTGAAAATAAAATGAGCATTCCTGCCAAAATTAAGCGGCGTGATGATTTAACTATCATAAATATATTCCCTTTTTCTCTTTTAATTTTTTCCACCCGGCAAGCCGGGACATATTTCATATTCCACCGCAAATATAGGTTCTGGAAAAAGGGAATCGCTCAATCCCGTTGGTTCGAACTTGTTACCGGGTTTGAACCAATGGGATTGAACCCGGATGCCTATAAAATAGCACTGTTAAAATTACCGCTTGGGCGGGAATATTGCGAGTTTTATACAGGAAATTTCAGAAAAGAAGATGCTTAAAGTGGAAATTACTGTCATAGCGGCATTATTTCTGCCTTCAATTAAAATACACTTGACTATAGTAATTGATTAGAGTATTTTACTGCGTCAGCGGTAAATATTAAATATTATATGGGAACAAATGGAAAATCTGGTGCAATTAGGTCAGGTTATCAGGTTTCACCGCAAGAAAAGCGGTTTGAGCCAACTGGAATTGGCCAACCTGGCAGGTGTGGGCAAAACGGTAATTTTTGATCTGGAAAAAGGGAAAATGACTGTTCAGCTAAATACTTTGTTGAAGGTGTTGGGTGCCCTGAATATTAAGCTTACATTGGGCAGCCCCCTGATGCAACTGTTTGAGGAATCTGGCAATGAGAAAAGCTAAGGTGTTTGTGCTGGGAGAATTGGCAGGATTTTTAACTGAGGTCGAAAAGGGCGGGAATTATCATTTCGCTTACCTTGAAAACTACGACGGCCCGCCGGTTTCGCTGACTCTGCCGGTTGGGGGAGAAGAATACGATTTCGATCGGTTCCCCTCGTTTTTTGAAGGACTCCTGCCGGAAGGATTTCAATTAGAGGGATTACTGCGTGTGGGAAAAATAGATAAGGATGATCTGTTTGGGCAATTGATCGTTGTTGGGGAAGACCTGGTGGGAGCGGTGACGGTGGAGGAAGAAGCTTGAATCGCTGTCCGATTACATACCAGCCATGCGGCGACAAAAAATATTCAGAGCAGGGATTACGGAAGCTTTCTCCGCAGTTGAAAAACCTTGTCGATTTTCCTTACTCGGCCGCTGAGCAATTGCAGGAAGCGGCCCGGCGGGCCGACAAAATGTCCATTCAGGGTGTACAGCCGAAACTGAGTGCCAGACTGAGCATCAGAAATGAGATGTTCCGGGTCGTGAGTACCGGCGGGCACTATATTTTGAAGCCGCCGAACCCGCTCTTTCAGGAAATACCTGAAAATGAAGATTTGACAATGAGATTGGCAGAGCTCGCTGGTATCAGCGTTCCGTTGCATGGACTTGTCTATTCCAAAGATGGATCGCTTACTTATTTCATCAAAAGATTCGACCGCAAGGGAGCAAAAGGGAAGATACCGGTGGAAGATTTTGCTCAGTTAACCGGCGAAACGAGAGACACCAAATACAATTCTTCCATGGAGAAAGTTGCTGCCGTTCTGGACCGGTTTTGCACATTTCCGGCGGTGGAAAAGGTGAAATTATTCCGCTTGACGATCTTTAATTTCCTGGTGGGAAACGAAGATATGCATCTGAAGAATTTTACCCTGATCACCCGCGGCCCAAAAGTTGAGCTGAGTCCTGCTTACGACCTGGTTAATACAACCATTGCCTTGAGAAATCCGCAGGAAGAGTTGGCGCTCTCGCTTCGCGGAAAGAAGAGCAGGTTCAAAGCCGAAGATTTTTTAGAATATTATGCATTAGAAAGATTGGGATTAAACGAGAAAATTATTGCGAACATCTGGGATGATTTCATCGACGCTTTTCCCCGCTGGGAAAACTTAGTCCAAAACAGCTTCTTGTCCGGTGAGATGAAGCTGGCTTATCTTGATTTGCTCGGCCGAAGAAAAGCGGTTTTGCATTTCTGATACTACTTTGATGCCTTGTTTTAGTCAACTGTGTCCGATCGGGTATTTTGTCGCCATGAAGTGAGGAAAACAATCTGGCGGCCGTTTCTGTAAACCGGAATCCGGCGATTGCAGCGACTGCCCTCAAAGGCATTTCTATATCGGTGTATCCTTTTTTACGCTTCATGTTTTAGATTTTCGCAGTTTTCCCTTTTTGTGTCCTCGCCCGTCAAAATATTCCACCACTCCAATACTCCATAACGCCGGATTTATCGGGACGCGGCCTGATCCCGGTATTCCGACGGCGTCTGTCCGGTATGTTTTTTGAAAATAGTGTTGAAAGATGTCTTGGAATTAAATCCCGCGTCCAGCGCGATGGACAGAATTTTCAGATGCCGCTTATTGGAATCGATCAAATCCCTTTTCACTTCTTCCACACGATAGAAATTAATGAAATCGAAAAAGTTCTGGTTGAGTTGCGTATTGATGACTTCCGACAAATTATGAGGCGAGATAAAGAGCATATCTGCAAGCTGTTGCAGCGTAAGCTCGCTGTTGCGGTATGGTCTTTCTTTTTCCATAAGGTGCAGCAGTTTCTGCAAATACTTCCGGGCATTTTCCGGCGATAGACCGGATTTTTCATATTTCTTTGCGGATTTGGGAGGATTGGACTGATCTTCAATCTCCGGTGGATCACCGTCTGGATGTGACAGGCTGATAGATGCCGCGATTGCAGGTTCGCTAAAAATTTCGGACTTAAACAAACCCAGGTAACCCATCAAATAAACATAAGTCCCGGCAATCATGGAGGAAAGGTTGAACAAATGGGAAATGTGAATTCCGGCGAACAGGAACGCGTTTTCAGTTAAAAATATAATCCAGGCGGACATTGCCAGCAGGGTGATGTTTCGCAGCCAGTCCAGCCTGATTTTTTCGATATTCGAAAATTGATTCTTGATATCACGCGCATACCTGCTAATAAGAAAAAGCGTCAAAAACAGGTAAATCATAATCTGGATTATGATGGCCCAATTTAGCAGCAAATCCATGAAGGGCAGTGCGCCGGTTCCATTTACGGCAAACACGGCAGTAATCATATTGCCCTTTTGGAGAAAGTCCGGCAGGAGATAGATCTTGAAAAGGAGGAGCGGCAGAAAATGCAGCCACTCGATTTTCCGGAGCTTTCGGGAAGGATAGACCAGGTATTTCGCATACAGGTAATGAAGGGGGCCGACCACAAAAGGGAAACCCAGCCCAATGAATTTCAGGTGCGGTCGGTTGGCGTAAAATCCGAGGTCCTGCAACAGCAAATCCACCAGGATGATGGAATAAAACAGCATCAGGGAGCCAAGAAAGCGGTTGGCATACAGCCGCCCATGCTTGAGCAGAATCAGGATGGCTAACAAGAAGCCTTGCGCGGCGCCTAAAATTAAGATGATGTTCTGAAAATTTAACGGCATTCTGAAATCCCAGAATTTAAGCCGGCACACCCATGCAGCTAATCTTCGGACGCTCCGGATAAATTTAGAGAAAAGAAGACCGCAATGCCGGGGAAAAATGAATTATTGTTTTGCTTTGCAATATTTCACTGTGTGTCACGGATTTTCCATTGGAGCAGGGGCGTGTTTTCCCTTTTGGCCGTGTAAAGATACATTCCCAGTAGTCCCAGTACAATAGCCGGCAGGACAACGATTCCTGCCTCCGGACCGAATACGCCGCCGGTGATCCACGCTGCGCCGGAAGCGTGGTGAGAGATAAGGTGGTGTACTTTCATTCCACTAACGTGGAATCCAAAGATGGGTCACTGGAAAAAATTCCAACTGGCGTGCATTCCCATGGAAAGCCAGAGCTGACCGGTGCGCAACCATCCGAAAATTCTTACAAAACCGAGCAGCGCGATCAGGATGCCGGATAGAATAGAGCTGTTTGGGTTTGACATGTGAACAAGTCCATAGAAGAAGCACGAAATGATGACCGCCCACACCAGACCGATTCCTTCTTTCAGATTTTGCAGAAGATAACCTCGAAATACCAGCTCCTCCGACCGGCCCACTGCCAAACCGGTTCCCCAAAACCAGATCATCAACCACAGCACAAGCGAAAAGCCTGAATGTTTCATATTGATACCGGTAATTTCGACCAGACCGGCATAATACAATATGGCAAAAATAACTGCCACCATCAGGCTACTCAAGACAGCTCCTGTCATAAAGTCCTTCAGGGCAGTAAAATCAAAATTAAGCCCCAGGGATTTAGCACTTTTTTTGTCGACGAACCGGCGGGAAATCCAGACGACAATGGTAGCGGCGATTACCACAATAATTCCCCGCATAGCCCACCACTCCCAACCGGATTTATCCAGTGGAAAACCACCAGCCGCCAGTCTGGCAGCGATGTTGATAATCCTTGAAATCAGGATAAAAAAGATCAAAAAAAGGAAAATACGCAACCGGAGCGAATCCGGTTTTCTGATGGATTAACAAAATAGTTCTTTATCATTGGCATCTCCCGGTTAGAATCGCGTTAGCGAGATAATTATAAAGAGGAAGCCTTTGCACCGGACCGACCACGATTCTGGACAAATTACAATCTTCCCACAAATTCACTGAGAGAAATCTATGGTTTTGCCTGCGTTTTGTTACTATACTCACATGGAGGAGAGAAACATATGCCAGACCGGAAGGCAAGACAACCTGCAATGGCGGGCATAAACGCTGTAACTGGCTGGGGATAATGCGCCGTCGGCGGAAGCTGGCTAACATTGTGGAAAATGTTCGGATTTTAAAAGATTCCGGGACAATCTCCTTCGCTCAAATACCCTGAATAAATTCATGAACCAGCCGGTTGAATTCCTGCGGCTTTTCGGCGCTGATCAAGTGACCGGTATCCAGGAGTTCCACACGGGCATTGGGAATGTCCCGGGCGATCTTCCTGGTATTTAAGGGATCCCCAACCAGCCCGTCCCGTGTACCAAGGAGAAATAAAACCGGCATGTTCAACTGCCGGAGTTGTTGTGGTGAAAATGGCTGCGGGCGCGCTTGCCGCGAAATAACGCCGGCTAAAATGGCTGAAAACCATTCATCCACAATCGCATTCACCCTCGGATCGTCTCCGAATGCCCAGCGGGCAGTGCTTTTTTGCAGAGGCTTAACGGGGAACATGGTCGTCAGTAAAATCCGTAGCACGGAGAGATTGGTGCCGCCATAGCCCATTGGCCCGCATAAAACAAGCTTACTGACCCGTTCCGGCGCAAAAAGCGCCATGTTTGTGGCAATAAATCCGCCCTGCGATGCGCCGATGAAACATGCTTTTTCGATTCCCAATCGGTCCATAATTTCACTGTAGAGCATAGCGAGCGCCTTGCCATCGGGAGGAAAATTTTCTATGTCTCTTAGCTCACTTCGCCCGGCGTCGCCTATTGTGTCAATAGCATAAGTGCGGTAGTGTTGGTTCATTCCTTCGATATTGTAGAGCCACGACCAGCCGGCCATTGCCGAGGCGTGCAGCAGGATTACCGGCGCTGCATCCGCCGGCCCGCTGATAATGACATGAACCTTTCCGTATTGTGTTTCGATGTAGCGGGTCTCAAAAGGCACCGGCCACTCTTCAATTCGGGAATCGTAAATTGCCATCAGTTTTGCTTTGATATCAGGCGTCTTATAGACGGAGTCTTTGTTGCCCATGCCCATAAATATTGTAATAATAAATAAAACAAACAGGATTGGTATTGCCACGCTGCGCAGCCAAAACGGAAGTGGAAGCCCTAGGCGCAGGATAATGAACCGGCGAAAGGAAGGTAGCAGGAGGATGGTGATAATGAGCACGAATAGCGAAGGGAGCCAGCTTTCAGCAGCGATACTTAAAATAAACAAAGATAGGAAGAACAAACCCAAAATCCAGTTTAACACCAGGAATAAATTTTTCATGATTTAATTCCTCTGTTTCGGATCATTTATGTTTTTTTGGAACCCCGCTTTTGATAAACCTCAGATAATGTTTCATTTTTTAAGCCTTCCGGGGATAATGTCTGCATTTTTCAAGCGGGATGAAATAAATTTGTCCAATTTTTGAGTGAATGGTTTGTGCACATGTGCTTTCGAACGAGGACGACGGCTGCCGTGAATAGTTGCTGTGCAGGAAGCAGCTCCATATTTTCTAAAATTATTTAGAGAGGGGATAATTGTCTTGCCGGGCGTTTGTTATAGCAGAAGTCTAAATATGTATGTTGGTTTCCAAAATAGCATGTGTTTGTCTAGCATAATTCAATCAAAAAGTATGAAGATTGTCCCAATCGCGCAAATCACCATGCTCTGCTCGATTGGTCGAGATCTATATGAATATAGGTCATATATTTAAACCGGATTGATTTTCAGTAAAATGACCTGCGCTCGCATCATATTGATCTTTGGACAAAAAGTTAATTATCAAGTCCGCGCACATCCTCGGTTCGTCCCACCACGGTTGGTGTCCGCCGTTTTTGATGATTTCAAGCGATGCATTTTTCATCCGGCTCACAGCTTTTTCGCCGACCGAAGGCGGCGCGAAGGCATCCTTGTCCCCCCAAATGAAAAGTGTCGGATTCTGAATTTTTTCGACTTCATTTGTGATGTCCAGACTTTTCCTGAATCCACTTCCGGTCAACCTCAATACCTGCTCCAATAATGTTCTCCAGGATTCCTCTGCGCCGGGCAAAAGACTGCCAAGATAACAGCTTTCAATCAATTCTTGAGGTAGTTTTTCCGCATTTGGGGTAATGAATTGCTTGATCGCTTTCCTGGTATTCTCCCGGTTTGGTTTAGGCGCAATTAAGTTAAGAACTGAATTTAGTCGCCGGGCGCCTAACAGCCTCATTGGAAAAGGTGTTTTGTTCCCCATTCCCGCCGGTGCGCCAGCCAGGACTATTCTATTGATTCGTTCGGGAAATTCAAGTGCAAAGCGAACTGTAAAATAACCCCCCATTGAATTGGAAAGAAAGGAGATCTTCTCAAGCCCCATTGCATCCAGAAATGACTTAATAAAATCAACCGGGTGCCATATCATATCCACATCTTGGTAACAGAATGGTCCGGTTAGACCGCAACCGGGCCGATCTACCAGAAAGAGATGAAATCTGTTCTGGAGCGATTTTACAAGATTATACCAGTGTGAGTTGTTACCACCACCTCCGTGAATCAATATTAGCGGTTCACCTTTCCCCGCTTCAATGTAGTGGATTCTCCTCACCGGACCGTCGGCTACCACATAGTTCGAAAATGGGGAAAGCCCTTCCAACGCAAAAAGCCTGGCAAGCGAAGTTTTATACTCTTTGATTATGTTAGATGATGTTTCCATTGGCTCTTCCCGATCTGCTCTTTCAGTTCCTCGTGTTCGAATCCGTCAATCTTTCAGCGTTTCAAATTCATCCGATTTATGAAAACGATAATTTGAAAAGGCAAATATTCTCAACATCAAATCAGTGCCACTTTTTTTTGATCTATATCGATTATTGCTATTTACAGAAAGGTAAAACTCTTAGAAAACGAAAAGGTCCGATTAATTGAACCACCGCCGAAATCGTTTCTATTTTCACTAAGAATCTAAATTCTGTGAAATTAAAAATCAACCCCAAAAATCAATTTTCTTAGTCCGGGAATAAATGACTGGCTTGCAATATAAATGTGTCATATTTTTAGCGAACCGGCTGGCAAATGTCGTTAACGGCGGGATTTGCTGCAATATTGAAAGCTTAACACTTATTTGAGCAGGATATGAGCGAGTTTCTTGACAAATTAGCCCGGAAGACAGCCCGAACATTTAACACTACTCGCTGGGTTTTCAAATCACTGGCAGGGACAGAAGAGGAATCCATTGAGGCGGAATATGTTTTGGGCGGAGTGCTTGCCAGCGAAATCGTGCATCAAATACCGGTGATCGAGGGAGGACAGCCTGTTGATCTGATAAATGAAATCGGCGGCAATTTATACAATCGTCTGACCGACAAAAGGAGAAAGTTTAATTTCTCCGTCCTAAAATCGGCGGAAGTCAATGCGTTCACACTCCCCGGCGGTTTCGTTTTTGTTACGCATAGATTGATTGAATTCTGCCAATCCGATGCCGATGAAATCGCTTTTGTGCTGGGACATGAGATGGGGCATGTGGTTCGCGGCCACGCGCTGGACCGAATGATTGCCAATTCTGCATTAAAATTTATCGCCAATCTCTGGCCGGTTCGCAGCCCGGCAGGACAACTTTCCAAACAAGTTTTGGCTAAAATGCTATCCGGCAGTTATTCGCAAGACCAGGAATTGGAAGCGGATACATTTGGTGTCGGAATCATGGATGCCGCTCATTACAACCCACAGTCCGCAGCGAGATTCATGCAAAGAATAAAAACGATTCCAAAAGAAAATACCGGTTCAATTTTTGGAAAATATTTTGCTTCTCACCCGGAAGGTGAAATCCGCATCCGCAATTTGAATAAGCAAATTGCCAGGCTGAACAACATATAAGTCTGTGCGGCTTCTATTTTATCTTCTACAGCAACCATCTCAAATTTCATCAAGTTTTGGTCAAAAAAAACCTCCTGGTTTGAGCACCGGGAGGTTTTTCAGGAAATCTGGGTTTTACTTGCCTACTTTAACATCATCATTTTCTTGATGCCGGTGAATGCGGCACCGTTTCGGGGTTTTGCATGTAATTTATAGAAGTAGATTCCACTGGCCACCATTTCGCCGTTTGCATTACGACCATCCCAAACCACATGATGCGTTCCGGCATCCAGCGAACCCAATACCATTGTCCGTATCTCCTGACCCAATGTGTTTACAACCCTGATTGTCACTTCAGCCCTGATCGGGAGATTATAATTAATTGTAGTGGTCGGATTGAACGGGTTCGGATAGTTTTGAGATAGCGAAAACTGTGATGGAACAACACCACTTTCAGGCTGCGTCCCGGTAGTTATATCGAGAAGTGAAATGTATCTGGAGATTGTCCCCAGATCGCCGACGGCGTATCCTACCAACCATCGATTATCATTTAATGGTACGATCTTCATATCGATATCGTAAAAATCCTCGGTTTGGGCGTACTCCGGCTGGAAGGTTTCGCCCTGGTCGGAGGTTCGATATACATTTGGTCCCGCAACCATGTACCAGCGGGGATGGGCCAAATCGGTGACTGCTGCGGAGCCGAAAACGGTTCCCGGCAATTGCGTGGGGGTGGCTGCCCAGGTTGCCCCGCCATCCATGGAGCGGTCGGTTGCCTCGCCACCCGCAATTCCCAGCGAATCCGAAGCAAAAGAAACCGCAAGGCTATTGGTGAACGAGGTCGAGGCCGGGGCCCAGCTATTTCCACCATTGGTGGTTCGGTAAACCTGGCTGTTGCTGGTGCCAAACCAGCCGAATTGATCGCCGATCCATGCGAAAGAGTTGTTCCAACCGGTTTCCGTTCCGGCCTGCGGAAGCGAGCCTGCCGAACTCCACGAAAAACCGCCATCAGTGGTTTTAAGAAGGGTCCACTGACCGCCTACCGGATCACCGACAGCGTATCCGTTGTAAATATCGAACATATGAACACCGTTGATAAAGGCACTGGCGTCGTTGTTTTCATACACCGTTTGCCAGGTAGAACCCCCGTTGAATGTCCGCACAATTTTCGCGCTTCCCGGCGAATTCACAGCCAGGAACACCCGCGTCTGGTTGAATGCGAAAACATTATAAACATCCTCCCCTGACGGAAGCGGGACTTGCGTCCAGGTTCTGCCACCATCGAACGAATGGATCACCATCCCGCCAGCTCCGCCAGCCCATACAATGGAGGTGTCTATGACCGAGACACTGTACAGGGCGGAATCCGTCGCGGCATCCTGGCCCGACCACACCGGAATCGGCGCAGTCTCGATGGAAAAGGGCGAGTCGCTGATATCAAACAAGGTAGAATCGGTGGTTGCCGAAACCCGCACCAGGCAATTTGTCGAAATTGAATCGGGAACGGTCCAATCGTAGCTGGTTACAACTGCGTCCAATTCGTCCGCCGGGGCCTGCTTTATTTTCGCTTTCGGATGATCTGACAGTCCGGACGTCTGGTCTTTATTTAAACCCGATACTATCGGAGTCCAGGTCGTCCCGCCGTCCGCGGAAAAATCGATATCCACAGTATCGATAATTCCAAGCTCCCAGCGAATTTCATAGGTTGTCCCGGCGTATAGCACTTCCCCGCCGTTTGGCCGCTCCACGGTAACATACGGTTCCGTGACCATAAGGGAAACTGTCCGGCGATGCACCGGTGTGCCGTTGGGTCCTTCGGCCTGAATCACAATATTATACTCGCCTGCGGTTGCGCTGTCCGCTCTTATTATTAGCGGTAGTGAATCAGGATAGGTCGAAATAGAGTCTCCCTGGGGAAATGTGAAAACAAAGTCGCCGAATGGATCGGAGGTTGCGGAAAGCTTTACCGAATGTTCATACAGTTTGATGGCCGGTATTTTCACCATGACCTCAATACTATCGGTTACGCCTATTGTGTCTCCGGTTGCCGATATCTGCATGGCAAAATCTGGAAAATAAGCGGTATAGCTGCCAAATGATCCGTTACGAAAATCGGTCCAGACCGCCATCGCACCGTAGGCATTTGATGTAATGGCGTCATAGTCGCCCTGGTATCGGGGTGTACCGCCGCCACCGCAGGTTGCACAGTCAATTATCATTCTGGCCGTAGTCAGCCGAGCATTCGGCGCCCATGTAACGCCGCCGTCATCGGAGTAGGATGCATATACATCGCAACTATCGCTGGTGATTACATTGCGGGTATCATACCATTTTGCATAGAGCCGGCCGGTTTCTTTGTCGCACCAAATGGCAGGGCTCCACTGGTGATTGTTGGTGGTATTCGGGTCGTCGTTCACCAAAATAGCGCCGGACCAGGTTGCACCCTGGTCGTCCGAGTATTGACAGAAAATATCTGGTTTGTTGCCGTTTCCTACAGGGGTGTTAGAGGCATAAACGCAGTACAATCGCCCCCGGTAAGCACCTTTGCTGTTGTCAGCGATGATGAACGGATACGGCCGCGTTCGCATATTTTCAACCGAATGCCGCCCGCTTACATTGGTTCCTACATAGTTGGCGAACTGCTGGGAAGACATCAGTGAAAATGTTGTTCCACCATCGGTCGACCGATAAAATGTGTAGGTTGGGAGGAAGGTATTTCCGCCATTGGTTACCACATATACGCACCCGCCCGGTATATCGTTAAGTCCCATCACATCGGGACCGACTGCAACCGACATCCCCGGCAGGGATTGGGTGTTGAAGACCTGCGTCGATTGCCAGGTAGCTCCTAAATCGGCGCTCCTGGCAAAATTCCCGCCTCCGGAACCGGTCATGGTTGCATAAACATAATTGGCGTACGGGCCGGATGTCTGGTCGGCAGCCAGCCAGCATTTATCCACACCGCTTACCGCCACAACAGGGGATGTCCATGTAGCGCCATTATCAGATGAGCGGATCACCAGGGCACCCTGGATGCTGGAAGAACCGTACATATTTAAATAGTATAGATTCCCGAGACTATCATACGCGGTCACCGGATCACCGCGCATTGAATACCCCGGATATGGAGGTGCCTGGTTCTCCCAATCGTGGCCGTCGTAAGTATAATGGGCAATGTTAGTATTCCAGGCGTTAAAGAATTCCAATGGATTCATCGGATTGGAAGACATATGAGGCTCGGCAAAATCGGTTCCCAGGTTGAAATTATCGAACCCTTCATTGTCTGTGATAATCCTGGTTGCTGCCGGTGCTTTCATTTGCCTGAATGCCTGCGGTAACAACATTCCCACTGCATTATCGAATTGTGGCTGCTCCTGCGCATAAGTGAGACTATCCGGCAAATTACCGAGGGAAAGCACCACAAATATAACAAAACATAACAGAATAGTATCCTTAAATACCCGCATAAATATTTCTCCTGCTTTTATTGAGTGATGGATGAATTATTTAAATCTTGAGACATGAAAAAAACTGAAACAGTGCTAATTCCGGTATTGCTGCCCAAAGAAACTATTTCCCTTTGTGGCTGCGACATCTAAACATGAAGTTCCAATTTAACATCAATAATTTCCAATGCAATAAAAATCTTGCCTCGCGACAAAAATAAATGGAAAATTTTGAAGCTTTGTGAATTGTAAATCAAGATTGTTGAACGCTTTTAACGGAATTCGTGGAGGAGTCCGGATCGCATTTACTGTTTCTGCCCCGTTCCCTTGGTAATTCTATATGAAAAATCCGGAATCTGAATCCGCCAATTCGGGATTGACATTTTTATGGGTATTTGCGCACCCCGCTGCAAAAAATTATTTCATCGCTAACATGGGAATCTCTCAAAACGCCGCGACAATTCATTCTTAGAGCTAATTTATTGTTAATTTTTGGAAGGCGTGCGACCGAATATGGGCGAACATCCGAATCACCAGAGAATTCCACTGTGCTGCCAATATTCAAGAAGTCTGTGAGCCACGTCCTGGAAATTGGGAAATTTGTTTGGTATTTTCGTTTGAAATTGTTTTATTATTCCGACGATGAGTCGGTAAATCATCTTTTCACTAACTGAATATTAACCTTAATTGATGGAGGCAGTGATGAAAAAAATGTTGGTTATTTTACCTGCGATCGTGATTGTCCTGTTGTTCACCAGCTATGGTACAGCACAGGTGCAGGGTCAGGCGCATTGGCAAAATCCGGAACGAAGCAGTCAGGATGAAGAAATCGTGTTTCGCGTAAAATGGGATGGTAAAATTATTCCGGGAATTACAAAAGTAAGCGGACTGAAACGCAAAACCGAAGTCATTACATTTCGCAAAGGCGGGGATCCCAGCGAGTTTCGGAAATCACCCGGCATCACATCTTACCAGCCGATCGTCCTGGAACGCCCTCGTTCTTCCAATAAGGAATTTGAGCAGTGGGCCAATAAGGTCTGGCACATCGGTTCGGGATTTGGTTCGGAGGTATCGCTGAAAGATTTCCGGAAAGATTTAGTTATCGAGCTGGTTACTAGGAGTGGAAGAGTGGTGCTGGCGTTCAAAGTTTACCGCTGCTGGCCCTCCGAGTATGTGGCGTTAAGCGATCTTGATACGAAGGATGAATCGCTGGCCACCGAAAAATTGGTCTTGGAGCACGAAGGCTGGGAACGGGATTATGAAATCAGGTGAGGTTCAAATCAAATATTCAGTGAATTGAAAACCTGTTGAAATATGAAATTATTAGGAGGTAATGATGTATCGTAAATCAGTTATGCTTGGATTGATAATTTTGGTTATATCCGTTTTTGCCTGGTTTTCTGTAAATAGTGCCAGCGAATTTGCTGTAAATACCAATCGCCAGGACCCGTACAAGCAGTTCAAATTCCGGGTGAAATGGGATGGCCGCTACGTTCCGGGCATTCTCCGGGTAAACGGTTTGCACCGCGATACGCAGGTGATAGAATTGCGGGACGGCGGTGCGTCCGGAACAACCCGAAGAGTTCCGGGCAAAACCACCTACGAACCGATTGTGCTGGAACGTGGCCGCACCCATGATACTGCCTTTGAGCAGTGGGCCAACAAAGTCTGGAATTTGCAGGCAGCGCCCGGCAATCCGCCGTCGCCTTCGGATTACCGCAAAGATATTATTATCGAACTATATAACGAGGCCGGGCAACTTACGATGGCGTTCAGGGTATATGGCTGCTGGCCGTCGAAATACAGTCCAATCCAGTCGCTGGACGCAGACAGCAACGATCTTGCGATTGAATCGATGGTGTTGGAGCATGATGGATTTGAGAGAGATTACGATATATATGAACCGACCGAGCAGTCGTTCACCATTCCGCAGTAGATACTGGAAATTTTTTCCACTCCCGGCCGGATGACCGGGAGTGGTTTGTCACAGCGCTAGTGCAGGATTACCGGCAGACTGAATTTACCAAAATAATTGATGAACTTTTATTTTTATATTGGCAATAGTGCTATTCCTGTACTTGGAAACAAATCAGCGAAAAAATGTGCGAATTTTCGAATGCATGGTTGGTGACACCCCACCGCGCTTCGCGAAGGTTACAGATTCTGCTTCACAATTTTTTTCAGCCTGGTTTTTATGGATGCCGGTTTAGTTTTTTGGAAAAGAACTTTTTTGCAATCGTTGAATCGGACAAAGTCAGCAAGTTTTGCACCCAAATCAGGAAGCAGCTCATCGAATGTTTTTATTTCCTCTTCAAATACCAGATTATGAACTACTAAAGTTTGTGTCTTACGGTCTGCCTTCGGATCAAATCGCCCAACCAGACGATTTCCCGAGAGGACGGGCAGCACGAAATAACCGTATTTCCTTTTGTGGACCGGCAGGTAACACTCGAGTGAATAATCGAAATTGAAGAGCCTGCGAGTTCGCTCGCGGCCGATAATTAGATTGTCGAACGGCGAAAGCAGAAAAACCTGGTCCGACATTGGGTCCGTTTCGGCGTAGGTCTCAATAGCTTGCGTTTGCGCATAAAGATTGCCGTTCTCTTTATCCTCGATCTTCACAGGAATAATTTCTCCGGTTTCAATCAGGTCGCTGAGTGAATTTAGAACAACTGTCTTTTCGGCAGCTACCAGGTCGGAATCGCGTCCTGCGTCTGGCTGCATAAAATTAACGATCTCTTTTTCTTCAGCAACCCCAAGAGCGGATAGCGCATGTCGCACGAAAAACTGTCCCAACTCTTCATCGGAGGGCATCGTGGTGTCAATATCCTCCGGC
The DNA here is from genome assembly GCA_964624795.1 of uncultured Calditrichaceae bacterium. Taxonomy (GTDB): domain Bacteria; phylum Calditrichota; class Calditrichia; order RBG-13-44-9; family RBG-13-44-9; genus CAZUZS01. The sequence continues at coordinate 79,087 of CAZUZS010000006.1, forward strand.
AGTACTCGCTCCGTCAAATCGTAAATCTTCTGAAAATTGCGCCTTTTGGTGATCATCAGATCACCCCTCCAGAAAAGCAGTTCCAGTGCAAACTTGGCCGGCTTCCAGTCCCACCATGTACCGGCTTTTCTGCCTGAAGTATTTTCGAAATCCTTCGAACTCAGCGGACCCTCCCCCCGGATTCGCTGCAGTACCGGTTCCATGAGATGACCACATGTCTCCAATCGGTGCCTTGCCCACTTGCCGGTGGGGTTGTGAAAATTTCCCATACGGGGCAGGCAGTATCGATAATCGGCCATTGGCAGATAGGACATAGCGTGTCCCCAATATTCGAAAATCCGTCGGTCGACCGCTTGCAGCTCATGAAGCCAATCTTCGTTGTAGTCCGGGCAGCGTGTCCACAGTGTGTGATGATGAGAACGTTTGATGGTGGCAATTGTATCGATTTGAATGTAGCCCAGCTTATCAATTGTCTCTGCAATGGCTTCTTTTCCTTGTGGAAGTGTTCTTCGGGTTTGCAGAAGTTGCGCTTGAATTGCAAGTTGCCGGGCCTGGTGTATGCTTATTTTCACCTTTTTCATTACTCTTCTGTCCAGTTTATATTCCAGCGCCAATACAGTGCGTTAAATAGAAGCGATTTGAGCTGGCAAATCTAATAGACGATGTCACCCACCGGGAAGATATAATGAAAAACAAATAAATTCAAAAACATTATGCCTCGTTTTAGGCAAGCATAGAATATGGTTATGCTTGTTGAAAACAAATTGGCATATTAATTCCTGATAAGCTTTTATCTCCTGTGCTATTGATTAAACACATAAATTCGCGATTTGACAAAAAATATTTTGTCAATATCAAAAATTGTCTTGCGATTGCATTTGACAATAAATATATTGTCATTGTTTTTGACAATAATTTTTTTGTCACTATTGAAGAGGGCATACACATGAAGATTCAAACAGGCAACCCGGTAAGAGGCGATAATTATTTTATGAGAGAGCATCTCATCAAGAAAGCCTGGGTTATGATCGAATCAGGCAATCATATCCTTATCGCTGCACCACGTCGGGTTGGAAAGACATCTTTGATGTATTATCTGTTGGACAATCCTCAAGATAATTACCGTTTGATGTATATCATTACTGAATCGGTAAATAACGAAAATGAATTCTATCGGAAAATTTTAAACGCGCTATTGAAGACTGATCATGTAAAAGGTTCGAAAAAAGTGGTTGCCTTTCTGGAAAGCCATATTCCCAACATTAAAAAGATCGGTCCCGAAGGAATTGAATTTGGCGTTAAGGAGGACTATGATTACTTTGATATACTCAGCAGAATTCTGAAGTCGATTTCAGAAGAAAATCTGAAACTTATTATTATGATCGATGAATTTCCAGAGACCCTCGAAAATATCGTTGAGGACGACGGTGAAAACGCCGGCCGGCATTTTCTGCAAACCAATCGTGAATTGCGGCAGAATCTGGAGCTATCTAGAGCCGTGCAGTTTATTTATACCGGTTCTATCGGCCTGGAAAATGTGGTAAGCAGATTAAATGCGGTAAATACCATAAATGATCTTGACCGGCTCAAGCTGCCTCCTTTAACCACAGACGAAGCGAAACGATTTATTTCTTTGTTATCGGCGAACCTCCAATTTCAGCTTTCCAAAGCGCAAATTGACTACATCCTTCAAAAGATCGAGTGGCTGATCCCGTTTTACATCCAGTTGGCTATTTCAGAATTAAGGAACCTGTGGCGGGATGAAAGCCTGCATGAAATAAATCTACAAACAATCGACAGGGCATTCGATCAGATGTTGGAACGCAGAAACCAGTTTGAACACTGGCACACACGCTTGCGGACCAGCTTTAAAGGTGATGAATACAATTTTGTAAAGGAAGTCTTAAACATCCTCTCAGAAAATTCAGAGATCAACTCCAATGAAATCCATGATCTGGCGGTGAAACACAGCCAGGTGGTTCATTATCAGGACTTCATCGGTTCTCTGGTTTATGATGGTTACATTAATAATCATGATAACCCGAAAGAGTACCGCTTCAATTCTCCAATCCTAAAAACGTGGTGGAGGAAAAATGTCGCGAATTGATTTCCCCAAAATTTACAATCCTGCCAACCAGTCGAAAGAAGAGCTAATAAACAACTTTGTTGTGCGAACCAAAATATTTCAGGAGATATTTCAGGATATAAAGAATTCCGACAGCAGGTTTCCACAACAACCTTATGTAATCCAGGGCATCCGGGGTCAGGGAAAAACCACCCTTCTTCTGAGGCTCGCCTATGAAATACAGAATGACCCGGAATTGAACCAACACCTGGTGCCGGTTATCTTCAACGAAGAACAATACAATATTACCAAACTGTATAAACTGTGGGAAACAACCGCGGAATATCTGGATGAAAACGGGGTGACAGAGCTCCTGGCAAAAAGAACGCAGGAATTGGAACTTGATGACGACTACGAAAGCAAATGTCTTGAGCTAATCGAGCAGGAGCTAAAAAAACAGGGGAAAAAAATCATCCTGTTCATTGATAATATCGATGACATGTTTAATAAATTCTCCCGGCATGAGCACCAGCGACTGCGCGAGATTTTCACCGAATCGCCTGAAATAAGAGTGATTGGCGCTTCTTCGGTGAGCCTGGAATTTCATCATGATCATGGCAAACCATTCTACCAGTTCTTTAAGATGCCGCTGCTTCGCGGGCTGTCCGCTGAGGAAACAAAAACGCTGCTTCTAAAATTAGGCGAGCGCTACAAAAGTGCCAGGGTAAAGGAAATTGTGGAAGCACAACCCGGACGGGTTGAGGCATTGCGTCGGCTGACCGGCGGCGTGATCCGGATAATTGTGCTGCTGTTTGAAATCTTTGTGGATGACGAAAACGGCAACGCCTATGCCGACCTGGAAAAAATTCTGGATTCAGTCACACCGCTTTACAAACACCGTATGGACAATCTCTCCGCACAGCAACAGGAGATTGTGGACTTTATTGCCCTGAGTTGGGATGCGGTCAGCACCAAAGAAATTGCTGCGAAAACCAAATTATCCAGTAAGATTATATCGGCGCAGTTGGGACAGTTGGAAAAATATCATATCATTGAAAAAGTCCGAACCGGCACCAAGAATCATTTGTACCGGATTTCCGAACGGTTTTTCAATATTTGGTATTTAATGCGGCATGGTCGAAAATGGGATGAAAAGCGGGTTCGCTTCCTGGTTGAATTTTTGCAGATCTGGTGCGACCAGGGTGAACTTCTCAAACGGGCTGAAAAACATTTGCAGGCATTAAAAGCAGGCAAAGTCTATGAGGAACAGGCTCTTTTTTTAACGGAAGCGCTCGTACGGACACCCATCGAGCGGCAGATGCAGCATCAGCTTTTGACTGAAACAAAAGCCTTCCTAGAAACGCGTCAATCGGAGTTACAGAATTTCTTATCCCATTCCGACTATGAATTATCTGAAAGCGTCATGGAAAACATTAAATCGGGGGAAATTGATGCTGCGGTGAAATGCCTGGAATCTATCAGACAAAGGACAGCAGCAGAAAATGTGACTCTTGGAATTCTTTATTTATCAAGTCAAGAGGATGTAAAAATGGTAGAAGATTGCTTTTTAAGAGCAATTGAGACTGGAGATACTGATACTGTAGCTATCTCTATGTGGGCCAAAATAAACCATCTGATTTTAAGAGATTTTGAAAAAGCGGAAAAATACTACCTGCTGGCGGTGGAAAAAGGAGATGCCGAAGCCATGCATAATCTGGCTTTTCTCTACGAAAGGGAATACAAAGATTTCAAAAGGGCGGAAAAATACTACCTGCTGGCGGTGGAAAAAGGAGATGCTGGCGCCATGAACAAACTGGCTTTGCTCTACGAAAGGGAATACAAAGATTTTGAGAAAGCGGAAGAATACTACCTGCTGGCGGTGGAAAAAGGACATGCCGGTGCGATGAACGGCCTTGCCTGGCTATATTTCCAGCAAAAAAAGAATAAAACCCGCGCCCTCGAATTGGCCAGGCTTTCCTGCCAAAAGGATAAAAATATTTATAATTCCCATACTCTGGCCACAATCTTGCTCTGGCATAATGAAATCGATGAGGCAATGCAACTTGCTCATGGTTTTCTGAACAATCAGGAAGCAGTTGAAAAATTTCGAGAAGACGTAAGCTTGTTCTTAATGCTGTTAATCGCCAAAAAGCAAAATCATCTTGCCAACAAACTCTTTAAAAGAGAAGACCTAAGACTCAAAGACCGTTTCAAGCCCATCTATTATTCACTGATGCATCTAATGAAAAATGAATACCCAAATGAATACCGGAAAATGGGTGGAGAAATGAAAGAGACGGTCGATGAGATTATTGAAAAAATCAAACAGTTGGAAGAAGATTATGCGTGATTGTGATACCGGGGATATCCCCAAAAGGCATCCGAAATAAACAGGAAGACGAAAATCTCACTGACACGGATTTAAATTAAAAAACAAACATTTTCAGGCGCAAAGAGGATTGCCGAAACGGTGGTTTTGACCGGAAGCAAATCTCTATTTCTCTATTTTCGAACACCATCCCCGAAAAATTCTCTGAAAAGCGCAAATTTTATCTGGCGCTTCACTTTTTAGCCGGATCTGTCCGTAAATTGCGGAATCGGCGCTGAACATTGAGAGGTATTTAAATCACCGGGAGGGAAATGAGAAAACAAATATTCATCAGCCTGTTTATTGCCACGCTCATCGCGATGCTGAGCCTGGGGATTATCACCCCCATTCTCCCGTTATATGCAAAAAGCATGAATGCAACCGGACTGGAGCTGGGTTTGATCTTCTCCGGTTTTGCACTGTCGCGCGGCATTTTTGCGCCCATCATCGGGCAGTTCTCCGATCAGTACGGCAGGAAAAAACTGATTGTCATCGGTCTCGTTCTTTTCATCATCCTTTCGCTTTGTTTTGTCGTCGCTGCTTCCCCCATTGCACTAACGATTATCAGAGTTATCCAGGGATTTTCCACTGTATTGGTGACGCCTGTTGCCCAATCCTATATCGGCGATATAACGCCGGTGGGCAAAGAAGGCAGATATATGAACCTGTTTTTCATGTCTTTTTTCGCCGGGCAGGCGTTAGGCCCGTATTTTGGCGGCTTCCTGACCGACCGGTTCAGTATAAATATCCCGTTCTATGCAATGGCCATCCTTTCCCTGCTGGCCCTGATTCTGATCCTGTTTTTTGTACCCGAAAGCGAGGCGATAAAGAACAACGAAAAAGAAAAGCGCCCGATTTTCAGATCGCTGATCCCGGTATTTAAAGATAAGCCGATGCTGGGAATCATGACCTACTTCAGCTCCCGCGGTTTTTACCGGTGGGGTTTTAACACCTTTTTCCCACTGCTGGCGGTGAAAACGGCTTCTACGAACGCCGCCGGCATTGGGCTTGTTCTGTCCGTATATATGCTCTCCGGCTCGCTAACCCAATACCCTTTCGGCCTGGTATCGGACAAATTTCCGCGCCAGAAGGTTACGCTCATTTTTGTGGGTGGAATTGTGGCCGCATTGGCGATGTGTGTGGTTGCGCAGTTCAGCAGTATGGAAATGTTTCTGATTCTGACGCTGATAATGGGAATTTTCAGTTCCGTCTCGCGGGCATCGGCAATTGCCATCCGAACGGAAAGGGGACGTGTTCACGGAATGGGCGCTACTACCGGGGCATTTACCGCATCTCTAAGTCTGGGACAGGTTTTCGGGCCGGTTGTTTTTGGGGTGGTCGTGGATGCCTTCAGTATTCCGGTAGCATTTTTAGTTGGCGGTATTGTTGGGATCATCGGAACCGTCGCCGCTTCCATATTTCTGAAAGTCAAGACTGATTATTGAAAAAATGCTGACATTTTGCACCTCATGGAGAAATCCAGGAACTGAAGATTCGCCAGATAGCAATATAGTGATATAGCGAAAGGTAATCTTTTCATGTTCCATCAATACCGAGATTGCCTAGCAGCCTTCCTGATAGCATCCCCTGTTTTGAAAAAAATATTTGGTTCTGTATGGAAAAAGTGCTCCCTTTTCCATCCTTCCTGCAAAAGACAGGCGCCATTCATATATGCGCCTCAATAAAATCACCCCGGCTGCCGATATGGGGCTTGGCCGGGGTGAATGCTAATTTGACAAGAGAATCATGGTAAATTGCTCTTCGTGTGACGGAAGAGCTTGCTAATTGCAGATATCTCCGCCATCGTTGTCGTCATAGGTGTTGTCCTGCAGTATCGGGGTGGCGCCATTGAGCTTGAAAATGCCGCAATTCGCGCTGTGCTGCACAAAACTGTTGGCAATAGTGGGAGAAGCATCCGAGCAGGTGATCATGCCGGTGCCGCTGCCGCCGTATTCTATTGTGCAATTTCTGAACAGCGTGCTTTCATCGATCGATCCGCTGCGGATTTCGATCTGGCTCCAGAATCCCTTTTGCGGCTGGACGCCGGTGAAGGTGATCATTTCGGTTGTGCCGTCGGCGATGATCCCGCCATTGGTATCCACAATAATTCGCGCGCCGCTGTCCATTTCGATAATTGATCCCGGCTCAATTGACAGGATAGCATTCTCAATAGAATTTGCGCCCCCGGTTACCCGGTAAGGGACATCCTGTTTTACCCATGTTGCATTTTGTTGGATATCACCCTCGTCCAATTCGATGTAGTCATTCGAATTTCCAGTGTAGTTGCCGGCGCCAATATAAGAACCGGTTCCGAAATCGGTGGTAATCGGTGTCTCATCACAAGCGGTGACGGTATTCTCTTCAAACACCGGTGTGGACTCATTTGTGAAGTAAACACCCATGGAGCCGCTGTTTTGTATTGTAGAGTTCCGGATGGTTAAACCGCTGCCGTTTGCCCAGATCATGCCGTTGCCGCTTCCACCGTATTCCACAGTGCAATTTATCAATTTACAATTCTGATCGGACGAGCCGCTGCGAAATTCAAATTTGTCCCAGAAGCCTTTTTGCGTTTGCACGCCGGTAATGGTAATCGGTTCTTCCGTTCCATCCGCCAAAAAGCCGCCGTTGTCATCGATAATGACGCGTGCGCTGGCATCCATTTGAATGGTGGTCCCGGCCGCTATGGTCAGCGTGCCCTGCTCAATCACATTGGCACCGCCGGTTACCCGATACGGCACATCCTGCTTACTCCATACTGCGTCCTGCGAGATTGTACCCTCTTCCAGGTAGATATAATTCCTGCTGTTGCCTGTGTAAGTTCCAGTGCCGATATAGGATGCACTTGCGAAATCCGCGCTTATCGGAGTTTCATTACAACCGGTCACGATGTTATCCTCAAATACCGGGGTACTTTCACTATCCCATTGAATCCCACTGGTACCGCTGTAGCGAATCGTCGAGTTCTTAATGGTGGGACCGCTGTCGTAAGCGACGATCATTGCAGTGTTGCTGCCGCCGTATTCGATGATGCAATTAATCAGTTGGCAATTCTGGTCCGAGGAGCCGCTCCGGAACTCCAGCTTGTCCCAGTAGCCTTTTTGCTGTTGAACACCGGTTAGGGTAATGGGCGCGGTTGTGCCGTCTGCCATGATACCGCCATTGTCCTCGATAATAATCCTGGCCTCCGCATTGAATTTAACCACTGCGCCGGCCTCAATTGTGAGCGTAGCATTGGAAATCGCAATCACACCGTCCACAATATGAACCTCGTTTGCTGTCCAGGTTTCATCCTGGCTGATGTCCGCAGCGTGCGTGACTTCGGAGCCGGGATTATTGTTGTTGTCATCAGGTTTGGTTGATGTTTTGTCGCAACTAAGCAAAGCAATCCCTAAAAACAAAAAAAGAACCACTACTACAGGCTTCCCACCTCGTGGGAGAAGAAAATTACTGCGCATTACAAATCCTCCTTAAAGCAGATTAATGAATGATTTAGTAGTTTGGGGAGACAACCTCTCCAAAATCGTCAGCCAATAAACATTTTAAGGCCCAAAAAATCAGTGATGCCGGTCAAACAGTAGATTTTCTTGCGGTGAAAACTGTTTGCTCCGGGCGTGGGCCTGATTTTGCTGACTGTAAATGTATCGGAGTTTTTTCAAAAACCTTGAGGGCTGAATTGGTCTTATGAATACCTGCCAGTGAGAGGAGGCAATTTCCAATTCGCACTTTTGTCCGACATCGAGGTCTAAAAAAGTTGATCACATTATTTAGGATGGAATTGTTAGGTCACATATCGTCGACTGTGCTTCTAATTATTCATCAAATATTCATTTTCAATGCTTTTCTTACAAAGATATTGAGCGAAATATTTTTTGATCATAGTTTTAAATGGAAATGAGAAATCATAGGAGAGCCTAATGAAAGAGAAAATCGCATTTATCGGGCTGGGTGCAATGGGGCAGGGAATGGCCCTTCATCTGCTGGAGGAAGGGCATCGCTTGAAGGTGTTCAACCGCACAAAAGAAAAGGCGCAACCGCTTATGGAAAGCGGTGCTGAAGTGGCTGAAAGCGCGATTGATGCGGTGGAGCCGGGCGGAGTTCTCATCACTATGTTGGCGGATGATACGGCAGTGGAAACGGTTGCGAGCGCGGAAGTTTTGCGCAAATTGGGGAAAGGCGGTATTCATGTCTCCATGAGTACGCTCAGTCCCGCGGGTGTCGCCAAACTGGCAAAGCGACATTCGGAGTCCGGTGTTGAATATCTTGGCTGCCCGGTATTCGGCCGGCCGGATGCGGCCCGCGCCGGAAAATTGTGGTTGTGCGTTGCCGGAAAATCCACAGCAAAGAGAGAGGTTCAGCCTCTGCTAGATGCAATGGGGCAGGGCGTTTTCGATTTTGGTGAAAAACCGGAAGCGGCCAATATAGTGAAAATTGCCGGAAATTTCCTCATCGCATCGGCTATTGAAGCAATGTCGGAAGCATTTACGTTTGTGGAGAAAAACGGCGTCGATCCGGAGCAGGCGCACGCGCTGCTTACCGGGTCGCTGTTCAACGCTCCCATCTATAAGAATTACGGAAAAGCGATCCTTGAAAAACGGTTTGCACCGGGGGGCTTTAGACTGGCGTTAGGCGCAAAAGATGTGCGGTTGGTTCGCGACGCAGCCCGTAGCAGCTTCGTCCCCATGCCGCTGGCTGCCTTGCTGGAAGACCGTTTCCTGCGCTCCCTGGCCCACGACCGGGGCGAAATGGATTGGAGCGCCATCGCGCTCAATCAGCGTGAAGATGCCGGGTTATCGTCGTGACAAAACCGGCGAACACTGTATGACACGCCACCCTTCATTCCGGGCAATCCTCGGGCTGGGAATCATCGCCTTTATCTGGGGTTACAATTGGGTAGTGATAAAGGAAGCGCTGCAATTTGCCGGTCCTTTTACATTCGCCTCGTTGAGGGCGTTGAGCGGCGGCGCCATTTTGTTTGCCATGGTTTTTATACTGCGCCGTTCGCCCTCTCCCGGCAGCTTTTGGGGAATTCTGCTGCTGGCGCTGCTGCAGACCACCGGCTTTTTCGGGCTGTCGGTGTGGGCGTTGGTGAGCGGCGGCGCGGGCAAAATTGCCGTGCTGGTTTACACAATGCCTTTATGGATGCTGATTCTGGCCTGGCCATTACTGGGGGAACGTATCCGCGGGTTGCAATGGTTGTCGGTCTTTCTGGAATTTATCGGACTGGTTTTAATTTTACGACCGTGGAGCCTGCGTCCGCAATTCCTGAGCATGGTTTTGGCAGTATCTGCCGGATTCATTTGGGCATTGGCAGGAATTTGGAACAAGAGGTTGCGGCAGAGAGTCAAGATCGATCTACTGGCCGTCAGTGCCTGGCAGCTTCTGCTGGGCGGCATTCCCCTGCTCATCATTGCTATGTGGCAGGAGTCCACACCCATTCAGTGGACACCCTATTTTATTTTCGCTATCGCTTACAATGCAGTGCTGGGAACTGCGATAGCCTGGACGCTCTGGTTTTTTGCTTTACAGGAATTACCCGCCGGGATTGCCGGAATGGGTATCCTTTTTGCCCCGGTGGTGGGCGTGCTGGCTGCGTGGCTCCAGCTCGGAGAAGTCCCCGGGATAGACGAGGGATTTGGGATGATATGTATTTTCACCGCGCTGGCGGTATTGAGTTGGTGGCGGATACGGAAGAGAAATGATATAGAATTGTGATTTAAATTTCAACCTGGATTATTCATAAATTATTGCCACCCGCATAGCGGTCACTTTGTGAAAAGACACCAAGTTTCTAAGGATTACATGGTTTCAAAATAATATTCTAAAACCGCATTTTATGGTGATTCTTAAAAGTCGCTTCAGGAGTATCAATAATTTCAATATTTTTAGCAGCTTAGTGCCCTCACGGCTTTGTGGCTATGAATTAGTCAGGTTGCTTTAAAATCTAGAATGTTAGAATAGGTAGGTGGCACAAAATCGGGGGGAATAAGAAAATTTCTTAGAACGCTAAGGTAAAAATTCCAGGACTTGAATCATCCACATCAAAAATTCCCCGGTTTGCTGAGTGTTTTGCAGTCGATAATGTGCATAGGTCTCTCTCCCATGATCTCCCACCAGGATGCCGATGCCGCGATGGGCTAAAGCCCGAAATGCATCTTCGTCTGTGATATCATCACCAATGTAGATAGGCAGAACATCCTGTTTGTCCAGGTGCAGCGCTTCCATCAGCCACAAAATAGCCTTTCCCTTATCCCAGTTGATATCCGGTTTCAGTTCCAGAATTTTTTTTCCGGTTCCCTTTCGCAAATCAGGATGATCTGCTAAAACTACCTGCACGGTCTCTTTTATCTTTGGAATATCTTTTTCGTTAGCATTGCGGAAATGAACAGCGATGGCGAAACGTTTTCTCTCCACCCGCGCACCCGCGATACCCACCAATCTTTTTCGCAGTTCTTTTTCCGATTCATCCAGTGATGGCAAACATTCCCTGCCACCTTTGTTCTCCATGGACATTCCATCGGGACCGCTGATATCAAACCCGTGACTGCCGGCGTAGTAAAGCTGTTCCAGCCCCACCATGTTTTTCACATCTTCCCGGTCCCGCCCGCTCACAATTGCCATTGCGCATTTGGCGGCCAGCTTTTTCAGAATATCCCGCATTCCATCCGAAAGCAGGGCGTCTTCCGGATTATTCACGATGGGCGTCAGCGTTCCATCATAATCAAGAAAAATGACAGGACGCTTTTTTTTCAGATGTGAATGTATTTCTTCTTTCTTTTCCAATGCCGATGGCACATCATTAAAATACATAAGCTGCAAGTTCCCCTGCTGAAAAGCTACTTAATTCATAAGTGTGTCAATTTCAATTCCCAAACTGTTTTTAACTACTCATCGCCGGATGCGCGGTATTTGTTCTATCGTAACAGGGCCAGGTTTTGCAACGATAATAGCGCAAAAAAGTTTTGATTGCGGATATCCAGGGGGTGGATAAACAGACGATGCCGACCAAATATTTTTTTCAAAGAGAAAATCGCCGCACGGTCCGGTTGATAGAATACCCGCCGTGGCTGGCGGCGGACATCCTGCTTTTAAAAAGATATGCTAAAATCTTGCCGTACTAACATCGAAATTCTCAGGTTAACAGAAACGAATGCCTGATCATCCTCGCGTTTCGCCGGTATTCCGGTAATTCGTTATTTTGATTCGGCGTCGTTTTTATGAACGTAGCCCTCTTTGCCGCCAAGCAGTTTTATCAAATACCATTCACCATCCTGTTTGACGACGGTAAATGTAACGCCGCCCGGAACCTTGCCAACTACCGCGCTGCCAAATTGCGGTTTTGCCAGCACATCGACTCTTTCACTGCTTTTGCCTTTGATCTGAATCTTGTCTGCCAGCACGGCCTGCTTTTCCGCTTCGCTGACCTGGAAATTGTGCGGCGCAATCTCTATTCCGATGCTTTTCAACGCGTCCATGAAAGCGACATTCTTGTCTATCCGAATGGTCGCTTTCTTATAATCCTTTTCATCCTTCAATTGAACCGCCATATCATAATATTCTTTTGATTGGTCAAAATTTCCCACCACTTCATTTATGATTCCCAGGTTGTAGAGCAGCTTCGGATTGTAAGCATCCTGGTCAAAGATACTTTTGTAGACCAGGTAGGCATCATCGATTTGCAGGTTTTCGGCCTTCTCCGCTGCGTCTTCGCCCAGGTCTTTGAATTCTTTGTTATCAATTTTTTCCAATTCATATTCCATCAGCTCATAATGTGGTGCAATGTAATTGGCGATTTCCCCGGCAGCATCTTTCAGACAAATGTCCACCATTTCCGGCACCGGCGGGATGCTGCCAACCTCCTTATCGCATTTCTTAATTTCGTTTTTCCGCGACGATTCAGTGCTGCCCAGGATTTGCCCGTTTTCAGTGCCGATAATTCTTGCCCTGACGACTGCATTCACCGTTCGCTTTTTGCAATTGACGTAATAGGTGTATCTTTTCTTGTCTTTGGTATAGCTCCTCTCCTCCTTGAAATTGTTGTCATTGTGCGTGTAGGACACATTGCCCATGACAATGGCCTGAACGCCCAACATCTTGCCGATCTGGACCGCCTGATTCTGGTCCACCAGCCCGGTCAATCCCAATTGCTGTTCATTAAGAACCTGGGTCATGCGGCTTCGTTCCACGATGTTGTAAACGTTGGTGAAAGCGCCCTCCTGCAGCGTCTTGCCTTCCTTTTTCTCTCCCATGCCCAGGAACCCGCTTTTCAGGTCGTATATACCGCGGTCTTTTTCCAGCAGTGTGCTGATGAAATAATCCGAGAAGTTCTTGCCATAGTCTCCATCACCTTCGAAATCCAGCACCGCGATCTGCTGGATGCCGGAGAGAATCTGTTCCGGTGGGACAAGGACAAACACCTTTATTTTCTTGTACGGAAAAGCTGCAGAGACAAAAATCATGAGCATGATAAGAATTAGAAATGATTTGGGCTTTAATGAATTCTTCATATTACACCTCCTGAAAAATTATGAATAAGAAAATGAATGAATGCTATTGAATAGATCGTTGCTGCCAGGGATTTCATTGAATTCTGTTTCCTGAGTCCAAACATTAAATATTTTTGCCAGACGATGATGAATAAAACCGCAACAAGCTCAGATTTTGCCTCAACTCCATGGCTCCCTGGATAATGATGTGTTTTTGTTCGGAGCCAAATATCTGCGTTGATTATATTCGTCAACCTTGCGAATAATGTTATTTTTCCATGAGAATTTCTTTAGTATTGGATTGGCCACAAGGTGAATCCTCGTCTCGGATGGTTCCTTTAATCTGATGTTACCCGAACAAGCGGTCTTGAAAAACAACGAGAGAGAATAAAGCTTTAATTGCCTGATGCTGCTGGTGCAGAGAATTCTTTAATCAAACAAGTCCCGCGCAAATTATAATAATTAATTCACAAAAAATCAAAGACTAATCTTAAAAGCATTTCATTATTGGACAACGGAATCTCTCAAACAGCTTCCCTTCGGCGTTCTTTTCACGCGGTTTTTTTTATTATCGCTGTATGTAAAATTTGGGAGAGGTAGGAAATAAACACCCGGCAGATGAAAAGTGCGTTTGGCACGCATGGAATAGAGCGCCCGACTTTCGACTCAGTTGTTAACCTTTATCTCCAGCAATTTGGGAATTATGTTCACTTCTTCCCGACTTTTCACAACCACCCGGAAACCACGGCCTTCAACATAACGCCGGGCATTCCGGATTTCATCAATGATATTTTCCGGCAAATCGCTCTTCTCAATCGCGGCGACTGCCCGATCACCAAATACGAAAGATATGGCAAAACATCCTTCCAGCGGTGCCATAAATAACAGGTTGCGCTTTTTTCGAAGCACTTTCAGCGTCCAGCCGTATTTCTTGCCATAGTATTTCCATTCTTCCCTGCTTGGCACGTAATTCTCCGCAATGTGTCGGCGGAGTTCTTCCAAATAAGGCCAGCTTGCTTTCAAGTTTTCCCGAAGACTGGTTTCATCCGGTATCACCGCCTTATCCAGAAATACACGGTCGCACATGATTCATCCTTTATTTTGGTCGTTCCCTTTCGAATATTAGCGCGAAATACAACCTGCAATTCGGCTCTTGCCGAATTGATCCTTCAGCCGTTGTATTCTTTAGAACCGGAAATCTTAGTTCTCACTTCTTCTGTCTTTCCAGTTCCACCATTTCAACAGCTCCGGGTCGGGATTTGAATTTCCGGAAAAATAGACCGCGCAGCGAAACACATACAAAACGCATCGGTCCATCGGGTAACCCCGCAGGCTGCAAAGCCTTTCGTACATCTCCTGTGGATTTTCATGTTTCAATTCCTGCACGCTATGATAACCCAAATCCGCCAGATCCTGCGCAATGCTTTTCCCCACGCCGGGAATTGTCATCAGATCGTTTGGGCTTTCCATATTTTTCTGCCTCAAGATTCTAATTTCTTAGATATAAAAATTGCCATTCAGTTTCGAAAACAAAATTCCCTCGAAAATGATAATGCAAAACCTCTCCGAATGCAAACCTTTAAATCTTCATTATCTATTTTGTCACGAAATAGTGGAAGCTACCATTGGAATATAGAATCCGTTGGAATGGTGAGTCCGAGAAATCCCGGAATATCTTTTGAAAGAATTCATGATTTGTTTGGCACGTGATGCGCGCTGAGGGAAATAGCCGAATTAATTATCTTCCAGCCCGCAACAGCAATGATTCTGCCTGGTGTCCGGTCCGGATACCGATACCGGGTATGATTTATTATTCCAGGATTTTCTGGTCGATTAGTTTTTATCAAATTAAAATTGTCACAACTTCTTCACTTTTTTTTCGTAATGGGTGTCATATATACGAGGGGACAACTGAAAAATTTTGAGAATGATACAGAAGGGGCTAACATGAAAAATCGCTACATATTTTTAACGGTTTTATATATTTGCCTCACTTTTTCACTTGTTTCTGCTGTTGACACGGTAGGTGAGCCGGTTGCGCCCGAGGCAGTCAGTCCGGATTTTGTTCCCAATCCGGTGTTGACCTTGCAGCCGGTTCTGCTTGCCGGTCCGATAACGGTGGATGGAATAGTTGACAGCTTGTGGAAACAAACCACCCATTTTGCTAATTTTACCGAATTCGAACCCTCCGAAAATAAGCGTCCGCAGGTAGCAACCGGCGGATATGTGGCCTATGATCCGGAATACCTGTATGTTGCTTTTGTTTGCAACGATCCGCAGATATCGCAGCTACGTGCTTCGCTTACCGACCGCGATAAAATGTTTAACGACGACTGGGTGTGTGTGAGCATTGATCCTGATAATAATGGTCAGAAAGCTTACCAGTTTTATGTGAATGCACGGGGCGTTCAGGGAGATAAACTCTGGCAGGCCAATGGTACTGAAGACGAGAGTTTTGACCTTGTGTGGAGTGCCAATGCACAAATATTGGATGATGGTTGGACGGCGGAGTTGAAAATCCCATTTGAGAGCTTGCGTTTTCCCAACCGTGAGAAACAAAGCTGGCGTGTGCACTTTACACGGCAGTATCCACGAGAAAACCAGTATAAATATTCCTGGATGCCCATCTCGGCTAATAACAGTTCCTTCATGGGGCAGGGCGGCAAAATTGAATTCAAACTTGCGGAGGGGAATGCCGGGCAGCGCTCGGTAGAAATTCTGCCATATCTCATCAGTACTCAGAACGGGTATCGCAGCGAGGACCCGGCGGACGGAGAAGTGGGATCGTGGAAAAGCAACACACCGGAAGCGCGCGCCGGCTTCGGGTTGAAATATGGGTTTTCATCAAGCCTCACCGCCGATTTTACTTACAACCCGGATTTCAGCCAGATTGAATCCGATGCCGGACAGATCAGCGTGAACAACCCGTTTGCGCTTTTTTTCGATGAGAAAAGGCCTTTCTTCCAGGAAGGAAATGAAGTTTATGCCGTGGATTTGAATTCTACCGGGATTGCTATTGATCAGTATATCAATTTCTTTTATTCTCGCAGTATAAACGATCCGCTTCTTGCCGGCAAGGTTTCCGGGAAATCCGGAAAACTGAGCCTGGGATACACTTCTGCTTACGACCGTAATACACCGTACATTATACCTTTTGAAGAAAGAACAGCGGTTGTTGCTTCTGTAGAAAATTCCTACAGTAATATTTTGCGGGCCAAATACGACCTTGGAAATCAATCCTCTGTCGGTTTGACATTAACCGACCGTCGCCTGGAAACGGATGGCTCCAACTCGGTAGCGGCGATAGATGCTATTTTTCGGCTCTCGGAGCAGTACACGTTTTCTGCTATTGCGGCGCTTACACAAACCCGGGAACCGGATAATCCGGCACTGTCCTCGATGATCGGGAACGCGCCGTTTAAGGTTGGCAATCGTACTTACACCTCGGCCTTCGACGGAGAATTGTTTTACGGACGGCTGCTGCGGGCCAAGTTGAATCGCAATTCCCGGCACTGGGTTTACACCCTGGCCTTCCAGGATTTTTCACCGGGATTCCGGGCCGATAATGGCTTTTTCCAATCCAACAGCTTACGCGCTGCGGAATATATCGGTGGTTACTTCTTCCGATTTGAGAATAATCCGTTTTTTACCTCCATCCGTCCAAGAATTAGTCTGTGGCGGAAATATAATTATGAGGGAGTTGTTAAGGATACCGGCATCCGCTCCAGCATCGTTTTCAATCTGCGCAAACAGACAGTTATCAACCTGGCTACGTTTATTTTCAACCGCGAAAATTTGTATGGCAAACAATTCGGGGATGCGCGACTGACCTGGTTCTATATTGAAAATAATGCGTTGAAAACCCTTTCTGCCAATTTCTTTATCAGTACCGGAAAGCAGATCAACCGCCTGGGTCGGATGGGAGATCCGCATAATCCTTTTGAGCTGGTACCTGGCCTGAATTACAACTGGGCGGTGACCTTCAAACCGGTTGCGCAATTCAGCAACGGTGTGGAATTTCAGGAATTTAACCTGTGGACTGAATACGGGGGAGATAAGATTGTGGGCCAGCGGATCCTGCGAAATTCCTTTTCCTACCAGCTCAGCCGCCGAATGCTGGTGCGGTTGATCGGCGAATTCAATATAGTGGACCGTCATGATTCCGGAGCTTCGCAGATAGTGCGCCAGAAATTTTTCACTCTCGATCCGTTATTCAGTTATAAACTTAATGCCTTTTCAGTATTTTACCTGGGCGGCCATTTCGGGGCCAAAAACAATTTCTATTTGAACTGGGATGACATCCGCGCCACCGAACAATCGTTATTTGTAAAGTTCCAGTATTTGTTCCGGTCGTAATTGAGGTTTCATGAGTAGCTGATCGGATTTCATACCGGAGAGATTCGTTCCTCCGGCACGGATAAGACGGTCTGTCGCCGGAAACTTTTCGGAAAGCACGTGGGACGGGCATTAGAAACGGCGTATCGACATCAGGGAACGCGGAAATAATGGAAATGATCGATGGTCGTTGACAAATGGCGAGTAGCCAATGACCAATGACAACAAAAGTCCGTTAGAATAGATTTTGAGACTCCCAGGGAATTGATTCCAGATTACGGAATTTTTTTCACCGGCCATTTATAGCTTGAAATTGTAGAGCAAGGATACCCTTTACGCTCTGCGCTTAACGTAGCCCGCTTTGTGCAAATTGTCTCTGCACTCATCACTAATCGAAATATCGCTTCATGCTTTTCGGAATTATATCTGACATCGAAAAAGGATCTTTTATTTCGGATCAAACCCCGAAGTCACTCGATAAATATCCAGTCGGCGGTCCAGCCAGTTCAAAGTGGTGCCGCTTTTGCGATGCCGTTTGAGCAGTTCCAGATCAACATCGTGCACCACCAGCGTCTCGATGTTGGGGGTGCATTCGGCGGCAATCCCATCCCGCGCAAAAACAAAATCCGATGGGGTAAAGATGGCGGACTGCGCATACTGGATGTCCATGTTCTCCACTTTGGGCAGGTTGCCCACGGTGCCGGCGATGGCGGTGTAAATATGATTCTCGATACAGCGCGCCTGCGCACAGTAGCGCACCCGGAAATATCCGTGCCGTTCATCGGTGCAGAACGGAACGAAGATGATCTGGGCGCCGCGCTCAACCGCAATCCGGCTTAGCTCCGGAAACTCCACATCGTAGCAGATGTGAATGCAAATTTTGCCGCGGTCGGTGTCGAACACTTCGATCTTATTCCCCGGCTCCACTCCCCACCAGTGCCGTTCATTCGGCGTTACATGAATCTTGTATTGCTTACCGATCTCGCCATTCCGTTTGAACAAATAGGCGATATTGTAGAGGCGATCCTCTTCCACCGTAAAATGCGATCCGCCAATGATATTGATGTTGTATTCGATGGAGAGGCGAGAGAAAAGCTCCAGGTACTGCGGCGTAAACTCGGCCAGCTTGCGGGCCGCAAGTCCCGGCCGCTCCGCTTCGATAAAGGAGAGCAACTGCGTCGTGAACAGCTCCGGAAATAACACAAAGTCGCTCTTGTAATCGGAAGCGACGTCCACAAAATATTCGCATTGCTGTGCGAATTCATCAAAATTCTGGATCGTACGTAGTTGATACTGCACCGCACAAATCCGAACAGGCCTGGAGGCGCGATAGGTCTTGTGCAAATCGGGATTGTAATCCACATTCGTCCATTCCAGCAGAATTGCATAGCCGCCGGATTCCTGATCCATCTTCAAATAGTCCTTGATGATTCGCTTTACCACAAATCCATTCGACAACTGGGCGGTGAGCACCGGATCGTAAATGGATTTGGACATCACTCTATTTACATATTCACGAGCCGTTATATTATCCCTATAATTTTTATACCCGGGGATTCGACCACCTACAATTATTCTCATCAGGTTTCGGCGGTATGTCAACTGTTTGCGGGCATCGTACAGCCGTCGGGCGAGTTTCATTCCCCGGTACTCCGGATCGACCATGATCTCGATACCGTAAAGGGTGTCTCCCTCCGGATTATGATTGCGGATGAAGCCGTCGTCGCTAATTTCTTCCCAGCTATGAATCTCACTGTAGATATCCATGTCCAGGATCAGGCTGGACGAAGATGCCACCACATTGCCTTCATACTCAACGCAAAACTGTCCTTCCGGAAATATATCCAACAGGCTCTCAAATTCTTTTTGGGAAGACGGTTTCATTCCCGGAAAACATTTTTTCTGAAGTTCCACCACCTCCTGAAAATCCGCTTTGGTAAGCTGCCGAACGATTATATTTTTCTCAAATAATTTTAAATCAACTTTTGTCATCCGCTGCTCCTATGTGAAATAGCAAAAAATGGTTCGGATTATTTACCCGGTTTCTCACTTCATATATTTTATAAAAAAATCGTTGAATTGTTCAGGAGAAGATAAAATACCACTCAGAACCGGAGCTGTGCCCCGATCTCGAATGTCCCTTCCGCCGAAAATTTAACTACTGGCTTTCTTTCTCCGAATTGCGGGCTAATAAAAAAATACTATATCGCCGCATGGTTATCTTCATGGACTTGACCGGTTTTATCAGTTTTCTCCAGGCGGTGTTATGCGTCTTGCAAAGTGCCATATTGTGGCGGCCTTTCTTTATCAATTATACTTCCCCGATTGCCATTTTACCAGCCCGCTGATCCCCACCCCGGATCAATATTGAAAAATGAAACACGGTATTCGGTTTGCCAGAGGGAGGCGGGGGCGTGGCTCGATCTTTGATCAAAGCCGGACGATGCACCGGGCTGTATTCCAATGGTCGATGGAGCCATTCACACTAAGGCGCAAGGCAAATTGTGAGAAGGCGTGAAGATACTCCGGGAAGGGGTTCAAGGAAGGGCTTCTCCGCCCCGGGAGCGCAAGCGCGATTTGAAATACCCGGGTTCAGGCATTTTTGAGATAAGGTTGAATCGCTTCGTAAATCGCCATCGGCACCGTTATGACGGCAATTCCGGAATTTCCAATTGAAAAAGACATGGCCGGCAGCCAGTAAAGCCTTACCGGTTTTGCCTCTTTGAATTCATTCCATGGAATTAATAGCGGCGGGGTTTTGAAAAAGAAAGATTTCTGAATAAGATACAATCCCGCTTTTTCCACACTCACCAGAACGCTGTTTCGCCAACGAACGGCGCCAATCTGCACAGTCTGCCCGGTGAATTGCGGGCCTTCCGGCGGCGAGCTGGCGGGATAACGTTTGGCAAGCCCGCCCAGGCTTCCGGTTCCACTAAAGAGCAGCGAGCGGGTCAGTTTGATAAGGACGAAGACGGTGAGTGCGAACATCAAAACAGAAAAAACAATGGCCAGGATCAGGTAAACATAATAAGTATTCATTTTGTGCCCCGCTTTTATTAACTGTTAAAATTTCAACCGTGCGAACAAAAACTCGCCATCTGATTTTAAATATTATCCTCCGTTGGAATCAACAATTGAATATTATTCGCGGGAAGAAAGTATAAGATCACGTCAATTGGCGGGGACTAACGGGAGTGAGATCACCAGTGAATTGCGTTTTATGAACTTGCCGGATCTAAGAATACGAAAATCTTGAATATTACATGGTCATCCAAATTATAATCAAACGGGAGGTGCAAAATGAAAGTTGGCATTTTAGGAACAGGCGATGTCGGTCGGGTTCTTGGGGCAGGTTTTATTTCCCTGAATGAAGAAGTGAAAATCGGATCGCGAAATCCGGAGCAGGAGAAGGTCCGGGAGTGGGTGAAGAAGAACGGGATTCGCGCCTCTGCCGGAACTTTTGCCGAGGCAGCGGCTTATGGCGATGTTCTGGTTTTAGTCACGCTGTGGAGCGGAACTGAAAATGCCATTAAACTGGCCGGTGCCAAGAATTTTGCCGGTAAAGTGCTGATTGATGCTACCAATCCACTGGTGTTTCATGAGGGTGCTCCGCCCAGCCTGGCGTTGGGCCATACCGATTCCGGCGGGGAGCAGGTGCAGCGCTGGCTGCCGGAGGCCAAGGTTGTGAAAGCATTCAACATGGTAGGGTATGCGCACATGGTTCACCCCGACTTTCCCGGTGGCCCGCCAGACATGTTTATCTGCGGCAATGACAAAGAGGCCAAAAAGACCGTGACGCAACTTCTGTCCGATTTTGGATGGCCTACCACTGACATTGGCGGGATTGAAGGAGCGCGGGAGCTGGAGCCGCTATGCATCCTGTGGCTCAAATATGGTATGCTCGCCGGCGGCTGGAACCATGCATTCAAGCTGCTGCGGAAGTAATTTGTATTTAATATAATTGCCGGAATTTAATTTCTTATAGGATAGACAGGATTTGTCGGATTGTATTTATCCAGTTTATGCCGTTGGATATTGTTAGTAATAATTGAAAAGACCGAGAGGATTCTATCCAACGGGGTGAATCCGGTTAATCCTGTCAAAAAGCCTCCGCTTTACTCATACCGCAACGCATCAATCGGATTCAAACCTGCCGCTTTGCGGGCCGGGTAGTAACCGAAAAATACTCCTACTGCCCCGGAGAACG
>CAZUZS010000007.1:0-62671 GCA_964624795.1 uncultured Calditrichaceae bacterium
GCACTGCCTATAAACTGCCGGTAACACAGCAGATGTTTTATCAGTTGTTACATCAAATTTGTATCAGGAACAGTAATGGAAGAGTGGCATAATGGGGCAGGATTGCGATTCTGCCTGAAGTTCAAAAGGAACGAAATGGAAAACATAAAACTGCAATTTACATTGAATGGTCAAAGAATTGAGCTGGGAACTCCACCCAACCTTCGGCTGCTGGATGTATTGCGGGATCATCTCGGTCTCACCGGCACTAAGGAAGGGTGCGGCATCGGCGAGTGCGGAGCCTGCACGGTTTTGATGAACGGAAAGGCCGTGAATTCATGCCTGGTTTTGGTGGGGCAGGCACAGGGCGCGGAGATTATTACAGTGGAACACCTGGCAAAGGAAGGCACGCTCAACCGGCTGCAGCAAAACTTTCTGGAGACCGGCGCGGTGCAGTGTGGTTTCTGCACCCCGGGAATGCTGATGTCCGCCACCGCGCTGCTGATGGAAAATCCCCACCCGGATGAAGATGAGATAAAAGACGCCATTGCCGGCAACTTGTGCCGCTGCACCGGCTACAAACAGATTATTCAGGCGATTGAAAAGACGGCTGAAGAACCTGCCGAAGGTTGAGGCTTGCAAAGCCTGAAAATCGTTAAGATTTTCCAGATTTAGGGAAATATCCGTTCAGCATATCGGGTTTATTAAAGTAGATAGGAATAATCGCGAACAACTGCCTTGATCAATTCAAGAAAATCTTTAGACTCCCGCTGATGGATTTTTTTATCAAGAGTTAATTTCGCTATATTCTTTGCAGGATCAAAAATCACATCTCCCACCTGCTTATTGAATCTTACCCTGAATGCGTATTTCCCCTCCGGAGTTGCTTTCTTTAGGAAAAATCCATCGTTACTGCTGCCTTCAAAATCAACCTCATTCCAGAACAGGGTAATCTTATCCTTGTAAGGGGAGCCGGAGTAGGGACAGAAGGTTTCGCAATTGCCGCACTCGTTGCACAGGCCATCCAGGTGAAGTATCTGAAACATGTCGCTGAACTGGCTGCCATTGCCGCTCAACGGAATAGCCACATTGGCGCGATTGGGGCAGACCTCCACACACTTGTTGCAGACCAGGTTGCAGGTCAGGCAGCGTGACGCTTCCCGCCGGGAATTTTCCGCTTCTTCCGGGAGAATGTAGCCCCTTTTTCGCCTAAGCTCGCTGATTCTCTTTTGGTTGTCGAACAGTCTATTCAAATCCGGTGGTGGTCCGGTTGAAACTCCCTCTTTTCGAATAATTGCTTCTGCCGCCTTTTTCCCGTCGGCGATGGACTCCACTACCGTGGACGGCCCTCGCAGCGCATCGCCTCCGATAAAAACATTCTCTAACAAAGTCTCGTTGGAATCCTCCGTCACCCGGATGCTGTTATCGCCGTTGGCGATAAGCAGGTTCTTTTGCAAAATATCCAGGTCTACATGTTCGCCAATGGCGGAAATTACGGTATTCACCGGAAAATCCTCGAATGCATTCTCAATCGGAACGACCTTTCGACGGCCATCCACGCCCATTTCGCCAAGCGCCATTTTCTGGCATTTGAGAACGCCATCCCTGAATTCTACCGGCAGCAGCAGCTCCCTGAACCGCACACCTTCATTCACCGCGGCGTCAAACTCTTCCCGGTCGGCGGGCATAAACTCTTTCGTGCGGCGGTAGATAATGGAAACCTGTTCCACGCCTTCGCAGCGCAGGGCAGCGCGTGCCCCGTCCATGGCGGAATTTCCGCCGCCGATAACTGCCACCTGCTTCCCCAGGCGGGGCGATTCCTTGTGGTTAAATGCTGCGAGGAATTCTATAGCGTCATAAATATTCTCGGCATTGCTAATCCGCAAAGCGTTGGACAGCGGCGCCCCGATAGCGATATAAATATATTTGAATCCCTCTGCCTTGAGTTGTTGGACAGAGAAACTGCCGTCCGTTCCGAACTGAAACTTCACGCCGTGCTGTTTGACAAACTCGATATCCCGGTCGATGGCCGATTGCGGCAGGCGAAAGCCAGGGATCACATGCTGCACCGTTCCCCCGGCCCGGTCGGTTTGCTCGAAAACGGTCACGTCCAGGCCTGCTTTTGCCAGGAAATTGGCGGCCGCCAGACCGGACGGCCCGGCGCCGATTATCGCGGCCCTGGCCTGCTTTTTCCCGCTGGCAGCCGGTTTCCTGAAATTTTTCAGATATAGCTCGAATCCCTGCTCCGCCGCCTCTTTTTTCATATCGCGGATCAAGACCGGATCATCGTAATCCCAGCGGGTGCAATGATTCATGCATTGGTGATCGCAGATATAGCCGGTGATGTGCGGCAGCGGATTTTTGGAGACGATCACTTCGAAGGCTTCCGCAAACCGTCCCTCTTCCACCAAGCCAATATACTCTGCCACATCCTGGTGAATAGGGCACGCTTCCTGGCAGGGCGAGATGTAGCAGTCGAATTGGGGCAGCTTTTTCGGGATCTTTATGGTGTCGATTTCCCGTTTTTCTTTCCGGTAGTGAATATCCAGCAGGGATTTGAGCGCGATCTCCTTCAGCAATTCCAGATCGATTTTGCCAAACGGCACGGAATCCGAGTTCCAGGAATTATCCACAAGCTCCGCCATTTGATGCAGGCGGGAGTATCCGCCCGGTTTCAGCAAATCGGTTACCAGCGTGACCGGTGAAATCCCGGTAGCCAGGATATCGGCAATATTGTGCGCATCAGCGCCGCCCGAGTAAGAAATGCGTATGTCACCATCCAGTGCCGAAGCCAGCCGGTGGGCCAGGTTGATGGTGAGCGGGAACAATGATCTTCCGGACATGTACATTTGCTCGGCGGGGAGCTGCCGGGCGTGATTGTTCATCCCCAGCGTATTGGACAGCTTGATCCCAAACTCCCTGCTGTGCTTTCCGGCAAATTCCCTCAGCCGTTTGAGCATGGGAACCGCGTCTTCAAATTGGAGATCGTGCGAGAACGATTCCTCATCCAATTGCATATAGCGGTATCCGAGATCGCTCAATATTTTGTTGACATCCCCGTATCCCAGCAAAGTCGGGTTCAGCTTGACGTAAGTGTGCAGTTGCTTTTCGCTGATCAAATACTTACAGATAGACTCGATTTCCTGTGGCGGGCAGCCGTGCATGGTGGAAAGCGTGACCGAACCGGATATGCGGGGAGAAATCTTGTCCGCCACATCCTGCATTTGCTCAGCAGTTATTTTTCTATCTTCATTCGAATCGGTGAGGAATTGCAAAAAAATGTCCCCTTGCAAGAAAGCAAGAAGCTGAGTCTTTAGCGAAAAGAAGGTCTTATTTTCGGAAGCATCCATGAGGCCATCGATGAAATCGTTCATTGCCGGCGTTTTGATGCCCTCCAAATCGTAGCCGACACTCATGTTGAACACAAAACCGCGTTCGCCCGTATCCGACAGACCGAAGGCCGCTTTCAAAACATGCAGAACCAGCCATGCTTTCACATATTCCGCATAAGACTGCTCCAGCGTCAGCTCCTGCGACCACTCCACATTGTAGCCTTCATCCCGGGCGTCGATGCACGGTTTGTCGATCTCCAGTCGGTCGAGTTTCTGAACCGTCTTCAACTCGAAGAATCGCCCGCCGGCGAGATAAGCCGAAATGATATTTTGAGCGAGCTGTGTGTGCGGCCCGGCAGCCGGTCCTAGAGGCAGTTCGAGGGCCTCTCCCAAAATGCTTCTCTTCGATTGTTTGTTCACCCGGTAAAATTTCGTGGAATGAATTCCGAATATTTCCTGCCGTCTCGCATATTCCTGAAAAATCCATTCCAGGAGCTTCCCAAATTGAACCGGTTGCATTTTGTCCGACATAACCTACCTCTAATCAAATCTTACGATAAACCTGCTAAATCCTTCAAATTAAAATTAATTCCGGAAGGAACGATAAAGAATCTTTATTAAATTTCAAATACAAAAATTATATTGTGCAGCAGGGAAAGAACATACAATGCCCGGAGCGGGCAAGAAAATTTGAAATAAAAATTGGTGATGAAAATGCAGGAATCAGACAAAACAGCGAAATCCCTGATTTCGGCTGTTTCGCAACGGCAGGAGGAGCTTTTTGCGCTGTTGCAACGCCTTATTCAAATCCGCAGCTACACCGGCGAAGAAAAAGAAATCGTGGAATTCATTCTCGGAAAGATGAAAGAATACGGCTTCGATGAAGCCTATTCGGACAGCCTGGGAAATGCGGTGGGCCGGATCGGGAACGGGCCGATCAAGATCCTTTTTGATGCGCACATCGACACGGTGAAGGTGACCGAAAAGGAAAACTGGCAGTATCCGCCCTTCGACGGGCAAATTGTGGATGGAAAAATCTACGGGCGTGGCGTGGTGGACGAAAAGCCGGCTATGGCGGGATTTCTTATGGCGGGGAAGGCACTGCGCGAGAAATTCGCGGAGCGGGAGCTGCCTTTTACGCTTTACGTGGTTGGCTCGGTGATGGAAGAAGATCTGGATGGTTATCCGTTGCTACACCTGATCGAAAAAGAGGGAATCCGGCCGGACTATGTGCTGTTGGGCGAACCGACCGATTTGAAGGTCTATCGCGGGCAGCGGGGACGTATGGAGATTGACATTTCAGCTACCGGAAAATCGGCGCATGGCGCGCACAATCAGCAGGGAATCAACGCCATTTACAAAATGACGCCCATTCTGCAAGGTCTGGAAGAACTGGATAGAAATCTGCCGGTAGTTGCGCCATTGGGCAAAGGTTCGCTCACCGTGAGCCAGATCATCAGCCGGGCGCCTTCGCTGTGCAGCGTTCCCGACTTTTCCGAAATCCATATTGATCGGCGAATGACAATTGGCGAAACCAGGGAATCGGTGATTGGCGAATTGAAAGATTTGGTCATGCGTACCGGAAACAGTGCGGAAATCAGCATCCCGGAATATTCTATTAAAAGCTGGAAAGGCACTATTGCCCGGCAGGAAGCCTGGTTTCCCACCTGGATTTTTGAAGAAGATCATCCATTGGTGAAAGCTGGCCTGGGCGCAGCGGAATTTGTTTTGGGAAAAAAGCACGAGAGTGCCACCTGGAGTTTTTCAACCAACGGCGTTGCCACCGCTGGGCGATTGGGAATTCCCACCATCGGGTTTGCGCCGGGAAAAGAGGAGTTGTCCCATTCCGACCGTGAAGAACTGGCGCTGGAAGATTTGGTGAAAGCGGCGCAGTTTTATGCGGTTTTCCCGTTCACACTGGTTGGGATTCATGAACAGTAAAAGTGCCGGTAGTAATTGAAAATTGAAAGAATAGATATCTGTAATCGCACCAACATTTAATATTGTTTTTGTAATTGTAAAAAACATACCGATATTTATTCTTAAAAGACTTGTAAAGTAAAAGCAGATCAGGATGATGAGTAAGAGAATCTCTCACAGTCGATCAGATGAAAGTCCGGAAGCCAAAGCCCGTTGGTTTAAATCTCTTTCGCTGGAAGAGCGCATGGACTTGCTGTGTTTTTACACAGATTTAATCTTGGAAAACACTCCCAATATTTTGGAAAAGAAACATGCTGAATCAGTTGCAAGAGGTATTCGCATCCTTAGAAAAGAATCAAGTTAAATTGCGGCTGACGGGCATATTTGTTTTCCGGGAGCCGCAAATTTTAGACAGGAATACTTAACCGGAGCAATGAATGGAAACGAATCTCAAAGGCAAACATTTTATCACTACCCAGGACTGGAGCGTCCAGGAATTGCAAACCATTTTCTCTTTGGCACGGCAGCTCAAGCTGGAATACGCCACCGGGCAGTTCAACCATTGGCTGGACGGCAAAACATTGGGAATGATCTTCTTCGATCCTTCCACCCGCACCCGCACATCGTTTGAGGCGGCGATGACCCAGTTGGGCGGGCACAGCATTTACTTTGCACCGGAAACTATGCAGATCGCCCACGGCGAAGAAGCCATCGATACCGGCCGGGTGCTCTCCCGCTACCTGCAGGGAATCGCAGTGCGGTTCTGCAAATACGGGGAAGGCAATAAATATCTTCAGGCGCTCAAGGAAGGCAGCACTTCGCCCATTGTTAATATGCAGTGCGATATTTACCACCCGGCACAGATTTTGGCCGACTACCTCACCATTACCGAGCATTTTGGGCAGAATACCCGCGGATTGAAATTAGGCGTAAGCTGGACCTACGCACCTAAATACATGCGGCCGGTTTCGGTGCCGCAAAGCCTGATCCTGATGATGCCCCGTTTCGGCATCGATGTAACTTTAGCCCACCCACCGGAATTCAAGCTGATGCCGGAGATCATTGAACAGGCGGAGAGAAATGCCGCTGAAGCAGGTGTGAAATTCA
The DNA here is from genome assembly GCA_964624795.1 of uncultured Calditrichaceae bacterium. Lineage (GTDB taxonomy): Bacteria > Calditrichota > Calditrichia > RBG-13-44-9 > RBG-13-44-9 > CAZUZS01. The sequence continues at coordinate 6,339 of CAZUZS010000007.1, forward strand.
ACATCACCCACAATATGGACGAAGCTTTCCAGGATGCGGATGTGGTGGTGCCAAAATCCTGGGGACCGCTGGTTTTCACCCAAGATGAGACCGAAGGCGCCAAATTGATCGAAAAATACCGCGACTGGATTTGCAATGAAAAACGGATGGAGTTGACGCAGCCCCGCTCGCTTTATATGCACCCGCTTCCCGCGGACCGCGGGAAAGAAGTTACGCCGGGCGTCATCGATGGGCCGCATTCGGTGGTTTACCAGGAAGCGGAAAACCGCCTGCATGTGCAAAAGGCACTGCTGTCGTTGATTATGTAAACGAGGACTTCGGTCAGACCTTAGTTTTCGGGTCTGATTTTGCCGGAATGGAAAATCGAATCTGAAACTGAGACGGATAAGATTGTTTGAATGCTCACGCACTATGCCGGCTATTTGTATCGCGGAGCGCGAGGCATTTGCAGCCTTTTTTTCATTCCACCTGCGGGATGAACCCGATACATTAGTACTTGATCGCCATCGAGAATTGAAGGTAGCGTTTTTTCAGGTAGTAATAGCGGAAACCGCTATTATCAAAAATATTATAGCCTGATGCCTGAAAATCGAGTTCCGTCCCTTTTAACGGAAGTTTAAAACCAACTGAAACGTCCGCGTCATTGAAGTCAGGGATTTCTTCTGTCTGAAAATTATTATTAGTGTCATAATACCAGGCAATACTCTTTCCTTCATAGAAAAAGGTAGAAGTAAAGTAAAATCCGAAAGGAGAAAAATAGCCCAAATGCAGGCTTAGATTTTTCTTTGGTTTGTAGGAATAGAGCAAGGGATCCGTCAAATCTACCTGGATAAAGGAAGCACTAAGAGTGAACCACCTTAACAGCTCGTTGAACTTCAGCGACGCTTCTGCCCCGCGTGTAACATTGCGCCCAATCTGTATACTTGAGATTACATCATCGAATGGGCGGGTCAACAACTTGTTGTAAACAGTTCTTGTAAAGAGTGCAAACGAGAAATCGAGATTTCTGTAAACTGAATTTTGCGGAAAATATTTCAGCGAGATACCCAATTCTCCTGAACTATTATACTCCGGCTTCAAGCGTTCCACGGTGGTATCTGTTCCTGAGAAATTGGTTATATCTCTTATGTAGGCGTTTTCCCAAAGGGTGGGGTATTTTACATTCTTGCCATAATTAAAGTACGGTGACAATTTCCATTGCGCCATGTCGTAATCGACTTGCGCGCCAGTCAGAATGGAGAGATCCCTGTTTCCGGATGCAAGAAAATCGCCTCTTAACCCCAGGTAGGTTTTCCAAGATAGAATGGGCAACGTTTTCACTGCATCCTTGAATGAAATTACTCCTGCCACACTTCCTCTATTGTCATAAACGAATCCGTGATAAACTGGAAATTCCCAATCCTGATCCTTAATCTTTGAGTTATTCAGCAATTCGTCGTGATAATATTCCGTGAGGAATTGAAAATCGCCGCTGTTAAATGAAAATTTCTTGGCAATTCTCAAATTAGCCTGGTTGGTGTTATATGTGCTGATATATGCTGAGCTGCCTTGCGGAGTGCGTTTCACTTCATCATTATTAAAGAGTTGACTAGCACTCAACTCGAAATCTTTCATTCCCAGAATTTCTCCCTGGTATGAAACATCCGCCAGAAAATTTTGATACCGGCTGTTCCAGTTGGGCTTATTGTAGTTGAAAAGATACCCAATAAAGTGGCTGCTGAACTGCCCTTTATCCGTAAAGTAATTCAAATTTGCAATGTGGTTTTGCTTTTTTGTGGTGATAGCGTCGCTCACAGTCTTTTTGGTATATTGCTCGTTGGGAAAATATTCGATCTGTGGCGACAGGTCATTCACCTGCCCAAAATAGCTGAAAATCATTTTCTTCCGGATGGGCACGGTAAGGTTGCCAATATAGTAGTGGCTTTGGAAACTACCGATTTTCCCTTTTAAATAAAGGTGGGCATCGGTTTCCTGGCGGGTGGTAATATTCACTACACCGCCAAAGGCTCCCTGTCCCAGCAGAGCTGAATTACCTCCTTTGAGCACCTCTACACTTTCGATATTCTCGACCGGAATTATGGAAAGATCTGCGGCATCACCCGTTCTCATATTATTCAGAAGGATACCATCCAGGTAGACATTCACTTCATCCGCATCGCTGCCGCGAATTTGTATTGTTCTTCCGTCCAGATCGTTTCCTTCAATTCGAACCGAAGGCAGCGGTTTCAGAATGTCACTGATTTCACTACTTCCGTACTGTTGAATTTCCTTTAGATCGACGGAGGATTTGGCAAGCGGGATGTCCTGTTTTGAGATATCAATTCGTTCGGCGCTGATTACTATTTCATCGTTCAATTCCAGGCTTTTTGGCACAAGGTAGATTACCGAAGGACTTTTCAATTCTTTGATCCTGATGCGGTAAGTATGATATCCCAGGTAGCTAACAACCAACGAGTCTTCCAGTCTTACTTTCGAACAAAACAATCGAAACCAGCCATCGCTGTCAGTTGTTGTTCCGCATATTTTATCGGGAATAAAAACGTCGGCACCCGCCAGAGCATCACCGGTACTTTTATCGACAATTTTTCCTGTAATCTGCTTTTGCTGACCAGCCGTCGCAAGGCCAAAAGAAAAAAGTAAAGTAAAGAAAATTATCCATTTTACCTGCATTACCAATCCAATCATTCTTCTTTTCGAAAAAGGCAGAAAATGCGTTTGGATTTTAACAAAAATTTCGCCTTTTTGGTTACTTATTTGAAGCGTTTTACCTGTGAAAAACCATATCCCTTATTTGGGTAATCAGAAACCCGGCGGGAACAGGAATTTATCCGGCGCCATAGCATTGGAAGCATCTGAAATGGAATTCGAAAATCCTTCCCGATCTATGGCTGTGATGTCATAACCGGCGCGAAGGTCCCAGTCCCCAAGCGTAACGCTTATGATGCACTGATAATAGGCTTCGGTATCGGAAACATCGCTGATTCGATCCATTTTCACGTTTACAGTTTTTATATCCGAACTTATGCTTTCAAAATAGAAGGTTGCCCAAACTGAATCAATATCTGTTATCCCCTGGTAATCGATCACCAAAGCCTGGCAAACATAAATCGGGTCCTGGTGAAAGGTGTAAGAAACAAAGGCATTTTGCCGGATAATAGGTGCACCATATTCAAGAGCAACGTTTAGCTCATTTGAATTTGGGTACAAAATTACTGCTGCCTGATAAGGATAAAAGTTTATTGCCTCCACTGTCACGGGAATTGGCTGATCGCGTTGTTCAGAGGTCTGAATCGGGTAAAAGATGGAATAGTTGCCCAATTTGTCTGTATAAGTTGTATAGTTGCCAAAAGTGACACGTGCTTTAGCAACCGGCTCATTTGTAAAAGTATTTTTTACTAAGCCATAGATTTTGGCAGTTTCTGCGGGCACATCACCGGTAAAATCAAAGCCCGTGTATTTTTCACACGAAATCAACAACAGAAAAAAAATTAGCGAGATGAATAGAAATTTGAAGAAAGACATCGTTTTCGCTCACAAATACAAGAAAAATTAAATATTGGGCAAATCATCTTTTTTGGCTATTAAAACTCTAAAATGATGCCCAGCTTGTTCAAATTACCGATGCAAAAGCTCGAATGCAAGCTTCACGTTTGATTTCCTTTTTACTGTTCACTCCCTCAACGATCCGTGGAATGTATGGAGGCAAATTAGATAGCCCTGATCTGGACCTCCACAATCAAAGATGAAACAGACAAATGCAAGCCGGATTATTGCTCCACTTGCGTTAACCATGCATCGGGAAATCCTGCCGTTTGCAGTTCGGAGAGACGCTGGCGCGCTTGTTCTTCATCGCCATATTTCCCGGCTAACACCTTCCATAAATTACCCTGCGGCAATATCCAGACAGGCGCCCCTATTTTGACAGCGAAATCGCGCTTAAGTTGTTCGGCCTTCTCCCGGTTGTTGGTCACAAAAAGCTGTATGGAATAAAGAATTTCACCATTTTCCTCTTTCGCGGCGGGTATCTCATGCGGTATGATCGAGCCTGATTTGGGAATATGAACTTGTGTTTTCACGATCCAGGCGTTGGTTATGCCCGCAAATCGAAGCCGGTCTAACATTTTTTCGGCTTCCAGTCGCTTCGTAAAATTGCCCAGTTGCACTTTAAACATCCCGGCATCTTCATTTACATAAACGGAATCCAGGTTCAAATCGCGGGTCTTGGCGGCGATGTCCAGGGCGTGCTGTTCTTCTGTGCCGGCAAAAACCTGAACCCGCAGGCCTTCCTTTTCTGAGTATGAGCGCCTGGCAATGCGCCTCGCGATATTGCCGTCCTCGTGAAGAATCACTCTTTCCTGCGCATACTTCCGGATCAGAACCTGCATGTCATTTTGCCAGAGGTAATCTTTTAGCTTATCTGAAAATTGCGCCGACACGCTTCCAACAATTAGCAGCAAAAGTAATGCAGAAAGGCAGAAACTATATATGATTTTCTTTCGATTCATATCAATATATTTTATTCAAGATAAGAGACGGATAATAAAATTTCAGGATATCATCAAGAGCTTTCCCGTTCAGTGCCATGCCAATAGCTCCCCATTGGCACATTCCCCGGCCATGACCGAAACCAGCACCCACCACATAAAGGGTATCCGCATTTTGAGGGGATTGCGTCAGGAAAAAGAGACCGCTGGGGAGCGTTTTGGCCGGATCGTCGGTCATTACTTTTCTTGTTTGCCATTCTCCTAACAGATAATCCTTTTTATCCAGGCTAATCTGCAACTGGCGAACGCGCCCCGATTCCGTTCGGGAAAGGACATGAATATCCATGGAGTAGCCGTTTTCCTCCAGCTTCCGGACTTCTGGGTCTGGGAGCAAGCCAGCCTTTGCAAGATTACGGAGAATTCTGTCTGTGCTGAGTTTTTCTACCCAGCGGTATAAAGGCGACCCGGCGCAGTTGTATGCGCCATCCGAAACATCCTTTAAGGAAGTCATATCAGCAGAATATTCGCTTCTCATTTCCAGAATGCCGCCGCAAGTGGAATGGAACTGCGTTTCTACTAACTTGTGGTTTTCATCCCGAAGCACCTTGCCTTCCGTTTCCCGGATAGCTTCATCCGACAGCCGCGCGGTGCCCTTCAGTCCCCCATAATACTGATCGCGGGTATCCCAGAAGACGTCGAATGCCTGGCCGGCCGGATGTTGGATATGATACATCGCGTAGGTTCTGGCTGCAACCGCTTGTGCCATAATTGCGGGATAATAATCCTGTGTATGACTGGGAATTTCCTGCGGTACAACGCCTCTCAGATATTCCGGAACCGGTAAAATGTTGACAACCACCACCTTGCCGTTTTCCCTGGTGAATTTGAGTATGCCGCTATAAGGCTGGCCGTTCCAATTGAACCTGGCATCGCCTATCGGCCTGAATTCCAGGCTTGTGAAGGTTTTAAATTCGAACCAGCGATGCGGGCTGCGAAAGATGAGCTCGCCCTCCAGATAGGCAACATTAAATTCGCCCACCGAGGCATCCAGCACGTAGGTAGCTTCCTCTGCAGGAAATTCGTACTTGCCTTCAAATGAAAGGGTAGCGGAATGAAAATCATCATCCAGCGCCACCCGGATCACCGGAACCTTTTCGCCCGGCTGCCCGCTGGCCGGTTTACGGAGTTGCCTTGCACAACCCGCCAGGAGCACAAAAGCCAGAAGAAATAAAAACGCCGCCCACCGGTAAAACTGATGAGCGGTTTTATTAATATTTGAAGGGAATCTAATATTGCCAAAATTCAAAATTTTACCACCCAAATCCTACAATGCTGATTCCAACCCTCACGCCCAGACCGGAAATATTTAATTCCTGCCAGGTCGGATAACCAAGCTCATTCTTCTTCTCGCCCCTTTTTACTTTGGAGCCGTTATAAAACAAATCTGCAAACAGATTGGCAGAAGAGCTGATTTGGAATCCCAGACCGCCGCTCACTTGCCAGCCGAAACCATTAAAATAGCGGGTCTGAAAAGTCTTTTCCAAATAATTGTTTTCTTTGCTCCATAAAAATTCCCACCCTATGCCGGCGGAGCCTCGGGCATAAAGCGGACTTCTCCTCCCCAAGGGACTCTCAAAGTTTAATTTCAGGAATAGCGGGATAATTCTGGTGGTTAAATCGATTTCTGTTTGTTTTGTTTTAATAATATTCCCCTGAAGATCTTGTTCAGAGGCAACGGTAGTTGTTTTATTGAAGGTTTTTTGAAAGTAGTTCAATTCAAAACTCCAGCTTACGCTCTCATCTATCATCCGTCCCATGTTCAGGCCAAAAATGTATCCTGCTTTGGCGTCACTAGGATTAAGATACCCGACCTTAAATTCAGTATAGGGTGTGCCGGAGAATGCAGGTGCTGTAAAAAAGAATGTCAGTACCAGAATAAGCAAAGATTTCCTCATTGGTGTGCTCCTCATTTTGTTATGCAGAATTTAAAATTCTCAGCATAGAAAAGCAAATAGTATTGGATTTCGAACGATTCATTGTTTGTGAATAGCAATTGACCCGTCCACCGGGCACATACTCCTGCCTAAAAAGGGAAGTCCCGGCCCGGATTTTCTTCTCAAAAAGGGTTTGCTATTTCGTGTTTTGAATATTAAAATTCGAGTGGATGATCATAAAAAACAGAGTATTATCTATGTTTGTGAGAAATGATACATTCCGTTCGCAATCGAATTTGATAGAAATAATGATAATAAAAAAGGTACATAGGTGTATGAATGGAGTACAAATGGGTCTTCGATTGCGATTATAGTGCGGAAGACATCGACAAAATAGCCACGGAGTTGGCCGTTCCCCCGGTTTTGGCGCGAATTTTACTCAACCGACAAATAAATTCGTTCGAAAAGGCACACGTCTATTTTCGTCCCGATCTTGAGAATCTTCACGATCCGTATCTTATGAAGGATATGGATAAGGCTGTAGACCGGCTTCACCATGCTTTGCACAGCGGCGAAAAAATTCTTGTATACGGTGATTACGACGTGGACGGCGTTTCCGGAGCATCTCTCCTCTACCTTGTTCTTTCCAGGATGGTGGGTTCAAAAGTCAGCTATTATATCCCGGATCGCATGACCGAGGGCTACGGCCTCTCGGAGAAAGGGATTCGCGAAGCGGCAGAAAGCGGTGTGTCGCTTATTGTGACCATCGATTGCGGCATTACGGCAGTGGATGAGATTCGTCTTGCCCAGGAATTGGGGATGGAAACCGTGGTCTGCGACCACCATCAACCGGGTGAAGAATTGCCCCCGGCGGTTGCCCTGCTGGATCCCAAGCAGCCGGACTGTCCATATCCTTTCAAAGAGCTGGCCGGCGTGGGAGTCGGCTTCAAAATGCTGCAGGGACTGTATAAGAAGCTGGAACAGCCGGAAGCAGAGTTGGATGATTACCTCGATCTGGTAGCAATCGGCAGTTGCGCCGATATTGTTCCGCTGGTCGATGAAAACAGAATTCTGGTTCGCCACGGACTGGACAAGATCAACTACAATCCGCGCTACGGCGTGAAAGCCCTTCTGGAATCTTCCGGGCTGGCGCACCGCGACATAACTGTCGGGCTGATTGTCTTCGTATTCGCTCCCCGCATCAATGCGGTTGGGCGGTTGGGAGATGCGCGTCGGGCAGTTCAACTGTTTACCGCCCAGAGCCTGCAGAAAGCCCGCACACTGGCTCGGGAGTTGGAAAAAGAAAATCGAACCAGACGCGATATCGATGAAATAACCTTCCGCGAAGCCATGGATATCGTCGAAAACAAGCTGGATCCGGAAACCGACCGGGCGTTTGTGCTATACAAGCGCGACTGGCATCCGGGCGTAATCGGCATCGTGGCATCCCGTATGGTTGAGAGATTTTATCGACCCACTATTATGATCACGGTAATGGATGGGATTGGTAAGGGCAGCGCAAGAAGTATTTCCAATTTTAATATTTACCAGGCAATAAAGGAATGCTCCCACCTGTTGAGCGGATTTGGCGGGCATAAATATGCCGCCGGCTTGACTATCGAGGAAAAAAACATTCCGCAGTTTGTGGAATGTTTTAAGGAAACTGCCGGAAAAATTATTGAGCCGGAAACCCTTGTGCCATGTGTTCATATCGATTCGGAGGTAGAATTAAGCCAATTTTCACCGCGATTCATCCGCCTGCTTAAGCTTCTGGGTCCGTTCGGCCCCTTGAATATGCGCCCGGTTTTCATGAGCCGAAATCTAAAAATATTCGGCAATCCAAGCATAGTCGGTTCAAACCACCTGCGTCTAAAACTGGAACAGGACGGAACTGTGGTAGATGCGATTGGATTCAATATGGGCGACTATTTGAACGTAATTGAACAGAACAACGGGGTAATTGACTGCTGCTATATTGTGGAAGAGAACAAGTGGAACGGGCGCACGCAAATGCAGCTCCGGTTAAGGGACATCCGGTAGGACGGGTAGTTCAAAAATTGGCGGCTTGCAGCGATGATGTGATCACTGATAATTATTTTGTGGGTGCGTGGAGACGGAGGACCCAATAAATTATTGGTATGCAGAGAAGTCGGCTTTGCAATATGTCCCCGAAAGACAACTTGGGTCTTGATGCAGATTGCAGGATGAGCGGCCGCCTGAACCTCTGTGAATAAGAAAATAACGATAAATAAAATCAATAACCCATGGCATTACAAGAATGAAAGAATTTTTTCATAATTTGAAAGAGATAAGGCAGGAAAAAGGGCTTACTCTTGAAGATATTTCAAAGAAGTGCCGGCTGCCTCTCAAGTACCTGCAGCAGATTGAAAACGGGGATATGGATAAGCTTCCCGAAGGTTATGACCGCATTTTTTTCAAAAGATATTTGAAGGAGATTGGGGAAGACAAGGAGGAGGTCTGGAAGGATTTCAACCTCTTCTTCGGGCCGGGTCCCCTGGAACAACCGCTACCATATTCCACAGACATCACACTGCCGAAAGAAAAAAAGAAGGTTGGGAATGACGATTCGCCGGCAGAACAGGATACGGAACAAACTCCTTCCATCATGCAGGAATTGTCTCTGCGCTTAAACATGGACAAGATTCATCGTTATTTCTGGATTATCTTTACCGTAATCGTCCTGGGGGTTGTGGGTTATTTTGCATACCAGCAATTTGTATTTGTGAAGGCCAACCAGCTCCAGGTAAAAGAAATAACCGTGTCGCAATTTATCGAGGAGATGCAGCGCCAGGACAGCCTGCTGACGCCGCAAATGTCACAGAATACGATGAGCCGCACCGGAAATCCGGGCGACGTGAAGTTGGAATTACGCGCCGTTCAAAGAACATGGGTAAGAGAAATCCGGGACGGTGAGGACACGACCGATTACATAATGCCGGCCGGCCTGATCCGGAAGATAGAAGCACGGGAGGCAGTGCAGCTTATGCTTGGCCGGGCAGACGGTGTCGAAATCTGGTTGAATGGCAACAACCTGGGTTTCATGGGCGGGCCGGATGAAATTGTTGTGCGGCTGCTTATCAATCGCGATGGAATTGCTGAGAAAAGGCTGAAGAAAGTCACGAAACAACCTGTAGAAGAAGCGGATTCAACGACGATTCAGACCTTGCAAGCCGGCGAATAAAAATTTTCCGGGTATTCAAAAAAGGGAAATTCGAAGAATGAAAAGATTAGTATTGGGAGCTATCTTATTATTATTTGTTGGCGTTCATTTCGCTGCCGCCAACGACGATGGAAATAATTCCTGCCGTATTGAAGATGACCACGGAAAAAAAATCCTTGTTGGGAAAGTTTCAGCAGCCGATATATGGGAGAATATACCGGAATGGAAAGGCGAATATGTCATCAGTGAGCCGGACAGCGCTGTGGTTTCCGCCCTGAAGAATATTACCGGCGATTATCGAATCGTATGTGTTATGGGAATCTGGTGCAGCGATTCCAGGGCTGGCGTTCCCCCTTTTATCAAGGCGCTCGACATGGCCGGGAATCCGCACCTGAAGCTTGAAATGTATGCCGTAAGCCGGCAGATTAAAGATGATGTAAATGCGCGCCGCTTTGGTGTCGAGAGGGTTCCAACCTTTATCATATATTCAGGTGAAAAAGAGTTGGGAAGAATGGTTGAAATTCCTCAAACAACCTTTGAAGCCGACCTGGTGGAGTTGATTGAACAACACAAATTACCTCAAAATTGACAAAAGCGAAAACGGATCATCCGACGTGTCCATAAATCGAAATATCCTTGAGTCCGACAATGAATGAAGTCCCGAATGAATGGCGGCAGTCCCGGAATGTTTGTTTTTACCGGACCGGATTTCTCCTGATAAACCTATTTTTCTTTTTGGTCCTGATTTCATGCCGTCTGGGAGCCCAGGAATCGTCTCCGCCCAAATGTATTTCTGTAGAGAAGGCAGGTGTAGCCACCGCCGAATTGCGGGCTTCTGAGGCAGGTAAGCAAATTTTGCTGCAGGGCGGGAACGCTGCCGATGCCGCCACCGCAGTCGCAATGGCATTAGCTGTCGTCTATCCCCAGGCCGGAAACCTGGGCGGCGGAGGCTTTCTGGTTTACCGATCGCAAAGCGGAGAAGTTTATGTCCTGGATTTCAGGGAAACCGCTCCCCAGGCGGCAAGCCGCAACATGTACCTGAATGCGGAAGGTGAGGTGCAATCTGAGAAAAGCCGGATCGGCGGACTGGCAGTCGGTGTTCCCGGTACGGTTCGGGGATTTTATCAATTTCATGAAAAATACGGGAACCTGCCCTGGAATATGGTGTTGCAGCCCGCCATCCGCCTCGCGGAAGACGGGTTTGTCGTATCCCGGGCTTTTGAAAATTCATTGAATGAAGAACGAGCGAAATTGGAACGATTCCCCGAAACGCGGGCCATTTTTCTGCCAGATGGAAAGCTGCCCACGGTGGGAGACCAATTTTACCAGGAACACCTGGCCCGAACCCTGAAGGCAATTGCCCTGCACGGCGATAACGCATTTTATAATGGTGAAATTGCCAGGGAAATTGTGAAGGCAGTCCGGGAGAATGGTGGTGTGATGTCGCTTGACGATCTCGAAAATTACCGCGCCGTGGAAAGAGAACCGATTGTAATTGAATATCGCGGATATAAAATTTATGCCGTGCCCCCGCCTTCTTCAGGGGGCGTTGTTTTAGGCGGAATTCTCAACAGTCTTCAATTCGTTGATTTAAAACATTATCCCTTCCATTCCGCCCGGCAAATTGCGCTTTTTGCGGATCTGGAAAAGCGCTATTACGCTCTCCGCAACCAGTTCCTGGGCGATCCGGATTTTGTGCAGATGCCGCTGGAACGCATGCTCTCTACGGTTCTGGCAAAATCAATTCTTGAGCAGATAAACATCCGGCATCCCATACCCGCCGCGGAGATCTCAGCCGAAAAGCTCCTGGCAGCCGAGAGTAATCAAACAACACATTTTTCGGTGATGGATTCGCTGCAAAACGCTGTCTCCGTGACCTACACGCTGAATGGCAGTTATGGCAGCAAATTGGTAGCCGGCTCAACGGGCATCTTGCTCAATAACGAGATGGACGATTTTGCCGCAAAACCGGGCAGTCCCAATATGTATCAACTGGTTCAGGGAGAAGCCAATGCCATTGCGCCGGGTAAAAGAATGCTGAGCTCCATGACGCCGGTGGTTGTTACCCGGGGCGACAGTCTTATGGGGCTGCTGGGATCGCCGGGCGGCCCGAGAATTATCACAACCGTTTTGCAGGTGCTGGTAAATCTCATCGATTACCGTATGTCCCTGCAGCAAGCGGTAGAAGCGGGCCGATTTCACGACCAGTGGCTTCCCGATTCGATTTATTACGAGGCGGACAAATTCGATTCTGCTAATTTACAGACCCTGGAACACTGGGGATACAATCTGGTAAAACGAGACCGAATAGGCGACGTACAAGCCATTTGGAGAAACGCGACTGCCTGGGAGGTATGCTCCGATCCCAGGGGAAGCGGTTTTCCGGAAGGCTTCTGAAAAGGAAAAACAGAATGAACAAAGACCCATTAAAAAACGAAGAAAAATTGGAAAAGGCAAAAGAAATGGTCGATGAATACTATAAAAAGGCCATGCGGGCAGTTGAGTACTATGTCCTGCTGTGTTTTATTTTAATCACATTTATTCCGCTTCTCAACTTTTCCTGGGTGCAGGGATTTATACGATTTATTTACCTTACCGGCTTTCCTTTGCTCATTATCCTGTTTGTAGTGAGCATGTTTAAGGATTCCTTGATCAACTTTATCGCCGGGATCGTCTCGAAGTAAAAATCAACGAGGACTCCCCTTTGATGCGGTTTACGAAAGAACGGCTGCTGGAGATTACTTCAAATGCCGCGCAAAAAAAGATCATCGTCTTTGGTGATTTGATGGTTGACGAATACCTGTGGGGGCAGGTTTCCCGGATTTCGCCCGAAGCACCGGTGCCGATCATCAATATCGCCTCGGAACAGATACGTTTTGGCGGCGCCGCTAATGTTGCATTCAACCTGATGGGGCTGCACCTTACGCCGCTGATGATTGGACTGGTCGGGAACGACCGGATGGGAAAGGCATTTTTGGAAATGCTGAAGGAGAACAATTTGCCGGCCAACGGCATTGTTCAGAGCGATGAAAGACCTACTACCGTAAAAACCCGCATAATCGGAAATGATCAGCACATTGCGAGGGTGGACAAGGAGGCCACCGAGCCGGTTTCCGGGGAATTGCAGGAAAGGATCTACAAGATTTTTCTTTCTGAAATCGAGTCCGTCTCCGCGATTATAATTGAAGATTACAATAAGGGTGTCGTGACACCCCGGCTGGTCAGTCTCATCACCGATCTTGCCAATCGCCACGGTACGTTCATCACCGTTGATCCCAAATTTGAAAATTTTTTATCGTTCAAAAATGTCACCCTCTTCAAACCGAATATCAAGGAAACCGAAGAAGCGCTGGCCATCCGGATACGCGATAAAAGCAACGTGGAAAATGCCGGCAAAAAGCTTATCGAATCCCTTAACTGCGAAGCAGCGCTTATTACCCTGGGCGCCCAGGGCATGGCACTTTTTGAAAAAAATGGCGATACGACTTTCGTCAGCACTCGCGCCCGAAAGGTCGCCGATGTCTCCGGGGCGGGCGACACCGTAATCGCGACATTGACCTACGCGCTCAGCGCCGGCGCAGACATGAAAGAAGCAGTTTCCCTGTCCAATTACGCCGCCGGACTGGTGTGCGAGGAGGTGGGGGTAGTGCCGGTTAACCTCGACCGGCTGGTAAATTCTATTCTCAAAAACCAGGATAATTTTGAAGATTAGCGGGAAGACCCCGTAATTACTGGTTTTATCCATAAAATTATATCTTTATTGCATTATATGCCTGCTTTTCATTATTATATTCACCCGTGATGAAATGCGGGAAAAGTTGAGCAAGTGTTTCAAAAGTGATTATTTGATGTTTCTAAAGTATAGATGTGATTTGCTTTTGTAATTTGAAGAATCAGGTGGAAGTTCATATAAAAATCGGGCGTTGTTTTAATTAATTCTAAATTGGCATTTTGCATATTCCTTTCGTGTGGTTGGTGAGCCGCATCCGAACTGCTGCAGGCGAAAATTACTTATGATCCATGAAAAAATAAAACCGTTAGCAGAAATCAGGATGATCCGAAACCAGTTGCGTGCTGAAAAGAAACGAGTGGTCTTTACCAACGGCGTGTTCGATATCCTGCACCGGGGACACGTGGAATACCTCGAAAAAGCGCGCGCCATGGGCGATGTGCTTATTTTGGGATTAAACAGCGACAGCTCGGCCAGGGCACTGAAAAGCTCCGGACGCCCGTTAACGAACCAGGATGATCGTGCCATTGTGCTTGCGGCATTGGAATCGGTGGATTATGTCTGCTTCTTTAACGAGGAAACCCCTGCCCGGCTTATTCGTGAGTTGCTGCCTGATGTTTTAATTAAAGGGGGCGATTATAAAATCGAAGATATAGTTGGCCGGGAGACAGTTCAGGAAAACGGCGGTGAAGTGGCTGTGATACCGCTTACACCGGGGAAATCGACAACAGACCTGATTCGGCGGATTGTAAAATTGGTAAAAGAAGGGGTATTGGTTTGATGAAGAGAATGTTAATGTTCTTTCTGGTTTTAGTGTTTGTTTCGTCCTGCAGCATCATCCGCCAGGCAAAACAGCCGGAAGCTCCGGTGAGCAGCGTCGTTCAGGAAAATGCAGAACTTCCTCCACTGAAGCTCGCCGAGTCCTATGTGGTATTCGGAAAAAGAGCGGAGCAAATGAAAGACACTCTGGGCGCCGAGTACTATTTCGGAAAAGCAATGGAAATCGCCAACGATTTTCGCCAGGGAAAGGAGACACTGCCCGATTCGACTTCACAATCCATGCTGGAAAATGTTTCGCTGGAATATGCCCGTTACCTGGCGCGGCTCAACGGTGTTGAACACGATACCCTTAGCGCCGCAAACGTGCTGGAAACCTTGTCAAATATGGAAGACAGCCTGGGAACCGCCGGAAATGATTCCTCGCTGGTCGATATTCCGGATATTATCGAGGATGAACAAGTGCTTGCCATTCCGCTGGTTCTGAACCAGAAAGTGGAAAATGTTATCAAGTATTTCCAGGGAAAAGGAAGGAGAGTTTTTACCAAATGGCTTCAGCGATCCGGATGGTACCGTGATATGATCACCCGGATTTTGAAAGAGGAAGGCGTACCGGAGGAGCTGCTGTATTTGGCCATGATAGAGAGCGGATTCAATCCGTTTGCCCATTCTTATGCCAGGGCGGTTGGAATGTGGCAATTCATCTACAGCACCGGCCGGGCGTATGGTCTCCACAGCAGTTGGTGGTTCGACGAACGCAAAGACCCCGAGAAGGCAACCCGCGCCGCTGCCCGCCATCTAAAAGATCTTTACCAACGGTTCAACAATTGGTACCTGGCTATTGCAGGATACAATTTCAGCCCCCGGAAAATCGAAAAAAGAATTGAGCACTACAAAGTGGATGAATTCTGGGAGCTGCCGCGCCTGCCCCGCCAGACACGAAACTACGTTCCCACCTTTATCGCTGCCGCACTAATGTCCAAAGAACCTGAGAAATATGGCTTCTTCGTCGATCAGGAGCCGCCAATAGGATACGACACTGTCACCGTCCGGGAATGTGTTGATCTGAATGTGGTTGCATCCTGCGTGGACACCACTTTCGACTACCTCAAGAAACTTAACCCGGCGCTGCTTCGCTGGTGCACGCCACCCGATAGGAACTTCTGGGTCCTGAATATCCCGGAAGGAAAGCGCGCCAAATTCATTGAGGAATATGCTAAGGTCCCGCAGGGCGAAAAGATGACCTGGCTGCATCATCGTATCCGGAGCGGAGAGACTCTTTCGACAATCGCGCACCGGTATGGTGTCAATGTTTCGGAAATCAAACGGTTTAACAATATACGCGGCAGCCTGATCCGTGCCGGCCATTCAATCGTTATTCCGGTACCGCAAAACAAAAAATACCTTGCCCATGTTTCCAGGGAAACACCTGCGCAGAATTATAGTCCCCGGCGCACGGTGGTGAAAGATGTTCCCGGCAGAACCAAAAATGTGCACGTCGTTCAAAAGGGTGAAACTCTCTGGGATATTGCGAGCGAACATGGAGTCACGATCAGTCAGATTCGTCGCTGGAACGGCCTGGGCAGCTATTCGCGGATTATTCATCCCGGCCAGGAAATTAATGTCTGGCTGCCGGAAGGTTCCGATCTTCTGGCCTCCCAGGTCGGTCCCCAACCGGAAAAAGATGTGGATGATGCGAGCGCTCCTTCAGGGGCAAATGATGGGCAGACTATCATATATAGCGTAAAGAACGGAGATACACTCTGGGATATCGCCATGCGCTACGGTGTAAGCATACGCGATATCAAGCGCTGGAACAATCGCCGCAGCAACACAATCAAGCCGGGCGAGCAGTTGAAGATTGTACGAACGAATTAGGACCTTTTGATTTTGGAATAATTCGATAGTGTTGATTTTTGCATTAATACTGATTGTGAAATCCACTAAAAAACTTCTGCATATTCGCTCTGCATATAAAAAACTAGGGGCGAAGATAGATTCTTTGTTGGGAAAATGGTGCTAAAAGGCTTTAATGGCTGTATTGTTCAGCGTCCAACTATTCAAACCACGGAATCCGCGAGCGGTGCCGAAAAATACCACTTCTATTTTGTCGTTGAATCTTACATCAGGTTGAATAATCCAAATCTCTGGCTTGCTCGAAATAGACATAAAATCCGAGGGATTTCAGGCTGCCCTGCAATTCACCGGTGATCCGGGCTGCATCCGGTTTTCCCAGACCGATCATAAAATCCTTTAACTCCTTCAAAAATTGCTGCATCCACACGCTAAAAGCGAGTATATCCTTGTCGGTTAATTTCTCATTTAGCACGGCGATTTGGCCCTCTTCGCCCAGTTGGAAAATCTGAAGGTTGCGAAAATACCCCTGGATGACGTTGTGACTGTGGGAAGCAAACTCCTTTGTCTTTTTATAGCCGACCGCCTCAACCGAATAGTCAAAAAAACGGGTGAAAGCCTGCTTCAGAATATTACCAGTAGATATCTTGTCGACGTCTGTCACATCCTCTTTCACATTTACCTCCCCGCAAGTTGTTGAACAGCGTGCAGTATTTCGCCTACCTCATGAGATTTCGTTAATCCCACGGATGCGATGCCGGCCAATTTTCCGGAATATTCATCATAATTCCGCTCTTCGGTCAGCAACACCACCGGCAGTGAGCTAATGTCCCTGATAGCGGTAACCAGTTCCAGTCCGTCGCTGTCAGGCAATTTGATATCCGCCACTACCACGTCCGGCTTCAGCTTTTTTATGAGATTCAGGCCCTTTTCTTTATTCTCGACGGTATAAACGGTATACCCGATTTTCTCGAATGTATGCTGCAGCATTTTTTGCACAACCAGGCTGGTATTGATAATCACCAGTTGAACGGGTTCGGCAGCCGAACCGGACATTTCAGCACCATCCTTTTCCATTTTCAGCGGTTCCGGTTCAATGGAGAAATTGCCGCTTTTCCAGTTTAGCATGGCATCCATCGCCTCATCATCGTGCAAGCTGCCCAGCTCCACTTTTTGCAGCTCCCCTTTCCGGTAATGAACTTCCCCTTTTTGGTCACCATTGGTTAGAACCAGCCTGCCGTTCAGGGAATTTGCCTCACAAAATTTGAGCACATCAACCAGGTTTCGATCCGCCAGCGAACCTTTGACGGACGAGGGAATGCGATCGGTGCCCTTTTGTGCGGCTTTCTGAAGCGTATCGCGCAAGCGCTGGCTCATTATTTTGCCCATGCTCAGCGTGATGGACGGAAAACGCTCCATAATCACATCAAAGTCCGTCTTGTTCAGAATAAACATTTCAGAAGGTTCGGTGGTGATGACTGTGGCCGAGCGCGGCTCGCCGGTTAATAAAGACATCTCGCCGAAATAATCTCCGCCTCCAAGATATGCAATCACCGTTTCCTTTTTGGAACCTTCCGGATAAACCACAACCCTCACCCGGCCGCTGATGATAATGTACAACCTGTCGCCGGGATCACCTATTTCACAGATGCGTTCTTCAGCATCGAAAGGTTTGAATTTCAGGCGTTCGACTATGAATTCGATTCCGTCCTTCCCCAGCGTGCGAAAAAAAGGTACTGTTTTTAAAACCTCACTAATTTGAAACATGCAATTCTCCTAAAAATAATGAGCGACCTTTGAAAGAACTATCATGAGGTAAACAATAAATGCTAACATCAGCACCAGCCATATAAACGATCGTGTCTTGCGGCGATTCCGAAGGTGTTGAAACCGGAGGCCGGAATTTTCCGGCTGCTTTTCCTCGGGATTGAAAAGCCGCGGGGTATATTCAAATTGGCGATGTTTGGCAAGCTTACTAAACATTTTATCTTTTTCTCCTTAGCGATTCATATAAATATGATGGCGGTAATCTCATTTTGTCACAGAGCAGAAAAAACCTGCTCCTTCTGTGGTGCTTCCGGAGCTATACCGCTTTTAGTGCCCTGGAATCCGCAGTGGTTTCAATTTAAATAAAAATTGGCAAATAATCAACTGTGCGGTTCGAGAAGTCTTAGCCGCGCGGATGGTAGCGTTTATAGATGTCGGCAAGCTGTTTGCGCGACACGTGCGTGTAAATTTGCGTGGTGGAAATGTCGGCATGCCCCAGCAGCTCCTGGACAGACCGTAAGTCCGCACCATTCTCCAGGAGGTGGGTGGCAAAACAGTGTCGGAATGTGTGAGGATGCACCTCCGTAGAAATGTTTGCCTGAATCACGTATTTCCGCAGGATTTTCCAGAAACCCATTCGCGTTAGCGGCCGCCCGCGGTTATTCAGAAATATAACATTCCTCGAACCAACACCGGCAGCCATTACCGGCCGAACTCTGCCCAGGTAAATTTTCAGCCAGTGAAGTGCCTCTTCTCCAATTGGGACAAAGCGCTCCTTGCCGCCTTTCCCCAAAATCCGAACGAGCGCATCGTCAGGATAAACCGCATTCATTTTCAGGTTCAGGAGCTCCGATATCCGCAGGCCGCAGCCATACAGCATTTCCAGCATGGCCCGGTCGCGAATTCCCAGGGCACTCTCCACATCCGGCTGATCCATAATACCGAAGATTTCCTCCACAGAGAGCACCGCCGGAAGCGATCTTTTCAAACGCGGCGTCTCCAGTATTTCGGTCGGGTCGTTCTGCGCCCAGCCATTTAGAACAAGGAATTGATGCCAGCCGCGCAGTGCCGAAAAATTCCTGGCCAGGCTGCTTCCCGACAAACCTGCATCGTAAAGCTGGCCGATAAAATTTTGCAGAATGAGCGGCGTAATCTGCTCCACATCGGTGATATTGTTTTCCTTCAGGAAAGTATGATAACGCGCCAGATCGTTTTGATACGCAAACAGGGTATTCTCCGCCAGGGCTTTTTCCAGTGCAAGATGCCGGATGTATTTATCTAACAGTTTCTTCCAATCCATCTACATACTCACAAACGGATTGTTCTTCTTTTCATTGCCGACGGTGGTTTCCGGGCCATGGCCGGGGTGCAGCCGGGTCGTATCGGGAAGCGCATAAATTTTATTACGGATAGTATCAACAAGCTGCTGGGCGGAGGCTAATGGAAAATCGGTTCGCCCGATTGACCCGTTAAAAATAACATCCCCCACAAAGGCCTGCCCATCGCAGAACAGGCTGATGTGTCCCGGAGTATGACCGGGAGTGTGAATCACTTTGAATTTCAGATCATCCAGCTCAATCACGTCCCCATCGGAGAGCGTTCTGTTCGCTGGCGGCGATTGAAGCCGGAACCCCATAACCGCCGAAAGATTCAGGAAAGGATCGCTCAGAAAAGGAACATCCAGCTCATGGATCAGCAATTCCGCGCCGGTTTCCTCCAGTATTCGTTCATTCCCGGCGATATGGTCGCCATGCCCGTGGGTATTGATCAGGTAAACCAGATTGAGCTTCTCTTTGCGAATTTTCTCCAGGATCGGTGCCGGTTCTTCTCCCGCATCGATGAGAATCGCGTTCGTCGAACGCTCCTGGCGAACAAGGTAGTTGTTCACGCCGAAGCTTCCGACGTTAAATTTATATATTTTCATCCGTATTATTCATCCTGAGATGGCAGCAGGTGTTCAGCCACCGAAAGCGCAATGCCGGACATCATTACTTCCGGGGCAAGCTTTGTAAAATCGCCTGAGAGGATGGAAGCATTTACATTGCTGTAAACCGAACATCCTGCTTCTTTCTCGATTATAACGCCCGAGAGCCTGCCTTTGTATTCACTGATGAATATGACTTCGCCCAAAGACTCGCTTGGTACATAACCGGTACAGAAATGAAGCTGAATGTGGGTATTGTGAGTATAGATGGAAATGAGATTTCCCGTGCTGTCGCCAATAGGGACATCCGGATATATTTCCAGGGACAAACGCCGCTTATCTTTCGTATTCTCTAAAACAAACCGGTAATGATCGACACGCTGGACAGGTTCCACGCCCAAAACTTTGGTAATGGTCTTTATATCGTCTTCATGAAATACAAATTCTTTCAATGCGCCCTTTCCTCCTCTCAGCGTACCATTTGACAAAAATTTATATAGAAATACAGGATTATCCAAACACAAATTATATGATCTGGTCAAATGGGACGAATCATTTTTTGCATCTGAATGATTTGAACCCTCAATACAAACAGCGCAAATATACGGGTGAGTGAATAAATAGTTGTGTGATTTTGTGATCCGCAGAGATTGAATGAGTGAACGCAAAATGCGGGTATGCGGCACCTAAATTCCGGTGCAATTGCTCCTTAGTAGGCGTTCTCACCTCTAACAATTGCCATGAAGGTCATGAGAATTATTTTGATATCAAACAGCAGTGACCAGTTCTCGATGTAGAATACATCGAAGCGGGTGCGCTCATCAACCGGCGACTGGCCCCGCAGGCCGTTTACCTGCGCCCACCCGGTCATGCCGCTGCGCACCCGGTGCCGTTCCGCATATTTGGGAATTTCCAATTGAAATTCATCCACGAAAACCTTTCGCTCCGGGCGCGGTCCCACCAGGCTCATGTCCCCTACAAGCACGTTAAAGAGCTGGGGCAGTTCATCCAGGCTGGTTCTCCGCAGGAAGTTCCCGATCCCGGTTACCCTGGGATCGCCCTTTTTTGCCCACACCGGGCCGGTATCTTTTTCAGCATCCATCATCATGGAACGGAATTTTAAGATGGTGAATTCCTTACCGTCCAGTCCAACCCGTTTTTGGCGGTAGAGAACAGACCCCGGCGAAGAAAGGCGCACCAGAACAGCAATCAGCATCAACAGCGGCGATGCCAGGATGAGTGAAATCAGAGATACGATAATATCAAAAGTGCGCTTCAGGAATCCCTGCCAGCCGGAGAAAGCCACTCCTTTCAACCGAATTGCCGGCATCCCGCCGATTTCCAGCGAGCCGGTTCGGGAAGTCATCATATCCAGCAAATCGGGAATGTAAAAAAGCTCGACGTTCTTCCCCTCCGTCATCCGCATTACCTCCAGCACCTTTCCGTGCTCTCTGGAGTCGAATGCAAGGCATACACCGTCTGCCTTTTTCTCGTCGATGGATAATCCAAGCACCTCAAGGTTTCCCAGATACGGAACGGGCAACTCCGTGTTTGGCAATTCGGAGCAATAGCCGAGCACTTCGAGGTTGCGATTATTTTTTTTCTGAATCTGCGCAAGAAGCCGGGGAAGAATATGCTGGCTGCCGGCCAGAATCAGGCGATTCAGCCCGATTCCACGGCTCATGAAATTCTGCCGAATCCTGTGAAAAACAAATCTCCCCGCCAGCGAAAACACCAGGCTGTCGATGAAAACCAGCAGAAGCGTCAAACGGGAGTACGAAAAACCACGGTAAAGAAAAGCGCCGCTCATGGCAAAGACAATACCCAGAAAACAGGTTTTAAATACAACCGGAATATCCTGGGTAAAGGTAGAAAAGTAGCGGGTTCGGTAGGAATGAAAAACGCTGAACAGCACCAGGTAAATAAACAGCAACACAACCGATGCCGCTAAATAATTGTAAAACGGCGGGTAGCCCTTGGTAATTGGAAAAATCCTGGTGAGCGGCGAATCGAACCGGAGATAGAACGAGAACAAGAACGCGCTTTCCACCGCCAGGACATCGATGACCAGCTTTACGAAAGGAATAAGCAAGTTCTTTTTATATGTTTTGGAATTCATTGTATCGCAATTGATCCGGGCTAAGGCGTGTTCCAAAAATCATTGGTTTTCTGACGGATGAATGAATCCAGTTTTTCTCTGAAAACGGACTTGTCAAATTGTCGGGCATGGCCGGCAATGAAATCCGGGTCCCAGTCGCTCTGCTCGCAAATCTCCACCGCCCGGATGAGCGTATCCACTTCCTGGGCGCCGAAGAAGACGCCGGTAGCCTGCGACGCACCGCTTTCGCTAATTCCGACAACAGTCTCCAACGCCCCGCCTTTCCCAAATGAGATCACCGGCTTGCCGCACGCCATCGCCTCCACCGGCACAATCCCGAAATCCTCTTCGCCGGGAAAGACCAGGGCTTTGCACGCGCCGTAATATTTCAGCAGCTCGGCGGCCGGCTGCCAGCCAATGAATTCGATGGTCGGTCCGGCCTGCTTCCGCAGTTGCTTCAGCTCCGGGCCATTCCCGATAATCAGCAGCGGCTTTTTCATTTTATTGAATGCGGCAACTGCCAGATCGACCTTCTTGTAGGGCACCAGCGCGGAAACCACCAGGTAATAATCCCCGCTCACCCGGCTTGTCGAAAAGATTCCTGTGTCCACCGGCGGGTGAATGACGGTGGCATCCCGACCGTAATATTTCTTGATTCTTTTCGCCACGTGCCCGGAATTTGCCAGGAACCAGTCCACCCGGTTACTGCTGGTGACATCCCACATTCGCAGGTAGTTGGCGAAAATCGGGATCACTTTGCTTCCCAGCCAGCCGGTTTTTCCTTCCCCGAAATATTCATCATACATATCCCACACGTAGCGCATGGGGGTGTGTAGGTAGGAAATGTGCAGCGTATCGGGCGGAGTGATCACACCTTTTGCCACCGCATGTGAGGTCGAGACAATCAGGTCGTATTTCTTGAAATTGAAGCGCTCGATGGCAGTGGGAAACAGCGGCAGGTAGTGGCGGTAGCGATTGGTCTTCATCGGCAGACGGTCAATAAACGAAGTAATAATCCGGTGAGACGAAATCGTTTTTGATACGCTTCCCGGGTTGTAAAGCAAGGTGTGAATATCGCTTTGCGGAAAGAGCTCGCAAAGAATTTCCAGGACCTTTTCACCGCCCCGCATCCCGGTCAGCCAGTCGTGAACCAGCGCTACTCTCAGATTTTCCAATTTCATTTTCTTCTCACTTGAATGCGCTTATGACCAGATACTCCGGTCAGGCCGTGAAATTTAAGTAATTTGGAAACGCTTTCAATACTCTTTTACAATAATTTCGCATTTTCCGCAAATTCGGGCTTGAATGCCGTTCGGTTTGCTTCTAAATTGAAGCCGGATTTTCTGGATGCGTCTCGAATAAGGGCATTTCAAAAATCCGTTTTCTATCGGGTCACCAATTATTTTTGTCGAATTCAAATATTACCAGCAAGGAGGAAGGATGGCACACCTGTGGCATGGAATCAGTACCGGTGCGAATCCGCCGGAGGACATCAACGTCATCATCGAAATCCCCAGCGGGTCAAAATGCAAATATGAACTTGACAAAATCTCCGGGATTATCAGGGTTGATCGCATTATTGCCAGCGCCGTTTACTACCCCGGAAATTACGGCTTTATCCCGCAAACCTTAGCCGAAGATGGCGATCCGCTGGACGCCCTGGTGCTCTCGCAGATCAGTTTTCACCCCGGTGTCATCGTCCGCTCGCGTCCGGTAGGCGTGATGCGCATGACCGACTCCGGCGAACCGGATGACAAAATTCTCTGCGTCCCGCTCCGCGATCCCCACTACTCGCAAATTAAAACCGACAAGGATCTCCCACGGAACCTGCTCGACGAAATCGAAGAATTTTTCAGGGTTTACAAAAACCTGGAAGAGAAGAAAGTAATAACTGAAGGCTTCGAGCCGATGGATCTGGCGGTTCAGATCATCAATCAATCGATAATCGATTACAAAAAGAAATACCTGGATTAACCGCCGATTAACGCGAATCAGCGCAAATCGGCCCAATTCTACGATTCCAGCATAAAAAAATGCGTGCATCTAATTCAGACCAGATGCACGCAATATTTTTCGAGTTTTGAGAAAAATTGTCTATTCGAACTGTTCGGTAGCTTGCTTGCGGACGACCTTCACCGGCTGCTTATCATAATAATCCCCATCTTTAGTCAAGTCGTACATTCCCAGCAGCTTTTCTTTGTCCCACACCAGCTCTTCCCGGGAGTAATCCGCAAAATC
The DNA here is from genome assembly GCA_964624795.1 of uncultured Calditrichaceae bacterium. Lineage (GTDB taxonomy): Bacteria > Calditrichota > Calditrichia > RBG-13-44-9 > RBG-13-44-9 > CAZUZS01. The sequence continues at coordinate 30,326 of CAZUZS010000007.1, forward strand.
GTAAACCTCGGTCAGCTCAATCGCCTCGCGCGGGCAGGCTTCCTCGCACATGCCGCAATAGATGCAGCGCAGCATATCGATCTCAAAAACTACCGGGTACCTCTCGCGGTCATCCCAGGGGGCCACGCCGCCAATAATATGAATGCACTTTGCGGGGCAGGCAGAGGAACACATTTCGCAGGCTACGCATTTTGGTCGACCATGCTCATCTTTATTCAGACGGTGGGCGCCACGATAGCCCTTTCGCGGAACCCATTTTTCCTCAGGGTAGAGCAGGGTGTATTTTTTCCTCGGAATATGATTGAAGGTAATCCCCATGCCTTTGAAAATATTAGGAAGATAGATCCTTTCCCAAAAGCTCATTTCTGGAACCGAGAGTTTTTTGACTTTTATCATTTTATGCCTCGCATTTTCTCCGCTTGTTTCGTCAGTGCGAATTCACATTAGACATCATAGATAGTGAATATAATGATTTCAAATAATATTCAAAATAAAAAAAATACTTTCTACTGGCCGCCCACTACCTGATGAAAGGTCAGATGTCTTTACAAGGAGCGTGGAAAGGACAATTCCCTAAGGATGCAATGCGATTTGCTCTTTTGCCCAGCACATGCTGTTGCATGTGAAAGCATAACGAAATTAATCCTATGTACTTCAGGTCTTCTAACATAATGATTTTCCGCGAATCAATTTCTTTAAACTATTCGGAGTTCTTAAAAAGTTTCTTATATTCCCCTGTAGATTATCCTTAAAGAAGTAACGCGACAAGTTTGTTGTTTTACCATGAAATTCACGACTAACCAGCTCAAAGCCCTCGATCTCAATCGCAATCTGGCGGTGACTGCCGGGGCCGGTTCCGGAAAAACAACGGTACTGGTGCACCGCTACGTCCATATCCTGAAAAAAAATCCGGCGTTGAACATTCGCAACATCCTGGCGATCACTTTCACCGAAAAGGCCAGTGCCGAGATGAAGGAGCGGATTTTCGAAACGCTAAATAACGAATTCCGTGAGAACAGCCACCAGCGCGAGCGAATGTTCCAATTGCTGAATCATCTTCACGAAGCGCAGATTTTTACCATCCACGCCTTTTGCAGCCATCTGCTGCGGCAATTCCCGGTGGAGAGCGGCCTCGGTCCCGATTTCAACGTGCTGGACGGAACCCGCATCGACGCGCTTTTAAATCAGACATTTCGCGACTTCTTTTTGAATTACCAGACCGGCCACAGCCCAGAATCGGCCTTCATAATGGAGGCAGTCCGAGAATTTAGTGTCACCCGCCTGAAAGAGATCTTCCTTGAAGCCTACCGTTCCCGCTCGATACTACATCAATTCCTGGATGTCCTTCGCCACGCGCAGCCGGCTCAGCTCGTAACGCAGTGGAAAGAACTGTTCCTTGATTATCACAAACAGATTTTGAAGCCTCTGCTCAACTCCCGGAATTTCCGTGATGAACTGTCATCCCTTCTCCAACTTGGAATTTCCGGCGATGAAAAAGAAATGGCCCGAATGCACGATATGCAAGCCAATTTTGCACAGTTGCAGTCCGCGGATTCTTCTGAAATGGAACGAATCAATGCGCTGATCCGGCTCATCGGATTGCTCACCAAGAATGACGGCAGTGCGTATATCAGAATGCCAATAAAAAAGGCCGTTCTGGGCGAGGAAGGGACGGCAATCTTCGCCTCCCTCTCGGAGCAGGCGGCCGGTTTCAGCAGCGGCCTTATTCCGTTTGTCGAGGATGGAGAGAAAAGATTTTCGGAGATTTACCTGGGGCTGGGTCTGATCCTTCTACAATTCATGGAACGGGTAGAGCAGGAGAAAGCCCGCCAGAATGCGGTTGATTTCGATGATCTGCAATTGGCGGCGTTGAAAATTCTCCAAAAGTCGCACATCCGGGACCAGGTGCGCCAGCGTTACCCGTTTATCCTGGTTGACGAATTCCAGGATACCGACGTCCTGCAAAGCGGGATTATACGCCTGCTATCCACCGGTGAATTAGGAGAATTGGACCCGCACCGGCTTTTCCTGGTGGGAGATCCCAAGCAGTCGATATTCGGTTTCCGAAATGCGGATGTCAGCATTTTTCAGGAATTCATCGATTTTATCGGATCACAAGACCGCCGGGAGTTTCCCTTCACCGTACCTGAAACAGGTGAAGCGCTCAGCGCAACTCCGGAAAACCTGGCAGGAATTATCCGGCTATCGCAGAATTACCGCAGCGCGCCGGATTTGATCCATTTTTTCAACCGCACTTTCGAGCCAATTTTTTCAATAGATTCCGAATATGATGTGCCTTTTCAACCGCTTGAGGTGGCCCGTCCCGATCCGCGTGGTGACAGAACCAACATTCAATTGGATATTTTTCATGAGGAGGAAGAGCAAGATGTAGAAGGCGAAAAGTTGCAGGCTCAGCGCATCTCGTCCCTCATCCATAAAATTGTCGGTCAGGAATCAGTAAAAAAGCTGGTGGGAAAGGGTGCCGATGCTCATCTCGAAAATCTGGATTTCGGCGATTGCGCCGTTCTGATCAGGTCTCGGAGAAACCTGGAGGTGCTTGAATTCACCTTCCGGGAAAACGGGATCCCCTACCAGACATACAAAGGAGCCGGCTTTTTCGAAAAACAGGAGATACAGGATCTCTACTATATCCTGCGAAGTCTCGCCGATCCCGATGACGATTTTGCCATGCTGGCCTTTTTGCGCAGCAACTACGTGGGATTGTCCGATGTGTGCCTTTTTTACCTGAGCCAGGCGAAAGGCGCCACCTACGTGTCGCGACTTCAGCATCTTAATGAGGTTATTAACCATTCCGCACCACCGGAAAAAAACTTCCGCCAGGAATTCTACGAGTTTATGCAAAAAAATGGACTTGGCCTTCAATTGCACGATGGTGAAAAACGGTCGCTCGAGTTCATCGTGCAAAAACATGGCGAATGGAGCGGCCAGGCGCTGCTCCGGCATTACGGCAGATTGCTGGATGATATTATCGAAAATCTGCAAATCCGGGCGCTCCTGCTTGCCCAGCCGGACGGCGAGCAAAAAGTAGCTAACCTGGATAAATTCATCCATTATGTTTTTGAGTTCGAGCAGGAAAATTCCGGGGTGCTCGCTGATCTGCTGGACACCATTCAACTTCAGATGAGCGGACAGGCGCAGGAAGGTGAAGCCGTTATCATGGCGGAGGACGAAAACAAGGTCAAGATCCTGACTTTTCACAGCGCCAAAGGCATGGAATTTCCGGCAGTCTTTCTTCCCTTCCTGGAAAGGCCGTTTAAATACGACAGCAAGATGTTTACTGACAAAAAGAGGGGTTTCGCTTTCAAGCCGGAGCGAACCTCGGCAGCGGACAAGCCGAATCCCTTTATCTATGAATTCATGAAACAAAATAACCGGCAAAAAATCGTTGCCGAGGAAAAACGCCTTTTTTACGTAGCCGCAACCCGCGCCAGGGATCACCTGTTCCTCTCCGGCGCAGTAGATAAAAAGGGCCGGGTTGCAACTCCCGGTTATTTGAGCTGGCTGATGGCTGTTTACGATCTGCCAATGGAAAATCCACAAGATCAGCCGGAATTGGTCTGGGAGGAGGGTTCAGTACACTTCACAATGTGCCGCCATTTCCCGGAGCAGGAACCGGATTCGGCGCCAACCGGGCAACCGGCAATTGACGAGAAAATCCCGGAAAATATTATCGAACCGGACAATATCAAATACCAGGTGCCGGTACCCGAAAAGCCGGGCGGGCAGTTTTATTCTGTCACCCAATTAATGCTTTTCAAAGAAAATCCGGACCGCTACTTTCATCATTTTTACATGAATGACGGAGACATAATTCCGCCGCGGGTAGAGCCGGAGTTTATTGATGAGCCGGGCGGCGCGCTGTGGGGATCCATCGTTCATAAAATGCTGGAAGATATTCACCTGCGCCCGGCGGAAAACGATTCACAGAAAATTGAGCAGTTGATCTTCCGGTTCGGTCTTCACGGACAGCCCGAAGCAGACGTCATCAAACGGAGATTACAGGACACCATTCAAGCCGTGCGGAAGTCCGGGCTTATTCCGTCTGGTTCACCAAAAACCCAATTCAGTGAATTTCAAGTCGAGATGCGGATCAACGAGTTTGTTCTGCGCGGGATATTCGACAACCTTTACCTGAATTCCGATGGCGAGTGGGAAATTCTGGACTTTAAGACTAACCGGATCAAGGCGGAAGAGATAAATTCAACAGCAAAGAAATACGTTTTCCAGGTTGAGGCTTATGGCCTGCTTCTTTCCCGGCTGTACCCGCAACAGAACAGATTCCCGGTGACGCTCTTTTTTCTGGAGCCAATGCAGACTGTCAAAAAAATAGTTGAAGCGTCGCAACTGCCCGCCATTCAGGCCGATATTTACCAGTTGATGAGATCCGTCCTGGAAAAAGAAACGGAGATGTTTTACCGGTAACATATATATTCGGTGATAAAATTATCCAAAAACCTCACGGAATCATTTGCGGTTTTGGCACCATTGTTCTCCGCAGGTGATCCAAATCTTTATTTCAACAAACAGTTCACGCTCAAACCGGAGAGTATTTATGAAAACCTTTGTCTGGATAACACTATTTGCATTGGGGGGCATCATGGTTTTATCGCAATGCGCTACGAAAAAGAACAATTCACAAAACATAACCCGCGGATTGGCAGACACAGTAGGATTTGCGCATACCGCAGAACAAATGGACTCGGTGATGCAACGAATCGACCGTTTGTACGGGAAAGAACGGGAATCTGTTTTCCGCATGAACAAGATCGATTCTCAAACCGCCTGGCAGGTAATTATTTCGCCGCACGACGATTACAGCTACGCCGGAGATCTTTATCCGTATGTGCTGAACAACCTGTCCGCGCCAACGGTTATCTTATTTGGAGTTGCTCATAAGGCGCGTAATTTCGGGATCGAAGACAAAATTGTGTTCGACAGTTTTAAGCAGTGGCGGGGGCCTTACGGTTACATACCGGTATCGCCGCTTCGCGAAGAAATTATGGCCGGTTTGCCAAGCAGTCTCTACATGGTAAGCGACAGCCTGCAGGAAACCGAACATTCGGTGGAGGCGCTGCTTCCCTTTTTGCAATACTACCACCGCACAGTGCAAATTGTCTCCATTTTAGTGCCTTACATGAGTTATGAGCGGATGCAGGAGATCGTGAAACCACTGTCTGAAGCGATTCAAAACGCGACAGCAAAAAGGAACTGGAAATGGGGACGGGATTTTGCTTTTGCCATCTCAAACGATTGCGTTCATTATGGCGATGAGGATTGGGGCGGGAAAAGTTACGCGCGTTTCGGGGCAGACAGTGCCGGCTATCGCGCCGCGACAAAATATGACATGGACATAATAAGCGAATGCCTGATTGACCGGATCGATCCCCAGCGCATCCGCCGGTTTACCCAATATACCGTAAAAAAGGACGATTACCGGGAATATGCCTGGACGTGGTGCGGGCGATACGCCGTGCCGTTCGGAATGCTGACCGCCTATGATCTGGAAAACAGATTGGGGGGAAAGTCTTTAAATGGCAAGATGCTGCGATATTCCACCAGTCTGGTTCATCCGCCTATCCCGGTATCGGATCTGGGCTTGGGAATTACCGCCCCGGCCAAAATACGGCACTGGGTTGGCTATGTGGCTATCGGCTATCAATTCTAACAAACTTCCTTCTGCACAGAAAGATACCAGCAGTCACCTGAATTGAAGAAGCGGATCACCTGCGAAAGAAAATTTAGAGCTGTGCGGAGGAGGATAATCCGCACGAAATGATTTCGTAGTGGAACACAAAAAATAATAAAGCCGGAATCTTGATAGATGATTCCGGCTTCTTGATACACGGGCACAAACTAGAATCCTATTTGTTACCTTCCAGTTCTTTTTGTTTTTCGAAAGCTTCCTGGGCCTTTTCTTTGTTTCCCTTTTGAGCGTAGACGACACCAAGATTGTTCCACAGTAATGCCGAATCCGGAAACTTCTGAACCGCATCCAGCAGAAATGGCAATTCATTATCGTAGATTTCTTCGTATTTCTGCTTATCTTCCGGTTTCTCGGTTTCGTTGTACTGGTCCTGATATTTCTGTGCAATCTGCAGATACGAAATACTCAGAATTTCGTACATATCCTTGTTGTTGGGATCCAGCTCAATTGTTTTTTTCAGATAGGGAATTGCATCCTGGTATTTCTCATTGTTGTAATAAATAATGGCAATATTCATGGGAATGGCAGAGTTGTTTGGCTCTTCCTGCATACCAAAATCAAATTCCTTAATTGCACTATCCCAATCCTTTTCTTTGGCATAAATTTCGCCCATGGCCAGGTGTGCCTCCACGTCTTTAGGATTCACCGCAAGCGCTTTCTGGTACATATCCTTGGCTTTTTCAACCTGATCCGTCTTGTAGTAGAAATCTCCCACCGACACCATCAAGGTATCGTTCTTGGGATTTTTTGCGATGGACTGAAGCAGATATTTTTCAGCAGAGGCGGTATCACCACTCTCAAGGAAAGACACCGAAAGCGGCGTCAAAGGTTCTTCTCGAGAGGGATCAGCCTCATACGCATTCAGAAATTTGTCCGCTGCCTTTTCGAAAAGCTGTTTACGCTTCTCCGGGTCCTGCTCATCCCTGGCTTTGTTGTAATAATTTTTTAAACCGTCGTTATAGTTCTCCGCGAAATATTTAAACCGGTCCTGATCGATTTCTGTCTTGAACTTGGGACCAATTGCCAGACTTTTGTCAAATGCCTGGTTCATTTCAACAAAATTACCCTTGCGACCTTCCAGCATTCCGAGATAATACCAGGCTTCCGGGTCATTGGGATATTCTACTACTGCCTGCTTCGCAAGATCATATGCCTTATCATACAATCCGTGTTGGATATTGACAACAATACCTTCAACTATAGGGGGACGACAATTGCTTCCCAGAATCACAATGGACAACAGTGCAAGAATGAAGAAACCCGCAAATTTTTTCATGAAATTAGCTCCTTATGATTTTGATGATTTTTGCGTTTTGATTTTATTTCGGTTATGGATGGTTCCAGGGGTTGACGGAGTACCCCGGCTTCAGTAATAATCCCCGTAATCAATTCCGCCGGGGTAACATCGAATGCCGGATTCCAGCATTCGGCGTCTCGAATGGTAACCGGGAGCTGCCCCCAAATGTCTGTAATTTCTTCGCAACCTCTTTCTTCAATAGGTATTTGTTCGCCGGTGGCGATAGAAAAATCAAAGGTTGAGAGCGGCGCCGCCACATAAAACGGAATTTTATGGAAATGGGAATTGACTGCCAGGCTGTAGGTGCCAATCTTATTTGCAGTATCGCCATTTGCAGCAATGCGGTCGGCGCCAACAATCACCATGTCAACTTTCCTGGTAGACATGGCTGCGGCAGCCATCCCATCGGTTATCAATTTGGCAGGAATACCTGCCTGCTTCAATTCCCACATCGTGAGCCGTGCCCCCTGCAATAAAGGGCGTGTTTCGTCTGCCAGCACACAGATACTTTTCCCCTGGCGGAATGCGGTGTGAATTACGCCAAAAGCGGTGCCAATTCCAGCGGTGGCCAACGCGCCGGTGTTACAATGGGTAAGAATCGTCATGCCATCCGCAATCAAGGGTGCGCCTGCTTCCCCGATTTTCTCACAGCGAATTTCATCATCCCGCTGAATCTCTTTTGCAAGGGCCAGAATTGCCAGCGGCAATTTACTCGGCTCTACCTCTGACAGTTCAATCTCCGAAATAACACTTTCCAGCGCCCATTTAAGATTTACTGCGGTTGGCCGTGCGCTTGCCAGGTAGTCCGCAGATTTCCTGATTTCATCCAGAAAACCGTCTCGGTCGGAAAATTGCCGGCCTTGTACTGCCAAATACAGGCCGTATGCCGCAGCCACGCCGATTGCCGGGGCGCCTCTCACCCGAAGTTTTTGAATTGCCTCATAAACTTCATCAATTGTATATAAATTTCTGTAGACCTGCCTGTGGGGAATCTCGGTTTGGTCTATTATCCGCAAATATTTATCAGACCATGTAATACATTTTATCATAGGCGCTTCCAAGTCAAACAGCCCGAAAATTTAGGTCGTTGTGATTATAATTTCAAGAAAATTTATTTTTTACAGATTTAAAGAAATCGCGATCTCAAAGTTCGCATAAAACAGTATGTCTAACATGTAACTCTGCAAACAGGAACTCTGCCAACCGCAAATTTAACTTTTGCCATCATTCCAGGTTTCACAGGCGTAAATTATCGCTCCAACAAAATGATTTTCCGCGGAATATATTAGTACCGGGGCTTTACCATTTGTATATTTTCCAGGAATATTTTACATTTAACTGCCTATTGAGGCAAACCAGGCAGCAAATAAAAATTGAGGAGGCATAATGCTAAGAGGCTTGAGCGTTTTTTGCACACTGCTTTTCTTTTTCACTATTGCCGGTCGGAGCCAGGCGATTCCGGGTTATTACACGAATTATGATTTTCTCATGACATCCCCGGCGGCATACGGAGATGGATTAGCTGGATTTGTAAACCCTGCAAATCTGAACATGGTGAAAAATTTCGACGGACGCTTCTATTGGTCCAATCAGGCAGGCGCAAGCCAGGAAATAAATGATTGGGGAATTTTTGCCGCGACCCACGGATTGGGTTTCGGAGCGCTCCGCCACCACGTGGGCTCATATCGCGCGACCGATTACCACATTTCTACCGGTTTTGGAAGCCAGGGATGGTCCATGGGTTTGGGTTACGGCTGGTCTTCCGGCGAAGTTGTTCCCACCTCACTACACGAAAAAATGCTCATTACCGGCGCGATTATCCGGCCTCTGCGCTTTATTTCTTTGGGCCTGATTGGAAATTTTTCGGTGGAAAGCAATGCCAAAGAAGGTGCAGCGGAAATCGGTATTCGTCCCTTGGGAACGCCGCGACTCACACTTTTTGCGGATGGGGCACTACAAAAGCAGATGCGGCTTTCCGACGCGCCCTGGAGCGCGGGCGGTATAATTCAATTGGTCGAGGGAATTCATGTAGTAGGACGCTATTTCGATGGAAAGGCATTTACTCTTGGCTTGTCCCTGAATCTTGGAAAAGTGGGAGGGGGCATGCAAAGCCATTTCAACTCTGACAACGAACACGCTTATGACAACTACATGGTTCGAATCGGGGGAATGCAGCCCAGCTTTTTCCCAACCCTGATTGAAAAAAACCGGCGCTATCTGGCGATGAATTTACGAGGCCAGGTAGGTTATCTTCGATATGTATTGTTCGACAAACATACGCACACGTTGCTGGATATCATCAACCAACTCAAGGCAGCATCCCAGGATCCCCGGATCGGCATAATTGCGGTGAATCTCTCCTCGGTGCAAGTTTCCCCGGAAGTCGCATGGGAAATCCGCCAGGAATTAAAAAATGCACAGGCTGCGGGTAAGAAAGTTGTGGCATTTATCGACCGGGCACAGATGACGATCTACCACCTGGCAAGTGTTGCGGATATTGTGGTAATGGACCCGCAAGGGGACATTATGCTGCCAGGGCTGTCGATGGGCAGGACCTATTTGAAGGGAACGCTTCATAAGCTTGGTTTGAATTTTGATGCCTGGCGCTATTTTAAATACAAATCGGCGGCGGAAGTACTAAGCCGTGACGATATGTCGGAACCGGATCGCGAACAGCGGCAGGCTTTTATCGATGATTGGTACAATACGATTCGGGCAGACGTCTGCGCTTCCCGGAAATTCAGCACTGAAAAATTTGACCAAATGGTAAACAACGAAGTCTTTTACATGCCGGAAGATGCAGTTCGGGCAGGACTGGCGGATACGCTTGCCCGCTGGGACGACCTGAACCATGTGATAAACAAGCTTGCCGGTGAAAAAATGTGGAAAATGCCACCTGCCGATATTTTGCAGATCGCACTCCCGTCCCAGCGTTGGGGAGATAAACCCAAAATTGCCGTTGTGTATGGGCTTGGCGCCACCGAAATGGACAGCGGAATCCGGGCCAGATGGCTGGGCAGGCAATTCCTGAAACTGGCAAAGGACCGGTCGGTAAAGGCTGTGGTTTTTCGTGTCGATTCGCCGGGTGGCGACGGTATGGCCAGTGACATTGTAGCAGAGGCGCTTAAAAAATGCAGCAAGGAAAAACCGGTAATCGTGAGCCAGGGGCAGGTTGCCGGCTCCGGCGGTTACTGGATTTCGATGTATGGAAGCGAAATAGTAGCCGGTCCGAACACATTAACCGGCTCTATCGGCGTTATTGGTGGATGGTTATATGATACCGGTTTCAGCAGTAAATTGGGGATGACCTCGGATCTGGTGAAGCGCGGCGACCATGCGGACCTGGGATTTGGCGTTACGCTCCCATTCCTGGGTATTGAAGTGCCGGCCCGCAACCTGACTCCCGATGAGCAGGAAAAGGTGAAATCGCTGATCTTCAAAATGTACGATATTTTTGTCCAAAAGGTAGCTCGCGGACGGGGCATGACGGTCGAGAAAGTGAAGGAAATTGGGCAGGGGCATTTTTACTCCGGGCTGGAAGGAGAAAAGCTGGGCCTGGTGGATGAAATCGGCGGATTGATGACTGCCCTGACAATCGCAAAACAAAAAGCGGGAATCAAGGCCGACACCGAGATCGATATTGAAGAAATCCCTTCAAATAAAGGGCTCTTTGATTTCGGATCCCGATTCTCGCCGCTGGGGACAGAGCTGCGGGAAAACCGCATCCTGCAAAGCCTGCGCCTGCTCAGCGAACACCAGGGAGAACCGCTGCCATTCATGCTGCCGGGAGATTATCCGGAACCGGAATAAATGCAGGCAATTGTAGAGAATCTCGCTTGCGAGCAAAATGATTCCGGAATTCCCGGGTATGATAATCGCAAAACTAATGGCCAAACAGGATAGATTTCCAATCAAAACATCCCCTTCCCTTCCCCCTTAGAAGGGGGAAAGAGGAGGATGTTCTTCGATGGGAGATAGAATGGTCTGCGAGAGGTGGGCAGTTCTGCAACTAAAGCAATTACCTGCCCGGTAATCTTTGCATTTACTTTCCCAGGTTCAGGAAGTAAGTGAAGGTGATCTGCCCGAAGAAATAGGATTCTTCCACGTTGTCAATGGGACTGCCGGAACGATTCCCGCCAAACAGCGCATCATCGAACAGGTCCGGCCAACGGTAGGAGTTCCGGCTGAAAGCACCGGCTACATCCAACCGCCAGGTGCTCGCCAGGTAACCTGTTCCCGCACCTAACAGCGTTTGGGTCTCGTTTTTATCCCGGAAGGAATTCCGGTATTGCATACCTACACGAAGCGGAATTTGATTGTAAAAAATGTGTTCAATGCCGGCCTTTAAGTCAAACACATCTGAGAATTCCCAGGTGTAAGGAACGACATTCCCGAAATTGTCCACGGAATTTTCAGAGGCACCGGAACCGGAGTAGGTCACGTTGGACCAAAATTCGTAAGTAAAATCGACATTCAGCCGGGCCTGCAGTTCCTGCCTTGCCCGATACTCGAAGGCACCGGTTACTTTCATCGGGTAGCCGATCTCTTCGTTCAACATTTCGCCGGATTCATTTGTAGCGGAGTATTTTACAGTGTAGGGAAGCGAAACATCCGCCCCGGCGGAGATGCGCTCGTTGACGCGGTAAACTCCGCCAAAAGAGAGCACCAGCGGAGTATTCTCAAGCTTTCGGTCCGCGGAAGACAGAATATCGGCCTCAGTAGCCTTTACAAAATCGATCTGTTTTTTGTATGCCAGAGAGCCTTTCAGAATTCCGGCCTGGACTCCGAGCGATAATTTGGGCAAAAACGGCAGGGTTGCGGCGCCAGCAAAACTGTAGCGCTGAAGTGCACCGGTAAAGTCAATACGATTATACGCTTCCAGGGAGTCGCCAAATATGTTCTGGCGAACCTCCTCCAAGTATTTGTAATTTTGATCGACTTCCGTGAAGGAACCTGCCGCCAGGCTTATCGCAGGTATTCCTTTTAACGGCAGGCGGATCGCCAGCGCTCCCTGCGGACGGCTGAACCAGTTATCATTCACAGCATAAATCCCATCCCCAATGATTCCGGAAAAACGATCGTAGAGCGGGTAAGATCTGCGTTCCTCCAATTTGCGAAGCGAAAGGCTAAACTGGCCCGCAGCGAAATGGTCAATCTGGGTAAGCGCCGCCGGGTTATACAGAATAGCAGCCGGCGAATTCAGGGAGACAGACCCGCCTCCCCCCAGGGAAAGGGAACGGGCGTCCGGAAACTGCCAGTACTGCCCAATCGGGAAAGAGGGGTAATTCTGGCTGAAGGTAAAAGAGGCAAATAAAAAAATTAAGGTTATGCTTAAAATTGAAATTCTCATCAGTGAGTCTCCTGCGTCGACTGTTTCATCCTACTTGGGTATTGTTAAAAATGAAGATTGAATTCCAGATAGTAAAAATCCTGTGTTGGTTGATATAAGCTGGCCTCATAGTATCTTCCGATATTCGCAATTGGCTCGTTGCTGCTATCCCTGGCTTGCACAAAATCAACCGCTTTCTGGTAATCGTGGGTGTATTTAATCCTCATGCTGATTTGCGGGCTGATTCGCGAGTAGAGCGAAATCCAATATCGCATTGCACCCCGCGGGCTGTCCATCACCATAAACTGGGTATCCTCAAACGCCCAGAAGAATCCTTTATAATATCCCAGGAAACCCTGCAATTTCAGCAACTGGCTAAAGTTGTGCCGGAAGAAGCCGCCCAGCGCCTCGCCCGGCGATCCCATATTTCCCGCCAGGTTGGTGGTGCTGTAGTCCGCCCCGGTTTGCACCGGAAACGACAGCCGCGGACGTGGACGAAATTTTGTAATGGCATTGACATACAACATTCCGACCTCATCGAATCCGGAAAGTCGTAAACGAAGCGTCCCGCGGAATTCCAGGCTCTCAAAATACTCGATTGATGGATTGTTCTGGACCTCGCGTCCCTGGTATTTCTGCCGCAGGTTAACCCGCAGCGGAAATATGGGGCGAAATTCGAGCGTTCCAACCAGTCTTTGCTGTGTTGCATCATCCGACACCCTGCGCCATGTATCATATTCCAGATTAAAAAGCATCTGACGATTAATCTGGTAACGGGAGTTCAGATAAAAGCCTCTTTCCGGCTGCGGCTGGGGATTGTTTGTATAAAGCTGCCCGTACAGCGGATCTTGCAGGTAGAAGTAATCCTGGAATATGGTTCGCTTAAAGCGGCGGTAATTGGAAAACGATCTCTGGTACGGGTTATCGAATTGCAGGCTGTAATCCCGGTATAATCCTAACAGCGAGAAATTGTTATACTGAACATACGCACTCGCAACCAGTGCATGCGGGTTTCCGCTGAGAAAACCGGCCGATTTGTCCAGTTCCGCATATTCACCCTGGATTGCTACATTCTGATAGACCGATTGAAAATCGAACCCGTACACTCTTCGGAAAGATTTTGCAGCGCCCCACAATGGATTCTCACCATCCGAAACCGGGCCACCGTAGGAATTGAAAATCTCATTATCTGCCATGGCCGTGTAACCCAGGTTGCCGGCACCGATAATTTCGCTGCTGTCGGGGCGAATCAGTCGGTCGTAGGCGCTTTCATAGTAGGTGAATCCTAACTGGGTAGCAGGCAGCACATCGTACGCGAAGTGGGTTCCGTACAACAATTCATGCACATTGTCCCGCCAGCTAATGCCCCGCTTGCTCCGGAAGGTATCCTGGGGGGCGTATTGAAATCGTTGATCCAGCACGATAAGCTGGTTCATTGCATATTGTTCTTCGCCGTTCACAATAATGGGATTAGCATTGAGTATGGCGTCGCGTTTGTCATAGGAGCCAAACAAAAAAAGGTGGGCGTTCCGGAAACCCAATTCGGTTGCGGCACCGGTGAGCTTGTATTCCCGGGTGCGGGAGTTATCGCCGGAAAGGCCGATGAACCGCTTTCGGAATCCGAAACCGCTCTTCCGGGGCTGGAAGAAATCGCTGTTCTCCATCACGACTCCCTGTCCAAAAGCCAGGCTGTAATTGCCCACATAAAACTTTCGCACCTCCAGCGGTCCCAGTTTTTGGTTCTCGATCCCCGCATAGAGCTTGCCTTTCGGCACATCCGCGAAACCGAGATTCTGATTGAACATCGGTTCATCCAGGGCATGGTAGTAAGAATACCCAAAGTGGATGTCGTTACCCAGGCTGCCCAGGAAGCGGGTATAAACACTGGGGTAACCGGTGGGAGAAGCATATTCCTGGACAAGTTCTTCCGGGATGGTTGTTGTCGCTTCGGCTTCCTCGGTGAGGAAAGGCGTATCGTCCATTCGCATAAGAATATGCCCATGGAACTGCATGTGTTGTTCAGCAGGCTCGAAACTCACAAAATCGCTCGCATTTCGGTATCCGTAATATGAGAGATATGGTGCGCTTCGCAAATCCCGGCTGCTGAAAATTTTTCCGACCTGGTTCCGGTACTGAATAATTGAGGCTGCGTCTACCGGTGAGACCCCCTGCAAATTGAGCAATTGATCGTAACTGATGGTGTTAATATCAACCGGTTCCAGCGCCTGTTCAATCCAGAGATCGACCAGCGCCTGGTTGGTGCCTTCGTTGCCTTCCCACCGATCCAGCTTATAATACAGGTCTTCGATACGCGCTTCGCGTTCGGTTCTGGGCGCATAAGGTCTGATCCTCACCAGCGGTTTGATGCTCAGGAATATATCCTGGGTCATTCCCTTGATCTGGTTCAGCTCGTACACGCTTGTCAACGGTCCCTGGTAGGTAATCCGGTCATAAATCCGCTCCGCCAATTCCTGCGATATGGGCAATTTGGCAATCTCTTCGTAACTGGCATTGTTAAGATCCAGTTGATTTTGGGGCGAGTAAGCCGGCTGATTGTGATCCTGTGACCGCAGGGGAAGAACCAGCATTAAAGCAAAAATCAATGCAGGAACAAGAATGTTATAAAAAAACTGATTATCTTTCTTCATTTTCATTAAACCATATTTCCTTGAATAAACAAATTAAAATTCCATCGCCAGACCCATCTGGTGGGTTTCACCCAGCTCGCCGTGAGTCAGCAGGGCATAATCCAGCTTAAATTGGGCAAATTGCAGCCCAAGCCCGGCGGAGAACCGGTTGGGATTGGTAGTGGCGCCGAATCGCAGGAACAGGTTTGAGAAGACATTAAATTCCGCGCCTCCCCACAATTGCATATCGCCCACACCGATGGTACGGTTAAAATCGAGAGAGGTGGTAACCCCATCGTACGGTTTGTAAGCCAGTCCAACAACTACCCGCTGTGGCAAATCGTGACGGGTGTATGCCCCAATCCGGGGATTGTTTACATTGAGGAAGTAAACACCCAACGACGTTCGATCATAAATTGATGCCATCAACCCCACGTCAAGACCAAAGGTGGTGGCGCTCCCCAGGTCGCCAAAGGTTAACGACTCGCCTAACGTCCAGTAGTAAGCTTTTAGCGAATACCCAAAAGCAAGGCTGCTGTGAATGTCGTTCATCAGGTAGAAACCATGTGATAAAGCAAGTGTATATTCACCGGAGATGTCGGTGTCCTTATAATTTACGCCGAAATATTGAACGGAGAAGGAAGCGGTTCCGTATTTACCCGGTAATGGATAGGCCGCAGCCCCAAAGAAATTGCGCAGGAAAGAAACATTGAACAGGCGCAGGTAAGAAGTTCCAACCGCAAGGCTGTGAAGCTGAGACAGGCCGGCCGGGTTGTAATAGGCCGCCCAAACATCGTTCGCCACTCCGGCACCGGAGCCGCCCATCGCCGTAGCCCGTGCGCTGGGGAAGCGATCATCGAACAAACCGGCATAAGACACGGACGAACAGGTAAACAGAATCAGGAAAATTAACAGCACGAATTGTTTTGCGTTTTTCATATATCAGATCCCTTATAATAATCTCGCAGAATAAAAATCCCCCAATTTGTAGCATCTTGTAGGAATTAATATATCTGCCAACAAATATATCTGTTATTTTTTTAGCCGGGTACCGACCACAATCGGGGCCCTTTTTACTTTTCTCTTGCCGGAGACTCTCTCCATCACTTCCAGGTGACAGATGTAGGTGCCCAGCGGAACAAAATCCCTGTATTCATCCCGGCCATCCCATTGAAGTTCATTTTCCACAAGTTCGGCGTCCTCGTCCAGCAAGGTCGTCACAAGGCGCCCGCCCAGGTCAAATATGCGAAGGGTGACATGATTCGGAATCGAGCCGGCATTATAGTGGATGGTAATATTCTCCCCCATGTCCGGCACAAACGGATGGGGCGGAACATCCAGGGACACTTTTTCCAGAGATGCCTGGTAATTGGCATCTATTCTTATATCATCCTGGTAAGCAGGCAATATCTGGTAAGAGGTTCCGAAAATGCTCCCAACTCCTTTGGCGATGATAGCCTTATTGACGCTGATCGAATCCAGGTTTATTCCGGTGGTCCCCCACACCCGCAAGGTCAACGAACCGGTTCCGTCATTTACCGTTATGTTATAATCATAGGGGGCCTGGGAAGATGTAGTGTAACTTTCGGTAACGATTGCATGTTGACCGGCGGAAATATTGGGTACCTGGATAAGCGTCCCGTCCCAGCGGGCATTTTTCGCTTCCTGAGTGCTGAGCTCGACAGCTTCGGGGAGTGCCGGTGCAAGATAAAGCGAATCAATTTGGATGGGCAGGATCTGTGTCGTCCGCTGGTATTCCGAGACCAGCCCGCTGAACCGGACGAAATAGCCACGCCTGAAATTCACTGTATCCGGGGTCCCGGATTTGCTGACATTAATACCATAGCCGGATTCATCCTGCACATAAGCAGATGTCCGGTCGGTGCGCAGAACACCGGCGCCTATCGTTGTAACGCCTCGCACAGTAACGGTGTCTTTAAATTGGGCAGAATTAGTCTGGAGATCGCTGATAAGCCAGTAGGGATTCTGCCCCACCGCAATCTGCGGACTCTTTGAGATAAACTGAGGAGTGCCCTTTTCCTGCACCGCAGTCTTTATCCAGAAGTATGAATATACGTGGCTGGACGTTGCGGACATATTTTGAATCGTCACATATCCACTGTCTGCAGCGGTTAGATTGCAGCCCGTTAACTCAATCCAGAATTGACCATATTCAAGAACCACCTTTTTGGAGGCATCTTCGAGCCCTTTTCCGCTTAACAGCACATCGTCCTTACTGCCGCTCCAGGCCCAGTTAAATGGAATGCCAATTTGCACCTTTTGCAAAGTATCGGCTTCATTACTCCACAATGTAATTGCAATGGCAACGCCGGTTTCGCCGGGAGAAATCGTATCACGGTCAGCTAAGGCAAAACCACCGCCATCGCCGGACACCGCCGAACCCGGTTTATAAATATCCTGCTGGTATCCAACCACAACCTGGCCGGCGCCGTTGTAGATATCGTCTATGCCCAGGGCAATAATCGTGTCTCCGATAGCGAAACTGCTTAAATTCAGATTAGAAGTATCCCAGATTCGAACAGTGCAGGGCCCGCTCCCATCGTCCAAAACCACATTCGCCCCCCCACCGGCCGAATAGAGATCTGAAATCACTCCCTCGAGCTTTACATAGACTCCTTCCCACTGTATGTCGGTGGCTTCCGAGGTGCTTAGATTCAGAGGAGTGGGCAATGCGTTATTCCGGCTTAACACTTCCAAAGTATAATCGGTTATCTCGGTAGTTCCCTGGTAATCTAAAATTGTTCCGTTTATGACCACCAGATTCCCCCGCTCCAGCCGGCTGTCAACCGTACCGTATTGGTAAACATTGATGCCGTAACCGGAGTTGTCCTGTATGTAGGCATCGGTCCGGGTGTCGATTGTTATTCCGGCACCCATGGTAACAACGCCCATAATTGTAACCTGCTGGTTAACATAGTTGCTTGTGTGCAGTTGGATTTCCGAAATCGGAACAGCATTGACACCAATGCCAACTTTAACGCGCGGGCTATTTTGTATAGCTGTCAGGACACCGCCGCTGGTAGCCGTTTTAATATTAAATGTGGAAAACGCATTTTCGGCAGGTGCCGTCAAACCCTGCACCGTGATCATCCCCGCACTGCTTTGTGTTACCGAAGCCTGATCCACCAGGATCTTATTCCCCTGCACGGTAAGATTTGCACCGGCGAAGCCGGTTCCGCCAATCTGGGCGGTGCCGCCCCACTGCCATCCGGCGGGAATATCGAGTGAGATCGACGTCAAAGTATAGGCAGCATCGCCGGAGATCGTGAATTCGAGGCTCTGTCCACTCTGCCCGATCCCCACCGAGTCGGGCGTCACGGTCGCCGTCCCAGTACCGTCTCCCGGATTGGAAGTTACCAGACTAATGTCCTCCTGGTAGGCCGGCAAAATCTGACCTTCCAGGTTGTAAGAATCAACTACGCCTTTTACCATAATCACATCGTTCAACTGAAATCCGGAGACATTAATCTGGGTGGCATCCCACACCCGAACTGTCACTTCGCCGCTTCCGTCATTAATTACAATGCTGTTTCCACCGCCCGCATAATACATGTCTGTAATGGTTCCGGTCGCTTCCACCATGGTCCCTTCCAGCGATGTGTCAGTTGCTCCGATTGTCGAGACCTGCAGCGGAGCCGGCAAAGTTTGATTGCTGTCTAAAACCTGGTAGGTAAAGTCAGTTATTTCAGTAGTGTGATCAAAACGGGTAGAATGAATATATTCCGTAACAGTTCCGGTAATCCGTAATTTTTTTCCTCGTTCAAAACCGGGGAAATTTTCGGGAGGATCGAACGAAAAGACATTTATTCCGCGCCCTGAATTATCCTGGACATATGCATCCAACTGGGTAGTGGACAGCTTTTCCCTGCCAACCGTAACAATTGCCTCTATAGTTACGGAAGTGTAGTTTGATGGATTTGCCTGAATATCAGCGATTGTGGCTGCCACCGATGGCCGATAAACCGTTACTGCCGGGCTTTCCCCGATGGCAGTAAGATTACCGCCTGCAGTCGCTGTTTGAATCTCGAAAACAGACTGCTCGGGCTGTGCCGGGGAAGTCAAACTGGAAATTGTAACCACCCCGCTGTCCGCAGCGGTTAACTGGGCTGAGGTCAAACTTACGACATTGCCATTTACCGACGGAGATGCGCCGCTAAAAGCGGGTCCGCTCAACTGGACATCCCCGGAGCTGCTGCTCCATCCCCAGGTTGTTGGAACCGCAAGGGAAATGGAGGTCACTGTTTCCGACGCAGTTCCCTTTATAACAAAAGCCAGGGAAAGGGTAGTATCGGCTCGGACCGAATTCGGCAAAACGTAGGCGATGCCGCTGCCATCGCCGGTGGGCACCTGCAAATCAGTTGTGCCCGGCGTCGGATCCTGCAAAGTAAAATTCTGGCCGATCGGCTCGCTGGTTTCGTTGTGGCCGGTAATTCCGTTACCGCCGGTAAAGATCTCCCCGGCCTCCCCCACTGAAATCCGGGTCATGGTCTTCCCCGATACCGGAGCGGGATTAAACGGATCCTGGTTACCAACCGGGGTATCCGGCAAGTAACCGGGAACAGCGCTCTTGTCTACAAAATTGCTGGTCGTGCTTCCCCACATGGCATAGTCCACATCCTGAACGGTGCTGCTCTGCCCATCCCAGGAAAAAAGCATCAACATTTCCAGGTTCGAGAGAGAAGCCGAACTGCCGACATAGAGCGGCTCCATATCAGGAACGGAACTCACCGATTTTATTTCGTAATCCGCATTACTCACCGAATTACCGTCCATAGCGACAACAATCACGCCCGCCGCATCGATGGTTGCCCCGGCAGGAAATTTTACCAAAAAATCGCTGGAAACGGAACTATACACTCCATTAACCATTTCATAGTAGGTTTTGTAATCGGAAAGATAGAGATGGTCGAGCGCGAGCGAAGAAGCGTTAGGATTAAAGATTTCGACAAACTCTGCGCTGTCCGGGCTTACTTGTATTTCCGAAATCAAAAGGTGATTTTCAGAAAGCAGAAGCGAAGGTAGAAATACAAGGGTGAAAAGAGTAGTCCAAAATTTCATGAAAAAAATCTCCGATAATTAGTTTTGTCACATAAAGATTTTAATATACAGTCCGCATATTAAAGTGTCAAGTACGGAAGAAATTACTGAAGGACAATTGAAAACATTGTTTTGATTTAATTAACAGCTATATTTAAATTCGTTAAAAAAACGCAAAATGGGAAAACAGAGCAAACGGTTAAAAGAACTGAGTAAGCTATTCGAAAAAGGGGTTCCCCTGCCGCGGCATATTGCTATCATTATGGACGGAAATGGAAGATGGGCTAAAAAGCGGGGGCTTCCACGGGTTGCCGGACATAACGAAGGAATAAAATCTATCCGGGCAGTTGTTGAGGCAGCGGGTGAGTTGGATACAAAAGTACTGACACTTTATACTTTTTCGAAAGAAAACTGGTATCGCCCGCGGCAGGAGGTTTCCGCTCTAATGAAACTGTTTGTCTCCACCCTGCGCCGGGAAATAGACGACCTGTTAAAAAAGAATGTCAAGTTGAAGGCAATCGGAAATCTGGAAGACCTGCCGGAAACCGCATACGAAGAATTGATGTACGGAATTGAACGAACCGTACACAATACCGGGCTAACCCTGAATCTTGCACTAAGTTACAGTGGCCGGCAGGAGATTCTGGAGGCGGTTCAGGCAATTGCCCACAAGGTAAAAACCGGGTTGCTGCAACCGGAAGAAATTAGTGAGCAGGTGTTTTCTGCCCATTTACATACTTATGATCTCCCCGATCCTGATTTGCTGATTCGGACCAGCGGTGAGTCGCGAGTAAGTAACTTTTTGCTATGGCAGCTATCTTATACAGAAATATATGTAACCAAAACACTGTGGCCGGATTTCAGGAAGCAGGAGTTTTATGACGCACTATTAAATTATCTGAACCGGGAAAGAAGGTTTGGGAAAGTAAGCGAACAAATTGCACAAAATGCGACGGGATAGCGACTTCTTAAATAAAATAAGTTCCGCTTTCGGGAATATTTGGAGGTTCATATTTTCATTCCGAAAGATTTTCCTGGTATGGCTGGCGCTTACGATTTTTGGAGTCGTGGGCTTTGCACTCGGTTTAGATAAAAAAGCAATAACATTTCTCATCATCGTATTCGGCATCATCAGCCAGGCATTCATCGGCTTGCTGAACTTAATCGCGCTCATTCCGATCATCGGCCCGCTCATCGCAAAGGTTTTGGCGTTGCCGTTCTACTGGTTGCTGAACGCCTTGGGCTATTTTGTCTCGGTTGTAGCAATCAAGAGAGGGTTCAGCAAGGAAGTACTCAATTACAGGGTGCTCACAATTGTGTTTCTGGTTGGCATTGTAGTCGGCTTTATTTTGGGAAAAATAATCTGACATGGCATTTTCTCTTTTACCCGGCTTCGAGAAAAATGTGAACCCCGATCATAAAACATTCATTTCATAACTTACCCCACCCGAATATAAGTAAGACGAATCATCGACAAATAAATGAACAGCTACCAGGAAACGATTCAATATTTGTACAATCTCCAGTTTTCGGGAATAAAACTGGGGCTTGACAACATTTCCGCTTTGCTGGAATTCTGGAATCATCCGCAGAAGCGGTGGCCCGCCATACATATTGCCGGTACCAACGGGAAAGGGTCTACTGCAGCCTTTTTTTATTCCATATTAAAAAAAGCCGGATTCCGGGTCGGACTGTACACCTCCCCGCACCTGGTGGATTTCAGCGAAAGAATCCGCGTAAACGACCGGCTCATCCCCTGGGAAACCATCGTCGCCTACACCCGCGATTTAAAACCGCAGATTGAATCGGTGAAGCCAACTTTTTTCGAAGCCACTACAGCGATTGCCTTTCGCTATTTTGCGGAACAGCAGGTAGATATTGCAGTTGTGGAAACCGGTCTGGGTGGCCGCCTCGATGCCACCAACCTGGTGCAACCGCTGCTCACGGTGATCACACCAATCTCGATCGATCATGAGCAATTTCTCGGGAAAGGGGTGTTGTCCATTGCGAAAGAAAAGGCCGGCATCATCAAAAAAAGCACGCCATGTGTTACAAATAATACTGATCCCGAGATTCTGGAAATCTTAAATGAGAAATGCGAAGAGCAACACGCCGAACTGACGGTCGTCGATCCGGCAAAAGCGGCGCGGGTGCTCAATGAAAATATTGACGGGAGCAGGTTTGATCTGGTCGCTCCTGACCTTGAATTGCCCGGTTTGGAGATTTCACTGGCGGGGGAACATCAGCGCCAAAACGCAGCGCTCGCCGCAATAGGGATAAAAAAGATCCGGGATTTTTCGATTTCAGAACAAACCCTTCGAGACGGCCTGAGAGAAGCGACCTGGGCCGGGCGGCTGCAAATCGTACGACGCCAGCCGCTGACGCTGTTAGATGTCGGGCATAATCCTCACGGCATTCGGCAAATATTTCATTTCCTGAAACGCCTTTTCCCCGGCCGGCGATTCCATGTTATCCTGGGATTGGCAAAAGATAAAGATTATCATACTATTGTCGATATTTTGAAGGGTTATGTCGCGGAGGTCGCGGTAATTGAACATTTTTCAGACAGAGAATTGCCAGCCGCAATTTTAGCCGAAGAATTGCGAAACAAAGATATTAAATTAGAAAAATACGAAACAGTCGAAGATGCATATCGTAACTTTCCAGGTCGGATGAAATCAAACGGAGTGCTGATAATTTTGGGATCGCATTACTTGGCGGGAGCGTTTTTACAAAAAATACAAATATCTTGATTTTGCCGGAAGAAAAAATTAAATTTGCGCGCTGTGAAGCAATGCTTCACATGGTCTCCAACTTAACTCCCCGAAATCATCACCCTGAAGGTGTTGGAATATAGAATCCATAAAATTTATAAATCTTTTTAAACATATCAGAGGAACCAGTAAATGTTAGATTTAGATTCCTTGAAATCATTAAAGATTTCAGAACTGGCACAGGTGGCCCAGGAATTAGGTATCCAGGGAACCTCCGGTTTAAAGAAGCAGGAGCTTATCTTCAAAATATTGGAAGAACAAACCGCCCAGGAAGGTCTTATTTTTTCCGAAGGCGTTCTGGAAGTTTTGCCTGATGGCTACGGCTTCCTGCGCTCGCCGAAATTCAATTACCTGCCCGGCCCCGATGACATCTATGTTTCGCCATCCCAAATCAAGCGTTTCGACCTGCACACCGGCGATACGGTTCAGGGACAGATTCGCCCGCCAAAAGACAACGAGCGTTTCTTCGCCCTGCTGCGCGTGGAGGCCGTTAACTTCGAAGCCGCTGAAAAGAAACGGGACATCGCGTTATTCGACAACCTCACGCCGGTCTATCCGCTGGAAAGACTGGAGATGGAATCCAATCCCAAAGAGTTTACCATGCGGATCATGAACCTTTTAACACCGATCGGCAAGGGGCAGCGTGGCCTTATCGTTTCGCCGCCGCGGGCGGGGAAAACCGTTATCCTTCAAAAAATCGCCAATGCGATTACCACCAATCACCCGGAAGTGATTCTGATTGTGCTGCTCATCGACGAGCGGCCGGAGGAGGTAACCGACATGGAGCGCAACGTGAAGGCGGAGGTGATCTCGTCCACATTTGACGAGCCGGCGGAAAGGCATGTGCAGGTTGCGGACATGGTTTTGGAAAAAGCCAAACGCCTGGTGGAATACAAGAAGGATGTGGTAATCCTGTTAGACAGTATCACACGTCTTGCGCGCGCCCACAACACAGTGGTTCCACACAGTGGAAAAATCCTCTCCGGTGGTGTAGATTCAAATGCGCTGCACCGTCCCAAGAGGTTCTTCGGCGCCGCGCGTAACATCGAAGAAGGCGGCAGTCTCACTATTATGGCCACCGCGCTGGTGGAAACCGGCTCCCGCATGGACGAAGTGATCTTCGAGGAATTCAAAGGAACCGGTAATATGGAAATCGTGCTGGATCGCCGCCTGGCGGACCGCCGTATTTTCCCGGCAATCGATATCAATCGCTCCGGAACCAGAAAGGAAGAATTGCTGCTCAGCCGGAAAGAGCTCTCCAGGGTATGGGTATTGCGCAAGCTGCTCAACGAGATGAATCCCATCGAGGCCATGGAATTTCTGCTGGACAAGATGCGTGGAACGCGCAACAACAACGAGTTCCTGGATTCGATGAGTTCGTAGGACAATTTAAGCAGCCCGGAGATATTTTGAGCCTATGGAACCCTGCGCTTCTCATTTCATATAAATGTTGCTTTTGCCATACTATTGTGAAGAGCCATAATTTACGCGCTCGGAAAATAATTGGCGGCTTGCAAAAGAAGGCAGAGTGTCTTAAATTTGAAAGTTTTTGAATACAAAATAGATGCAGGAGGTTTGCTTTGAAACAAGGAATTCACCCGGAATATAAAATGACAAAGGTGGTTTGCGCCTGCGGAAATACCTTCGAGACCAGATCTACTGTGGATGAGATGCACGTTGAAATTTGTTCCAACTGTCATCCTTTTTTTACCGGAAAGCAAAAATTAGTCGATACCGCAGGTCGTGTGGAGAAATTTTTGAAGAAATACGGCGAACGACGTTAGCTGCTCTTCTTTAAAATTTTGGAAACGGAATGTCTTGGGCAATCAAGCATTCCGTTTTTTATTTCTTGAAGAAATGCAGTTGAAGATGCACGCAGAGCGAAGCCGGATTATCCGGTGGAGTATTGGAGAAATGGTATGCGTACGGGCAATGAAGTTCAAAAATGAAGCCGAGACCTTTTAATCAAATTTTAAACTTATTTCGAGGACGGAATTGCGATGTCAAATTTAAAAATAAATAACGAGCCGGAAGAGAAAATTATGCCCATTGGCGGGCAGGCGGTGATCGAGGGCGTGATGATGCGCTCCCCGGACCGGCTCGCAACCGCCGTCAGGCGGGCAAATGGCGAAGTGGTGCTGAAAATACAGGAATATCGTTCGCTCATTCAGAAATTCAAGTGGCTCAATATCCCCATAATTCGTGGCGCCATTACGTTGGTGGAAGTCATGTTCCTGGGAATCAAACACCTGAATTTTTCGGCAGATGTGGCAATGAAGGATGCGGAGGAAGCCGATCGCCTGAAGGAAGCCAGCGGCGGGAACAACAAGAAAAAGAAGCGAAAAAACAAGAAGAAAAAATCGGGCGGCATGAGCACCGGTTCAACTGTTTTTACCGTAAGCTTCGCCCTGATCGCCGGCGTGGGATTGTTTTTCGCTTTCCCGTTATTTGTCACGACCAAGCTGTTCAACATTGAGAAGGATGCATTTGCATTTAACCTGGTAGCCGGATCAATCCGAATCGGTCTTTTCCTGGCCTATATTTATCTGATTTCACTCATGAAAGACGTAAAACGGCTGTTTCGTTATCACGGGGCGGAACACAAAACAATCTATGCATTCGAGTCCGGTGATGAACTGACGGTCGCGGCTGCCCGACCCTTCACCACCCTCCACCCGCGTTGCGGAACCAGCTTTCTGGTGATGGTAATGTTAGTCAGCCTGATCTTTTTCAGTTTTTTGGATTCGATTGTCATGTTGTTGAATGGCAATATCACCCTGCTAATCCGACTGGCAACGCACCTGCCGCTGGTGCCGCTGGTGGGAGGCCTTTCATACGAAGCCATCAAAGCATCCGCCAAAAGGCCCGACAATACGATTGTTAGAGCACTCATCTCGCCCGGTCTATGGCTGCAAAAAATAACGACCCAGCCGCCGGACGACAGCATGCTGGAAGTCGCCATCATTGCGCTGAAAGCCGCAAGAGGGGAAGAATACGAACACTTGCTGGTCCCGCAGGAATCCACAGATGCAGTAATCAGGCAGCCGGCTTAATTACGATTTAGATATAAGAAACGACAAAATGTATGTTAGATAAAATCAAACAATTTA
This sequence comes from uncultured Calditrichaceae bacterium, assembly GCA_964624795.1. Taxonomy (GTDB): domain Bacteria; phylum Calditrichota; class Calditrichia; order RBG-13-44-9; family RBG-13-44-9; genus CAZUZS01. The sequence goes on from CAZUZS010000007.1 coordinate 56,246, forward strand.
GTAGAAGATTTGAAGAGTTGAGCGAAGAGATGGGCCAGCCGGAGGTGGTGGCAAATCACGAACGGTATTCGCAATTAGCGAAAGAATATTCGCATCTCGAACCGCTAATTAAAAAGGCCCGGCAGTACGAGCACATTGTTTCGCAGATCGAAGATACGCGTCAATTATTGGAGGAGGAGAATGATGAGGAGTTGTCCGAGCTGGCGAAGGAGGAGCTCGCCAGCCTGGAAGAACAGGCGGAGCAAATGGAAAGTGAAATCCGGCGGCTCCTCGTTCCGCCGGATCCCACAGACAGCAAAGATGTGGTAATGGAGATTCGCGCTGGCACCGGCGGCGACGAGGCCGGGATTTTTGCCGGAGACCTGTATCGAATGTACCAAAAATTTTGCGAGCGTGAGGGCTGGCAGACCGAAATTCTGGACGCCAATTACTCCGAGCGGGGCGGATTTAAGGAAGTCATTTTTTCGATTACAGGAAAAACGGTTTATGGCCGCCTGAAATTCGAGAGCGGCGTGCACCGGGTGCAGCGGGTTCCGGAAACCGAAACGCAGGGACGCATTCACACCTCTGCCGCATCGGTTGTGGTGCTTCCGGAAGCGAAGGCAGTGGAGATCGATATCGATCCCAACGAACTGCGGATTGACGTGTACCGCGCATCGGGACACGGCGGGCAGCATGTTAATACCACCGATTCGGCAGTGCGGATTGTACATGTTCCAACCGGCATCATGGCCACCTGCCAGGACGAGAAATCACAGCATAAAAATAAAGCCAAAGCCATGAAAGTGCTTATGGCACGCCTGTATGACCTGGAGTTGCGCAAGCAGCAGGATCATCTCACAAGTCAGCGTCGCAGCATGATCCGCACCGGCGACCGCAGCGAAAAAATCCGCACTTACAATTTTCCGCAGGGCCGGGTCACCGATCACCGCATCGGATTGACGTTGTACCGCCTGAACGAGATCATGGAAGGCGACCTGGATATGCTGATTGACGAGCTGCTGATTGCCGACCAGGAAGAACAATTAAAAACTGAAATGGAAGAAGCATAAAATTCGTTTTGCCGTTCTGAATTGCCTTGATCGCAATTGAGAAAGTAAAATTACTATAAAGCTCCATCCGCCAATTATTCATATTATTCCATGCAAGAATCCTGGACTGTCCAGAAGATCCTGAATACCACAATCGACTTTTTTCAAAAGAATAAGGTTCCCGACGCCCGTTTGAGCGCGGAACTTCTATTGGCCGCTGCACTCAACTGCAGGCGAATCGATCTCTACCTTCAGTTTGAACGGATATTGACGCCCGGCGAGGTGTCCCGGTATCGCTCCTTTGTTCAACGGCGGGTGAAATATGAGCCGGTTCAATACATCACCGGCAAGCAGGATTTTATGGGACTTACCTTCGAGGTTACTCCGGCGGTCCTGATTCCCCGCCCGGAAACGGAATTGCTGGTGGAACAAATTCTTGCCGATTTGAATGGATTCCCAGGCACCCCCCCCCGAATTCTGGATGTTGGCACCGGAAGCGGCGCTATCGCGATTACAATCGCGCACTTTTTCCCGGCCTGCCATGTTACTGCCATCGACAATAGCGAGGCGGCCCTGGAAATCGCAAAGCGTAATTCCCAAAAGATTGGAGTCGACAAGATTGAATTCCGAGTGCAAAATGCCCTGAACATAAAACCGGATGAATGGCAAAAGTTTGACATCATTGTGAGCAATCCGCCATATATAGGGGATAAGGAACGTGAGGACGTTCATCCGCAGGTTAAGGATTATGAGCCGCCCGAGGCGCTTTTTTCCGGGCCAGAAGGACTGAATTTCATTGTTGCGTTCATCCCGGTGGCGGTTTCCCTGCTGACGGAAGACGGAACTTTATATATGGAGATCGGCTTTAACCAAAGGGAAAAAATATATATGTTACTGAAGCAACAACAATTCAGCAATATTCAATTTATCGAAGATTATCGGAAAATAGACCGGATCGTGAAAGCAAAAAAATGAAAAACAACCGGAAACAAAAACGACAAAAGGCGGAAGCCTCCAATCCGATGGCCGGCTTAATTCTTGAATTTATGCAAAAAAAGCGAGGCAAAAGTTATACGAGGAAAGAGATTTCGCACAACCTCAATATTCATAAAGGCAACTTCCACCAGTTCGAAGAAAGCCTGCAATCGCTGGTAAATGACGGAAGAATAGTCAAACTAAAGGGCCGGAGATATTTGCTGCCATCGACCCTCAAGAAAATCCGCGGCACCATTCAGCTTACGCGGAAGGGATTTGGCTTTGTCACGGACGAGCGCACGGAAGAGGAAATTTTTATCCCGGCTCAGCATTTGAATACCGCGCTGGACGGCGACGCAGTCGAAGCACAGTTGTTTGCAGTTTCACGCGGCAAAAGCAAAGAAGGACAGATTATTTCGGTTTTGGAGCGCGCCCACAGTACCTTTGTCGGCACCTACCACCGCAGTGAATACTACGGCTTCGTGACACCCGATAATCCCCGTGTTTACCGCGATTTTTACATCCAGCCGCAAAACGAATTAGCTGCTCAAAACGGTCAGAAAGTTGTGGTTGAATTTCTAAAGTGGGACAGCGCCAGCCTCAATCCGGAGGGAAAAATCGTTGAAATTCTCGGTTTTCCCGATGAACCAGGTGTGGATATTGTCAGTGTGCTGAAGGGATTTGAGCTTCCGTTGGCATTTCCGTCGCAGGTGGAGAAGGAAGCGGAGAGGATAGAGTTGAATATAACGCCCGAACTGTTAGCCGGGCGGCTGGACTTACGAGATGAAGAAATCTTTACCATCGATCCGGCAGACGCGAAAGACTTTGACGACGCCGTTTCTCTCGAACGGCTGGACAATGGGAACTACCGGCTGGGTGTTCACATTGCAGATGTCAGCCATTTTGTTCAAGACGGGTCGGCCATCGATAAAGAGGCGTTGAACCGCGGGACCAGTGTTTACCTTGTGGATCGGGTTGTTCCCATGCTGCCCGAACATCTCTCTAATCAGTTGTGCAGCCTGCAGCCAAATGAGCCGCGCCTGACATTTAGCTGCATTATGGAAATCGACGGTAACGGAGCGGTGGTAAAATACCAGTTGCAGCCTTCGATTATTCGAAGCAAACGGCGCTTCAGCTACGAGGAGGTTCAGGAGATTATCGACGATCCGAACTCGAAAGATCCATCCTCCCAGATCTTGCGTGAAATGCGCGATTTCAGTCAGAAATTGCGGCAGTTGAGGATGGATAGCGGGAGTATAGATTTTGAAACGCCGGAGGTTCGTTTCCGGCTGGACAATCGCGGAAAGCCGGTGGAGATCATTCCGGTTCGGCGCCTGCAAAGCCATGAATTGATCGAGGAGTTCATGTTAATGGCCAACAAGACAGTCGCCAGGCATATTCAACTTACTTCCGCGAAGAGCAAACCGCGCCCCTTCATTTACCGCGTGCATGAGCGGCCGGACGGCGACAAAATTGATAATTTTGAGCGATTCCTGAATGCCTTGGGACACCGGGTAAAAATTCCGCGTAACGTGACGCCGAAAAAATTCCAGGAGATTATGCAGGAGGTTTCCGGAACCAAGGATAACATCCTGATCAAAGAGGTTGCCCTGCGTACTATGATGAAGGCCAATTATTCCACCAAAAATATTGGGCATTTCGGACTGGCATTTGCCGATTACACCCACTTTACCTCACCCATTCGCCGCTACCCGGACCTGATGGTGCACCGCCTTTTGAAGGAATATGACGGGCAGATCGCACAAAAGAACCTGCATTCTCTGAAAAAGGAGCTGAAAAAGATCAGCGACCGCAGCTCGGATCGCGAACGGGTAGCGCTGGAAGCGGAGAGGGAAAGCACGAAAATTAAGCAGGTGGAATGGATCTCCGATTATGTGGGAGAAACGTTCGACGGGCTCATCTCCGGCGTCACTGCTTACGGTCTGTTTGTGGAAATCACACCACAGCTAATTGAGGGTCTGGTGCGGATGGAAGATATGGCGGACGATTATTACATTTATGATGAAAAAACTTATTCAATGGTTGGGAAAGAATTCGGGCGGCTTTATCGCCTGGGCGACGAGGCTAAGATCAAGGTAAAACGGGTCGACCGGGAAACCAATCAGGTGGATTTTACTCTGGTCACGGAATAAATGTGCATAGCGCTGAGCGCATAGAGAAAACGGTCAATGGTCATTGGTCATTTGTGTTGCCTCCCTTGCTCGTAATCATAATCTTAATCGTAATCGCCCGCAGGATTGCGGATCACGAGTTTTTATACGCTCTGTCACTCCAAATCTGCGCTGAAACATTAGAATTCGGGCACTTCGCGCTGCACAACCCGGGTTTCGATAGACCCAACTTGTGGGTGATTTAATCAGAAGGCAACTCGCCAAATAACCCACCCCCACTTTCCCCCTCCCTTATGCATTAGGGAGGGGGATTAAGGGGGAAGGTCAGAAAAAGCGATCATTCTTTTAAGTTCCACTTATGAGGGACATATTGCTCAGGTTCCTTATTTTTCCCCCATTCCCCCAGCTACTTTATCAAACATAATTATTATTTTATCGAATCAGTTATTAACTTTTAAGCGGATAGTCCCGTAATTATTGGGTACGTTGGAAAATTATTCAAGAGCTGACAGGGGAATGTACAGGCAAGCGAAACTATTCGGAACAATTTCAAAAACAACCACCTTCTTCCTTCTTATTTCTTGCCTTGTTTTTGGCGTGGGGATGTTCTTACCCGCTTCAGCTCAGACGGAAGCCGTCACCGATACCACTGTTGCGAATTCTGCCGGAGACAGCCTGAAAACATTGCCCGCGCCCGAGAAATCCGGTCTGGAGGGGCCGATAAAATACACCGCCCACGAAATCACTTTTTCAATTAAGGATAAAAAGAGCTATCTGAGCGGTGATGTTCATATCGAATACCAGGACATCACATTGGATGCCGGCAAGGTAACCATTGATTGGAACAAAAGCATGATGATTGCCACCGGCATTGCCGATACCACGGATTCATTAGGAAATCCTGTCTACAAATCCCTCCCTGAATTCAAAGAAAAGGGAAACGAACCGATCCTGGGCAGCCGGCTTGAATATGATTTTAAAAATCAGCGCGGCAAGGTGTTTGAAGGCAAGACAAAAATGGAGCCTGGCTATTACCGTGGGGAACAGATCGATAAAATAGGAAAAAACACGCTCCTGGTTAAAGACGGCTACTTTACAAGCTGCGACAGTATAGACCACCCGGATTATTATTTCAAAGCAACCGACATGCGGATTCTCGTCAAGAAACGGGCGGTGGCTCGCCCTATTTACATGTATATCGCAGATGTCCCGGTTTTTGCGCTGCCATTCGGGATTTTCCCGATGGAACGCGGACGGCGATCCGGAATCCGCATCCCGACATACGGAATCAGCAGCTACGGAGGAAAAAACCTGCGGCATCTGGGCTATTACTGGGCTGCTTCGCAATACTGGGACGCGACCATGCTGGTGGATTTTTACGAAAGAACGGGAACCGCGTACGAGGGTCAGCTCCGCTACCGCAAGCGTTACAATTTTAATGGCAATGTTGATTGGCGATATGCCCCCAAGGATATTACTACCGGGCAAAAACTGCAAAGGTGGAGCATAAATTTCAATCATGCTCAAACCATCGGCGAAACCATTACCCTAAATGCCCGTGGCAGCTTTACAAGTGATCGAACTTTTTTACAAGATTTTTCCCATAATCTTCAGGACAGACTCAACCAGATATTATCTACTAACGTTGCATTTTCCAAAAGATGGCCAAACAGTAAAAACTCCTTAAGTATTGGTATAAGCCGCAATGAATATTTACAAACCGGAAATCTCGATTACACCCTCCCAAATCTCAGGTTTTACCATTCGCTATCGAGCCTATTTAAATATAATCCACAGAAAAGCAATAAAAGGAAATGGTATCACGACTTATCTTATGACTATAACTCCAACATCATCCTTACGGGCAGCAAAACACTGCAGGCAGATTCAACTTTCAAACGCTCTCAAAAAAAAGCGTGGCAACATAAAAGCGGTCTTTCTTTTAACAGCAAGATTTTCAAATATGTTAAATACAACCAAAGCGCCAGTTTCGAAGAGCTGTGGGTTCCGGAATATATGAATTACACTTTTGTGGATTCCCTGAACCAGGCAGTACCGGACACAGTGAAACGCTTCAGGGCCCGGCATACATTCGGCACCAGCATCAGTGCCTCAACTACGCTGTATGGTTTGTATGAAATCCCCTTTTCGCCCCTGAAAGTTATTCGACACAAGATGGACCCCCGCATTGGTTTCTCTTTCAGCCCGGATTTTTCCAGCCCGGAATTTGGCTATGTCCAGACGTTTCGGGACAGTTCGGGAAGAACGCAAAAATATGACCATTTTGC
>CAZUZS010000007.1:62771-100079 GCA_964624795.1 uncultured Calditrichaceae bacterium
ATGTCCAGACGTTTCGGGACAGTTCGGGAAGAACGCAAAAATATGACCATTTTGCCGGGAATCCGTTCGGCGGGACATCCTCCTCGGAATCACGGCGGATGACCATAAGTATTACGAACCTGTTCCAGGGCAAGATGATTCGGAACGGGGAGGAAAAGAAAATCGACCTGTTTACGCTTAATTTTAATTCATCGTATAATTTTCTTGCTGATAGTCTAAAATGGAGCAGCATCAGCAGCTCGCTGCGTGCCCAGCCGGTGAAAGACATAAACCTGTCATTCAGTGCAACCCACAGCCTATATAAATTCGGACACCGGGGAACCGGGAACCGAAATGAATATGTGTGGCAAGACGGATTTAGCTTGCCCAGGCTCTTACGGGCACAACTAAACGCCGGTTTCCACCTTGCCCCACCCGCCAAAAAGGAAAAGAAGGAGAACGCAGCGGATTCAACCCAAATTGCCGACTCTTTGGAGGCTGAGAATTTTGGCAGCAATCCGGTTACCGAAGAATTAAGCAAATTCGAACTTCCCTGGGATCTGACCGCCAACCTCAGTTACAGTGTCGATCGCAGTTCCGCGCTGAACGTACGAAAGATATTCAGCACCAACATTTCGGCCCGCCTCGAGATCACACCCAAATGGCGAGTCCAATACTCCGCCAACCTGGATCTGATCAACAAACAGATCGATTACCAGAGCTTCAACATTTACCGGGATCTGCACTGTTGGGAGATGTCCTTTTCCTGGGCACCGAATCCCCAGGGCTACAGTTTCTTTACATTTGAGATCCGCATCAAGGAAAGTGCATTGAAGGATATTAAATTGACCAAGAGCTCGGCAGGACGCCGCCCCTTTGGGGGCTAAATCTTTAAGAGGTTGGCCTCAAAAGGAAGCGCCTACACAGAAACAGCATGGCGAATGATATCAAGAATCAGCTCCGGCTATTCCCGCAATGTCGCAAAATTTATATTTCGCTTTGATTTGCCGATAACTTTCTCTAATCAAGAGAATTTCTTGCCGGTAATTATGCTGTATTTTTCCACGGACAGATTCTCACCCGATCGAATACCGGTATTCGGATTATTTTCCAAAGCCATCTTCCACTGGTAGAGCTGAGAGAAAGTGCGCTTTGTTTTGTCAACCAGTTGTGCGAAAGTGCCGCTCTTTTCGTATCGCTCGGCATCCTCCTTGGAGGCCCAAAGCGTAACGGAAAATATTTCTTCCGGATGCTGAGAATTTTCCGTTAGATAGACATACAAACAGCCTTGCGTCTCTTTCAAAACCGTTATCACATCCTCAGTATAAATTTTTCTAAATTCGTCCGTTTTCCCAGGCTTCAGTTTCGCGGATACAATTCGAACGCACATGGGGAGAACAGCTTGAGCATCTGCTTTTGCATCACCGGTCTGGGCTGTTACCGACAATTTTTTCAAAACCGGCTCCTCTGCAACGGGAACGTATTGCAACTCCAGATCCTGGGATAATTGAACTTTCCATTCCGAGGACTCTGATAAAATCGGTTTTACCTGTTCAAACAATTTTTTGAAGGCGCCGCTTTTCTCATATTTTTCGACACTTTCCTGAGCGTCCCACAATGTAAGGGATAGAAATTTGTCCTGCTGCTGGCCATCATATATTAATTCTGCCAACAGGCAGCCTTTTATTTGCTGAAGATGGGGAATCACAATTTTATCGTAAAATCCCTTCAGAATTGGAAGATTTTCCTGGCTCACCCTTAATTGTAGAAGTCTCATATACATGGGTCGTCCCCCTTTATATAAAATATTATTATTAGATCAACTCATTTAATTTCAACGCAAGGCATTATTGGCCCTCGATCACGCCGTTAGCTTGATTGACGTGCAGAAGCTTCATATGCCCGCCCTCGCTTTTCAAATCACCCGGCGGCAAAACAACCGGTGATTTTGCCATGCGCGTTCGAAACGTATTTTTCTTCCTCGTGGAATCAGACCAGCTATCAATTCAATCCTACTCTCGTTGGTTTGATAACCAGGATTCTTTGGACTGGACTGGTCACCACGCGGTTGCCGAACTCCATGCACAAGCCGCAGGCGGCAGCAATTTCCATCAATATGATGCTGCTCCCCCAGGAGCATCCGGTAATCGAGGTCAGGAATGGGGCAAGCCCCTTGCGGTCGAACCAGCCGCCGGAAACGTGACACAAACCATCACCTAATATTTCAACAACATAAACGGAATTGCGGGTGTGAATCTCCAACCTGTCTCCCGGGTCCAGGTCCTTCATAAGAACAGGTTTTAAGTCCGGCAGCCGGCTTACAATTCTGTCAAGGCTTTGGCCAATTCGCTTCATGCTAAATGCTCTCTTTTTAGAAAAAACTGCAGCAAAATTCCCACGCCCGTCTTATCAGGAAAGCAGCAAATCTTTTTACACTGAAAATCCTATTCATGGTCAGTCTACTACCTCCGGGGTAATTATTGCCGCGAGCTGCATCGAGCTTTGGTGTTTCCAGAACAATCCGCATTATATCCGATTTCGGCATACTTATTCATGTTGACTTTCCATCCCCTGCAATTTCGTCCGATATGTTTGCCAGCGTTTCAGAAGGATGTCAAGTTGCCGCCGATATTCATCGAAAACGGCTGACTGTCCCTGGGTTGGCGCTGCATCGGCGCTGATGACGGCAGAGCTCAAGCCAGACAAAACATTCGCCACCGAGGATAAGCTGGGTTTTCCGCCATTTACGAGCCCTGTGAGGGAATCTGTAAGAGATTCGGAGAAGTCCGCTTTCTTTTCATCAAGAACGCGCATGATTTCCCGGTGCGCAGTGACCGCACGTCGCAGGGTAGAATCGACTGACTGCGCCAAAGTTAGCTGAGATCGCAGCGCATTTTCACTCACCCGAACCCGGGGATCCAATTTTACAACCAGCGGCTGGGAAAATTGATTTTCTCCCACGCTTAGTGTCACCGTGTAGCTGCCCGGCAAAACCAGCGGGCCCTCCGGCCTCAGCGGCGTTCCCTCCTGCCAAACCGCTGCAATAGAATAGCTGTATCTCAAGGCAGGTGGTCGCGGATAACGCAAATCCCAGACAAATCGGTGCATTCCCGCCCCTGTTTCAAGGTGTTCCGGCATTCCCAGCCAGCCCTTCTGGAAATAGCGGTTTGCCGGCAAATCCTCCGGTTTTTCATTGCTGGAAAAACGACGAACCACTTTGCCCAGCGAATCGGTTATGGTGAGCACCACTTCATTTTGAGACGAGTTCTTGAGCCAATAATCGATAATTGCGCCGGTGGGCGGATTTTGTCCTAATGGCGTGGAGGGCGGCGGCGGTGTATCGTGGTTTTCGTCTGCCCGCAGCCGCCAGGCATTCGCCGGCCGGAAAAGATAAGCCGGACTGTCTGCGTTTTCAGCACTCATTTCGCGCAGCGGCTGCAAATCGTCCAGAATCCAGATCCCCCGTCCTTGTGTGGCGGCGATGAGATCGCCCTTGTGAACAAGCAGATCACGCACCCAGGCGGTCGGAAAATTCAGCGAAAGCGGCTGCCAGTGGGCGCCGTCATCAAAGGAAACATAGACGCCGCGATTCGTTCCGGCATAGAGCAATCCCTGGCGCTCCGGGTCGGCCCGGACGACGCAAACGTATTCATTGGCAGGAAGCCCGTCGGTAATTTTCCGCCAGCTCTTGCCGGCGTCATCGGTTTTCAGAACCAGCGGGTTAAACAGATCGATGCGGTGGAGATCAACTGCCACGTAAGCAGTGTTTTCCGAGAAAGGTGAAGGAGCGATGGTGGTGATCCGTCCCCACAGGGGTATCACATCCGGCGTCAGATTTTGCCAGTGCGCGCAATTATCGGTGGTGAGCCGGATAAGACCGTCGTCGGTGCCCACCCAAATCATGTCTTTTGAAACGGGGGAAGGCGCGATTGTGTAGATGACCCCGTAACCGCACTCCTTTGCTTTGGCAAGGTCTGGATCTTGACAATCCTCCCCGGATTTGCTCTTTCCGGAAAGGTCCGGGCTGACGACGTCCCAATGGTCGCCGTCGTCCAGGGAACGGAACAGCACCTGCGAACCCAGATACATGGCATACGGTGGAAATGGCGAAAACGCCAGCGGCGTGATCCAGGTGTAGCGGTAGCGCACGTCAGTCAGCCGGGCGCCGTAACTGGAAACCGGCCACGGCGAAATATTGGCAACCTGCCGGGTGACCTGATTGGCGCGGGAAAGGTAGCCGCCCAGCCCACTGCCAAATACGATATTCGGGTCGCCCGGTTTGGGCACCATATAATCCCGCTCGCTGCCGCCTGTGGGATGCCAGTCGCGCTCCTCGATTACGCCGTACGGCCCCCGGCTCAGGATGCTCACCGTGCCGTTGTCCTGCTGACCGCTGTATATCCGGTAGGGAAATTGATCGTCGGCAGCCAGGTGGTAGAATTGCCCGGTTGGCTGGTTGTACCAGCTCGACCAGCTTGCACCTCCGTTAATGGTCACCACGGTACCCTGGTCCGCGGCAGTAATCATGTGAGTGGTATCGGCGGGATTGATCCACATAAAATGGTAGTCATCGCCGCCCGGCGATCCTTTGAAAACTGTAAAATGCTTACCGCCATCATTGGACCGGTGAATGGAGCGGCCCATTACAAAAACGTCGTCCGGATTTTTTGGCATGACCGTGATCCGGCTAAAATAGACATCCACCAGTTCCCTATCATCATTTACCAATTGCCAGGTTTTAGCACCGTCGTCCGAACGGTAGAGTCCGTTTTTGCCTTTCGGAGCAATTACGGTGGCATACACTTTTTGTCCGGCACTACCCCAGGCAACGGCCATCCCGATACGCCCAAGCTCGCCAGAAGGCAGGCCTTTTCCCGGAATCCGCTTCCAATGCTCCCCGCCATCCTCACTTTTGTAGATACCGGAGCCCGGGCCTGCCTGGGGTTGGAAATAATCCAGCCAGGGATGAAGCCGCATTTGCCACATCGCGGCATAAACCACCGCCGGGTGTTCAGGATCCCATGCCAGGTCGACCGCCCCGGTATTGTCATCCACAAACAGAACCTTTCGCCAGTTTTTCCCGCCATCGGTAGTGAGGTAGACTCCCCGTTCAGGATTTGCATCGAAAGCATGACCCATAGCCGCAACCAGCACGCGGTTGGCATCAGTAGGATCAACCAGGATGCGCCCAATATGGCGCGTTTCGGTTAAACCAATATTTGTCCACATTTCGCCGCCATCGTCGGATCGGAACACACCCTCTCCGGCCATGATGTCATAGCGCATGGTTACCTGCCCGGTGCCAACATAAATAATATTCGAATTGGAGGGCGCAATGGCAAGGGCTCCGATGGATGAAGCGGTTTCATGCTGCATGAGCGCCCGCCAGGTTCTTCCAGCATCGGTGGTTTTCCACACCCCACCCCCGGCTGAACCGAAATAGTATGTATCGGGTTTCCCCGGAATTCCTTCTGCAGCCGTCCCCCAGCCGGCACGATAAGGCCCCACCAGCCGCCAGTTCATGCCGGCGTAAGCGCTTTCGGGAATCGGAGAAGCGGTTACCGGCTTCGTTTGGTCTGCCGCCATAACTCCTTGCACATCCGGAACAGAAAAGGTCAAAACTACGGAAAAGAAAATCAGGCTAAAAGATCGCATGTGAAATTCCCTCAGAATTAATGTTGCGCAATGCCTTTCCGATAATCTGCATGCGCTTCGATATTAAATCGTTCCCATTCTTATTTATTTGCAGCACAGTGTTCGCGCTGAAAATTAATAGCAACATCACGTTTAAGTTTGGTCTTCTCGGCGTTGTAAACGATGCCAATTTACCCCGTGAGATAATCAGGTCAATTGGATTTTGCACCTGATCCGGTGTCGGCACTTCAAGTCTATTGATAGATTGATCTTGCTTTATCTCAAGGGGTGAACAACTTTCGCCTAACCTTTTGATGATATTGTTATGTACAATTTTCTTTCTGATCATTTTGCCAACTCCCGATAAACCGGATTTTCGTTATCTAATTCCCACTTCAGGGGATTATTGACGATGTACTGACGGATATTATTCAATTCCTTTTCATTCCGAATAATCCTCTGAAAATAATTACGTTGCCACAATCTGCCAGGAAACACTGGCCAATTGTTATTTTTGCAACTTGAATATATTCGTTTGTGGTCAACGATTTGAACGCGCCGATGATTTCACCCAACGACGGTGCAGATTTCGTTGGGGCAGGTCTTGTGCCCGCCCTTTGGGATGTATCCGCCTTTTGGGTCTCGCTAATTCCATTCCGGGCGTCCACGAGGGGCACCCCTACGGATTCAATTGTTTCAAAATCATTAATAATAATGCCATGAAAATGATTTGGCATTACCGTGAATTCATCAACAACGATTTCGGGAAATCGTTGTGGTAATTCAGACCATTGCATCTGAACCATCTTTCCCGCATCATTTAATATCATTTGACCATTGGTTATCTCACCCATTAAACATAATCGATCTTGGATACAAACTGTGATGAAATAAAGCCCCGCCGAACTGTAATCATATTCCTTTAATCTGATGGATTTGCGGCGGTGCATTATCTTACCTCTTTTGAACATCCACAAGGGATACCCCGACGTTTTTGACCTTTAATAAATCCCTCAACTTTGGTTAATCACATCGGTTCGCCCTATAACGGCAATTTCATTTTCTTCATAAATGCCGTATAGCGCGGATCTTTGACCACATTGCGCAACAAGGGATCACCTTTTATCTCGGCGAGGCCACCATCACGTTGGTAATAAGCACGCTCCAGCCACTCAAAGGTTTTGTCTGTCTCTTCACAGTAACCATAAACCTCTGCAATCTGGAATGCATCCAGGTATTGATAGCCCTTGATTAACTCATCCAAGGCCGTATTTGATTCCTTATTGTGTCCCAGCGAGTGTTGAACCAATGCAATTCCGTATATCCTCCAGTCGGGCTCGCTCTCCTTCATTATCTCTGCCATTGCCGAATCCGGTTTCCCAAGAACCAGGTAAACGCGGCCGATCAGCACATGCTCTCCCGGGTAGCGTGGATTCAGCTCTATGACTTTCCTGAAAGCCGCTTCTGCTTTATACGGGAAGCCTGCATACCAGTTAAATAAACCGAGATTGTTGTAGCCCGCAACCCTGACAGGGTCGATTTCGATTGAATGGTGAACCATATTAATTGCTTCTTTGAATCGTCCCAGCGTAAATTCCAAAGCGGCCGCTCCGCTGATCGCATTGGCGTTTCCCGGCTCCAGCTCCAGTGCTTTACGATAGGACTCGTCCGCATCTGACCAGTCCCAATCGTAGTACTGCTCAATCCATGCCAGTTGGGCATAGGCATCTGCAAGATTTGGGTCAAGCTTTAGCGCCCTTTGAACTTCCTGGCGGGCTTTCCGGTAACCTTCATCCACAGGGACATAACCGTAATCCGCCTGTGCAGCGTGAGTTTGGGCTAAGCCCACCCAGGCGGGTGCATAACCAGGATCAATCGACAGCGCTTGTTTGTAATAGTCTATCGCCCTGTCCCAATTTTCTCTGCTGCGCAGATCAAAAAAATGCTTTCCAAGCAGGTAGTCATTGTAGGCTTCCGGATCTGTTTTCCTCTGCTGAGTTGTCGTCTCTTTTCCAAGCAAGGTGGCATCAAGTGCTTCGGCTACTGAGCGTGATATGGTATCCTGCACAGCAAATATGTTACTCATCATCCCGGTATAAGTATCGGACCACAAAGTGGCATCGGTTTCCACATCAATTAATTCCGCGGTGATCCGCAGCGTATTGCCGGATTTACGCACGCTTCCTTCCAGAATATTATTCACGCCAAGCTTTGCGGCGATGGTTTTGATATTGGTATTCGTACCTTTGAATGAAAATGAAGAGGTGCGGGAAGTAACGCGCAGCTCTGGATTCTTCGCCAGGACATTGATCAGCTCCTCGGACAATCCATCGGAAAAGTATTGCTGGTCTTTCTTTGGACTCAGATCTACGAAGGGAAGAACAGCTATTGTTTTCACGCCTTTATTTTGGGGGACAGCTTGCGAAGCCGGTTTGAAGAGGAAAATGCCAATCACAACAAGTACTGCGATGATGGCTGTAATCAACCCGATAAGCCTTGCCGGTTTCATAGCGGTTCTTTGTCTATCGGGATGCGCGCCTCCTATTGCCCTCAGTTCACTCAAAAGATCATCGATTGATTGATACCTCTCAGCGGGATTTTTAGCCAACGCTTTCATTACTATCCGTTGGACTTCCGGATCGACGCCGCTTATTGGCTCAGGCGCTTCATTCAATATGGAATACATAATTGCCTGCTCGTACTCCCCTCTAAAGGGCAATTGTCCGGTCAGCATTTCATACAAGACCACTCCAAACGACCATATATCGGATTGCTGATTTACCTCATCTTCATTAATTTGTTCGGGGGACATATAAGGAGCCGTTCCCGAAGTTGTCTGCTCTTTTGCATGATGTTTGGCTTCTCCGAACCTGGCCAGACCGAAGTCCATAATTTTTGCCTTGCCATCTTCGGTGATCATGATGTTGGCGGATTTAATATCGCGGTGCACGATGCCCTTTTTATGGGCAGCTTGCAGCCCATCGGCAATTTGCCTGGCGTAGTTGATGGTATCGTCAATTGGTAGGGGCACATTGCGATGTGCCCCAATAATGTCCTTTAATTCCTGCCCTTCGATGTATTCCATCACAATAAAAATTTCTTCATCGGATTCTTCGATTGCATGGATGGTGGCAATGTTGGATTGGTTTAGCGCGGCGGCGGCTTTGGCCTCGATCTCAAACCGCTGGCGGTCTTCCTTGCTGGCAGCAATGTGACGCGGCAGGAATTTGATAGCAACCTTTCGTTCCAGCCTCGTATCTTCGGCAAGATAGACAACACCCATGCCGCCTTCGCCGAGTTTTTCAATAATTCTGTAATGTAGAACAGTTTTTCCGATCATTTTACTGCATCACCAAATTTTATAAAGCATTTTTCAGTAAAGAAGTAGAACCGCGCCATCAATTCCTGAAATGATAGCGCGGCCATATTCTTATTCAACAATAATCACCGGCGGCGAATCGCCAACGGCAAATGAGCTGTCCGAAGTGCAAAAAACAGAATAAACGTTCGGACCGCTCTTTGCATCTTTTCCAACGGTCAATTCCAACTTCTTGTTATTCTTCAAAACGGCATTGTAGGCCCCAAACAGATTGACATCGGAGAATTGGAAAAAAGCGTCGGTTCCCTTAATATGCCACACAACGATATCGCCGCGATTCACGGTAACTTTTGCGCTTGTGGTGTCATCGCTCTGCACAATCCGCCAGACTTTCTTCTTATCCTTTTTCACTTTCTTAATGGAAAGATTGTGCCGTTTAACCGGATTTTGTGCCAGTAACGTTGAATGCTGTACCGGTCCTACCAACAGACTACTCATCAAAAACAGAAAAACAAAAACCGCCATCGAAAAAACTCGATGCTTCCTCATAGCGCCTCCTGATTGTATTGTGGTTTGGTTGTGACAAAAAAGAAAATTAAAGAATGCTGCATAACGATTGCCCGGTAAAAATCTAATTCGTTCCGTCCCGATGCCTGTTTTTATGACGAACATTAAAACTAATCTTTATTTGCCGCTTTGATTTTCACCCCTTGACAACAACTGGTTAAATTCCGGATCAGCTAAGAGCTTCCGAAGCTCCGGCTGATGTTCAACTTCCGAACGAGAGTAACCATTATCCAGAGCCTTCACAATCCACTGAATCGCTTTTCCCCGCTCGCCTAATTGCTCGTAAGTGGTGCCGGCGCGGAACATGACCTGAGCGTCGTTGGGAGAAAATTCCAACGATTGATCTACAAGCCCCAGCGCCTGCTCGCGATTACCAAGCATCGCATAATAACCGGCAAGCTGCGCAATCAAATCCGCATCCCGGGGATTTACTTTTTTCTGTTCCTCGGCCAATTCAATCGCTTTGCGATAATATTTTTGCGCTCTTTCCCTTTCGCCGGGTGCCCAGTAGCAGGCGGAGGCCAGATTTCCCCATACCACCTGATCGCTGCTGTTTAATTTTAGCGCCTCCTCGTACAGACGAGCGGCATCCGCATATTTCCCCTCGATGTAATAAAGCGTGCCGAGGTTAGAAGCGACACTGTAGGATTTGTGCAACGAGAAGGAATGCTCGAACATCTCCCGGGCCTTCCCCCAGCGCTCCAGCAGATAATAAATGGCTCCCAGATTATTATAGCCACGGTAATTGTCTGGAGTCAGGGCTACCACTTGCCGGAATTGTGCGGCAGCATCCTCATATCGTTCGTGCCGGTAGTAGAATGCACCCAGCTCGTTGTAACCGGCCCAATAATCCGGCTTCAATTCTATCGCCCGTTTGTAAGTGGACTCCGCCTTTTCCAACAACTTCTGTGACTCATAAACCCGCGCCAGTCCCCGGTAAGCATTGGCGTCGGAGGGATCTGCCTCCAGTGCGCGATTAAGATCTTCGATCGCGTCCTGGTACTCACCTTTTCCGGAATGGATCAACCCAAGCGTAACATTTACCGGAGCCAGGCGGCGATCAAGAGCAAATGCTCGTTCACATTCTTTTGTTGCCATATCTGCCAATTTTACATCTTTCAGAGCTTCATATTTACGCCAATAGGCTTCGCCTAAACCAGCATGGGCAAGGGCGTAAACGGAATCCAGTTCAATAGCATGTTTGAACAGGCCAATGGCGGCATCAATATTCTCCTCACTCTCATAACGCAGGAGATAACCGCGGCCCTGCAAATAGAAATCATAGGCGCCTGGCACTGTCGTTTCCCCGGCGTGAAGCACACTTTCTGCCTGCGGATTTAATTCCAGGTTTAGCATATCCAATAATTTCGTCACCGATTTATCCTGCAGCTCAGACAAATCCGCCTTTTTGACATCAATCACAGCGGAACTCAACTGGCGTAATTTTTTTGCGTCCACAAGATTTAAAGTGACCCGCAGCATATCTCCTACCTGTTGCAGACTTCCCGTAATGGCAAGATTTACCCGGAAGGTTTTATAGGCCTCGCCAGGACTGTCAATATTATCGCGGCGTGCCTCGCTTGCGGGGACAACCCACAACGATCCATTAAACTGCTCCAACTGAGTGAGTTTGCTGGTTAGTGTTTCAACAAGGCCGTCGCAGAAAACCTGCCGGCTGGCATCTCCCCCAATATTAGTGAGTGGCAAAACCAGGAGATGCTGCTCGGATAAGACCGGTGCAAAACCGAATATATTTTTCACAAAGCGTGAGGCCGGGGAGATTGCAAACAGGGCAACAATGGCTAGGATAAAAATAGCGGCAATCCCAAAGGTAATCTTACGGTTTACATGAAATCCGGATTGCGGCATCACATTTTCCCTTACGGAAGTTGCTGCTGATGGGACTGATTGAACGCCTACATTTTTGAAGTCGTACAGGATTTCGGTGACCGTTTGGTACCGCCGGTCCCGGCCTTTCTCAAGGCATTTAGTAACGACTGCTTCCAAAAATGGTGGAATATCTTGCCGGTGATTTGATAGCGATTCCGGTTGTTCGTTCAAAATGGAGTACATCACGGCTTGCTCGTAGGCCCCCTGGAAGGGGAGCCTGCTGGTTAATAATTCGTAAAGCACAACTCCATACGACCAAATATCTGCCCGCTGATCTCCCGGCTCCCCGCTCGCCTGTTCCGGGGACATATAGGCCACGGTCCCCAGGGTGGTTCCCTGCACAGTGACCTGGGCACCCTCGCCGATCTTGGCCAGCCCAAAATCCATGATTTTGATATGCCCTCTGGCAGTGACCATAATGTTGGAAGATTTGATATCCCGGTGGATGATGCCTTTTTCATGGGCTGCCTGCAGACCTTCGGCAATTTGTGTGGCGTAATTGATGACATCGTCGATTGACAACCCCTCTGTTTCCCCCCTCTCCAAGGGGGGATTAAGGAGGGTCGCGCCTACGATATCTTTCAGCTCCTGCCCCTCGATGTATTCCATTACGATGAACATCTGCGAGCCGCCTTGAGGATCATCAGCTTCTTCTATCGCGTGTATATGAGCTATATTGGGATGGTTCAGCGCAGCGGCGGCTTGTGCTTCTATCTCGAAACGCTTCCGTTCGTCCGTTTGCGATGCAACCTGCCAGGGCAGGAATTTTATGGCCACTTCGCGCTTGAGTTTTGTATCCTCGGCTTTGTAAACAATACCCATTCCTCCCTGACCGAGCTTTTCAATTATTTTATAATGCAGAAACGTTTTGCCGATCATGAATCCACTCCGGCTATTTTTTTCACCGCATCGTCGCGTGAATATTCAACAAACTCAAAACCATTTTGCTCCGGCAAAAACGGATTTAAATCAGCCGCCGCTTGCGAATAATTTTATCGCCTGCGACGAACGGCGGAGCACCGGCTCTGCCGATAACCCGGCGAGGCGTAACAAAAATTTGGTCCGCCATTTCCGGCGAACATCTATATCAATTAAATTAGTTACAGTATCCGCCAATTTTTTCCTGGGCAAATGTCATTTTCACTCCCGGACTATTGCCGCTTGATGACAACCACGGTCATATCATCCATTTGCTCCGTTTCACCTGTGTGAAGTTTCACCGCGGCCAAAATGTGTTCAATGATCTCCTCTGCCGGCTTTTCGCGATTTGTCTGGATGACTTCCGCTAATCGCGATTCCCCGAATTCTTCCTCACTCGCGTTCATCGCCTCTGTAATGCCATCCGAAATCAAAACCAGAACATCATCCCGATTGAGAAGAATCGTTTCTTCTTCATAATTATATTCTTCAATAAAACCCAGCACGATTCCGCCGGTTTTTAATCGCTTCAATTCATTCGAATCGCTGATAAGAAAAGGATTATCGTGGCCCGCATTGCAGAAGATAAGCTGGTGATTCATAGTATCCAAAACACCATAAAACAGGGTGGCAAATTTTTTAGAATCGGTGCTCAGAAACAGTAGTTTGTTAGCACGTGTGAGGCATTCTTTGCTGTTCACCCGCAGCAGCGTCTGTCCGCGCAGCGTGGCTTGCAGGTTAGCCATAAGCAATGCTGCTGGCATTCCCTTCCCCGAAACATCCCCCAGGCAAAACGCGATTTGATGATCATCCACAGGAATAAAATCAAAATAATCGCCCCCCACCTCTTTTGCCGGAATGCTTTTTCCCGTAATTTCATAACCAGGAATCGCGGGAAAATCTTTAGGAAGCAGATTTCCCTGTATTTCCGCAGCCAGCCGCATATCCTCCTGCATGCGCTGCAAAGTTTGTTCTTCCAGGTATAAACGAGCATTCTCGATAACCTGCGCCGACTGCGCCGCGATTATCGCCAGCAGCCGCTGGTCGTTGCCGGTAAATCCCGCCTCGTCCCGCTTGTTAAAGACTGTTAGCAAGCCCATCAATTTCCCCTTGAGCTGCATGGGAACACTCAGCAGCGTGCGAATAGGGAAATCTTCCCCCGATAAATACTGAAACCTGTCATCGCTCTTGAAATCGTTAATCAAAAGCGAAGTCCTGTTTTTAAGCATCCAGCCGGTCAATTGCGTATCAAGACGAAAAGGAAGGAAACCGGCCCTGGAATCCTTTTTGCGGACCATGGTATGAAAAGGATTATCCTGATCCTTCTCATCCAGCAACATGACGACTCCCTGCTCCACTCGCAGGTGTTTCACGCATTTTTGAACCATCATATCCACAATCTGCTCCAGAGATTGGGTTGAGGTAATGGCAGTCGCAATGTCATTTAAGATGGAGAGCTCTTCCACCGCCACTCGTAACCGGCGGTTCTCTTCCTGTAATTGCGCTATTTGAATTTGTGATGGATCACTACTCATAGGTCATTCCCTTTTTAGGCAGAACCAGAAATTGGGTTACATCGAGCCGGAAGCCAGACTTCTTATTGCAGATTTCATCGGAAATGATATTCAGCAAAAGCACGCGGCAGCAAAACGGCCGAATGAAAATAACCGTCCGTTTCATCGTAGTAGAGCTTCTATTTAAAATGAATAATCGCCTTCCCGGAAAATCAAATTTCATCCCGAAACCGGAATGAAACCACTTTGTGAGATTCAATCTCCAAACTCCGAAATAAGGAATCACCTCGATTGCCGGGTGATTTCTGGTATTGAGAAGATCAAAATCAAACTAAAGCATTACAAATTATATAATTTATTATCATATTGCAAATAAAGATTGGGGGGGATTAGAATTTCTTCAGCAAATCTAATTGCGTTTTGCAGGCCGGACTTCCACAAAAAAAACGCCACGCGGCGAAGAATTGGTTCGCGCAAGAGCACGGCATCGGTTAGAATCAATCCGGAATAAGTCTGCCAAAACAGGTGACGATGCTGTTCCAATAACCCAAGCGGCGTGACCGTTAGCCCGGTTTGTATCGGACGCGCAACCGGGTTGGCTTTGATGCGAGAATCGGGTGTAGCCCCGTTACCCTTTGCGGGTCATTCCCTTCATCATCCATTTTTTTGAGAGCAGCAAGGCTACCGGCGAAATAATCGCTATCAGCGCATAAATAAACCACATCCTGCCGGTTTGCAGCGGCATGCCTGAACCCGGCTGCGGAATATAAGTTGCGACAAAATAACCGGAATAGAGAGAGGTGACCATCTTTGTCAGAAACCAGGGGAACTGCCCAATTCCCATATAAGCGCCGGTTTTGCCCTCCGGAGCAATCTCAGCAATCCACTGCAAAAAGCGGGGCTGCCACATGGCCTCTCCAATCGACATGATGACAATATACACAACAAACAAGCTCGCAACGGGTCCCACTGCTAATAAAAAAGTAGGCGCCGCCATGATAAAAGTACCCAGGATCATCATCTTGTAAACGTTCGCGCGGGCAGTGAGGCCGGCGATGATGGGGGTGATGACAAAAATGATGATGGGATTCAAATTGGACAAAATCTCAAAATTGTTGCTTACCCAGGTACCGGCAAATGCGCGGTCCAGGTAATACGGAATGGTCAGCCAGTTATGGGCGAAAAGGGTCTGAACCGGAATCAAAATGAAAATAAAATAGACAAATCGCACATCCCGAAAAGGATGTTCGGGGCGATGCCGCAGGAATTCGATTCCAACCAGCACAAGTGTGATAATGAAGATAAACAGCACCGTGTAAAATGGAATTTCGACACTTTTGGTAATCGTGAGAATCAAAAGAACAAGGACACCCACCGAAATGGCGGAAAGGATATAAAGCGGCGTGTTATTGATCTTCCGTTTTGGCGTGGCGGGCTGCTTGTCTTTTTCTTCCTCCTCAACTATGCCTTCTTTCCGGCGGATTTCCTTTGTCTCCCGCGCAACCCTTTCCACCGCATTTTTATCCACGCGTTTGGTGATAATTACGAGAGTCAAAATAGTGGCGAAAACCGTAATTCCTGTGAGGACCCAAAAAACTGCCGCCAGGCCGTTGGGTGGAAAAACTTTCTCAAAATGATGACGGGTTACGGTGGAAATCGGTCCAAAAATAAAGGCACCTAAATTCATGAGGGCGTAAACCACCGCGTACCCTACCGCCGCAGTTTTGGGATTAGTGTAGCGCTTGACGCCGGCATAAGCGGCCGGTTGGTACAAACCGTAGGCTGCAACCATCAAAAACAGGCCGGCAACCATGATGAAGAACATGGGTGAGCCTACCCCGCTTCCCAGGGGAACGCTTCCGGAGAAGGCGATCAAAACACGGCCAACCGCCATGGTGCCCAAAGCCAACGCCAGGGACCGGCGCACCCCGATCTTGTCAACCACGCCACCCAGCAGCAGCATGGCGAATGTAATCCCGCCGGTTACCCCGCCGTAAACCCAGCCGGCGTATAAATCATTCAGTTTGACATTCTCGGAGGCATATTTTCCCAATATGGTAAGGATTCCAAAATACACCAGGCCTTCCAGGATGTAAGGCAGGTTTACTCCCCATAACGCACGGGGCGCTTTGACAAACGCCACCAGCGTCTCGGACAACTCGGTGAATGCATCTTTCAATACCTGGCCAAAACTTTTGTTTGCTGCCGGTTCGGATTTAAAATCATCGCTCATAAATGGATCCCTGTCGATTATGTCACCGCGAAATCAATTTCATTTGATCGCATTCGAAATATTAGTAATTAGAGATATATTTGTTATCGAATAATCGTTTTTTCCCGCATAGCGCCCACCGAAATTATCGATGCCGGCACTCCCGCCAATTGCTCCAGGAAGTGAATGTAATGCTGCGCGTTCGCTGGCAGATCTTCAAAACGGGTTGCCATTTGCGTGCTGCTTTTCCAACCGGGAAGCTCCTCGTACAGCGGCTGGCAGCTTTTCAGCACTTCCAGATCCGCCGGAAATTCGGTTAGCACCTGGTTGCCGTATTTGTAACCGGTGCAGACTTTTATCGTTTCCAGATCGTCCAGAACATCAAGTTTGGTAATTGCGAGCTGAGTCAGTCCGTTTACGCGTGCTGAATAACGCGCAATAACACCGTCGAACCAGCCACAGCGTCTGGGACGACCGGTTGTGGCGCCAAACTCCTTGCCGGTTTTTCGCAGAAAATGCCCTCCTTCTCCGGACAACTCGGTGGGAAACGGTCCTTCTCCAACCCGTGTCGTGTAAGCTTTCAGGACACCTATCACTTCATCGATACGAGTAGGTCCGATTCCGGTGCCGGTGCAGGCGCCGCCGCTTACCGGGTGGGATGAAGTCACGAACGGGTAGGTACCGTGATCTACATCCAGCAAGGTGCCCTGTGCACCTTCCAGCAATATCTTCTTGCCGGCTAAAGAAGCCTGGTGCAGGAGAAAGCCGGTATCCCGTACAAAAGGAACAATCGATTCGCCGATGGCGAGATACTCATCCATCAAATGCTCCACCTCGAGTGGCGAATGTTGCGAAAAATGCCGGAGGTGGTGGTTAACTTCTTCCAGATTGCCGCGAAGTTTATCTTTCAGTACATCCGGATTCATCAAATCCACCATACGGATGCCGCGGCGGTTGTATTTGTCCACATAAGCCGGGCCGATTCCCCTGCCGGTTGTGCCGATTCGCTGCAAATCGTCCCGCGCTTCATTTAGTTGATCCAGAATTTTGTGATAAGAAAATATGGCGTGTGCACGGTCGCTGAGAAAAATTCTGTCTGTCACGCGGATGCCTTTTTCTTCCAGCAATTTCACTTCATCCAGCAGCGCAACCAGATCAACGACTACCCCGTTGCCGATGATGCAGGTTGTTTGAGGATGCAAAATGCCGCTTGGAATCAGGTGCAAAATATACTGTTCACCCTGTAAATTGATGGTATGTCCGGCATTCGCCCCGCCCTGGTAGCGCGCCACCAGGTCCATCCCGGCACTTAATATGTCAACAATTTTCCCCTTTCCCTCATCTCCCCACTGGGCGCCAACTACCACCGTTACAGGCATAATATCCGTCCTCCTTAAATAAAAAACTCCGGCTTAATCCACCGGAGTTAAATATTCTTTTCGTGCTGAAAATGTCATGGTGTAGATTTAATAGCTATTTACGGCGGATTCTACTGATTCATATGATTCCAGAATAGAATTGAGCTTGGTAATTACCAGCAGATTTTCGACTTTGGGGTTTACATTCGCCAATTTCAGCTCACCGCCATTTGTTTTGTATGTCGTTAATGCCTTAATCAGGATTCCAAGTCCGCTGCTGTTCACGCGTTCCACATGCTCCAAATTGATTACCAGCTTCAGTGAACCCTCATCCAGAAAACGGTTTACCGCTTCGTTTATTAAAACGGCTTCCGGCCCGCCCATCAGATTGCCGTCCAGATTCAAAACAAGGATATCGTTAACCCGAACTTCTGTGAATTTCATTTTTACTTTCCTGTTATATGAATTTTAGTTTCATTGCCAGGGAAATTAAGGCATCTCGAATTTTTCTATTTCTTATCCCTTATCTTCGATCTTCTGCGTTGCTCCCACTCTACCAGGATGGGAGAAGCCACATATATAGATGAATAGGTTCCGACCACAATACCCACCAACAGCGCGAATGCAAAATCTTTGATCACCTCACCGCCAAACAGGAAGAGCACAACAACTACCAGCAGGGTAGTTCCGGAAGTTATAATTGTGCGGCTGAGAGTTTCGTTGATGCTGCGGTTTATAATGCCGGAAAAATCGAACGACTGGCGTTTAAAGGCCTTCAGGTTTTCACGAATCCGGTCGTAAACCACAATGGTGTCATTCAGCGAGTAACCGACAATGGTGAGGAGCGCCGCCACAATTGCGATTGAGATCTCCTTGTTAAGAATCGAAAAAATGCCCACCGTAATCACCACATCGTGTATTAGCGCGACAACCGCGCCAACGCCAAAGCGGAATTCAAAACGCCACATAATATAAATGAGGATAAAAATGATCGCCCAAAAAATCGCCAGGATGGCGGCGCCCACCAACTCTTTCCCGACTTTCGGCCCTACCGTTTCTTTCCGCATTTCAATTACATTGTAATTGGGAAATTCCTGGGAGAGCTTCCCGGTAACGTCGTTAAACAACTGGTCGGTGTTCTCGGTGGCATCGACCCGGGCAGAAACCTCCTGATTCGATCCATAATGTTTTATTTCGGCACTTCCCATCCCAAACTCCCCAAATACTTTGCGTATTGGGGAAATCGGCACATCAATGGGCTGTGCGGGATTCGCCTTGTCTTCAAATCGGATTTCCATGAACGTGCCGCCGCGAAAGTCGACACTATACCGGGGACCGCCGTGTAATATAAGGGATATGATCCCCATTAAAATCAATGATCCGGATAGAATAAACGCAAATTTCCTGGAAACCATAAAATCAACGTTTGGATTTTGGAAGAATCGCATTTCTTTTGTATCTCCTTATTTAAAAATCGTCGCTGTTAGATGCTCAGTTTCTTCATGACTTTTCGTTCTAACAAGAATTCGAAAATCGTCCGCGTTACAAAAATAGCCGTAAACATACTGGCGATGATACCGATCATGAGGGTCAATGCAAATCCCTTGATGGGACCGGAACCAAAATTGTAAAGAACAACGCCGGCTATCAATGTCGTAACATTGGCATCCAAGATAGTAATAAAGGCACGCCCATAACCGGTTTCGATCGATGACCAGACGGTTTTGCCTTTATCCATTTCCTCTCGTATCCTTTCGAAAATAAGCACGTTGGCATCAACCGCCATACCGATAGTCAGAATGATTCCGGCAATACCGGGAAGGGTCAGTGTGGCATGAAAATAGGACATCACACCCATCAGGATGATAATATTGAATACCAGCGCAATATCGGCTACCAGTCCTGAAAATTTATAATAGACAATCATGAAGAGCGCCACCAGGATGAGACCTAAAATGGCCGAATTGGTGCCTTTGGTAATTGAATCGCGGCCCAGGGAGGGACCAACCGTCCGTTCTTCCATAAGCCGTACAGGTGCCGGAAGTGCACCGGCTTTCAACACTACCGCCAGGTCCTTTGCTTCTTCCATGCTTTCCAGACCGGTGATGCGGGCACGACCATCCCTGATCTTAGCCTGAATTGTGGGAGCGGAGTGCACTTTTCCATCCAGAATAATAGCCAGCCTTTTTCCAAGGTTGGCGCCGGTAACCCGCGAGAAAATCCGGGCACCGTCGTCGTTAAAAGTTAAAGAGACCTCAAACTTGCCAAGGGAGCCGGCTTCGTAGCCGCTGCTGGGCTGCGGGTAGGCGTCCACAATGGTTTCACCGGTTAATTCAGGCTCCTTTTCCACCAGGTAGATGGAGTAATATTCCCCGCTGGGATTTAGCTGCCCCCAGAGGAATTCGGCGCTTCCAGCCTCGGTGCTTATAATTTTTTGGATTTCAGGATCCTGGAGAATCAATCGCAAGCGAGGTTCGTTCTCTTTGGGAACCATCAGTCGCTGCGGATCTCCCGGGTAAGCAAAAAACAGGTTTTCCTTAAAAAGCTGCTCACGTGCTATGGCAGCGGAGTCCATCTTGGCTGTGTCGGGGGTGGTTTTTTCTTCCGTTTTGCCGAATATCTGTTCCGGCGTTACGACCGATGTGTCCTTCTGTGCATCGGTTTTTACCGTGTCTTCCTCCGGAATTCTCCCGCGAATATATTCGTTTATTTTGGTCGCAACATTTTGGGTAATTTCCTGATCTTTTAGCAGCCGGAATTCCAACTGGGCGGTTTCCCCGAGCAGCTTCCGCACACGGGCAGGATCGGTAATGCCTGCAAGCTCTACGATTATTCGCTTATTTCCCTGTTTCTGTATAGTCGGTTCGGACACGCCAAACTGGTCGACCCGGTTCCGGATAATTTCCAGGGAGCGGTTAATAGCTTCGTTTGACTGCGTGTGCAGGTAACTCAGGATCTCACTCTTATTTTTGCGTGTCTGTGAGCCATAATAACGGGCCAGATCCGCACCCTTATTTTCCAACTGCTCCGCAAAAACGGTGATGAAATCGCGATCCTGTGCCGCAGCGATCTTATGTGCTTCATTCCAGGCCTGGTCGAATCTCTCATCTTTATTTTTGGCCAGAGCTTTTACAAGCTCTTCTACATCGACTTCCATAACGACGTGCATGCCGCCCTGCAAATCAAGTCCCAGCTTTATCGAATTATCCAGCAGGTGTTCATAAGCTTTTGGATCTTCGATTCTGAGCTTTTCCTTACCGGATTTGCTGAGCAGGTAATTAAACTTTATCGTTGGATAAAGCAGGTAAAGAAAGAGTAAAACAAAAAATACAATAATGCCTGCTTTGACAGTTATATTTCGGCGCATTCGAAAAATATCCTCCGTAATTAATAACCGAATAATTTATTTCTTTTATACATATTGCTCCAAATTAACAAGCAAAAAATATACTGGAATGCCCTAATGAAGTCAATTGAAAAATATTTTGCAATAATAAATCTAAATAATTATAAATTAATACACTTAAACAAATTATGGACAAGCCGGTTTTCCAGGAAAAGCTGATTTCACGGAATAATACGGTCCGTCATATCCTGCCGCACGACAATATTTCAAAAAATTTTCATATCTTCGGCAAGGTCAATCTTTGTCTAATAGCCGCCCGATTTCGAAAACGGCAAATTTTACAGCCGGCGTTCGATACGGTTGAATTCCGGCATCGATTTTAACAATAAATCCATCCCGATGTTCTGCAATTAAAATAAAAAAGTTTTGCGTATAATCTTTATCCGATGCCACCATTCGCAACATGCATGCTCTGTCGTCCGGCTTCATAAATATTTCTTTGACGGCAAAGACCGAATCAGAATGCTTTACCACCAGGCCGTTTAAAGCCAGTATTTTTCCCGAGTCCATCCGGCGGTGTAAAATTACGTGTGGCATTTCTCCCCCTTCCACAATTCGGTGGATGGCTAATTTCTTTTTTTGGGTCGCTTTCATCCTGAAAGTGTGTCTTCCTTCTTTGCGCCATTTTCTCTCGTATTTGGTCGTAACGGGACGAATCGGATCGACTTCAACCGGCTGCAGATCAAAACACTCGGATTCTTTAAACAACGCGCCGGCATCTCCGGCATACCAATCTTGGTCGGTTACCAGCTCAAAGTAACCTCCGATTTCCAAAAGCGCTGCCAATGTCCCTACAAATTCCGGTTTAATTGTCCGCCTCCGGCGATGTTTTTCTTTCGGCCATGGATCCGGGAAATTCATCATCACATGACGCAGGCTGGCATCCGGGAATAATTCTCGCAGTGCAAACCGCGCATCTTCACGCAGGACGCGAACATTTCGCAAATCGTTCCGGAAAATGCGATGTTGGATGCGCCAAACGGATTCCATGGAAATCTCGATTCCGACAAAATTCCACTCCGGTCGCGATTGTGCCCAGTCGACCAGAAATTCGCCGTTCCCGCAACCGATTTCGAGCGCCAGCGGGGCCATTCGGCCAAAGACAGACTCCCACTCCAGTGGCAGCGATTCTGCCTGCCGGGCATTGATTTCATATTTCAAGAATTCTGCGGTTTTCATTTCTTCTCCAAAGCGCAAAAATTTAGTCAGTCTATGTTACAAGACCAATCATTTTGTAAAGAATTGAGATACGCTGAATTATCCACACCGAAAAAGGCCGGGGCTGACTGAGTGTTTACGGAAGGCGAACGAATTACCGATAAATCATCGTAGGTATTGCATATTTACTCCCACGCGCATTAAATTGTATTTATGAAGATGGAAATTCTTTAAAAAGAGTTCGGATCCTGCCGTCTTTAAAATTGCAAAAAAGGACACCGCATGGCAGCCAATATTATAACCATTGGAAGAATCGTTCTTGTATTTTTTGTAATCGTACTTTTCCAGGGAGCGTTTTACTACCGGCTTGCAGCTGTGGTTCTTACCATACTTGTGATCTACCTGGATTCGCTGGATGGCTATGTTGCACGCAAATTGGGCGTCGCCAGCGACTTTGGGGCGTTGTTCGATATCGCAGGCGACCGGATTGTCGAACACATTTTTCTCATATTTTATGCCGCGATGGACATTGTCAGTTTCTGGGTGCCGGTCATTTTTATTACCCGCAGTTTCCTGGTGGACACGCTCCGGAGTGTGGCCTTCAGCCGGGAAGGAAGAACGCCATTCGGCCAAAAAACGATGATGAAATCTTCCGTCAGCCGGTTTTTGACTGCTTCACGATTCAGTCGCGCGGTGTACGGCGGATTAAAGGTTGTCGCTTTTGTGCTGTTGGGTTTAATCCTGGCCTTCCAAAAGGGCTTCGACCAGGGCTTTCACTGGATTTCTCAAAACTGGTATTCGAAAGGCGTTCTTTTTACCGAAGTAATTGTTTGGGTAACGGTGGCATTTAATCTTATCCGGGGAATCCCGGTTCTGGTAGACGGACGATTTTACCTGTTCGATAAATATCTGCCACGCGCTTTCAAAGAGGATGATTAACCGATGACGCGCTGGGCGGTTTTCGACGTGGACGGCACACTGCTTCCTTCGAGCTCGATGGAGAAAATGTTTATCCTGCACATGCTTAGCAACTGCGCGCTGCCAATTTCCAACATTTTTTCCTATTTTCTTGCCGGTCTGGTGAGAATGGCAGCCGAAAAACCGGAGGACGCCTTCAAGAAAAATAAGTACTACCTGAAAGATTTGCCGTTGTCAGTCATCGCAAAGGAGGCACGGCGTTTTGTAAGAAAACAAGTCATACCGGGGCTTTCTGCTGCGGGATTGCAAACCATGAAGGCGCTTCGGGAAGAGGGGTTCAGAATCATGGTTATGAGCGGCTCGCCGGATTTTCTTACGCTCCCTTTGTGCCGTTTCCTGGAACCGGATGCTGTGATCACCGCAAAAATGTCTATAAAGGAGAGTCGGTTCACCGGGCAAATCGATAATTTGCATCCGTATGGAAAGCGGAAAACGCTGCTCCTGCTACAGGCGCAAAAGATTTGGAAAATTGATTTCCCGGACTCCATTGTGTTTGCCAACCACGATGCCGATATCGATCACATGCTTCTTTTCGGCGAAGCCGTGGCAGTAAATCCTACGAAGAAGCTCCGGGAATTTGCACTGCAAAAAAAATGGAGAATCGAGATTTGGGAATAGCGTGGTTTTTCGCTTTCCCGGGTTCATTTAATTATTTTGTGCATCGGGACGATAATTAGCATCTGCAGCTCCGGCGATTGACGCCACTTGATCACCGATTTGGAATTTATTCATTACAAGGAAGGTCTGCGGAATGGAAATTCATTTCTGTAAGAATCATTCGGAGCGGATCGCTCACTATCGCTGCTTTCATTGCAAAGAATCTATTTGTGCAGATTGCCGGTTGACAATGGAACACCATTATTTTTGCAGCCGGAACTGTTATATAAAATTCAAGACACAACAAATCGGCCAGGCAATTCGCGCCAAAAAGCTGTGGATTCTGGCGGCGATGCAAATCGTCCTGCTCCTTTTTGTAGTCGGACAATCATTTTATTTTAATAATAAATTGAATTCTCTGGAAACAGTTGCGGTAGCAGCCTCAAGGCCTGATTCGGCTTATTTCTCCGCATTGCATTCCTATTTAGGAAATTATGACGCCGGTTTTCAAAAATTACAGTTCGAAGCCCCTGGCGTTCAGCGGCAAAATAATTACACATTGAAACTGGCGTTGCGGAAAAACTGGGCAATCAATATCTGGGCAGATGGAAAGCCCGTGATTTCGAAATTTATAAACCACGACGAAGAAGAACAATTCTCACTGCCGCTAAAATACGGCCAAAACCGTTTTCAGATGGTGGTTTTAAATGAAAACCAAAAAACCGTATATAATGATCAGCTTTCTGTTCAATACCAAAAATCGCAGGTGGAGCTTCTTCGCCACTCCCTGAACATTGGCAGCGTATCCAACAAAATGCTGGCCCTCACTTTTGACGGCGGTTCGGACGATGCGCACACCGAGGAGATTCTGGAAATTCTGCGGCAAAACAATCTCCATTGCACGCTGTTTTTAACCGGTAAATTTATGGAAAAGCACCCCAGCCTGGTCCGGGAAATGCTGAAGGACGGGCACGAGATCGGCAACCACACATTCGATCATCCACACCTGACAACCTACAGCGAAAATTACCGGCAGGACACGCGGCCGGAGGTCACACGGAAATTCTTGCAGCGGGAATTGCTGAAAACGGACAGCATCTTTTTCGGGATCTCAGGCAAACATCTGAAACCATACTGGCGGGCGCCGTACGGCGAATACAACCGGCAGATACTTACCTGGGCTGCGGAGCTTGGATATTTACATGTGAGGTGGACAAAAGGATTCGACACCTACGATTGGATCACGGATGCCTCTTCGAAATTGTATCGCACGCCCGCAGAGATTTACCAGCACATCATGGCCGAAGAAAGGAGCAGGCCCCAGGGGCTAAACGGGATCATTGTCTTAATGCACCTGGGCTCGCACCGCGACAATAACCACATTTTCGAGACCATGCCGAAGCTCATCAGGGAAATCAAGAGAAGGGGCTACGCACTTGGCTCGATTAGCGATCTGACAAAGCAGTAGCGGCAGGCAAATTCGAATCATTCTGACAGCACATATTTATCCGTCGGATCAGGGAATACAACCCGGCAGACCGAGCAATTTTTACACTCCCCCCGACGTTACAAAATTCTTGGACATTTTTAATCACCTGCTTAACTTCTTCTGGCCAGTCAGGACAAATGCCCGCCGGCGCATCGATTCCCGGTGAAATCAGCCAACAATTATTCCCAGCTTTATTTCAGAGGAGGTCCATTTCCATGTCTCAAATTCGAATTTATCCGGTTTTCACGATTGCTCTCACTATCTTGCTGCTGTGCGGGATGCCGGGCTCATCGCTGCTGGCGCAGCAAAGGGCATTGCCCTATTTCCCATCCGGAACCTACCAGGCCGGGATTCCATCGCCGGATGAAGTTTTGGGCTTCCCCTCAGGCCAAAAGCCGGTACGGTATGATCAGGCGATTGCCTATCTGCAAAAACTTGCCGCGGTGTCTCCGCGCGTACAATTGGTAGAATTCGGCGAAACCTTCGAAATGCGGAAACTGCACTATGCGGTGATTACCTCGGAGGAGAATCTGGCCCGGCTGCCGGAAATTCGAAGTAATATCGCTAAACTTGCGGATCCCCGGACATTGGCTTCCGGGGACCGGCCGCAGGATATAATCGGATCTACTCCCGCCATCGCCTGGATGATGTACGGAATCCACGGAGACGAGATCTCAAGCACCGATGCCTCTCTCCGGCTTGCTTACCAGTTAGCGGCCGGCACCGACACGCTCACTGAGAAAATAAGACACGAACTGGTTGTCTGCATTCATCCCATGGAAAATCCGGACGGCAGGGAACGCTTCTTAGCGCAATTGCGGCAATGGAACGGTAACATGGTGAGCCCCGACATGCAGAGTATTCAGCACACCAGCGTTTGGCCTTGGGGAAGAGGAAATCATTACCTGTTCGACCTGAATCGCGACTGGATGCTGCTCGTAAATCCCGAAAGCAGGGCGCGAACCAAAGCAATCATGTCGTGGAATCCGCAACTGGTTGTAGATTCTCATGAGATGGGAGGATTGGACACCTATCTTTTTCCGCCGTCACGCGAGCCGCGTAATCCCAATATAAATCAGACGATGCGCGACTGGTCGAAGCGTTTCGCGCAGGACCAGGCAGATGCCTGGGATCATTTCGGTTGGAGCTACTACACGCGGGAATGGCTGGAGGACTGGTATCCCGGTTACGGCAGCACCCTTCCCTTTTTGTGGGGTGCGGTAAGCATTTTGTACGAGCAGGCGGGAACGGATGGTTCGATGGTAAAACGGGCGGACGGCACGATCCTGACCTTCCGGGAAGCGGTAGATCACCAGTTCGTCAGCTCCATGGCCAACCTCTCCACCGCCGCCGGAGACCGGCTGGCCCTGCTGGAGGATTTTTTCGCTGCAAAGAACGCTGCCCTGAACATCAAAAAGAAGAATGCACCGAAGGTTTTTTACCTGCTGCCGGGGAACAATCCGGAGCGGGCCCGGGAGCTGGTTCAAACCCTTTTGCTGCAAAACGTGGAAATCAGCCGGGCCTCCGAGAATTTTCAGATGAGCGATTTGCACGGCTACTGGAGCAAAATCGAGATTTCCAAGACCTTGCCGGCAGGAACTTATGTCATCCGGCTGGACCAACCGCTGCAGCCGTTCATTCTTGCGATGCTCGAATTCGACCCGCATACCACCACTCAATTCCTGAAGGACGAAAGGGAATCGCTGCTGCGCGAAAAGGAAACCCGTTTATATGAAGTCAGCGCCTGGTCGCTGCCGCTGGCTTACAACGTGGAGACCTACTGGTCGGCAAAATACCCATCTGTGAAGACCACACCTGTGGACAGGGTGCCACCGGGGGTCGGCAAAATCGTGAATACCTCACTTGCCTACGGTTTCGTTTTCGATTATGCAGACGACCGCGCGGTGGAAACCACCGTTCAATTGCTTTCCAAAGGATACAATCTCCGTGCAGCCCAAAAGCCGTTCGCCATTGCGGGGCACGACTTCCCGCGCGGGAGCATTTTATTGCGGACAAACGAAAATCCCCCTTCCCTAATGGATGATGTGGTGCAAATATCCCAGAAAACCGGCGCGACAATCTATGGAGTAAACACGGCCCTGAGTGAAGTCGGCCCCGACCTGGGTGGCAATAATTTTATTCTGCTGGCAGAACCGCGAATTGCGCTGCTGACCGGTCCAGCCATCAGCACGACCAGTTTTTCGTCGCTGTGGTTTCTGCTGGACCGCCGGTTGAAGATCCAACATTCGGTGCTTGATTACACCAATTTCGCCCACTTCGATCTCCGCAAATATAACGTGCTCATTCTGCCTTCAAGCCGGGGCGGCGCGGAGACCTACCAGAAGATATTCGGCAAAGCGGGAGTCGAGAAGCTGAAATCCTGGACGGAGGCAGGCGGAACGCTGGTCGGGATTGGCGGTGCCGCCGCATTCCTGGCCGACAGCGCGGTGGCACTGAGCAAGGTAAAACTTCGCCGCCAGTCGTTGAAGGAGCTGGAATTTTATAAACGTGCGGCAGAGCAGGAGAAAAAAGTCGGCCATGAATCGGTGGACAGCCTGGCCTTCTGGAACAGACCGTCGGTCCTGGAAGACACGTTTCACATGAAAGAGCCATCAAAGCCAATGCTGCGAGCGATGAAGCAGAAAGACGCCCGTTGGCGGCTATTTCAGCCGCGGGGTGCCATTCTGCGCGCCAACCTGGATCCGAACGACTGGCTGACCTTTGGCACCGGAGATAAAGTCCCGGTCATCCTGTACACCAGTTACGCATTTCTCTCCAAAGAGCCGGTGGAGGCCGCCGCCCGGCTGAGCGATGGCGCCAGCCTGCGTCTTGCCGGGCTGTTGTGGCCGGAAGCCAGGACCCGCTGGGAAAACACCGCTTACCTGACCCGGGAAAAGCTGGGAAAAGGGCAGATGATTTTATTTGCCAATGATCCCTACTTCCGGGCTTACTTTCATGGGAGCGGGAGGTTGCTGATAAACGCGTTATTGTTGGGACCGGGAATGGGAGCTTCCCAGGGAGTGCCCTGGTAGAGAAAAAATTCTTGTGTGTCCGCCAGGGGGCCAAATGTGGGATTGCATTTCAAAGAATTGTTGATTTCTGCTCCCCTGGCCCTGCTAATGACACCGAAGACGAAATTCGCGAAGCCGGGATATCCTTATTTCAATTATTGCCGGTTGGCTTTACCCAGTGCGCCTGACGGTCTTTGGGAATGTAATCCAACAGGTCGGCACGAAAATGATCCCGGTCGATGACCCGCAGGTATTTGCAGTCCAGCAGGATCACATTGTCAGCCAGGCTATCCGGAATCCCGTAAGCGACCGCCAGGTTTCCAACCGCGAACTTTTCCTGGAAATAGTCCAGGTCGGCGTCCTTTTTCAAATGCCAGTTTACCTGGAACAGGCCTTCACCCCGGATTGACGGATAATACATCAGGTGGGATTGGGTAACGTCTCCCTTCCAGTTGAAATAGCGGTGATCGATCAGCAACGCAACTTCATAGTTATCCTTGTTCTCATAAAATTCGCTTTCCTGAATAACGCCGACCCAGGCAACCATCGTGTTCTCATATTGGTAAATATCAGCCCTCACATCGTCCGGGTAGACATCAAAAGCAGCCTGGCTGAAAGTCTCTTGCTCCCAGTCGGAAACGGGCCGGTACGCTTTTGTGCAACCAATAAAATGAAAGGCTGCCAGAATTAAAGCGAAAAAGGTCCCTTTTTTAATGATTCCAGAAATCCCTGCAAAAATGGTTTTCATATTACAAATCCGCAAGATTTTAAGGTTCCCTTCCAATAAAAGAAGGAAGTTTATGAATACCTGGTTTTATTTTGATCTCAGGTTAAGACTTTCGATCTTTTCCAAATTATCCTGCCGCTGAAAGCGGATAAGTTTGTTCAACAGAACAAGAACATATTTTTCCATATCCAGCACGAAAGCTTCCGAGCGGGAATTGAAATAATTATATGCCACCAAAACCGGAATGCCGATAAAGAGGCCGGTTGCGGTAGTGATTAAAGCTTCGGAAATACCGCCGGAAAGCGCCTTGGCCTGTCCCACGCCAAGCGTCTCGATAATATCGAACACCTTTATCATGCCCAACACAGTTCCCAGCAGTCCCAGCAGCGGGGCGGCATTGGCAATTGTTTCCAAGGTTACCAGGCCTCTCTGAAGTGTGCGCACCTCCTGGCGGCCGTCGTCTTCCACCAGCGCCCGCAGCTCATCGGGGGGCAAATCCTGATTCTCGATTCCGGTTTGGAGTATTCGCGAAAAAGGACCTTCAAATTTCTTGCAGACCGATTTCGCCAAATTCAAATCGGCCGGAGAATTGATCTGGTCCAGAACTCCTACGATTTCAGGGACAAGAATCTTTTTCCGCCGCAGATACCAAAATCGCTCGATGATGAAGGCCAGCGCAAGGATGGAGCTCAAAATCAGCGGGTACATCATTACACCGCCTTTAATAAACAGTTCTAACATAACGCCCTCTGTTTTGCATTCTATTCGAATATTGACACAAGTGAATAATTCCTATTCGTTTGCCGCATTATATTGCCGCAAGTCCGGGTAGATCATCTTTATGGTTATGTTCAGTGAATCGTCCGGGAACTCTTTGGGCAATGCCAGGAATGGAAACATGGCGTGAATAGCGTTCACCGAGCTTTGCTCCAGAGACTGGTGCCCCACCTGACGCAAAACCTCAAAATGCCGCATATCGCCCGCCCGGGTAATCGTGAAGCGCACGATGGTGTACCCATGAATGAGCCCCAATTCCGAATATGCCGGCGGAGGAAACCATACCCGGTAAATCTTTCGTTTGAACGCCAGCATGTATGGTGCCCAGTTCCAGGAATAAGTGCTTAAGGCAAAATCGCCAACCAAATCCGCATTAAAGCCGTCTGGCCTTTGTGAAGTTTCGCCCACCTGCTGCTCTTCTTCCATTTGGTCTTCCGGCTTTGCTTGCTGGCTTTTTTGCTGCTCTTGCCCGGTAAGAGCGGATCGGTTAAAAGCCGGGGACGAGCGGTAAGCCAACAACCCGCTTTCAGATGCGTCCTGTTTCTGCTCGGACTCCTGCGTTCTATCCTGTGGCTGCGACTGCGACTGGCGATTTTTTTCAACATCGCTGCCGGGCACCGCACGCAACTGTCCGGGCTGAATTACCGGCGCCTGGGAGAGGGAAGATTGGCTGGACAACATGTCCGACGCTTGCGGATTTTTGCCGGTGGCATTCGGGTTTTCCACCAACTCGTAAAACTTCTGTGGAATTTGTTTTTCCGGTTGTGTTTTGGGCTGCTCAAAAACAAGCTCCAGCGGCTCAGGCGTTGCCGCCTTTTCAATCGCTGTTGAACCGAAAAGATATTGCTTGTTCAAAATAATAAGGCCGACTACATGGAGCAGGACAGACAGCACCAATGCGATAATGAATATTTTACGCTCTTTTCGATTCATCAAATCTACTTCTTAAACCAAGAATTTCTTCAACGCTAAATAATAATTGACTTATACACCGGCGGGATAGAATAGTTCTTACTTATTTAAAGAAGCAACGGCATTTTCCACGGTGGCCTGCATCTCAAAAACGCGCGCGAGCTGAGCAATGCGAATCATGGTTTGCACGGTCGGGGTAACCGCTCCCAACACCATATTGCCGCCGGCATTATCTGCCTGGCGTTTGCCAAAAAGCAAGGCCCCAAGCCCGGAACTGTCCATGTCATTTACATTTTGCAGATCAAGAACAATCCGGTTATTGCCATCGGCAATCTCGAGGAATATTTTTTCTTTTAAAGATGCCGCATTGCTGTGATTTACCTGCTTGTCCAGGATCGTAAAAATAACAATATCACCTTCTTTTCGGGCAGAACTTTTGATATCCATGCTGCACCTTCTGTTTTTATCCGAATTTAAAATAAACAATTCAATGTAAAATGTCAAAAGCAAAATTGGGATTAACTGAAGATTCTCAACATTTTATCGAAAATCCGAATATCGGATTGCTGAAATGATGTGGGAACAGGAGAAGAACCGCCGGGAACCATCACTTCTCTGTGCTTTGACCGCCCTGTTCTGTTTGCAGTGCATTGGTCACCAAAACGAGCAGGATTAAGATTTCACGTATGATTATGATTACGACTTCTGCAGTGACAAAACCTACAATGCGTTGAAGGAAACAATTGATATTTCACTACCGATTTAAATTTTCCCCTTGAATAACCGGGGCTTCTTCCCTATTTTTTCCTGCTTTATTTCTCTCTTAAGTTGCAGGCTTTGAAGATGGCAGATGGATTAAAAGTAGTCACTAAAAACAAGAAAGCATTTTTCGATTACCAGATCTTAGAGAAGCTGGAAGCCGGCCTCGTATTAACCGGCACCGAAGTAAAGTCGCTCCGCGAGGGAAGATGCAATTTGAAGGACAGTTATGCCCGAATCAGAGATGATGAAGCATGGATCATCGGAATGCATATCAGCCCTTATTCTCACAGCGGTTACACGGAGCACGAACCGGAACGGGAACGCAAGCTCCTGATGCACAAAGCGGAAATCCGGCGAATTCACCGGAAGGTGATGGAAAAAGGCGTCACACTAATCCCGCTGCGGGTATATTTCAAAGAGGGCATGGCGAAGGTGGAGATTGGTGTGGCTGCCGGAAAACGCCAGTTTGACAAACGGCAGGACATTGCCCGGCGTGACCAGGCGCGGGAAATGAAACGAATGGAAAAAAAATTCAGGATCAAATAGGAGTCGCTGTTTATGTCCAGCAAGTTTTTGCCAGTTGAAGAGCAATTGAAAATAATTGGCCGCGGAACTGTCGATCTTATTCCAACGGAGGAGTTGAAACAGAAACTGGAACGAAGCTACCGTACCGGTAAGCCCTTGAGAATCAAGCAGGGTTTCGATCCCACAGCCCCTGACATTCACCTCGGCCACACAGTGGGAATTCGCAAATTGCGGCAATTCCAGGAACTGGGCCACCAGGTGGTGGTGATTATCGGGGATTACACCGGCATGGTTGGTGATCCCAGCGAAAAAAATTCAACCCGACCCCGCCTGACTCATGAAGAGGTGATCGAGAACGCCCGCACCTACGAGAAACAATTTTTCAAGATATTGGACCGCGACAAGGTTGAGGTCCGCTATAATGGTGAATGGTTCAGCCAAATGAGTTTTGCCGAGATCATGGCGCTGGCTTCCAAGTTCACCGTGGCCAGAATGCTGGAAAGGGACGATTTTTCAAAACGCTACGGCAATCAGCAGCCGATCAGCATTCATGAGTTCTTCTACCCCCTTATGCAGGGATACGATTCGGTAATGATCCAGGCGGACGTCGAGATTGGCGCCACCGAGCAAAAATTCAACCTGGTAATCGGGCGCCAAATTCAGAAGGAGTACGGACAGGAATCGCAGGTCGTGCTCACACTGCCGGTGCTGGAAGGAATTGACGGTGTGCAGCGAATGAGCAAATCGCTGGGCAATTATATCGGGATCGACGAGCTACCGGAAGAAATGTTTGGCAAAACTATGCGAATTCCCGACAACTTGATTTACTCCTATTTTGAACTGGTAACCGATGTTGATCTGGATGAACTGAAGAAGATCGGAAACCAGCTTGAGAATCAAACCGTCAACCCGGTTGTCGTGAAACGATACCTGGCGAGAACCATTGTCCGCATGTATCATGGGCAGAAGGAAGCCGAGGCGGCCGAGGCCCATTTCGATCTCATCCACAAAGAACATGAGGTTCCGGACGACATTCCGGAGTACCGGCTCACCGGGCAATCGCAGCGGCTGATCGACATTATGCTGGAAGCCGGTTTGGTCGGCGGGAAGGGCGAGGCCCGTCGCCTGATACGCCAGGGCGGTGTAAAAATCGATGGGGAAGCCGTTTCCGATGAGCTTCTTGAATTGAGTGGAACCGGGGAGAAGATTCTAAAAGTTGGGAAACGAAAGTTCCTAAAAGTTATTTTATAATAATTGGATAATCTGCTTTTTCAGGCAAATTTCCCCAGTTTATTCCAGCGCAAGTTGGTTGTCATTCTTCTTGATTGAAATTCCAACAAAATTCACTTCCCTTTTTACGGTTTGCGGAGAAGATATTCGCAGCCGGTAGTTTTAAATTCCCGCAGAAACGGAATGTTGGGAAATTTGATGATGGGCGTTCCCATGCGGAACTTGAATATTGGCCGCAGCAGAAAAACATCCCTGACAATTTCCTGGTAGCCCAATTTTCGGTAGGTCTTTTCGAACTGGTGAATCGAGAGGCCGATCCGGTAGTTGTGCATCACCGAATCCAGGTATTCGTCGTTCTCTCCCAACCGATGCCCGATCCAGCGCCACAAGAATTCAGGCAGCAGGTGAACAAAAGGGGTACGTTTGAGGAAAGAGCGGGCATGCTGCTGGTGCCCGGCAAAGGCTGAAAACCGGGGCGGAAAAGTAATAAAAAGGTATCCGCCCGGATTCAGGAAATCCCGGATAATTTGCAGCGCGCTTTCCCGGTCGGGAACGTGCTCGATTACATCCCGCATAATCACCACATCGAAGCGACGGGGAATCTTCTGCAGCAGCGTGCGGTCGGTAATGTCGCCAACCATCACCTCCAAATTGGGATTCAATTCTTTCGCAGTCTGCACGCGATGTGCTTCCAACTCCACGCCAACACCGCTCATGCCTAATTGCTGCAAATAATCCAGCAACCCGGCTTCGGCGCAACCGACTTCCAGAACCTGCTTCTCCCGAAAATCCGGAATATGCGATTCCAGCAGCGGAACCAGGTAAAGCTCGGCAAATTTTCTCTGCTCGTTGAAGTGTTTTTCGGCCATTCGCTTGATCTCCTCCCTGGCAGATCCCCCCCCTGGAAAACCCGGGCTTTTAGAAGGTGTTAAATGAAAAAGCCTTGACGAAATCTCAAGGCTGAGTCTGTGCCGAGAGCGGGACTCGAACCCGCACGGGCGCAAAGCCCACTAGGTCCTGAACCTAGCGCGTCTGCCAATTCCACCACCTCGGCTCGCAATTTTGCGGTCAAAATTTAAATGCATCGAGAATTCAGCGCAAGCTGTTTTTTCCATTCTGCAGGTAATCATTGCAACACGCAGCAGGGCACTCAAGATGGGATTTTATTCCAGAATTCAAGGTGAAGTTCTGCCAGCGAATTTCAGGATTTCCAGGTCACTATTCATTCAAATACGGTTTTTAATCTTCTTCCACAAGCCGCTTCCCAGCATCCGGTCCGAATTGAGCAAAATTGTTTTAACAAGGTTGAGAATATCGTGGTCGCCGGCCCAGTTACGGATGATTATTTGCGGATCAACATCATTGATAATATCGTTGAGCACGTAGGCTGCCAATGTCACATCATCCAGGTAGCCTATTGGGCCTAAAAGCGCTTCGGGAAGAAGATCAACCGGAGAAATAAAATAGGCGATTGCGATCCCCAATTTCACCTTTTTGCTCCTGGGAACTTCTTCATCCATTACCAGCCGGGTCAGCAGATGAAAAATATCGGGAGCCAACAGAACAAACTCAGTCCATCTTTTATCCTGGTGCAGGTTTTTCTCCAGCCATGAATTCGCCTGCCTTCTCAATTTCTGGTAGAAATCTTTTTCTTTCTCGTTCATCTGAATTCCGGTGTTTTCCTGCCGAACAATTTCATATCTGATAAATTCGGTGTCAACTCAAGATATTTATTCTTCCGAATCTACATTAGAATGCCCCATCCCGCAAATTTCCCAAACCGTTGCATTATTCTTCATCCTTTATTGTTCAGATACATGCCATTTCCGCCTTTCGGATTAAACAGCCCGGTCGGAAAAAAAACAACAAGTTGTCCGCAACTCAACCATGCGTCAAAAATTTAATTCGGAACATTTTCAGGAGTTAAACAAATTAATGGTTTGTTTGCGAGGGCAAACTAATGGCTCAATTTGCACAAAAAGAATATTGGGACATGTTGAAAGGAACGAATTATGGTTAGTGTTTGGCTTATCGTCGGATTTTATGGTATCTTCAGTTTAATCGGAGGATTTATTGGGTATCTAAAAGCATCAAGCCTGCCGTCGCTAATTGCAGGAACTATATCGGGAATCATTTTGCTGGTGTGCGCATACGGGATCTCAGAGGGCAATCATTTTGCAGCGTGGGCATCCATATTGGTTTCGCTTGCCCTGGGCATCAGGTTTTTAAAAACCATCATAAAAAGATTTAAAGTTATGCCCGATCTTATCATGATCTTGTTGAGCGCGGCAACTATCATAGCCACCGGCTCCTTTCTGCTTTAGTAATAGCAGTAAGTATGAAAACGGAATTCAAACCAAAATAAAAAGCCCCCCGGTGAACCGGGGGGCTTTTAAATCCTAAATCAACAAATGAATCAAAACTTATTCTACTCGCGCTGCTGCGAACGTGGTTGCGCTTCCCCGCTTGTAGAGCCCATTGCCAAAGCTATAGGTCGGATCGAGGAATAAAACGCTTTGTTGTAGCAATTGCACCATATAAGCCGGATTATGAATACCCTTGCTGGCGTCATCAACAGCATATACCAGGTTCCATCCGGCGGTGCGCAGTTTTACTGCCAACGGAGTTGTAATACCAGCGGTTCCTTCCAAGGCGGTCACAACTTCCTCAACAGTCGGGTCTGTTCCCATTAACGTATCTGTGGTATCGGTTTCCACCAGCTTTGCAGCCAAGAGGTCCATCAGACCCAGCACTTCATCCTGCAGACCTGCAATGGTTCCATCGTTATCATAATCTTTTCTCGCCATGATATCGGTGAAAGCCGTAACCTGTGTGCCGTGGCACTGCTGGCAAGCCGAAGGATTGGGCTCAAAAGTATGACCGGTGCTGGTCTCCCCGGTAATAGGATCAGCAGAAGTCATGTAAACATGGCAAGCCGCGCAGACATCGGGAATGGAATGATGGCCGGTGCTCTGCCATACAAAAGAAGGATCCGTATTGACATCTTCGTCTCCGTTTTGCCCAAAAACAAGATCGCCCTGGGTACTGGGATGCGGTCCAAAGTGGGCATCACCGGCCGCAACTTGCTCGGCAGCGCTGTGACGGGAATGATGGCATTGTAAGCAGAGCTGGCCAGCGCCTGCCCCGGTAACCACTGAATCGCTGATAAGGGTAACCGGCTTAACGGTTCGGAGTTGTCCAACGTTCTCGGCACTGTGGGGATTGTGGCAAACCTGGCAACTAATAGGCGCGAAAGGTGCCTCAATGCTCGCGGTAAGATTACCATTAATTCCATGGTAGTTTAAAGTATCACGGACCGTACCGCCGCCGCCATAGAAAGCAACATCAGAAGTAGCCAGCCTCATGGCCGAGGCT
This sequence comes from uncultured Calditrichaceae bacterium, assembly GCA_964624795.1. Taxonomy (GTDB): domain Bacteria; phylum Calditrichota; class Calditrichia; order RBG-13-44-9; family RBG-13-44-9; genus CAZUZS01. The sequence goes on from CAZUZS010000007.1 coordinate 99,110, forward strand.
ACGCCTTCATGACATCCCTGGCAACTGCCGTTTGTAGCAGCATGGGCATTGGACAATGCCTGACCATGAAGCGAATTTTGCCACTCGTCCAAATAAGGATGGTGCGCACCTTCGTGGCATGAACCGCAGATATCCGCGTTGAAGCTCAGAATTTCCTGATTTGTTGCCGGACCAGTTATATGAGTTGAGCCGGGACCGTGGCAGTTTTCACACTGCACATTTTCAAACATGGCGGTTGGCACATCATCAAAACCGGAGTTGCCGGCAATTGGAGTTGCGCCAAGTTCCGGAAGCGTTTGTACTGAATGGCAGGGGAAACAGCTCGGGCCTGCATGATCGCTCGTCATTAAGGATGCCCAGGCAACTGCGTGACCGGTCATATCCCATTCCGAAGCTTTTCCGGCATGACATGTGGCACAAGTCGATCCACCCAAATAATAAGGATCAACTGTTGGTACATACATATCGACACCGACCCTACGGGTGCCAATGGCTATATTGTCGCCATCGGTCACATGAACCGAAACTGTGTAAATACCCGAATCACCGGGCGCAGTCCAGATAGCCGTATCGGCAGTGGACTCAGTAATAGATCCACCATCAGCAAACCAGCTATAGGTGAGCGTTCCGGCTCCTTGTCCCGCAGTAACAACGGCTTTCAAGTTTATTTTTTCACCCTGAGTAACCATTCCTGGTAATGCCTCGATGCTGTCTACCTGAATGACCGGAGCTTTCTGCACTTCCACTATTTTCTCCTTGGTCTTCTCGCAGGCGGTAAAAATGGTAAAAGCCAAGAAAAGCAGTGGAACGATAAGGAACAGGAGCGTCTTTAGTTTAGAAATGTTAATCATACTACACCTCCACGCTTCGTTTAGTAACTTTGAAATAAGAATGAATTATTATGTTATTTGGACAAATCAGATCTATATAAAAGAAGATTGTAGAGATTTGGTTGAATTCGTATCAATTG
>CAZUZS010000008.1:0-57564 GCA_964624795.1 uncultured Calditrichaceae bacterium
ACTCAAAACTCCTCCTTCGCCGGTGCGCGCCCGATGATGATCAGAATCCAGTAGTAAAACTCGCTGTGCATCCAGTAATATTTCAGATCGAGAAAGACGCGACCGAAGCGCAGCGAGTAGTAGAAAAAATCAAAAAAGAGAATGCGCAGCGCGATGTAAAGAACCAAACCCTGCCACTGCAAAAACCAGCCGCCGAAAAAGGCGGCCAGCAGAAAAATCCCCTTTGCAACCTTGCGCAGGCGGTCCACCAGGAAATCCCCGCTCTTGCCGGAGTCCACCAGCCAGTCGTACCACGCTTCCAGAAAAAGCGCGATTAAAAATAAAGCTGTAAAAATTGCCCAGATCATCAGGCCTCCATGAATATGATGAACATTTTGGAATAACTATAAAATTTCGAAACAAAGGCAGCGCCTCCCGTGAACGAAAATCACCTCGGGTGAAATTCGGCGGTGACGGGTGTGCACGGCCCTCTTGTACTAATTGATTTGACTCAGTAACAAACGCCCGGCGTTCTGATGAGGTAAACCGAAATATCGATCTTTCGATGGCCGGCGGAATCGAGGTTTTCCAGTGGGATATTGCCGGCCCGACAAAATACGGCGGAAAATTCTAAAATCAAAATTTAAACGGGGGGTTGGCGGTGTGCCTAATGTAACACCCCGCTGATGTGGGGCAAAAACGAAGCGAGGTATCATTTAACCCTCCCCCTTTTCCCCCTCCCTTATGCTCAAGGGAGGGGGATCAAAGAGAAGACACTGAAAAAGCGAATATTCTTTAAACTCCTACCTTTGATTAAGCACCTACGCCCAACATTCTTTTCCCTTGCGTATCCCGGCGAATTTCACTAAAATTTTGCAGTAAAACCAGATAGAATAACAAATTATGTTCATCGATTATGCCAAAATTTATGTGAAAGCCGGACAGGGCGGCAGCGGCGCATGCAGTTTCCGCCGCGAAAAGCACGTGCCGAAAGGCGGCCCCAACGGGGGAGACGGCGGTCGGGGTGGCAGCATTATCCTGGAAGTTGATCCGCAAATGCGAACGCTGGTCGATTTCAAATATAAAAAGCACTACAAGGCCAAACACGGCCAGCACGGCATGGGCAAAAACCGCCAGGGGCGCGATTCCGATGACGTGATCGTGAAAGTGCCGGCCGGCACGGTTGTCAAGGAAGCCGAAACCGAAGAAGTGCTGTCCGACCTGGTGAATCCCGGCGACCGGTTTGTTGCGGCGCGGGGAGGGAGAGGCGGGCGCGGCAACGCGCGATTTGCGACACCCACCCACCAGGCACCGCGGGAGTGGGAAGTGGGGGAAGCAGGCGAAGAGCGCTGGATCGCCCTGGAGCTGAAGCTGATCGCCGACATCGGGCTGGTGGGAAAACCAAATGCCGGCAAAAGCACCCTGCTCTCCAAGCTGTCCGCCGCCCGGCCCAAAATCGCCGATTACCCTTTCACCACGCTTCAGCCAAACCTTGGCATCGTAAAACTGGATGAATACAAAAGTTTCGTTATGGCCGACATTCCCGGCCTGATCGAAGGCGCGCACACGGGGAAAGGGCTGGGTTTGCAGTTCCTGCGGCACATCGAACGAACCCGCATGTTGGTTTACCTGCTGGATCCCACTTCGGAAGAGCCGCGCGAAATTTTCGAAACGCTTTCCGGGGAACTGAAACGCTACAGCGAGGCGCTTACCAGGAAGCCCTTTTTGATTGTTCTGAACAAGAAAGATGTCTGGCAAGAAGATTTTCTGGCTGCGTCAGCACCTCATTTTGAGGGGAGCCTGACAGCCATTTCTGCGGTGACCGGCGACGGGCTGCAGGAATTGAAATGGCTGTTGTGGCAGAAACTGGAGGAGATGGGGGAGTAAATATGGATTTGGCAGATTTTATTGATATTCAAGAGATTGAAAAAGCAGCATGACCGACTCTTCACCCCAGCCCCCTCCCCTTATGCACAAGGGGAGGGGGAGCAGTAGGTGGGGTTAATAGTACACAAGGCTAATCTTCATCAGGTCAATCGAACCGGAAGCCGAATCATTTGAAATAACCAACTCGCAAATATTCCAGGACCATTGATAGAAAAAGACTCCTGTCCATGAACCCACAGCAACCCAAACTGCCCGACCTGCTTTACCTCCTGACAATCCCGAACATCGGGCCGGGGCGCATCCGCAAGCTCTTTCAATCCTTCGAGAGTGTGGAGGAGATTATGAAAGCGCCGGTGCAGAAACTGGTGCGGGTGGAGGGAATCGACCTCAAGCTGGCAGGGCAGATAAAAAGCGGCGGGAACCGCACGGAAGTCGAAAAGCAATTGGATTTGATCGGGCAGTCCGGTACCAAAGTCATCACCATTTGGGATAAGGAATATCCACGGCAGCTCAAGCAAATCCCTGATCCGCCGGTTTTGTTGTTCTATCAAGGACAATTGAAGCCGCAGCATCAAAAAAGTATCTCCGTGGTGGGGACCCGCACGCCCTCCAACTACGGTAAAATGGTAGCCGAGGAATTGGTGAAGGAACTGGTTGCCAATGGCATCACGATCGTAAGCGGCCTGGCACGCGGCATCGATGCCGTTGCGCACCACACTGCCATCCAGAGCGGCGGCGAAACGCTGGCCGTGCTGGGCAACGGTGTGGATCGCCTCTACCCGATGGACAACCGCCAGCTTTACCAGGATATTCCGCAGCACGGCGCGATATTGTCGGAGTATTTCCTCGGCACCGGGCCGGATGCGGTCAATTTTCCAAAGCGCAATCGGATTATCAGCGGACTCTCGCTGGGCTGCCTGGTGGTAGAAGCCGGCGACCGCAGCGGTGCACTGATTACCGCTTTCTACGCTCTGAACCACAACCGCGAGGTGTTCGCCATTCCGGGAAATATCAACAGCCAGAGAAGCCGCGGCGCAAACCGCCTGATAAAACAGGGCGCCAAACTGGTGCAAAATGTAAACGACATTCTGGAGGAGATCGGCGAGCTGTCCATTCCGGTTTCCGGGCAGCCCAGGCCGGTTCCCGACCATTTGAGCGCAATGGAAAAGAAAGTCCTTCTGGCGCTCTCCGACGAACCGAAGCATATCGACCGCCTGGTGATCGACCTGCGTGAATCCCCGGCGACCATCCTCAGCAGCCTTCTTACCCTGGAGCTGCTTGGCGTGGCCCGCCAGCTTCCCGGCAAGATGTTCATCCGCATTTAGAGACAGGCTTTTATTTTTTACCGCCAATAATGTGCAAGGGCGTAGATAATGGCGCCACTTTTCATTTCATGTGCTGTTTCGATTCATGTCCTGGCTTTGCAGCCCACCGTGGGGGAAATTCCGCGACGCCCGAATTCACCGTAAAAATTCAATTTTGGCCTATTGACAAATTTCATTCTATTTCCTATCTTATAGCCTATGTTGCGGAAAATGCCAAAGAAATGGAAGTTCGTAATTGCTGTTCTCACCGCAGCAACCTTGGCCGGAACCTTCGTTTACTTCCGTTTTCCCCACTATACCGGCCTGGTTTTCCTGTTTTTCTATATTATCCCCTCCAATTCTTTTGTGCCATTCCCGCATGAACCTGCGATAATCTATTACGGCAAGATATTCGGTCCACTGGTTACTACTCTCACGGCAACCATCCCAACTATCATTGCCTGTTTTATCGATTACGCCGTTTTGGCGCCGGTTTTCAGCCGCACACGTTTATCGAAGATCAAGCAGACGCGGCTGTACCAGAAAACGGTACTTTATTTTCACAAGGCACCTTTTCTTACTAATATGGTGGCAGCGGTTTCGCCGGTCCCGTTTTACCCGGTCAGAATTTTGTCGGTTGCCAGCGGATACCCGTTGTGGAAATACACCACCGCGGTGGTGGCAGGCCGCGTTCCGCGATATTATTTTCTGGCACTCTTTGGCGCTGTCCTGAACATACCCAACTGGGTCATCGCACTCTTTTTCCTCTCGCTTGTCTCGGGAGAGCTTTTCAGGCGGATTTCAAAACGGCAGCGAAGGAAAGTGGCCGAGATCGTAGAAGAAGCCGTGCTGGATTCTGCTCCGCAGGTGGAGGAGGATGTGCTACCCACCCCTGCAATCAGGGATTGATTTTTTTAAGCTGTTGGAAATTTTCAGCCCATCAAGTGGACAAGATCTTAATTCCCCTCACGACCTTGCCTTACAACCAATCCGATATATCGCTTGAGGAATAGCACTGCGCTCATCGACCACTGAGCCGAGGTTCACCGGAGCAGAACTACTTTTCGGATCTGCTGGAAGCCGGCGGTGCGCAGCTTCAGGAAGAAGATTCCACTGGTCAGCCGGTCGCTTGCAACCCATTTGAAACGGTGCAGGCCAGCGGGAATCGGACCCGAAACCAGGGTAGCCACTTTTTGTCCCCGGACGTTGTATACGCTCAAATCAACATTTGTGGCCTGCGCCAGAAAATATTCAACGGTTGTTGAAGGATTGAATGGATTCGGATAATTCTGAAGAAGGCGTGGATTTTGTAAAAGTGGTTCGTGATTTCCCTTTACCGCAGTAAGCGGGCTGAATTGAAATTCGCAGTAAACCGGGAGATGATCGGATGCATAGTATAATGCATCGGCCACACTGTCCGGCACACTGTAATTTGTTCCTGAATTAATGGATTCGTTGAAATGGCGGCCATCGTTGCCAAAAGCGGTGTAACTGCTATGAATAAAATTGTCCGTCAGATCGTCGGAAATCAGGATCAGGTCAAATCGGTCGTCCATTCCGCCGGTGCTGCCACCGCCAAACTGCTCAACGCGTGGCGATTGGGTATGCAGGTAGGCAAACTGACTGTTGTTGTGCCAGTCTCCGGCAGCATTTAGAGGATCGATAACCGGGCCATCCGTAACCAGCGTAGCAAACGCCGGTTCGCCGGCGGAGTACAGGTTGTAATCTCCCACCACAATGACATTGGCTTGCGGCGGCAGATTATTTATATAGTTTTTCAATAAAGTCGCTTCCTGGAGGCGCTGTTGTTCATTGCTGCTCCCTGAGCTCGCTTTCAGGTGAACCGAAAAGATGTGCAGCAGCTCATTTGAAACGTTGTGGGTGAGGATATACTCAGCAATATCCCGCAGGCTGGTGGCGATGTAATTGGCTCCCACAAAACGGAATTTAGAGGATCGGAAAAAGAGAGAATTATCCGTATCGGGTCCATCATGGAATGGTGCCGCCGAATAATTCCCATCCAACGCTTGCGAAAGGAACATATTTACTCCGCTCTGGCTCTGCACCTCCTGCACAATAAGGATGTCCGGTTTCATGCTGTGCATAACGATGTGGAAATAGGGCAGTCGGGTCGGGTAATCGTTGCCGGGGAAATTTAGGACGTTATAGGTCGCGACACGAACAGTATCTGCCTGGGAAAATGCGACCGTATATAATAGACTTAAAATTATTAATATCGACTTGATCAAACGCATATGATGCCTGCCTTTTCATTCCGGGATTTTGGGGGATTGCAAACTTTGGGGGTAGGAAATGACTACTGCCACACGCTCCTTCTTTTAAAACTCACGCTCCTGTGCGCTCCCTTTCCTTTCTGCAATCCAATTATCGTCAATAATCGGACGAAAGTAAAGCGGAAAAGTATAGCAGGAGTAAAACCTCATTTATAGGCAGTTTTTTCTCCGATTTCTAGTTTGACTTGCCCCGATCTTAAGATCGTGGGATTTGGGTATGGCAATCTTTTATAAAAAAGCTGGCTTTAGCCAAATTATCGGGCTGAAGCCCCTCTTCGTTGGTAAATTCATAATCCCCGATTTAAAAATCGGGGCTAGCTAACTTTATTTAGTCCCGACGGGAACATCCTTAATTGGGCTTGGTGCTGTGCGCGGGTGTCACCTTTGGGATAACCATTTGCAATAGCCACCGTCAGTCAAATCTTATGAGCGAGGTTTCTCTGCACCAGTTGGTAGGAGCAGAATCTATTATATCATTTCAACCCGATTGAGAAATTTTGAACCGGCCACAAACCAGATTTATTGCTTTGATCAACATGAGATTGGGGAACAATTCCTGCCCATCTAACACATTCTGCTGATCTTTTCCTGCAATTCATAGTATTACCTACCGAAACGAATTAGATTCAGATTGGCAAAAAAAGGAGATGAGAAATGGCATATAGCTTAAAGAATTATATTTGCATCATAACCGGTGGCACCGGTTCCCTGGGAAAAGAGGTGGTCAGACAATTTGTAATGAGCGGGGCGAAGGTTGTAACCAACTATCGTGACGAGAAGAAATTTGCCAATTTGAAAGAATTCTGCGGTAATCCTGACAATCTAACCGGCATCCGGAGCGACATGATCTCGGAAGGGAGTGTGAGAGATTTCTTTCAGGAATTTTCAAAGCAACACCAGCGGCTGGACGTTTTTATTCACACCACCGGCGGCTTCTGGATGGACGGTGAAATTGGAGAGACATCTCTCGAGAAATGGGATCTCATGATGAACCTGAACCTGAATTCCACCTTTCTTGGCACCCGCGAGGCTTTTGTCATAATGAAGAAGCAGTGCAGCGGCAAGATATTTACAGTCGCGGCGCGATCCGCAGTTGAGCTGCCTGGCGGGCAGGGTGCTTACGCGGTAAGCAAAGCGGGCGTGATTGCCCTGACGGAAATTTTAGCAAAAGAGGGGAAACAGTACGACATCCACGCTAACGCGATTCTTCCCAGCATCATCGATACGCCGGCAAATCGCAAGTCCATGCCGGACGCAGATTACTCGAAATGGGTTGCTCCCAAGGAAATCGCGGTGCTGCTCGCTCATCTCAGCCAGGCGGAAGTGCAAGTGCTCTCGCAAACCGCGCTAAAGATTTATGGGAAAGCTTGAATCCGGGAGTGACCGGAATCTGCAACAATTTGCGTAGGAAGCCGGGTAGAAAAGATCGTCGGAGATTCTTAAAATTCACAAATATTGGTACCACTTATTATCAAGATTGTTTGGTTGATTAGATGATTGGCATTAACTTTGAGAAAAGGAGTCTTTAGCAGGCCAGAATGTCCTACAAACCTTCACCCGACCTGGAAATTTTGATTGACAAGCTGCTTGGCAGCGAGAAGGAGCACTTTTTCGAAAGCGTGGGTGAACAGTTGCCGCATACCATCCGCTTCAATCCGCTCAAGGGAGATACGCAAAAGCTGAAATCGTTCCTGGAAGAGCAGGGATTTGAGCTGGAACTGTTTCCCGGTTTTGATGACGTTTACCGGCTGCTCTACCAGCCCTACCCCATTGGCAAAAGCCTTTCCCATTTCCTGGGACATTTTTACGTGCAGGATATTGCTTCCATGCTGCCACCGCGTCTCCTGAAGCCGCAGCCCGGTGACATTGTGTTGGACATGTCCGCCGCGCCCGGTTCGAAGACTACCCAGATGGCGGTAATGATGCAAAACCGGGGAATGATCCTGGCTAACGATATCGTGCAGAAAAGACTGCGCGCGCTGCTGAACAATCTGCAGCGTTTGGGAATCGTCAACACTGCGGTGGTTAAGAATTATGGCGAAAGCTTCGGAAAGAACTACTTCGAAACGTTCGACAGGATTTTGCTTGACCCCGCCTGTTCCGGGCTTGGTACCCTTCACAAATCGCCGGAAGTGCTTAGCTGGTGGACGCCCAATCACTGTGTCCGCCTGGCAGCCAGCCAGCGCCACCTGATCTCCAGCGCCATCAAATCCCTCAAGCCCGGCGGTATCCTGGTTTACTCCACCTGCACGCTCACTCCGGAAGAAAATGAAGAAATCATCGATTTCGCGCTCCGCGAGTTTCCGATGGAGCTCGAACCGATTGTTTTGCCAGGCCTGACCACCCGTTCCGGCCTGACTTCTTTTGAAGGCCACAAGTATTCTGCACAATTAGAACATGCACTTCGCCTCTACCCATTCGAGAACCAGACCGAGGGTTTTTTTGTAGCGCGGCTGCGAAAAACGGAAAAGTTGGAAAAGCAGGATCAGTCGAGAGAACGCAAACCAATCATCTTCAATTATCTCACCGATACAACTTCGCCGGTAAAAAAATACCTTGATTATTTCTCGCAGCATTTCGGAATGGAACGAAAAGAATTCTCCCGCTATCGCTACCATATCGCGAAGAGCATCACCGCGGTGAGCAAAGAGTTGGCCGAATTCAGCTTCAAAACCCGTCCCATGAAAACCGGCCTGACCATCGGGCATCTCATGACGCAGGTGGCCAAGTTCAGCACCGAGGGGGTCCACCTGTTCGGCAATCTGGCATCGCAAAATTTTGTTGAGCTTGCCGATCTCCGGCAGCTTGAACAATTCGCGAACCGCGAAAATCTACCTTTGCCGGGTGAGGAACGGGCGCAGATACTGGCAAAATACAAAGATATGATGATCGGATACGGAGTGGCGGAAGACGGACGGCTGAAAAGCCAGTTCCCCAAAGCAGAGTGGCCGTTTCGGATTCTGTCTTCGCCAAAGTCCGAATAACCGACTCAACCGGGTTCCCATTTTTTACACATTGAACGCAGGTTTTCGCAGATGAAATAGCAGCCGGCCGCTCAAGTTTTTTTGATCGATAGAAACTTAACCCCCTTGCACACGTTGAAAAACCGTCCCTAAAACAGGTTGCTTATTTTGGGATAAGATATTAAGTTTTTAATCTTAAATTGCTAAGAAGGACATTTAAATATATGTGTGGTGTTGCAGGATATTTTTCAAGATCGGGTGCCGACGTAGCGGACAATGTTATGTTAGCGCTTTACTCTGAACAGCATCGTGGACAGGAAAGCTGCGGAATTGCTGTTTCGAACGGTAAGACGTTGTATGGCCATAAATCGATGGGGTACGTGAAAGAAGTATTCACGCCCGATATCGTTCAAAAGCTGACCGGGCATATCGCTATCGGGCAGGTCCGCTATCCAACCCGGGGCAGCTCGGTGGTTGTAAATGCACAGCCTTACATCATCGAAACACTGAGCGGGCCGATTTACGCAATTGCCAGCAATGGCGATATTGTCAATTTCGAGGAAATCGCGCAATGGCTGCAAAGCCGCGGTGTCTATCTGTCATCGGGAAATGACGGCGAGCTGATTGGCCGCTACCTGGTTTACCATCACGAGCGCCAGGGACTGACTATTCCACAAGCCATCCGGCTGCTCATGAAAAAGGTGAAAGGCGCCTATTCCGCCATGTTCCTCACTCCTACGTCGCTTTTCATCTTCCGGGATGAATACGGTTTTCGCCCGCTATTTATTGGCGAAGTGGGCGAAGACGTGGCGGCCGCCTCCGAAACATGCGCATTGGACATCCTGCGTCCGGAAAATATTAGAGAGGTGCTGCCGGGCGAGATTATTCAGATTACCAGGGAACAGACCATTTCTTCACCGAAATCCCAGGCGCTGTTTGATGAAGAGCCCCAAAAGCGGCAGCATTGTATTTTTGAGATGATTTATTTCGCGCGGCCGGACAGCTCTCAATTTGACGAATATGTGTACGATGTTCGCCAGAAGATCGGCGCCAAACTGGCGAGCTATGACGATTTCGATGCGGATGTGGTGATCCCGGTTCCCGATTCGGCCAATTTCATTGCGCTGGGTTATGCCAACGCCAAGCGAATCCCGTTCAATTTCGGATTGATCCGGAATCATTACGTCGGACGCACTTTTATTCGCCCCGACCAGTATTTGCGGGATGAATCCGTCCGGCAGAAATTCAATCCACTGAAGGATTTTTTCAATGACAAAAAGGTGGTAGTGGTGGACGATTCCATCGTGCGGGGAACAACTATCCGCAAGATTATCCGGATGATTCGCGGAGCGGGAGCGAAAGAAATCCACCTTCGCATCGGCTCACCGCCGGTCAAATATTCCTGTTACTACGGCATCGACACCCCAAACCGGGATGACCTGATCGCCAACAATATGTCGCTGGACGAAATCCGCGAATATGTTGATGCGGATTCGCTCAAATATCTGAAAAAGGAAGACCTGGAAACCTGCGTGAAGAAACCCGGCAATTTCTGCTACGCCTGTTTCACAGGCCAGTACCCGATTCCCAAAACGGCGTATGTCGCAGTAGCCGCCGAACAAGAGGAAGAACATGGGTAAGATCCGGTTAAATAACATGATTTTCTATGCGCATCACGGCTACTACCAGGCCGAGCGTGAATTGGGCCAGAAGTTCCAGGTGGATGTGGAGTTGGAAAGCGATTTTTCGAAGGCGATTGAATCTGACAGTCTGAACGATGCGGTGAATTTTGAGGCGGTTTATCACAACATTCACCATATCTTTAACAGCTACAAATTCACTTTGCTGGAGACCCTGGCGGACCGGATTGCCGAGGATGTGTTGAAAAATTTCCCTGCGGAATCGGTTCTGATCCGGGTTCGCAAGCCGCAGGTGCCCTTGAACGGTTTTCTGGATAATGTTGAAGTTGAACTCATACGGCGCAAATCGGAAAATGGCTGACGCCTTTATCGCGCTGGGTTCCAATCTGGGAAATCGCTTACATCATTTAATCGCTTCCGTCGATCTCTTGCGTTCGACGGAAAAAATTATCTCCATCGCGCCGCTTTATGAGAGCAGCGCCTACGGCTACACGGAGCAGCCAATGTTCCTGAATTCTGCCATCATGCTGCAAACCACCGCCGAGCCGTTGGTGTTGTTAGAAAGGTTGAAGGAAATTGAAAAACAAGTGGGCCGGAAACAGCGAATCCGTTGGGGCCCGAGGGAGATCGACCTGGATATTGTTTTCTACGATCAGCTCATCATGAGAAATGACAGATTAGCAATTCCGCATCCCGATTTTCAGAATCGCAGGTTTGTTCTGCAGCCCCTTACCGATATGGCTCCCGGTTTCATATCACCGCTCCATCAAAAAACCCTGCTCCAATTACTAAATGTCTGCACGGATACGACAAAACTAATATTGACCTCAACGGAATGGTACCCTCATGGACTTAAAATTTGATCATTTACGTTATATTTCTATTGAAGGCGTCATCGGCGCCGGAAAAACCTCGCTGGCGCACCTGCTGCAGCATAAATTAGCCGGACGGCTGGTACTGGAAGAATTTGAAGAAAACCCCTTCCTGGAAGATTTTTACCGGGATCCCGAACATTACGCTTTCCAGACACAAATCTTTTTCTTGCTAAGCCGCTACCGTCAGCAGGAAAATATCATGCAATATGACCTGTTTGAGAAGCAGCTTGTCACCGATTATATGTTCGTAAAAGACCGGATTTTTGCCACTTTGAATTTGAATGAAAAAGAGATGACCCTCTACAATATGCTGGCCAGAATTCTGGAAAAACGAGTCATAAAACCGGATATCGCTATCTACTTAAAAGCATCCACCAAACGACTGATGCATAACATCCGGAAGCGAAACCGGCCTTACGAACGACACATCAAAGAAGATTACATCGAATCGCTCAACCGTTTGTACGATGAATTTTTCTGGAATTACAGCACCACCCCGCTCCTGATCATCAATACCGAAAATCTTGATTTTGTAAATAATGAGAATCATTTTAGTCAAATATTAGTTGAAATTAGCAAACATAGAATTGGCAAGAAGTTGGTTAATTTCAATCTCGATTTAGGTTTATTATGATCCGATTTTTTCTTTTCATAATTTTATTATTTTTGATCTGGCAGTTTACCAAGAAAATATTTGTACTGTTTTTCACGCCCCATAGCGAAGTGAAGGGAAATTCCCGAAAAAAAAATCAGAAATTTGATCCAGATGATATTGAAGATATCGATTATAAGGAGGTAAAGAGGAAAAGGATGAATGAAAAACAGGAATAGTGATAAACTGCGTTCATTGGAAGAAGAAAATAAGCGCCTGCAAGTCCTGCTGCACCTGGCGCAAAACCTGCAAACCCACCTTGAAGTTGACAAACTACTGCAAGCCACGATGGAAGAAGTGGCAAAGATACTGTTTGCAGACCGCTGTACCGTTTTTCTACTGGATGAGGAGAAAGGTGAGTTGTGGTCAGTTGTGGCCATGGGAATCGAAAAAGGAAAGGGAATTCGCTTCCCGGCTGACAAGGGCATTGCCGGGCATGTGGCAACCACCGGCGAAATTTTGAATATCCCGGATGCTTACCAGGATAACCGCTTTAATCCCGAAATCGATCGCAAGACCGGCTACCTCACGCGCAATATGCTGACCATGCCACTCAAAAACAAAAACGGCGAGATCATCGGGGTATTCCAGGTTCTGAATAAATCGGATGGCCCGTTCACGGTGAAGGATGAAGAGCTGCTCACGGCAATCTCGCAGATTGCGGCCACCACAATTGAAAATTCTTTATTATATGAAGAGCAGGTAGAATCTCTCAACAGTTTTGTGGAAACACTTTCTGCTGCGCTGGACACAAGAGACTATATCACAGCCGGCCACTCCCGGCGGGTCACTCTTTACACGCTCGCGATATGTGACGAAATGGCATTGAAGGAAGGATGCTGTGAGCAGGTTCGCTATGCCGGACTGCTGCACGATATCGGCAAGTTAGGAGTCCCGGAATCGGTCTTATTCAAGGCCGGCAAACTTACAGATGAGGAATATCAAATCATCAAGAAACACCCCGCTGTAACCCGCCAGATACTCAGCAGCATTCATTTCCCACGTAAACTTAAACACGTAACGGAAATTGCATCGACTCACCATGAAAAAGTAAATGGAAAAGGCTATCCGGACGGACTGAAATTTGAGGAGATCCCACTGGGCGGACGCATGTTGGCCCTGGCTGATGTATTTGATGCGCTTACCTCCCGCCGCCAGTACCGCGACCGGGAATCGCTCGAAAAGGTGTGGGGAATAATTGAAAAAGAGCGCGGAGAGTCATTTGATCCGGAAATCATGGACATTTTTTTGGAAATATCCTCAAAACGAATTGTCGAAATCCTTGAATCTGACCAGCATAAGCGGTTAAATCATGCTGAACTGGAATCCCTTTCTGCCGTGCCGTTCAAGCAGATACTCGATCTGAAATTGCAGGATGATGCGCCGAATGCCGAGGACGATCAGAAAATTCTTCAGCTTTTTGATAAGTACTATCTGCGACAATATTAGACTTTACCCGTTGGGCTAATTAATTCTCCACTAAGAGAAAACATTTGTTTCACATAATTCCCCGGATATTTGCCATTTCGAACCCCACTGCAACTGGGTATGAAACCATTTAAAGATTTCTCGCTAACCCTCGAAATGAAACCACCGATCCTCGTTCCACTTCTCACTAAACTTCTATTTTTTTCGGCGATTCAACATTTGGTTTTTCCACAACTTTGCCTTATATTTTGCGGAATTTTTAACCTCTAATTGGACTATGGCAAAATCCCAAATCAAGAGAACCTCGCCGTCACCACAGGGCAGGTTAATTCTTGAAGATGGGTCCGTATACCCCGGCGTTTCCTTCGGGGCCATGCAGTCAGTCGCCGGAGAAGCAGTATTCAACACCGGCATGGTCGGTTACCCTGAAACGCTGACTGATCCCTCATATTCCGGGCAGATCCTGGTGCTGACTTACCCATTAATTGGCAACTACGGTGTTCCGGCAAGCGCGGCAAATTCGTCGCTGGAATCTTTACTTGAATCAGAGAAAGTTCAAATATCCGGCCTGGTGGTAGCCGATTATTCCGTGTTTCACAGCCACTGGAATGCAGGGAAAAGCCTGGGTGAATGGTTAGCGGAAAATAATATCCCGGCGCTCACCGGAATTGACACCCGCACCCTCACCAAAAAGATGCGGGAAAAGGGCACCATGCCGGGCAAGATTGAATTCGATGATATGCCGGTTGACTTTTACGATCCCAACCTGGACAACCTGGTGAGCGGGGTTAGCACTCCGGCGCCTTCCCGCTACGGCGAAGGGAAAAAACGGGTATGCCTTATCGACTGCGGCTGCAAGCACAATATCATCCGCAACCTGGTAAAAAGAGGCGTGGAGGTGCTTCGGGTTCCGTGGGATCACGACATCGGACAGGAAGATTTTGACGGCCTGCTGATTTCCAATGGCCCCGGCGATCCCAAAATGTGCCGCTACACCATTCTGCAAATCCGGCAGGCGATCTCGCAGGATATCCCGGTTTTCGGCATCTGCCTGGGGCACCAGCTTATGGCGTTGGCTACCGGTGCCAATACCTACAAGCTGAAATACGGACACCGCGGCCAGAACCAGCCGGTGCGGGAAGCAGGCAGCAATCGCTGCCTGGTCACGTCCCAAAACCACGGTTTCGCAGTGGACAACAGCACCCTGCCGGATGGCTGGGAACCGTGGTTCATCAATCTCAACGACGGGACCAACGAAGGCATCCGGCACGTTTCGGGACGTTTCAGGAGTGTGCAGTTTCACCCCGAGGCCAGCCCCGGTCCGGTAGATGCCGGTTATTTGTTTGATGAATTTTTGGAGAAGCTATAGCTGTTTTTTCGAGAATCGATTTGAAATGCACTGTGACATTTATTTTTGACAGGATCAACCGGATAATGCAAAATATGAATCCCGTTCATCCGGTCAAAAAACAGATTGTAATATTCACGAAATTTTATATTTAACCTGAGATGGATAAAGCAAAAAACAAGATAAAAAAAGTCATCATCCTGGGGAGCTCGGCCTTGAAGATCGGCGAAGCCGGGGAGTTCGATTACTCCGGCAGTCAGGCTATTAAGGCGCTGAAGGAAGAGGGCATTTACACCATTCTCATCAATCCTAACATCGCCACCATCCAGACATCGGAACAGCTTGCCGACCAGGTGTATTTCCTTCCGGTAACGCCTTTTTTTGTTGAAAAAATCATCGAAAAAGAAAAGCCGGATGGAATTCTGCTGAGCTTTGGCGGGCAGACCGCCCTGAACTGCGGGTTGGCGCTGCACGAAAAAGGCATCTTCGAAAAATACAATATGCAGGTGCTGGGGACACCTGTCGCCGCCATTCAGGACACCGAGGACCGCCATCTCTTCATGCAGCGGCTGCGAGAGATAAACGCTGATTTCGCCCGCAGCAAAGCGGCCACCAGTGTGCAGGAAGCGGCTGCAATCGCCCGTGATCTGGGCTACCCTGCTATGATCCGGATTGCATTCGCACTGGGCGGACTGGGCTCCGGCCTGTGCCGCAGCAAAAAAGAAGTTGAGCAACTGGCCGCCAAGGCACTCTCGCATACCTCGCAAATCCTGGTGGAAGAATACCTGGAGGGTTGGAAGGAAATCGAATATGAGGTCGTGCGGGACCGCTTCGACAACTGCATCACGGTCTGCAACATGGAGAACTTCGATCCCATGGGCATTCACACCGGTGAGAGCATTGTGGTGGCGCCCAGCCAGACGCTGTCCAATCGTGAATACCATTTGCTGCGGGAAGTCTCGCTGCGGGTGATCCGGCACCTGGGAATTGTGGGCGAATGCAACATCCAGTTTGCTCTGAGTCCCAATGCGGAAGAATACCGCATCATCGAAGTAAACGCCCGGCTGTCCCGCAGCTCGGCGCTGGCATCCAAAGCGACCGGCTACCCGCTGGCGTTTGTGGCGGCCAAGCTGGCCCTGGGATACGGACTTTTCGAGCTGCCCAACTCCATTACCAAAGTTACCACCGCCTTTTTCGAACCGGCGCTGGATTACGTGGTGGTAAAAATCCCCCGCTGGGATTTGAAGAAATTCCGCATGGTTTCCCGGCAGCTTGGTTCCGGGATGAAATCGGTGGGCGAAGTGATGGCAATCGGCCGCAAATTCGAGGAAGCGCTCCAAAAGGCGTTACGTATGTTGAACATCGGCGCGCTGGGGCTGGTGGGAAACGACGGCATCCATTTCGAGGACATCGAAAAAGAGCTGCAGCAGCCCACTGAAGAGAGAATCTTTGCGGTCGCGGAAGCGATTAAAATCGGACTTTCCATCGAACGGATTCACCAGCTATCGCACATCGACTCCTGGTTCCTGCAAAAGATTGCCCATGTTGTGGAAATTGAAAAACAACTATGCACCTTTAAAGATCAACAAATTCCGCATTCGCTGCTGCGGGAAGCCAAACAGGCTGGATTTGCCGATAAGCAGATCGCGGTTTGCACAAACCGCACCCAGCCGGAAATCCGCGAGCTGCGCCGCAGCCACAGCATCTACCCTTTCGTCAAACAAATCGATACGCTGGCAGCGGAATACCCCGCCCGCACCAACTACCTCTACCTCACCTACAACGGGCAGGAAGATGACATTGATTTCCCCGAGAAAAATGCGGTTGTAATTCTGGGATCGGGCGCCTACCGCATCGGCAGCTCGGTGGAGTTCGACTGGTGCGCAGTAAATGCAGCGCTCACGCTTCGCGACAGCGGCTACCACACGGTTATGATCAATTACAATCCGGAGACGGTGAGCACCGATTACGATGAGTTCGATAAGCTCTTTTTTGACGAAATCCGGCTGGAGACAGTGCTGGAGATTTGCGAAAAGGTCAATCCGCTGGGCGTCATCGTTTCCATGGGCGGGCAGATTCCCAACAACCTGGCGTTTAAGCTGCACAAGGCGGGCGTGAAAATTCTGGGCACTTCGCCGCAAAGCATCGATATGGCGGAGAACCGCCATAAATTCTCCAGCCTGCTGGACGAGCTGCACATCGACCAGCCGCGGTGGAAGGAGCTTACTTCGCCGGAACAGGCGGAAGCGTTCGCCAACCAGGCCGGCTACCCGGTGCTGGTGCGGCCTTCCTATGTGTTGAGCGGGGCAGCGATGGCGGTGGCTTCCGATAACGAGGAACTTGGCCGATTTCTGCAAAAGGCAGTGGATGTTTCGCCGGAATATCCGATTGTCATCAGCAAATTTCTGGAAAATGCCAAAGAGATAGAGATGGACGCAGTGGCGCAAAACGGGGAGATTGTCGCACATGCCATCTCGGAGCACGTGGAAAATGCCGGCGTCCACTCCGGGGACGCCACGCTGGTGCTTCCGCCGCAGCGCACTTACCTGGAAACCATTCGCCAGATTCGCCACATCTCCAAGAAGATTGCAGCCGCCCTGCACATCAACGGGCCGTTCAACATCCAGTTCATCGCCAAACAGAATGAAGTGAAGGTGATCGAATGCAACCTGCGGGCGTCCCGCAGCTTTCCGTTTGTCTCCAAAATCCTGAAACAGAATTTTATTGAAATCGCCACCCGGGCCATTATGGGTCAACCGGTAGAGCGGCTGGGAAATTCATTTTTCGAGCTCAACTACGTTGGCGTTAAGGCACCGCAGTTCTCGTTCACCCGTCTGATCGGCGCTGATCCCACGCTGGGGGTGGAGATGGCGTCCACCGGCGAGGTGGGCTGTCTGGGAAATGACTTCGAGGAAGCCTTCCTGAAAGCGTTGATTTCAGTGGGCTACCGCTTGCCGGTGAAAACAGTGCTGCTGTCCACCGGTTCCATCGAGTCCAAGGCGGAGCTGCTGGAAAGCACCCGCTTGCTGAAGAACCTCGGTGTGAAATTTTACGCCACGGAAGGTACCGCGCGCTTTATGCAAAGCAACGGCATCCCGGCAGAAGTGCTGCACTGGCCGCTGGAAAAACGGCAACCTAATGTGGTGAATTTCATCAAGGAAGGTAAGATTGACCTGGTAATCAATATTCCCAAAAATTACAAAAAGGAAGAGCTGACCAACGGCTACATTATCCGCCGCACCGCTGCCGATCACAACATACCGCTCATCACCAACCGGCAGTTTGCGATGCGTTTCGCCGAATCGCTTTCCCGGTTGACAGTGGATGACCTGGCAATTTTAAGCTGGAAGGAATATGAATGAGCAGGGGGCCAGGGGCATGGCGCATAGCGCATTGCGCAAAGAAAGAAGATCAAAGATAAAAGAAGAATAAATCCAGACGGAGCCCTGAAAAACCAATCTTACATCCCAGCGAAGTACGAAGAATTGCACCGTGGTTCTTAGCGAGAAACATTATGAGACTGATGATAGAGTTTGAAGGCAGCAAAGAAATGGCAAACATCAATCAAGGCAAAATTATTGAGAAAGTTCTTTCGAATTCGTCCAGTTTGTCAGATAAGCCCTTCGTCTCCATCGTGGTAAAATTCCTGAACATATCCATCTTCTTCAATGCAGCAAGGGTAATTTCACGGTTGTATTCCCTTACAAGCTTCGCCTTTTCCGCGCAGAGATGGCTCAACTGTTGACGCTTGAACTGAACCATCCTGTTGAAGAGATGGATTTGCAGACGCACAGATAGACTTCCCCGCCTGGCAAAAATCAAAGCGATTCTCTCCGCCTGCAATTCGGCGCGGTTTTCACCGGAATCGGGATTTTCGTCAATCCCGAGCAAATCTCCGGTTTCGAAATTTATCAAAATATTCCGCAGCCGTGTCAAGCGCTGAACGCCTTACCGGAGTGATGGAATAATGGAGTGATGACAAGGCAAAAGGAGAAAGTGAGATGCGGGAAGGGAGAACGGAGACGGGAGACCGGAAACCGGAGGAATGAGATCCCAAGCGGGGATACTTTTACCAGTGACGAGCATTCGCAAATAATTCCCCAAAAGTTATTTCATATAACGCGCAACGGACAACAGACAATTTATCAGCCATTTCCACGCCCCCCCCGTCACTCCATCTCTCTCCAATACTCCGCCAGTGATCCGTCACGGACAGATTTTCGATTGCCTTGATTTTACAAGCAGATAACCGCTATATTTTACGCTAATTCAGGGGAGGCATTGTTGAGAACCCGGCCATATTTTAAAAAATTGCTTAGAGTCGGCATAACCAGTTTTATATTCGTTCTGCTTTTTCTGGTTTGCTATTGGGCGCTTAATGAATTAGCCGGAATCCATCACCCCGCCTTAGCCGTTTTCATCACCCTGATGCTGGCCATCTATTTTTACGACCCGGTTGCCTGGGCGGTGCGGGGCCTCATCGACAGAGCCTTTTACCGGAATATCTTCCACATCAACCAGTCCCTGAACCGCTTCAATCTTGATTTGAATTCAACCCTTGACCAGCAGCTTCTTCTGGAAAAATTTGTGTCCTTCCTTGAAAATACTTTTTCCAAAGATATTTGGGCTTTTTATTTTTGCTGGGGAAAGGATTTTGAGTTGTGGGCGCAAAATGAGACCGAGGATGCGCTCCCAAAACTAATTAGCCTTCCGAAGCCGGAAAAGCTGAATAAATATTTTAAGGACGAAATTGACTTTTTCTCGCTTCATAAAATCCGCCAAAAGCATTCCGCCCTGGCAAAATCCTTTAAAAATTTTCCGTCCGATCATGAAAAATACTATTTCTTCTTCCCCCTGAAAAGCTACAAGGGCTACGTGGGATTCTTGCTGTTTCAACGAAAATTCAATTATTACCTGCATTTCTGGGAGCTGAAGAAACTGCTGGTCAGAATTTTGAAGAAGACCGCCGATGTCCTGGAAAATGCCCAGCTTTATTCGGAAGTGAGACGCAAATCCCTGCAAAACAATCTGCTGCTGGACATCGGGAAAAAGATATCGGCCAGCCTGGACCTGAACGAAGTGCTGGAAACCATCATGGATTCCATCAGTCCACTGGTAAGCTATGATGCAGCGGGCATTTTCCTGATCGACAAGGAGAAT
This sequence comes from uncultured Calditrichaceae bacterium, assembly GCA_964624795.1. GTDB lineage: Bacteria > Calditrichota > Calditrichia > RBG-13-44-9 > RBG-13-44-9 > CAZUZS01. The sequence continues at coordinate 19,531 of CAZUZS010000008.1, forward strand.
AGAATCCTGCGCCAAATGGTTACCCGCGGATACGACAAGAGCCTGCTGGACAAGCTGTCGCTAAAACTGAATCGTGGAATCTACGGTTGGGTTATTCGCAATAAAAAACCAAGCATCATTAATGATGTTTTGCGGGATCCGAATTATTACTCGGTGCGCGAGACCACCAGTTCCCAACTTACCCTGCCACTCCTTAATGGAGACGATGTACGGGGCGTAATGGCGCTGGAGAGCGACCGGATTAACCATTTTACGCCGGCCGACCTGGAGCTGCTAATGACATTCGCCAGCCAGGCGGTAATTGCCATCGAGAACGCGCAGCTTTTTGAAGAATCAATGCAAAAGAGGCGTCTGGAAAGCGAGCTGGTGGTGGCTTCCAAGGTCCAGAAAGCGCTGCTCCCGGAGCGTCCGCCGAACTTTCCGGGTCTAAAGATCAGCGCATGCAATATTCCGTCCCGCATCGTGGGCGGCGATTTTTATGATGTCTTCAAGATCGGCGATTCCAAACTGGGTGTCGCGATCGGCGATGTTTCCGGCAAAGGCGCTCCCGCCTCCATTTTGATGGCGATGCTGTATGCCGGGTTTAAAAGCCTGCTGAAAGAGATTTTCCCGGTAGTTGAGGTGGTTGCACGCCTTAACAATCTGCTAACCGAGACCACCGCTGAGGGCTATTTCGCCACTTTCTTTTTTGGAATTATCGATAAAGAGAAGCATAATTTTACCTTTACCAATGCGGGGCATAACGCACCTATTCTGCTTCGAAAAGACGGCACCGTAGAACGATTGGAGACCGGCGGAATTGTGCTGGGATTTTTAAACAACCAGGATTACCGGCAGGAAGTCGTGCACCTGGCTACCGGCGACCAGTTGTTTTTCTTCACCGACGGGATAACTGAAGTGAAGAATTCACGGGATGAGGAGTTCGGGGACGACAGGTTGATCGAGTTCCTGCGCAAAAATTCAGACAAGAAGCCAAAGGAAACGCAGGCGTTACTATTGGACGAAATCAAAAAATTCAGCGCACGCAAAGATTATGCAGACGATGTAACGCTGATTATCGTTAAAGTGGAATAGCTCGAATTTACCAGAAGAAAAAACAGACCGGGGTGCGGGGAAGAAAACGGTGAACACAGACGGAAAAAATAGGATGAGCAGCTTTCAATCGACGATCATCGAACGCTGGCGAAATTTCAAACTTTTTGATAAAAACCTGATCGTCTATTGGTTTTTGCTGATCTTGCTGATACTCATTTTCAGAGACAACTTGAGAGACTGGATATTTCCGGTTGCGCTGCATCTTGTGCTCATCGGCCTTATGTTTGTTGTATTACCCTGGCTGGACGGAATGCGGCATCCTGTCTGGCGGTTTATAAGATCCTGGTATATTGTGATGGCGCTTCCCTTTTTGTATTCCGATGTGGGGCCATTGCTGCACCTTATTCATTCCGGAGAATTTGATCCTGTAATATTGAGTATCGACAAGTTCCTGTTTGGGGAATTGCCAAATATCTGGGTGCAGCAATTTGTCCGTCCCGTTCTTACCGAGATCATGCAGATTTCTTACGCCATTTACTGGATCACCATTCCATTAGGGGGAGCCATTTTCTATTTCAGCCGCCAAGAGCGGCTCTACGAGCAATTGCTCCATTATGTCACTTTTACCTTTTTCTTTTCTTATATGATTTTTGTGCTTTTCCCGGTAGCCGGTCCGCGTTTCTACCTTGCCGACCAGATACACGCCTCATATAAGGCACTGTTTTTCGGTAACTACCTGCGGCATTTCGTGGGTGAAGTAGCTTTCAGAGGTGGTGCATTTCCCAGCTCACACGTGGGTGTTGCGGTTGTGATCCTGGTTTTCATGTGGCGTTTCAGGCGCAAGTTGGCAGTATTGGTATTTTTGCCGATGGTGGTCGCACTCTCCCTGGCAACGGTATATGGACAATACCACTATTTTACAGATGTGGTTGCCGGACTGCTGATGGGCCTTGCCATCGGTTTATGGGGAACGCGCCGCACTGCGATACTGCTTAACATCCCGCCGGACGCTTCCGCCCAAAATGTGAGGGAGCCGGTTTCCCCGATAAATGGTTGATACTTGAGGCGACCACAATTCTTCCGCAATCTTCCAATTCCGCACTACCACCGCAAGCAGCATTCTTGAATATTTGGTTGAAATGAAGTAAATTAAGGCAATGCAGCAGCCGATTACACAAGAGGATGATCAGTAATGACCTTGGAACGAACAGTCCATCAGATCAAAATTGCGGGATTATTGATCCTCTCCGTGATCGTCGGCGGAACTTTAGGCTATATGATCATTGAAGGGTGGAATTTTTTTGACGCCCTTTATATGACCATTATTTCCATCACCACCACCGGCTACGAAGAAGTTCATCCGCTCAGCAAAATCGGCCGGATATTTACCTTGCTGGTACTTATCACCGGCGTCGTAGCACTTGCTTATGCCGGTGGCCGCATTGCCCAATTTTTCATCGAGTTTTATGTTTTCAGGAGACGGCGTATGGCAAAAAAATTGCGATCCTTGCGGGATCACTATATCATCTGCGGATTCGGCCGAATGGGGAAGAAAATTTGCGCCGAGCTTGCCGAACATCCGGCTTCTTTTGCGGTGATCGAAAAGAACCCTGAGGAGATCGAAAAGCTGAAAGAGCTTGATTATGCATACGTAGAGGGTGACGCCACCGATGACGACACATTGCAGCAGGCCAGTATAATGCACGCCAAAGGCCTGGTTGCGGTGCTGCCAACCGAAGCCGAGAATGTTTTCACCACGCTTTCGGCCAGGGTTCTGAATTCCAATATATTTATCGTTTCCCGGGCGGTGGAGGAGGAAACCGAATCCAAACTGATCAAGGCCGGCGCCAACCGGGTAGTGAAGCCTTATGAAATCGGGGGGCATCGCATGACCCAGGTACTGCTGCGTCCAAGCGTGGTGGATTTCATCGACATTATCGCCCGCGAAAAACGCATTGATCTTCAGATAGAGGAGATCGAAGTCTCGGCAGGCTCGTCACTGGTTGGGAAGACTTTGGCCGAATCGCCCATCCGCACCCAACTCAACATCATTATTGTTGCTATCTTTCTATCGGACGGAAATGTTACTTATAATCCGCAGTCCAACGCGGTGATTCATGAAGGCAATAAATTGATTGTGATTGGAGAGGAAAATAATATTAAGCAACTGATGCAAATGGCAAAGGGGTAGGTTCCTGGTCATGGCGCTTCCCTCTGATTTATTAAAAGTTAACCATCAGGTCGAATCGCCAGATAAAATCAGTTTCTATTCATGGTAATTATTTTATCAAACACACCGCTCAGTTTCTCCGTTAACGCCCGACGGCTGAATTGACGGGTGTATTCGCGGTTGTCAAAGAACAATTCACCCTTTTTCCACTTTTTCAGGGATTGCCGCAAGTATTCCAGCAATCCGTTCTCATCCTCGTAATCGACCACCCGGCTGCCGTCAACAGCTTTCACCATTGAGCTGGCATCGCTTTCCGGCGGCCCGATAACCAGGACCGGCCGGTTCGCCCCCAGGTATTCAAAGAACTTCCCGGTGACAATTCCCATATTATTCTTCACCCGGGGAATCACCATCAGCAATAGATCGGCGTTTGCCATGACTGGCAGAATTTCCCGATGCGGCCTGAACGGCTGAAACTCTACATATTCTCCCAAATTCATCTCTTCCACTTGTGCCTGAATTTCCGGGTGGGTGCGCCCTACGAGGTGCGCCCGGATGATATTCCGGTATTCCGGGTTATCTTCCATGATCAGTTTCAGAACCTTCCATAAAACCACCGGATTTTGGTGATCCTGCATATTGCCAGTGTGCACGATGTCAAATGTTGGACGGGGCGCATATTGTCGATTCTCAAAATCATCCTCATCGAAACCGTTGGGCAGCACCAGCGATTTGCCGGCAATGTCGGATTCGGATTTTTCGTCGAACATACGAACCAGGTCCCGGCTGACGGTAGTAATAAAATCGCACTGTTCCAGAACGCGGCGCTCGTATCGCCTGTCCAGGCGGACCGCTATTTTCCACCGCTTGATAAATTCGTAGTAGCGAATATCCGTCCACGGATCCCGAAGGTCGGCAATCCAGTGGATCCCGGTTTTCTTCTTCAGCTTAGTCCCGATCAGTTGGGAAGAATGTGGGGGAGACGAAATGAAAATCAGATCGATTTTTTCCTTGTCAATGATTTCCAGGGCGGTCTTTGTGGCAAACGGAATCCATCCAATTCTGGCATCCGGCACAAAGAGGTTGGCGCGAACCGTCGATGCCAGCTTCTCCTTCAGACCCTTCTTGCGATGTGTCAGGAAGCCGACCGGGATGGATTCCTTTTGCGCTTTGCCGGTGAATTTCTTGTAGAGTACAAACGGCTCCCAATTGGCAGCGCGGTAAATTGTTACATCCGGCGGCACTTCAGCGTCAAGCGTGAGATCGATGTAGGGAAATTCCCCATTCTTTGCTGTCAGAATTACCGGCTGCCAGCTGTATTGTGAGAGATACTTGACAAATTTCACCACCCGCAACGCACCCGGTCCACCGGCCGGCGGCCAGTAGTAGGAAATAATCAGAACTTTTTTCATTTCCCGCCGGATTGCCTTTTCTCGAACCATGCCATTATTGTCTTACCATATTCCAAATATAAAAAAAGCAGAATAAGCAGATAGGTTGCCAGCAGGCTCACCAGCGAAATCCTAAGACCGGCATAATACGATTCGGGATGAAATCTGAATTCCAGCGTATGATTTCCTGCCGGTACCATCACGGAACGAAGCAGATGATCGGTTTTGTAAATTTCCGTCTCAGTCGAGCTATCCAGAAAAGCTTTCCATCCCCGTGGATAGTAGGTTTCGGACAGAACAAGCAATGCCGGTTTATCGCTGAAAACATCCAGCTTTATATTATCGAGCGCCCAAGAGGTGATTCTCACAGTCGCACTGTCCGGCGCCTGGATTTGACCGACTGGCTGTTTTTCCAGAATCGCCATTTCGGACGGGTTGAATTCCGTTGTGTTGATAAATTTCAATCTTTCCGGGCCATCTGCAATGATGCGGAACGTCTTCACAAAAAAGGCTCTCGGCAGCGGAGCGGTATTTTCATAAGCGAAGAGATTATTATTTTCATCCGCCACAATCGGCCGCAGATGCGGAGAAGAAAGCTGTTGATTCACGACCAGGTACTTCACATTCATCATGTCAATCACATTCCAGTTGAGTGAATTAGGTCCACCCACCTTCACATAAAGATTGTTTTCCACAATTTCCTGTATGGTTTCCAGCTTGGCCGGTGAATAGCCACCCAGTGATTGAAAATAGTAACTCCAGTGGGTATCCTGGAAAAGTCGACCGACCGGGAATACCCGAAACAGCGACTTGTCTTTGAGTATCGCCTGGTCTGCTGCATTGGGCCGATACTGTTGTTGTTCAGCGGCTTTAATGTCAATGAATTTGCCGGCTACATAGTTGTTATCGAGCAAAAACAGGTCGAAGCCTATAATAACTATCAGGAAAACCGGCAGGTAGGCGGCTTTCAGCCACTTCTGCTGCACCATGAAAACGGCGGCAATCCCCAAGATAAAAAACAGCAGGCTGCGCAGCGTGGAATCCCGCAGCATTTCCAAGCGCACCTTCTTTAATTCGGTTACCACCTGTGCCCCATAACGCTGCACTTCTCCGGCATGCGTCAACGAGAAAGAGGAGCCAAAAATGAGCGGGATAAGAAGAATCGCACCGAAGATGCCGGACAACGTGTAAAACCTGTTTCTGATTTCCGACCGGGAAAGATCCGCGCTTAATAAAAAGTTCAGTCCGAAAGCTGCCAGCAATGCGGTGTTAAACATAACCAGGGTCAGGATCATCATGGGAACGCGGAATTTGTCGAAATAAGGCACATAGTAAAAAAACAGCCGGTAAAGCACTGCAAAATTTTTACCCAATGACATGAGAAGAATAAGGATGGTCAGAAACGTGAGCGATTTTACCTCCCAGCGGTGCCACAGAAAAAGGATAGCGACAAATGCCAGGAACACGAGGAAGACGCTCAAATATTCGTACGATTGGGTAAATGGCATGGTGCCCCAATAGGTGGGCAGTTCCCGCCCTTTCCAGGCCGGGACAGCGTTGCCGGTATAGCGCTCGTTGGAAGTGCCGCCGTGAAATTGGGGAATGATGAGATTCCACCATTCGGAGACCGAATAAGACCAGTTGGTGGCGTAATCGAAGCCAACGCCCTTTTTCTCCTGTTCCGCCTGCGGCGTTTCTTCCAGCGAAATCGCATGCCCGCCGCGGGTTGAGTAAGGGGCGTACTCCTTTATCGACAACAGGTTTTGTGACACAATCAACAGGGTTAGAATGACCGCTCCTACTGATAGCCCGGCTACTTTCCCAACCGCACCCCAGTTCTTTTCTTTCAACAAATGATACAAGGGCGGTATTCCCATAAACAGCACCAGCATGAGCGTGTAAAACATGATCTGGTAATGCTGGGTGCGGAATTGCAACGCCAGCGCCAGCGCAAAAAGCAATCCCGATAAAACGCTGCGTTTCTTAAGAAGGTAGAGGGCGGTGAGCAGAACATAAGGCATCCACATCAAAGCCCGGAATTTGGCAAAATGCCCGACAATGATGAGCGCCTGGAAATGTGGCATCAGAATGAAGGCCAGCGAAGCAAGCATTCCGACTGCTGCCGAGAGTCCCAGGAACTTGGCCAGTAGAAACATGCCGAGCGCCCCGGCGAGGAAAAACCACAAACGCCAGTCGCCAAGAAAACTGAGATGGTTTAGCAGCGTATCAACCGACCAAACTTCCGGCCCGAAACGCTGATACATAGGCATCCCGCCGAACATGTAGGGATTCCAGAGCGGTTTGTGCCCGGTTTTTTCTTCCCACATTTTTACCTGGTGCGTTTTCCCGATGCCGGAAACGATATCACTGCCGCCTGGCTCCTTCCCTTCGAAAACCAACGGTTTATAGAGAATAGCCAATACAATAAACAGCAAAACGAAAAATCCAAGAATATATTTTGGCTCTTCCAGACGATCCAGAAAGGATTTGTCTCGCAATCCGGCTGCTCCTGTGGATTTCTTCTCTTTCGCCGATTTTTTTAGCTTTGCCATGCCCATCCTTATCTTAATGATTTCAAGCAATTTAAGAATATCAATATAAATAAAATTTAAAAATAAATCACCGTAAAATTATTTGATCTCAGACAACCTTGCGATTTTCACAAGCTGGTAACTGGTTCTGGATTTTTTTTGTTCGCGCTAAATTCAATTTGTTGTTTTCCGCGGGACTGCACCTTTCGCCGTTTAATGTAGAAGCTGCGGGTATTATAACTGCGTGGCTTAAAATAAAAAAGCAATCTCACACAACTCGTGTTGTAGCTACGGAAGCAAAGTCGGCACAAGTATTTCAATAATAATTTGACAGCAAGACCGGTTTTCAGTAATTTCAATCAAGTAAACCCAAAGCGAAGGAGAGATTATGGCATCTTACCTGCGAACTTCGTGGAAAAAAACCGGCAAGAAATCCCTGGACCCAAAATTGACCCAACAGGTTTTCTCAACCGGAAGTGTAATGTTGGTGCGTTATGTTTACCAACCAGGCCTGGTTTATCCGGAACATTCCCACCCGCAGGAACAGGTTACGATGGTGGAATCGGGAACGCTCGAGTTTGATATTAATGGAGAAAAACTCGTTTTGGGCGAGGGGGACATTTGCGCAATTCCTCCAAATGTTCCACATTCCACCGCGGTAGGGGATGAACAAGCAGTCGCCATCAGCATCTTTACGCCGGTCAAAGAGGATGTTATTATTCAACCTCAGCGGTAAAATGCTGAAAATTTTTGCCCGTCATTCTGAATTTATATAGAGTTCTATTGTCGGACTTCTTCTATTTTTTTCCCCTAAATTGATATCAAATGTTTCGGAGTGGACCCGCCTTGCATTAACGCGGGTTCCTTTATTTATCCTTCCTGAAATATAATTCCAAAGAATTTTTATTTTCTCAGAGGAATCGAGACAGTCAATTGTTCTCATCCTTTATTTCAAGGTACAAATCCTCATCTTCCCGGATAACCGGATAAGTTCTCAGGCGGGCCCAGTATTCTGTAAGGCTCTGTCCGCTCTCCAGGTCGAATTTCCAGCCGTGCCAGATGCAGGTCAAAACCTGGCCGTCCACCAGCCCCTCATGGAGGTAGGCACCGGCATGAGGACAGCGATTTTCAACCGCAAAATATCCCTCGGCAGTCTGAAAAACGACCACCTGCTCCATTTCACCCAGTTCCAGCAAATAAGGATTGTCCGGGCTAATTTGCTCCACACGGCAAATATGTTTCTTTCTCATGGAATACCAGTTGTTTTGGACAGGCGAAAACTCGAAGTTATTCACACCGGTTACCCGGAAATCTCCCCGGCCAGGGGTCGATATAATATTTTTCTGACGCGGGCCAGGTCCTCCGGGTACTGTCCCATCAGGAACATCAGCTTCACAATCGCAGCAGCCGTGGTCATATCGCCTGCAGGGATTGCGCCTGCCTCGCGCATCGATCTTCCGCTTTCGTAAAGCCCCAAATCAACCCGTCCGTAAGGACTCTGTGATGCGATAACCACGATTTTTCCGGCGGCATTCATTTTTTGTATCCACGGAACAAGCGAATTTTCCTTGACTGCTAAATTCCCGACCCCAAGGCTCTCGATTACAACCGCCTGCATTTGTGAATACAAAACGCAGTCCAGCAATTCGGGAATCAGGCCGGGGTGAAAGCGAAAACAAAACACACGGTTGTCAAAGCGATCAGCATAAATCAGTTTTTTGCCGGGACTAAGAATATTTTTGGAAACCGAAACGTCCAGCCCAACTTCGGCCAAAGCCGGGTAGCCGGGACTTTCGAAGGCACTGTAGTGGGTGCTGGATATTTTGATCGTGCGATTTCCCCGGTAAAGATGAGTACCGAAGAAGATGGCGACTTCCGGTATTTTGTAAGTGGCCAACTCCAGCGAATTGATCAGGTTGCTGCGGGCGTCGCTGCGAATTTCCGCCAGTGGCCGCTGGGCGCCGGTCAGGATTACCGGCTTGGAAATGCCCTTTAGCATGAAGGAAAGCGCACAGGCGGTGTAAACCATGGCGTCGGTGCCGTGAATAACGACAAATCCGTCGAACCGGTCGTAGTTCTGGTGGATGATGCCAGCCAGCTTCTGCCAATGATGAATCTGGACGTTTGCGCTGTCTATGTTGAAAGCGATCTCAAATTCCACTTTTGCAATCTTCTCTACTTCCGGGATGTACCTCAGCACCTGGTCCCGAATATCGCCCGGCGCCAGTGTTTTCGAGGGGTGCATGGGGATCATGCCAAAAGTTCCCCCGGTATGAATAATCAAGATTTTCTTCATCCTCAACCTTCCTGTAACTTGATATTCGAAATTTAAGCCGGTTTATGCCGGCAAACCCATCGCTTTTCAAAAAAACAATTGAAAAATCATAGCCGGGTGATTTGAGTCACTCCAAAATCCGGTTTTCATATTATGTTCCACCGCAAGACATGAAAATAATTTAGAGGATGAATCCTCGATCAATCTTTGGTGAAGCTTTTTTAAATTTTTCCTGGAATTGACCGAGGAGCATCCTCGACGATTTAGATAGAGGGCCGCATGGCCCTTTTTTATTGGCCATGCTTTTTCCTCCTCGTTCCCGCAACGTCGCGTCAGTTTCTCCGGAAAACATATAAGATCGAATAGAACACGGACGACACAGAATACACTGATTAACACGAACTTTTTCAATATTTATTTCAATCAGTGCAAATCCGCCTAATCCGTGTCATCGGCGTTCTATTTTAAAGCAGTAGGCATAGGTTGTCTGTGCGATAAAGCTAAAGAAGGTCAATATGCTGACGACTATGCACTATAAACCAGGGAAGGAAATGGTCGCATGAAAATCGATTCAAGCCAGGCACAAATTCAGGATGCAAGCAGCAAAACATTTGAAGCGTTGCAGCAGGCGCAACAGACCAGCCAGGATATGGCAAACAAAATGATTCGTTTGTCAATTGAGCAGAAGGTGGCAGGTCAAAAAGAGCAGCTCACCGATCATCTGGTAGATATTCTCGTCTAATAGCAATCCTGCAGTAAATAGAAAAATCAGGGTGCATTGCGAAACTCTCTGATCAACCAACCCACCGCGCCGCTAGCCGCGGCGAAGACCGCTATTATGGCGTACACTTGGTTAATCGGGATAATTTCAGCGGCAATTCCGGTTAAGGCCATGGAAATCGCCGTAAATCCAAACACGCTCACCGAAATCATGCTGAAGATGCGACCCTGCATCTCCACCGATACAATTTTCTGTATGAGAGTTGGCCGCGGAATGATGATCATCGGAATTACCATGGAATGAATGACCAGCGTGAGAAACATTCCCCAGAACGTAGTTACCCACAGGAGAGGCAGGTAGGTCAAACCGTCAAAAATGATTCCCCACAGCAAGACATGGCTGTTCCGGAAACGCTTGCCGGCCAGGTTCAGCAAAATGGTGCCGATCAGCATGCCGATGGCATAGGCAACCTGGGTGAGGGCGTATTTATCGGCGCCTTGGTGAAGAATCTCTTTCACAAAAATCGGAGCACCAACTATGGCCGGCCCCATGATAAAAATATTATCGATGGCCGTAATCATCAGCAGGCCCCAGATGCGCTTGTCGCGACGGGCATACCGCAATCCTTCCAGAATATCAAAGAAAGACTGCCGGAAATGAACGCTGAGGTTGGCCTTTTTTGTGCCGATTTCAACCGGCGCAGTTCTAAAAGTAATCTTTGAAATGAGCCAGAAAGAAACAAAAAAGGTCAGCGCATCGACGTTGAACAAGTGAACAACGCCGGTTAGCGGGATGAGAATGCCGGCAACGGCGGGACCGAGAAAAAGGGAGAACTGCCAGGAAGTCTGGATCAGCGAATTGGCATGAAGCAGTTTCTCTTGTGGCACGAGGTTATAAACGATTGCATCCCGGGCAGGATTGAAGATCGCGTTTCCCATCGCCAGCACGAAAGTGAATATTCCCAGAACAAGACCGTTCAATCCATCCAGAAAATAAAGCACCGGAATCAGGAGCACTAAAAAGCCCCGTGCCGCATCCGCAAAAAGCATCAGGCGGCGCCGGTCGAACCTGTCGGCTAATGCTCCGCCGAACATGCCGAACAGGAGCATCGGCAGATAGCCGCTCATGGCTACCAGGCCAGTCGCTGCGGACGAGCCGGAGATCTCCAGCATCAGCCACAGCAGGCCGATTTCGTAAACCGAATCCCCAGCCTGCGAAATTACCTGTCCGGCCCATAAGCTGAATATGTTCCTATTTACAAACAGGGCGCTTGTCCAGCCGGTAATTTTTGAGAAGAATTTCTCTGGCATGATTTCGATATGTGAACTCGGATTGGGATTTCGGATTGTCTGTTGTTAGTTATCCGTAGATTCCGGCTACCAGCTATTCTTTACTGATGGCGGCCTTACGAACTTGGACCATCGGTAAGTGATCATTGTACAATCCCCCCATTACTCCCGGACATTTTATTTCTTCGGCTTGAGATCAGATTTATTGAACACTTTCGATTTCCCTTTCCAGAAGCTGTTTCTGATGGATTTGCGCGTAAAGGCCGTTCAGTGCAACAAGCTGCTTGTGCGTGCCTTCCTCCACAATCTTTCCTTCATCCAGAACAATAATCCGATCCGAATTTTGGAGAGTGCTGATGCGGTGGGAAATGAGAATCACTGTTTTTTCCGGAAAAACATCCTTCAGGTTAGTAAGTATGTTTTCCTCGGTGTAAGTGTCCAGGGCGGAAAATGCATCATCCAGAATGAGGATTTCGGGATTCGCCAGGATGGCGCGGGCAATTGACACCCGCTGTTTCTGACCGCCGGAAAGATTCAATCCCCGTTCTCCCAAAAGCGAATCATAACCTTTTGGGAATTCCATGATCTCTTCATGGATGGCGGCAATCCGGGCCGCATTTTCAACCTCCTCCCGGGAAGCACCCGGCCGTGCAAAGGAAATGTTGTTGTGAATCGTATCGGAAAACAAAAAGGTCTCCTGGGTCACAAATCCAATTGCTTTTCTCAGGGAATGCAATTGGTAATCGTTGATGTCCTGCCCGTTCACAAACAGCCTGCCTCGTTCGATGGGGTAAAGATGAGGAATCAGGCGCACCAAAGTGGTTTTACCGCTGCCGGTCTGCCCTAAAACGCCAACTGTCTGCATGGGAGCAATTTTTAAATTGATGTCACTCAGCACGGGCGAATCGCCTTCATAGCTGAAACTCAGATCCCGGTATTCCACTTCCGCTTTCCCATTCTTGGAGAGCAACACATAGGGGCCATCGTGAATATCCGGCTCCGCATCCAGAATCAGCCGAATGCGTTTCATGGAGGCAGCTCCCTGCTGGTAGAGACCAATCACCCAGCCCAAAGCGATGGATGGCCAGACCAGCATACCCAGATACAACATAAATGCCGTCAGTTCCCCGATGGAAATAGTGTGGTTGATCACCAGGTTGCCGCCGCCAAACAACACCAGCAGCGTAGCAATTCCAATGATCATCATGAGGCTGGGATGAAACGCAGCATAAATCCGGACATAGCTCAGGTTTTTCCGCATGTAATCCTGGTTCAGGCCGAGGAACTGTCGAATCTGGTGTTTTTCCCTGGTGAAAGACTTGATCACCGAGATTCCTGATAAATTCTCCTGCACGAAAGTGCTGATAGACGCTAATTGCGCCTGAATTTTTTCATACCGTTTATTGATCGCCTTCCCAAAGCGGTTAACCAGAATTGCCATCACGGGAAATGGAATGAGAGCGATGCCTGTCAATTTAGGGCTGATACTCAACATCATGGGAATGACAAAAAGAAAGGACATAATGGTATTTATCGAATAAGCGATTCCCGGCCCCAAAACTGACCGCACTGCATTCATATCGTTGGTGGCGCGACTCATAATGTCGCCGGTCGGCATCTGGTTGTAAAAGGTTGGGGTGAGGTGCTCCAGTTTCCAGAACAGGTCGTTGCGCAGATCATTTTCAATTTCCCGCGACGCCACGATAATCGTCCGCCGCATGAGGAAAAGAAAAAATCCCTGCGCGAAAGAAATGCCGACAATGAGAAGCGCGTCATTTCGGATGCTGGCCAATTGAAAAGAAGCTTTCAATGTATCGATGGCGCTCTGGACAATCCTCGGGTTGATGACCTTGAAGATATTGGTCAGCACCACAAAAAAGGCGCCCAGGATAAATTTCCAGCGGTAACGCAGGATGTATTCTTTTAAATAGCGAAGAACTAAGATTTTCGATTCCCTTCTCTTTAAGAGTTAACGCGAAATTTAATCACAGAATCATTAAAAAACAAAGCCGCTCCGGGCAGCCGGATTCTTAAATGGATTTTGAGGGAAAAAGTTGCGTGGACAGGATGAATCTTACCACGTTGCTGCTGCCTGAATGAGGTGCATTCCGGATACCCGGTTCAGAGTTGTTGGATTTTCAGGAGAAACCTAAGGCAAAAAAGGACTGGGCGCAGGGTATTGGAAACCGCTAATGGGGAAACCATTTGGCCGGGGTTTTTGAACATTGAATCCCGAACCGGGAACCACTGGTTAATACACATTAAGTGGTTTGAATGAAAGTGCTTTCTTTTTAATTTGTGACGGAAGCGAGTTCAATATGAAAGATCTTAAAAAGATTGCTGAAGAGATTATTCAAGCCGCGATTGAGTCGGTTAAGCCGGATTGGCTGATTCAGCAGAAGATCAGCAAGGAAGGAGATCTGCTGCTAATCGGGGGAAAGAGATTCGACCTGCGCAAATTTCGAAACATTTACATCGTCGGCGCCGGAAAAGCCTCTGCGCTTATGGCCAGTGAAATGGAGAGGAAGCTGGGCGGGCGCCTCAGCGGCGGTGTGGTAACCGTAAAATACGGGCACGCCGCTCCGTGCCACAAAGTGCGAATTCTGGAAGCCGGACACCCGGTAATCGACCAAAATAGCCTTGCTGCGACAGAGGAGATACTCAAGATTGCGCAAACTGCCGGTAACGACAGCCTGGTTTTCTGCCTCCTATCCGGCGGCGGTTCCGCGCTGCTGGAGAAATTGCCGGACGGAGTTTCGCTCCGGGGTCTGCAGAAGACGTTTGAATTGCTGCTGGGATGCGGCGCCACCATCGAAGAAATAAATGCGGTGCGCCGGCACCTTTCGCTGGTGAAAGGCGGCCAGTTGGCGCGCGCCATCTCGCCGGCCGCCTGCGTCAGCATCATCCTCTCCGATGTTATCGGCGATCCGCTGGAGTCCATTGCCTCCGGCCCCACCGCACCGGATTCCACCACTTTTGCCGATGCCTGGGAAACAATCACAAAATACAAACTGGGCGGCCGGTTGCCGCGGACTATTGCACGTTATCTTGAGGATGGGCGGAATGGAAGGGCGCCGGAAACGTTGAAGGCGGATGACCCTATATTCGACCGTGTTTCCAACATCATTCTTGGCAATAACATGGCGGCGCTGGATTCCGCCCGCGCCGCGGCGGAAAAACACGGATTTCACCCGGTAATCCTTTCCAGCAGAATCCAGGGCGAAGCAAGGGAAGTAGCAAAGGTGGTTGCCGCAATGGTGCGGGAAATTCAGAGCTCCGATCGTCCGGTTCCCAGGCCAGCCTGCCTCTTGATGGGAGGCGAGACCACGGTAACCTTGCGCGGGAATGGAAAAGGCGGCCGCAACCAGGAACTGGCCCTGGCGGCTTTAATAGCCATGAAAAGCGTTCGGGAAGATTACCTGATTGCCAGTTGCGGAACTGACGGAACAGACGGCCCGACTGACGCCGCTGGCGGAATGGCTTTTCCAGCTCAATGGAAAATCGTCGAATCCAGGGGAATCGATCCCCAGTTCTTCCTGGAAAACAATGACGCCTACCCATTTCTCCGACAGGCAGGCGGGCTCATCATTACCGGCCCCACCGGCACCAATGTCATGGATATTATGCTGGCCGTGGTTCCTTAGCACGTGGTGCATGGTGTCGAAAATAGAAGGTCAAAGAAACCGCTGACGGCTGAAATTAACGCACTCCACTGATCCCCCGCTTAATTTCCCAAGTCTCCTGTAAGAACATGAATCCAACTCATAACTCAAAGGCTTTGCGGAAAACCATCCGTAGCTGGGCTTTCTGGAGGTCTGAAATCATGTAGTATCGCGATGGTTGACTTTTTGCACCTTCCAAACCGAATCCACAAACCATTTGCGGGAATCGTAAAGTTGTTTTTCGATGACAAAACCGGTGGCTTCCGCCAGTTCCCGGATGTCGCTTTCCAGGTATTTGTAGGAGTACTCGGTGTGGATTGGCTCCCATTCCTGAAAGGCAAACGACTGCCCAATGTCTTTGATAAAAACCGTTTGGTTTTCGAGGCTAACCAGGTAGCTTTCCATCGCGCCAGTGAAAACATCGTAACCGGAATAGTGGCGAAATTTTTCGATATCGAAATCGCCCTTCAATTCCGTATTAATGCGTCGCAGCAGATTCAGATTAAACTCGCGGGTGATGCCCTGTGAATCGTTGTATGCTTTAAGCATTAAGTCGATGTCTTTTTTGAGATCGAAACCGGTGAGCAGGTAGTCGCCGTCGTTAAGCGTATTCCACAAATTCCGCAGGAAAACGCGGGACTGCGGTTTGTTGAAATTCCCCAGGTTCGATCCCAGGAAAAGCACCAGGTTTCTGCTGCCGGTAATGTTGTTGAGCCATTTCAGTCCGTTAAAATATTCGGCCACAATGCCGGTGGTTTCCAACTCCGGAAAACTCTTGTTCAGGAAGTCGGTAAGTGTCTTCATTGCCGATTCTGATATGTCGATGGGCACATACTGAAACCGGAAGCCATTGCGGAGAAAATGGTTTATCAGCAGGCTGGTTTTTCTTCCGTCGCCGGCGCCCAGCTCCACCAGGTTGAATTTTTCGCCCCGCACCAGTTGCGCGATTTCCACCTGCTTGTTCTCAAAAATATTGAATTCGCACTTGGTCAGGTAATATTCGGGTAAGTCCATGATCTGTTCGAAAAGCTGGCTGCCCCGTTCATCGTAGAAATAGCGGGAAGACAACCGCTTGGGCGTCTCCGACAAGCCAACCAGCACGTCCAGCGCAAAGGTTTTCTTTTCGTTGTCCACCGCCTCAAGGTCTGTGGGATGGAGAATTTTATAAGTCGAGCCCATTGGGTTCCCCCTATTTTACATCATTAGCCAGCCGGAATCCCATAAACTGCCAGCGCTTATCCGGCTGGAAAAAATTCCGGTAGGTTATCCGGATGTGGTCGCGCGGCGTGGCGCAGGATCCGCCCCGCAGCACCATCTGGTTCACCATAAATTTGCCATTGTATTCTCCCAGAGCCCCCTCGGCCTGCCGGTATCCCGGGTAAGGCAGGTAACTGCTTCCGGTCCACTCCCAAACATCACCCAGCATTTGCAGAAGCGGTTCTTCTCTGCCGGAATCGTTTTTTGATGCAGCGACCGGGTGAAAATTTCCATCCTCCCAGAAATTACCGCGGGCCGCATCAGGCTTGTTCAGGCGGGCCGCCGCTTCCCATTCCTCTTCGGTTGGCAGCCGTTTTCCGGCCCAACTGGCATACGCCTCCGCCTCGTAATAGCTAACATGGCATACCGGCTCTTCCGGAACGATCTTCCGCAAACCGTTCAGCGTCATCTCGAACCACTCATTATCCTTTTTCTCCCAGTTGAGCGGCGATTTCCACCCATTTTTTTGGATAGCGTCCCACCCGTCGGACAACCAGTGGCGGAAGTTGTCGTACCCCCCGTCATTCATGAATTCCAGGTACTCGCCGTTGGTGACCAGCCGGTTTTGCAGCTCGAAATCGCCTACATATTTTTGGTGAACCGGCATCTCATTATCATAACAGAAACCATTCCCATCATACCCGATGTTATGCAAACCGCCCTCGAACCCGATGAGTTTGGAAGGAATGGCAGGTGCAATTCCTGCACGCGATTCATTCTTCGCCAGTTCCCGGTAAACAGGGTTGAGCGGGCTGCCCGCCAGAATATATTTAATATCGGTGACCAACAGTTCCTGGTGCTGTTGCTCGTGGTTCAAGGCCAGCACAACAAGCTTGCTGAATTCCGGCCACTTTTTCTCATCAATGGAATCGATCAGCTCGATCATGCGGTTGGTGATGGTTTTCCGGTAATCGTATACATTTTTCACCGTCGGCCGGGATAAAACGCCCCGGCGCGGGCGATCCCATCTTTCACCAAACGACTGGTAATATGAATTGAACATAAAACTGTAGAGCGGATGGAATGGCTTGTAGTGCGGAACAAGCTTATCCAGAAACATGGCTTCGTAAAACCAGGTGGTGTGCGCCAGATGCCACTTGGGCGGGCTCACATCATCGATGGGCTGGACCACGTAGTCCTCGGTTTCAAGCGGGGCGCAAATTTCCTCCGAAGCTTTGCGCACTCTCAGAAATTTATTTATGAGATCGGATCTTTGCATGGAAATCTCCTCATTGTTTATCATTCATCGAAAAAATCATTTTCATGCTACTTTCCCATCGATACAGGTTTTTGCCTTCCGACATACGATTTTAAAACAGAAACTCTCACACGGTTCCATTCCATCGGGGAGTTCCGGTAAGTGTGAAAATTCATTTTTCCCCTTGAGGCACTCTCCTTAATCAGGAGTCAATTGTCCACGTTCATAAACAGGTTGTTCAACGATTCCGCGAGCGTAGGGTGGGCGAATATACCGTCCCGTATTTTTGTATATGGCAGGCCGCCCATCATTGCCAGTTGAATCGCCGACATAATTTCGCCGCCTTCCAGCCCCAGGATGGCGCAGCCTAATATTTGATCGTTCCCGGCATCGACGATGACCTTCATGAAACCGCGCGCTTCATCCACCTCCAGCGCCCTTGCAACAAAATTCATGGGAAGCTTGCCGACCCGGTATTTTATGCCCTTCAACGTTGCCTCCTTCTCACTCAGCCCTACCCGGCCAAACTGCGGATCGATAAAAACAACCGACGGCACCAGACGTCCGCGGATTGTCGCATTTCCCCCGTCTAATAAATTCGCTTTAAGAATACGAAAGTCGTCGTAGGAGATGTGGGTGAATGCCGGCCCCGGCTTTACATCGCCAATCGCGAAGATTCCCGGGACTTCCGTTTCCAGCTTGTCATTTACTCCTATGTAACCTCTCTTATCCGTTGATAGTCCCGTCGCCAAGAGATTTAATTTCGCGGTGTTCGGCGCGCGGCCAACCGCCACCAATAGATGGGAACCGGATACCTGCTGCTCGGGATCCCCGTTATGCACCGTTGCCCGGATTTGCGAATTGCCGGTCTTTTCCACACGGATAACCTCCCTACTCAGGAGAATATCGATTCCGTCTTCTTCCAGAATATTCTTTACTTCGCTGGCAACATCCTCGTCTTCCCGCGGCAACAATTGGTTCCCCCGTTGAATAATGGTGACACGGCTTCCAAACCTGCGAAACATCTGGGCGAATTCCACTCCAACATAACCGCCGCCCATCACGATCAGGTGTTCCGGCAATTCGTTTAATTCCATGATGCCGGTTGAATCCATTGCATTCACATCCGGCAGGCCTTCTATGTCGGGCATCACCGGCTTGCCACCTGTGTTGATGACTATTTTATCTGCCTCTAACACCCGGACCTTTCCCGATTGCAGGACAACTTCAACCTGGCGCGGGCCGGTAAACCGCGCCGTTCCCCGCAGGAAGGCCAGGTTTTTTGCATTTTCAAGGCTTTTGGCGCCGCTTTCCCGCCAGCTCTCGACAATCGCATTTTTCCTTTCAACAACTTTACTCAGATCAACCGAAACTTGGGGGATATTTACGCCATAATCTGAAGCGCGCCGCGCCAGATATGCCACCCTGGCGCTGGCCACCATGGTCTTTGTCGGCGTACAACCGTAATTGATGCAGGTGCCTCCAACGTACTTCTCTTCGATAATTGCCGTCTTCCAGCCTGCCCCGGCAAGCGAGATGGCGAGCGGCTTCCCGCCCTGCCCGGTTCCGATAATGACAGCATCGAACTGTTCTCTACTATTTTCCATTTCACAACCTCCCTCTTGCGGTTTTTGCAGCACAGTTTATTGTTTAATTAAGATTGGTATTTGGTGTTCCTCGCAGCTACTTCGCCCATAGCTAAAAATAGGATATAATCCGGGAGATATAGCTCCGCCCCGCCGTGCGGATCGACAAATCTAAAGATTAATTTAAATGCTCCTGTAAACTCTTTGCACGCAAAATTACCGGCTTGGAAAATATTGGCATCTGTATTAATTTTCGTGCTGATGTAACTATGAGGATCGCACGATGTCCAAAATTCTCTTACCTGATCTTTCAAGATTCACACATCCGGATTTTATGGCGCGCTCAGAAGCAGGAAATGTCCGAAATCGACAAACATTTACAAAATGCTCATTGTTTCTGTTTGTATCCGTTCTCCTGCTAATTTCATCCTCAGAGGGGATTTGTTCGGGTCGCTTCTGGGTCTTTTTTATAGATAAGGGGCACTATGAAAATCTTTCCTTACAAAACCAGGCTGATATTGTAAGGGGTTCTCTAACGGAGCGTGCGATAGACCGGCGGGCGAAACGCGGCTCATTCGATTTTCATAAAGCAAGTGTGACGCAGGATTTGCCCCTGGAAGAAGCTTACATTGACCAACTGAGAAACATGGGTTTTCGTATTCACACCCGTTCCCGGTGGTTTAATGCGGTGAGCGGCTACGCAGACAGAGCGCTATTGGATAAGATTTCCGAACTGCCATTTGTGCGCTCCGTCGAGCCGGTTCGCGTTCGGATTTATGAAAAAGAACCTTCAGAGATCGTCACCCGGTTTCAATTTTCTAAATCCGGGCAAGGCGATTCCCTGGATTTTAATTATGGTGAATCGGAATTTCAGACCTACTTCCAGAACATTCAGGAATTGCACAAGAAAGGGTTAAACGGGGAAGGGGTTGTGCTGGCGCTCTTCGATACCGGCTTTCAGTTAAATGTTCCGTCACTGCGGCATATCAAATCGCAGCTAATTGCAAAATACGATTTTATCCAGAAAGACACCACCTTGTCGAACCAGGAAGGAGATTCCCGCACCCAGGACGAACACGGCACCAACACACTTTCTACAATCGCCGGCTTTTTGCCGGATACGTTGGTGGGACCGGCATACGGTGCCACGTTCTTTCTCGCCAAAACAGAGATTGTGAACCAGGAGATCCGTCAGGAAGAGGATAATTGGGCGAGGGCGGCAGAATGGGCAGATAGCCTGGGAGTGGACATCGTTTCCAGCTCGCTGGGCTACTCCACATTCGATGCGGGACAGGTGAACTATACCTACCAGGACATGAACGGTCATACGACGATAGTGACGCAGGCAGCAAACTTTTTGGGCGAGCGCGGGGTGCTTGTCGTGAATTCCGCGGGAAACGAGGGTGGCAACGCGTGGTATTACATCACCGCTCCGGCCGACGGATACCAGGTGCTGGCGGTAGGTGCGCTTTCCTCGAACGGGGAAGTTGCCTATTTTAGCTCCCGAGGGCCAACCGCGGACGGACGAATTAAGCCGGATGTTTGCGGATTAGGTGTCAGCGTGTTTTGCGCGCGTCCCGATGGCTATTATGCCAGGGAAAGCGGAACGTCACTGAGTTGTCCACTAGTGGCCGGAGTAGCGGCCCAGGTACTGAGCGCGTTTCCGGAACTAAACCTGGCGCAGATGCTGCAGATCATGCGAAAATCGGGGGACAATGCGGAACATCCGGACAACAACCGTGGCTGGGGAAACGTGGATGCGCTGCAAGCCTGGAAAGTTGCCCTGGGGAAAACTTCCCCGCCACCTTTCACAGCCTACCAAACCTTTCCCAATCCTTACGTTTGGGGAACCGGATCAATAAAATTTGCTGTTGAACTATCCACGGAATCAAATATCGAGATCACGGTTTACAATGTGCTCGGACAAAGGGTGGCAAAACTTGCGGATTACGGCAAAGACTTTTTAGCGGAACCGATTTCCTGGGATGTCCGTGATTTGAACGGCAACCCGCTGCCATCCGGGATTTATGTTTATAAAATTCATACTGCCCTTGGAGAACAGGCCGGGAAATTCGTTGTATTGCATTAATCGAAATTTATAGTTCGATATTCATACATAACAACGCCCCCAGACGTATTCTGAAACACACGCCAGTGCATTTGGATTTTTTTCAGGCCATAATTAAATTTGCCCATGGAAATTTGGTACGCATTCATTATATTATAAGGATTGATATTTTTGCGGATAGCAATCTACTGAATCAAAGGATAGTGAATGAAAACGGCGTTGGTCTTAGGCGGTGGCGGCGCGCGTGGGCTGGCACATGTGGGCGTTTTGAAGGTCCTGGAACAGGAACAAATTATTCCGGACATGATAATCGGATGCAGCAGCGGTGCTATAATCGGAGGCATGTATGCGCAGACGCCGGATGCGGAGGCAATTGAAAAACGCCTGCACGAATTTTTCGCCAGCAAAGAATATGAAGATTTAAGCGTCGCAGTAATTGAAAGACACACCAAAAACAAAGCCGAAGACGACTTCCTGCAACACCTTACCCGCAATCTTAAGCGAAGAATCTTGTTGAATATGGTCGCTTCCCGTCAAGCCATTCTGAAGGACAACCAACTGGGACGTGCCGTCGATTTCCTGATCTCAGATGGAGATATTACCCAAACCGCCATTCCTTTCGCCTGCAACGCCACCGACCTGGTAACCGGCCAGCCAGCACTTTTTAAGGAAGGGGATATTCGAGCGGCTATCAAGGCCAGCGGCACCATTCCCGGCTATCTCCCTCCGGTGAGAATTGGATCGAAGATTTTGGTGGATGGCGCGGTGACCTACAATCTCCCGGTAATGCTCGCACGCAAGATGGGCGCCGATAGAGTAATCGCCGTAGATTTGAAACAAAACATAAAGATCCAGGACGATTTTATAAACGTATTTGATATCATCTTACGTTCTGCGCTTATCACCTCTACCACGCTTTCAAGGGAAATTTGCGAACGGGCTGATTTCATTATTAAGCCGGAGGTTGGCGATTTCATGTGGTATGAATTCAAGCAAATGGACAAGATCATTGCCGCAGGCGAGAAGGCCGCCCGCGCAAGTATTTCAGCAATCAAAAAGAACCGCGGCCAGAGTAAGGAAGGTTTTTTCAAGAAGCTATTCAGAAGCGGGAAATCGAGGGCGGCCTGAATTCGACCATCAAATTTCCCTGAATCAGCTCTCCGGGGTAAGATTGGAAGTAACTCTTTGGCATCTGGCGCATTTAATTAATTGAAGTGAAATGGGAATCAGGCAATTGTCAAAAATTAATCGAGCAATAGTCATTGTTTTGGATGGAGTCGGTATCGGCGAATTGCCGGATGCCGGCAATTACGGAGATACCGGCAGCAACACGCTCGGCAACCTGGCTCATGCTGTGGGCGGCCTGAAATTGCCCCATCTTGAAGAACTGGGTTTGGGAAATATTGCCCCGCTCGAGGGAGTAAAACCACGAAATGATGCAACCGGGAATTTCGGAAAAATGGGCGAGAAATCTCCCGGAAAAGACAGCACCACAGGTCACTGGGAAATGGCCGGCTGCATTCTCGATTTCGATTTTCCCACCTACCCCAATGGCTTTCCGCCAGAGGTTTTGAAACAATTCGAAGAACAGACCGGACGCGGTATCCTGGGAAACAAGCCGGCTTCCGGAACGGAAATCATCAAGGAATTGGGAATGGAGCACATGCGGTCTGGTAAACTGATTGTTTACACTTCCGCCGACAGCGTATTCCAGATTGCTGCACACGAGGAAATTATTGCGCCGGATGAGCTCTACCGGATATGCCGGATTGCACGCGATATCCTGACCGGAAAACACGCTGTCTCACGCGTCATTGCCCGGCCTTTTATTGGCGACAATCCGGACAATTTCATGCGGACCCGCGGCCGGCGGGACTTTTCGCTAAAGCCGCCCTGCCGGTTGATCCAGAATTTCGTACAGGAAAATGGATTCAAAACAGTCGGTATCGGCAAGATCGATGACCTTTACGCAGGCGTCGGTCTGGATATTAAACTTCACACCAAAAGCAATGAAGATGGAATGAACGCCCTGGCCGATACACTTAGAAACCAGGATGATGGACTGATCATGGTCAACCTGGTGGACTTCGATATGCTGTGGGGGCACCGCAATAATCCTGAAGGATTCTACCGGGAGCTGCAAAATTTCGATAAAAGATTACCGGAATTCCTGGCGCTTTTGAAACCTGGGGATCTTCTTTTTATCACCGCCGACCACGGAAATGATCCTACAACGCCCAGCACCGACCACTCACGCGAATTTGTTCCGCTAATCGCATACGGACCCAACCTGAAACGGGGCATCAATCTGGGAATTCGCCAGACGTTTGCAGATCTTGGAAAGACCATCGCCGATGCGCTTCAGCTTGAGAAAAATGAGCTGAAGGGAACCAGCTTTTGGCCGCTTGTTAAAACATAAAGATTTCTTTTCGCGCGGATGCGCGATGCGAAGCAGATAGGGATTGTTTTCAAGTTTTGATTAATTTTGTCGATACAATATGAACAATAATCGAGATTGAGCAATCATGACTTCAATCTGGGATAAGTTTAAGAAAGGGCTTGTTGACAGCCTTAATGATGCTATTGATAAGACGGAAGAATTAACGAGCGTTGGCAAAATCAAACTTGAGATTTTGCAGGTTGAGCACCGCCTGGACGAGAAATATATCGAATTGGGCAGATACGTGTTCAACCGGTTAAAAGAAAATTCGGAACAGCTTCCGCAAGATGCCACCATCAAAAAGCTGCGGCAGGAGATTAGGAAATTACAGACCGACCTGGATGCAAAAGAACGGGAATTAGGCCGCATAAAAGAAGAAGATGGGATAGATTTTGATTCGTAAAGAGAACCACTCCGCGCAGATTGCGTTAAGCTTCCTGCTGGCCTTTGTCGTGCTAACTGCGCTAACGGTTGACTTCGGTTCATTACATGCCTCTGATAGTCAGATTGAGATTGTCGCCGGCGGCGATGTCATGTTAGGCTCCTGGGCCCAGGAAACCATTCTCAGGAATGGGTGGGACTACCCATTTCAAAATCTTGACACCCTTTTAAATCGGGCGGACATTGTATTTGCCAACCTGGAAGCGCCATTTGGAACCGGCGGCAAGGCATTTGAGAAACAATATAGCTTCCGGGTTGCGCCGGACCTGGTGAATGTTCTGAAAGCCGGAAGAATCAACATGATTAACCTGGCGAACAATCACATCATGGATTTCGGGCCGGATGTTCTCAAACAAACAATAGCCCTTCTCGGGAAAAATCATATCAAATATTCCGGCGCAGGTTCGGATTTGCAGAAAGCCAGATTGCCGGCACAATTTGAAATCAAAGGGACAAAAATAGCATTTCTCTGTTACAGTCTTACATTTCCGGAAGAGTTCTGGGCGACGGATACTTCTGCAGGCACAGGCTTTCCGTACGATACATTTTTCTTCGATGATGTTAGAAAATTGAAAAGAGAAAACGATTTGGTGATCGTTTCTTTTCACTGGGGCGGAGAATTGCTGAAAAGTCCGAAACCGTACCAGGTTCGGCTGGCGCACCAGACAATAAATGCCGGTGCGGATATTATCCTGGGTCATCATCCGCATGTGGTGCAGGGCATCGAAGTTTATCACAACAAAATAATTGCATACAGTCTTGGCAATTTTGTTTTCGGCTCATTCAGCGAAAATGTACGCGACAGTATGTTGTTAAAAATCTATTACGGAACCAACGGAATAGTGAAGTGTAAAATCAACCCGATTTTTGTGTACAATAAAGAAGTGGAATTTCAACCAAGGATGTTAAGCGGTGCGGGTAAGGTCAATTTTATTAAAGAATTACAGAATATTTCCCAGGAACTTAACGGTTCACGCAACGTAATTAGTAGCGCTGGTTGGATTCAACTATAAATAAGTGGCGCATAAACTCATGCATTACAAGGATTAAAGGAGGTTTTAGAAAAGAATGGCGCGTGGTTCCATTAGTCGAGCAAGTCAATCACTTGATAAGTATTTGCAGGAAATCGGTGAAGTCCCCTTATTGACGCCGCAAGAAGAAATCGATCTTGCGCGACGCATTAAGCAGGGGGACCAGATCGCTTTGGAAAGACTAACCAAAGCGAACCTGCGCTTCGTAGTAAGCGTCGCAAAGCAGTACCAAAACCAGGGCCTGTCATTAGGCGATTTGATTAATGAGGGAAATTTGGGATTAATCAAGGCGGCAAAACGTTTTGACGAAACCCGTGGATTTAAATTTATCTCCTACGCAGTGTGGTGGATTCGCCAGAGCATATTGCAGGCATTAGCCGAACAATCCCGGGTGGTCAGGTTGCCCCTCAACCGGGTCGGCGCGTTGAATAAAATCGGGAAGGCCTACTCTTCGCTGGAACAGGAGTTCGAGAGAGAACCCAGTGCCAGCGAAATTGCGACCCAATTGGACATGACCGATTTTGAAGTAGCCGATACGCTGAAAATATCGGGACGCCACCTGAGTATGGATGCCCCCTTCAGCAATAGCGAAGATAACCGGCTGCTGGACGTAATTCAGAACGATCATCTCCCACCGCCCGACAACGATCTCATCGGGGAGTCGCTGCGAGTGGAGATAGACCGCGCCCTGGCTACGCTAACCAAGCGGGAGGCAGAGGTGGTTCGGCTCTATTTTGGATTGGGCCAGGAACATCCCTTAACGCTGGAAGAAATCGGAGAACGCTTTAACCTGACCCGTGAACGGGTACGTCAGATAAAAGAGAAAGCGATTCGCCGGTTGCGGCACACCTCTAGGAGCCGGGCGTTACGGGCTTTTCTGGGTTAAGCTTACTAAAATCGGGCATTAAATTTAACCCGGGGTATTTGCTCCGGGTTTTATTTTTTTGCCGGAACAGAAATTCATGGTTCAAGGTTTGAGTCGGTGAAATGATGCGGAATGATGCAGTAAGATCTCATTCGATGGTGGGTATGTTAGAAATTGTCATTCCCGAGCGCTCTTATCGGGAATACAGTAATCACACTAAATAGATTCCCGCTTAAAACATGCGGGAAGGACCGATCTTTCTTACTCATTTGTGAGATCCTGCATGACACAATGAGAAATATCTTGATTGAAAAGTTTAACTCAAGTATATTTTTTGACTGTTTGGTATTGAAATTTCCACTCAGGAAAAATTTGTTTTATGAATTTGTAATGGAAGAAAGCACTTTTATACTCCGGGAAACCATCCAATTAAAATAAGCAGGATTTCTGATGAACCGATTATCAATCATTTTTGTTTTGTTATTTTCAGCATTTCTCATGAGCCATGCGGAGACTGATCCCAGTTTCCAGCTCAACATATTTTTCACCAATGATGTGCATGGCGGGATTACCGAGCAATCTGCTGAGTTTCTCAATCCCGATTTTCCGCCCACCCTGGGTGGGGGCGCTTCCGCTATGGCTATCATGAAAAAAGCGCGGGAAAATGCCGAGCAGAAAGGCAATTCCTGGCTTACCCTGGATGCCGGCGACATTTTCCAGGGAACGCTGGTCGGAACGCTTTCCAAAGGAGAAGTTGTAGTTAAATACATGAATATGGCGGGTTATGATGCCTGCGTTCCCGGCAATCACGACTTTGATCTGGGCCGGGACAACCTGCAAAAGCTGATCGCTGAATCCAATTTTCCATGGATTAGCTGCAACATTATCGATAAGTCGACCGGGAAAATCTGGGCACCGCTTAAACCGTACATCATTAAGGAAGTGAACGGCGTAAAAATAGGATTTACCGGATGCACCACCGTGGGCACCGAATATATGAGCTTCCCCGAGAACATCAAGGGCCTGGAATTTATACCGGAAATTCCCGCCATGCAGAAGATTGTGAATGTGCTGCGTGAAAAGGAGAAAGTTGATCTGGTGGTAGCCATGGTTCACACCGGTCTCCCCTACGATCCCCGTGAGGGCTACGAGGAACTACAGAAAACAACCTACGACAGCGTTATCGCCCGCGGATATGCCAATGCAATGGAAATTGCTCACTTTGTAAAGGGGATCGACATCCTGCTGGGAGGTCACCTGCACAAGGGCTACCCGAAACCGTGGGAAGATCCCATAAATCACACCATCTGCGTTCAGAATTATGGCAATGGCGGAAACCTTGGCTGGCTCAAGGTGCAGATTGACAGGAAGACCCGCTCAATTGCCGGCTACGATTTCCCATCGGAAGACGGCACCCTTTTACTGTTGCAGGAGGACGAATTCTGGCCGGACAGTACCGTTGCCGCCTATATGAAAACCCAGCAGGATAAATATGAAAAGGGTTTTCGGGAGGTGATTGGCTCCACCAAAACAGCATTAACCCGCGCCGGTGTTGGCGAATCGCCAATGTACGACCTGGTAACCGATGCCATGCGGGAGCGGCTGAAAGCAGATTTTTCCTTCACCAACTACGGGGGAATCCGGGCTGATTTGAAGGTCGGTCCAATTACCCGTGAAGATATTTTTAAGGTGCTGCCATTTGGAAATCAGGCGGTGGAATTCCAGGTGGACGGCAAATTCCTCAAGCAAATAATTGAACAGAAAATCAAAGGCGGCGGCCGGGGGATGGCAATTTCCGGCGGCAAAATTGTTTACAGCAAATCGCTGCCGGACGGACACCGCGTGGTGAGCTTTTTAATCGACGGCAAGCCGTTGCAGGCCGACAAAATTTATCGTGTCGCGACCACCGATTACCTGATGGAAGGAAATTCCGGCCTGGCAATTCTCAAATCCATTCCGACTGAAAAAGTTGCCTACACCGGCATCCTGGTGCGGGAAGCGGTTATTGAGTACGTAAAGAAAAACTCCCCGCTTAATATTAAGATTGAAGGCCGTTGGGAGAAAGATGACGGTGCCAGGCCCGATCCGAAATGGGAAAAACAGTTTGAGGATGCGCAAGCTTCGGTGCAGTGACGCGCAATTTCGCCCACACCAATCCAAGGCCCGGCGTTGATTGGAATTTCAAATGAAATACATTTATCTCGATGCCATCGGCGGCGCATCCGGCGACATGCTGTTGGGTGCCTTTCTGGACAGTTTCGTGCCGCTGGACTACTTCCAGAATTCCATCGCCGAATTGGGACTTCCCGATTACCAGATCAAATTAGAAAAAACGCAGCGCCACCACATTGCGGCGAGGAAATTCAGTGTGCTTAGCAGCGACCGGACTCCCCGCCACCTGAAAGACATCATTCAAATAATTTCCAAAAGCGCACTCTCCAACTTTGTCAAGGATCAATCGATTGCCGTGTTCCGCAAGCTGGGGGAGCACGAAGCCAAAATTCACAACATTCTCCTGGAAAAAGTGCACTTCCACGAAGTGGGTGCAGTGGATTCCATCATCGATATCGTGGGCACATTTATCTGCCTGGATTATGTTAATGTGGATAAGATATTCACCTCACCGTTGCCGGTCAGCCGGGGATTTGTAAAAGCATCCCACGGCCGGCTGCCGGTGCCTGCGCCTGCAACGCTTGCCCTGCTGAAGGGTTATCCGCTCGATTATCGTGCAGTGGAAGCCGAGCTGGTGACGCCCACCGGGGCGGTTTTGTTCACTCACATTTCGCACGGCGGGCTGCCGCTCTCCAGCCAGTTTACCGTTTCCCAAATCGGCTACGGGGCAGGCAGCAAGGATTTTCCCGAATTTCCCAACCTGCTGCGCATCTGGAGCGGCGAGCTGTTGGACGAGATCGAGCACGAGACCGTAATCCAGGTTGAGACTAACATCGATGATATGAATCCGGAAATCTTCCCGCACCTTCAGCAATTGCTTTTCGAGGCCGGCGTAATGGACGTTACCTTTTATCCCGGCATCATGAAGAAAGGGCGACAGGGAACACTGATTTCGATTTTGAGTGATGTTTCCCTCCTGGATACAATTCGGAATATTTTGTACAGCCAGACTACCACCATCGGCTTCCGTTACTTTCCGCTGCACCGCGAAAAACTGCCGCGCGAGATCAGAAAAATCGATTCCCCCTGGGGGAAGATTCAGATGAAAGTGGTGAAATGGCAGAATAGCGAACGATGGCTTCCGGAATATGAAGAATGCCGCCGAATTGCCGAAAAAACCGGCGAGCCGTTGCTCACGGTTTACCAAAAAATACAATTGTTTCTCGTTCAGAAACAATCCTCTTAAAATCCCGTTTTAAGTTCGTTGCTACAGCTTCTCACGAATAACCAGGTAAGCAAATTGCGCAATAAAATTTTGGCGTTCTGGGAATTTACCCGTCCCCACACCATTATCGGCACCACGCTCAGCATTTGCGCCCTTTATGTTATCGCGCTGGTGGAAAGCAATTTCATTGCGCTTCGCCTGCCCGATTTATTCGCTGCGCTGGTGAGCTGCCTGGCCGGAAATATTTATATTGTCGGCCTGAACCAGATTCAGGACATCGAGATAGACCGTGTCAACAAGCCGTATTTGCCGATACCGGCCGGAGATTTCTCCCCGGCTACCGCCTGGACGATTGTGCTTTTCGCCGGCGTCTTGTCGGTTACGCTGGCCGCAATTCAGGGGAGTTACCTTCTGCCGGTGATTCTCATCAGCTTGTTCCTTGGAACGCTATATTCGCTTCCTCCGGTACGATTAAAAAGATTTCCTTTCTGGGCATCCTTTTGCATTTTTGTGGTGCGGGGGCTGGTGGTGAATGTGGGCATTTTTCTCTATTTTTACGACGCAATCAGTGGAATAAGCCGTCTGACGCCCCCGGTGTGGGCGCTGACTGTTTTCATGTTTGGATTCAGCCTTATCATCGCCTGGTTCAAAGACATCCCGGACACCGAGGGCGACCGGCAGTTCCGGATCAGCACATTTGCCCTTCGCCTGGGACAGAAAGCGGTTTTCCTGATGGGAATCGTCCTTCTCAGCATTCTGTATATTGGGATGATTATCGCGGGTTTTCTTCGGCTGCCGGGTGTAAACGAGCCGTTTCTAATCATCAGCCACCTTGCACTGCTTTTGTTGTTGTGGCTGCGCAGTGGCAAAGTCGATCCGGCTGAACAAGCGTCAATGACCAGCCACTACCATTTCATTTGGAAGCTGTTTTATGTGGAATATATCGCTTTTCCGGCTGCCTGCCTGCTGGGCTGAGCGCAAACGGCATGGCGCAGGGAGCCCGGCGCGCGGGCCATTTTTCATTGGTCATTGGTCATTTCACGGCCTCAATACTCCCGCATAGCGGCCACCATGTGGCAACACTCCATTAATTCCAACACTCCACAATCCTCTCTGAATCACATGTCGCTATGTTGTTACCTCTCAGGATACCCAATCAGATAGGTCATCGTGACAAAAAACCGGGTGCGGATCTTGCCAATCTCCCAGTCGAAATTCGGGGCGTCAAGAGATTCCACAAGCTCGTTCAATTCAACTTCCGAATAGGTCCTGAGATTGGATGCAGTGCCGTCCCACACCGCAATAAACGGCACTACCGGTATCAGGTAGGTAAAGAGAAGCCTTTTCCAGGAAAACGGCTTAATAAACGGCGTCATGAACAAAACTGCCAGTGGCGAAAGCAGGATCAGCAGCATGTTTACGGGATAACGGCCGGTCAGCTCAAAGACACCGATCCCCTCCTTTTTGCGGACGGCATCCTGCAAGATTTTCCGGGCATGGGCTGGTTTAAAATGGTGGAAAGAGTTGAACATTGTTCGGAAACCATTCAGATTTTCAGGGAGCGATTCAGCATTTACTGATGTTTCGATGAAAGAAATTCTGCCGTCACTCTTTGCAGCGATTTCTCCAAATGCTTCCACATGGGGAAATTTGTCGGTAAGCACAGCGTTCAACTTCATCCCATATTCTTCTTCGAACTGCTGCAGAATAGTTATAACGGGCCCCGAGCTTCCCGACGCGAGGTCCACAATCTGACTGCAATTCAAGCGATCCAAATCGTGCCTGATTAGGGGGATGACCGGCCGGTAGAGATGCAGCGCTGAAACCACATACTCCAGGTAGTCCGTTACCAGGTTTCTCCAAAGCTGCGGAAACCATGAATAATCTTCAAATTCAAAAAGGTGGATTCTCTTCATAATCATCTCGTGGCAGCTCGATTTCAACCCGCAAAGTCAGATATTAATTGGGGAAAAGTCAACCACCCACTGCAATCTACCAGTGGAATATCCCAAATCCAATATCTAAGTCCGTAATTGGATAGATAATCCATGCACTTTCTCTTGCCACAACGGCACGAAGGCACAAAGGGGCACAAAGATTTGTCCTTGTTAACTTTACAGGAAGATCGAAAGAAGAGAACAGTCTGGACGAGAATCAGCCTTTTCAGAAAATCCTTTTGGATACCTTCCGTAATTCCTGGAGCCTTAGTGCTTTTGTGGCAGAAAAGGATTAATCCGATTTAAACACAACCTTACACCCACATTACCCGCCGGTGTTGAATTCTCTTTGCCAAACCATATCTTATCTCTTATATTAAACCCTATATTTTTTGGAGTTTAACAAATGCTGAAATACAGTTTGAAGACCTTTCCGATTTTTCTGCTGCTGATTTTCGTTTCGCTCTCTGCCGCCCAAATTTCCAAGCTGGAAAAACAGGACTACCTGACCGCCCGCGGAATGTTTGACGACGGAATGTACGAGTTGGCGCTCAGCCAGCTGCAAGGCTTTCAACAGAAATACCCTAACAGCCCCCTGGCCGAAGAAACGCATTTTTTGCAGGCGGAATGCTATTTTTATCTGAATCGCTACCCGGAAGCAATCCAAAAATACCGGGAGCACATTCAGCAGTTTCCCAATGGCAGCATGGTGGACGAGGCATATTTCCGGCTGGGGCTCTCATACTACAAGAACAGCCAGTATAATTCGGCGATCACCAGTTTGCAGGAATTCGCCGACAAATATCCGCAACACGAGCTGGTAGCGGAAGCCTTTTACTGGATGGGTGAGAGCTACTACAAAATGAAATTGCTGGACAAAGCGGAGGCCGCTTACAAGCGCTGCATCGAGAAATATCCTGGCGCGGAGATTAAGCCATATGCCTATTATAGCCTGGGATGGATTTACCAGGATACGCAGCAGCCGGAAAAAGCACTGGAAGTTTACAGGAAACTGGTCACCGAATTCCCTGAAAACGACCTGAGTCTGGAGGCTTATTTCATCCAGGGAAACATCTACTACGAAATGGGCAACTACGACCAGGCCATTGCGGTTACCCTCGATGGGCTGAAGAAGGATGCCAAGGACCGCTTCAAACCGCAGGGGCTTTTCCTGATTGGAGAAGCGACATTCGCCAAAGGCGAAGTGCAGAAATCGCGCGAAATTTACCAGCGGGTGATCCGGGAATTTCCCTACCACGATGTTTACTGGCAGGCGCAATTCTCCCTGGGATGGACATACCTGGTGGAGAAGGATTACCAACAGGGCTATGGAATTTTCCATCAGATTGCCACCAGCCAGGCGCAGAGTCCCATTGGCGTGAAAGCACTTTTTTACAGCGCGGTTTGTAAGAAGAATTTGAATGATACGCAAACCGCCGATCAGCTTTTTAATCAACTGGTGATTTCGCACCCCGAAAGCGAATTTGCCGATGACGGTCTTTATGAACTAGCCGGCATGGAATTCGACCAGAAAAAGTATAATGATGCCCTTCGCTATTTGCAAAAGCTGACGGACATTTACCCGGAGAGCGATCTGGTAACGGCAGGATTAAAAATGCAGGCGGATTGCTGGATTGGCCTGGAGAATTACAGCAAGGCGCTGCAAACCCTGAATGAAATCCAAAGTGCGCCGCCCAACATCTTGCAGGAAGTGATTTTCAAGCGCGGCTGGTGCGCCTTCCAATTAGGGGATTACGAGCAGGCAGCCACCGATCTGCAACTTTACCTGCAACAGTTCCCGCAG
Source organism: uncultured Calditrichaceae bacterium (assembly GCA_964624795.1). Taxonomy (GTDB): domain Bacteria; phylum Calditrichota; class Calditrichia; order RBG-13-44-9; family RBG-13-44-9; genus CAZUZS01. The sequence continues at coordinate 52,569 of CAZUZS010000008.1, forward strand.
GGCGAACTGATCTCCGATGTGCATTACTGGCTGGCAGAGGCATTATACAACCAGGGCGACTATGCCGGTGCACTGAAAGCCTACCAGACTTATCTCAAGAACTACCCCAATCAGCAATATGCCAGCGACGCGAAGTACGGGGTGGCCTGGAGCGATTACCAGCTCAGCCGCTATCGCGAAGCGATTTCCACTTTCAGCGAATTGAGCAAATCCAGCAATAATCCCACCTACGTTTCGGATGCGCTGCTGCGAATCGCCGATGCGTATTTTGCCCAGAAAGATTATGAAAAGGCAGCCGACTACTACCAGCGCTACCTGCAGCGTTTCCCGGCCGGGAAAGAGCGCGACTGGGCCGGTTTTCAGATTGGGATGTGCAGCCTGAAGCAGGAAAACTACCGGGCGGCCCGCAGCGATTTCCAAAAATTAGCACAGGGTACCGGCAAGGGAGAGTATAACGAAAACGCCAAATATCTCATCGGGCGCAGCTACTTCATGGAAAACGATTTCGACCACGCCATCAGCGTCTACAAGGAATTCGTGAATTCATATCCCAAAAGCGACCTGCTGCCCCGTGTTTACTACGACATCGGTGATGCATTTTATAATAAGCGGGATTTCCGGGCTGCCATGATTTGGTACGAAGATGTGATCAAAAAATTCCCGGAAAGTACAGTTCTGGGAGAAGCGATCAGCGGGATGCAGTGGTCGGCGATGCAGATGGGCCAGGTGGATAAGGCTTTTCAGGTGGCCGATCGTTACATCCAACAAAACCCGGACAGCAAGCTGAGCGAAGAGCTGCTGATCCGCCGCGGCGATTTCTACTTCGGACAGAACAAATTCCAGGAAAGCATCCGGGCCTACCAGGATTTCCTGCGCCGCTACCCCGGCTCCCTCATGGCACCCAAATCACAGTACTGGATCGGCCTGAGCTATGTGAACCTGAAAAACTGGGATTCCGCCGACCAGGCGTTTCAAAAAGTTCTGCGGCAGTACTCCGACAGCGACGTGGTTCCCGATGCACTCTTCCAGATGGGAGTCATCGCGCGGCAGGAAAACAAATTGGATCAGTCGCTGGGCTATTTCAAGAGAATCCTGGGCGGCCAGTTTCGCCGCAGCCAGGACACCGCATTTACCAGCGAGGTTTACTACCAGTTGGGGCTTACCTACCTGCGGCAGGACGACGCTGCAGAGGGCAAGGCGTCATTTCAGAAATCAATTGACGTGAATTCCGGCTCTTTCAGCTCATACCAGGCCCGCATTGAGCTAGCCAGACTGTTCGCCAAAGAGAAATCCATCGGACAGGCACAAACGCTGCTAAACCAGGTGATCCAGGATCGCAACGACGAGCTGGCCGCCGAGGCGCAGAAAGTTTTAGGCGATGTCTATTTCGATTCCGGGAAATACCAGGAAGCGGTCACCAATTACCTTCGCGTGAAATACGTTTACCAGGCCTACCCCAACTGGGTTGCCCGGGCGCTGTATGCTGCTGGAACCGCTTACGAAAAATTGGGACAGGTGGAGCAGGCCAAGAAGGTTTACCAGGAGATTGTGGATAAATTCCCGGCGGAGAAGATAAGCGATCAGGCAAAACAACGGCTGGCGGCGCTATGAAAAATTTGAATCGATTGTTCATCACGAGCATTTGCCTGTTTCTGTTGCTTACCGCTGCATGGGCGCAGCAGCGAGCCGATACCACCCAACAGCCGCTCAGACCACCCGCCGTTCAGGAAAAACCGCTGCCCGAAATTCAACTGCAGGAATACACCATTGTCGGGCTGGCCAAGATCACGCTGCCCCACAAAATCCGGGCGCAGATTTTTAAAAACGTCAAGCTGCAATGGGTGCCCAATCCGGATATTTACCAGAAAGAGCTGCCGGCCATCACATTCCAGTTTTCGCGGGTGAAGCCATCCCTGCTCCGTCTTTATGAATTTTCCTGGCTGAATTCAGGAGTCCGCTACGGTTCATTCAATACCGCCGGAGTCGATATCAACACCCAGTTCAAGATCAATAACACACTGCCTTACTTCACGACGGACTTCAGCCGCAGCGACGGGCATGTGGATAATGCGCAATGGACGTCGGCAGGATTGCAGACCGGCATTCACCAGCAACTAAAGGAAGGCCACGAGCTGCATGTTGGCACCAATTACCGGTTTAACAAGAACGGCATTTGGCGGGATGCGGATGTTTTCAGGAAGGAATGGGAAACGCAGAGCACTATCTGGAATGTCTTCGGCCGGCTGGATCAGCAGTGGAACCAGGTCTGGCAAACAAAGTTAGACGGGACGTACTATCTGAACGATCATGATAACGCGCTGAATTATTCCGACCGCGGCGGGAAGGTTGCAGCGGACATTCTGGCACAATTCCGGAATACCGGCATGGAAGGCAGCGCTCAATACCAGAATGCAAAGATTACAACCGCGAATGGAAATCTTCAAAAGCTGGCCGCCGATACCACTGTGCTCCAGGAATACACATCTTCGCTGCTCAGCGGGAAATTTCTCATCCGGCAGAATTTTGCCCCGGTGACTGTGCGGGTTGGGGTTCTGTACCAGAAGACCAACGAAGAATTCACTCGGAACAGAATGCTCAAGATCGATGATAATTTCGCCTATCCGCAGGCTTCTGTTGAAATTGGTCTGAATGGATGGGCTTCAGCCTCAGTCGGCTATACTCCGGGTGCGGAAATTGTGCGACTGGGAAATTTGGTAGAAGATTTCCCGTTCAGCGATTTTTCGAATTTCCGGAACGTGAATTACACATCCCGCTGGCAGGGCGCGCTGAATCTCGATCTGCCCACCGATTTTCATTTCACCGTCGGTGGAGTAGTCTCCAGGGTGGAAAATTACCCGGCGCCGCTGATTGCGCCCGCGGATTCCAACAGCGCGACTTTTACCGCTACGCAATGGGGCTATCCTGGCTGGATATTCGGCGCTATCAGAAAGGTGGACTTGACCGAAGTGCAGGCAAAAATGCGCTGGCAGTTGGTCCGGCGATTACTGCTTCGCGGGTGGGTGAATGTAAGGCATAGCGATATCCGAGACTCGGGCAGCAACCTGTTCCCGGCGGTGGGAAATGAGATTCCTTACTTCCCCAACTTAGCCGCGCAGGGATCGCTGGCGTGGACATTTTACCGGCAGCATGAATTCCTGGTTTCATTTGATTATACCGGCAACCGCTACGACGACCTGGAAAACCGGGTTCAACTGGACAGCTATTTCCTGCTCAATGCCCGGCTTAATCTTGCGTTGAGCAACAACATCAAATTATTTGTCACCGGCCGCAACCTGCTGGACACCCAGTATGATGAGTGGAAAGGTTTCCCGGCAGCGGGTATCACCGGCTACGGTGGGTTTAGAATTGTCATGTGATGGTTTTTTTGACCGGAAATACAGGATGAACAGAATTGAAAGGAAAATATTGACTTGGCAACTAACTCAGAAAAACGGATGGTTATCACTCGTTGATGTTTTTGAACCTCACCCCCTTGCTCCCCCTCTCCAACATAGAGAGGGGGCTGGAGGGTGGGATTAGTTTTCTCTGATTTAATACGGAGAAGCAGGATAAATCATTCTCAGTCAGTGAAGAGAGAGTTGAGTTTATGGTAAAACAAAAAAGTTGAGTTTTTTATGAATTTATTCGCATCAATAAGAAGAATAAAAATCATGTTGATCCTGTATATCCTGTCAGAAAAAGAAAGTAGAACCAAGAATAGTCATAATAAACAATGTCAGCTTTGAAATACGAATCTACATTGCGTCTTAATTAAGGAGAAACTTATGAACTTGCTGTCTGTCCTCGCCAAAGGTGGATGGTTGATGATCTTCATCGGGATTTTTTCCCTGATCGCCCTGGGCATTTTTATTGAACGGCTGCTGGTTTTGCGAAAAGCCAAGATCAATCTCAATGCCTTTTTGATAAAAATCCGGCAGTATTTGAGCCGCGGCGATTTTCAAAATGCGCTGCTGCTGTGTGCCAACACACCCGGCCCCATCTCCAATGTGCTGGAGAAAGGCATCCGCCTGCACAACCAGGAACGGGAGGAAATCAAGGACGCCATTGAAAGCGCCGGGCACACCGAAATCTACCAGTTGGAGAAAGGGTTTGCGGCCCTCGCCACCATATCGGGTGTGGCGCCCCTCACCGGATTCCTGGGCACGGTGACCGGTATGATCCAGGCATTCATGCGCATTCAGGAGCTGGGTGGCAACGTGAACGCCACCGTTCTGGCGGGCGGCATCTGGGAAGCGCTCATCACCACCGCCGCCGGTCTGCTGGTTGGCATTCTGACCCTGTTGGGCTACAACTACCTGGTCTCCAAAGTGCAGCGATTTGTTTTCGAGCTGGAGGTCAGCTCCACCAATCTGCTGGAAGTCCTTTCCGGAACAAAGAAGCCGAAGGAGAAGATCGATGAAGTTTGAAACGGAAAACAAGTTTCTGAGCACCTTCAGCTTTTCCTCGCTGACCGACATTGTCCTTCTGCTTCTCATCTTTTTCCTGCTCTCATCTTCGTTCATCATCCAGCCCGGCATCAAAATTCAGTTGCCCCGCACCCAGACTGCTGCCGCGCACAGCGAAAAGAGCATCTATATAACGGTGACCCGCAACGGCTCGGTCTATCTCAATGACAACCAGGTGGCGCTGGGAAAACTGGGAGCGGAGATGCGCCGGTTCCTGGTGAGTGGGGAAAAACAGGTAGTGGTCATCCGGGCGGACAAGGAAGTGAAGCTGGATCTGGCGGTACAGGTGATGGACATTTGTAAAGCTGCCGGGGCCGAGAAATTTGTAATTGCCACCCAGCCGGTCCGTGAGGGGGAATGAACCGTTCCGGTCGGGGAGAAAGATGGAAATCGCAAAGCGGAGAAAATTTTATTTTCAGGAGCAATCCGGAGGCACAAACGTTGACAAAGAAGGCGAAAGAAAAGCAAAGATATGTTTAAGCGTTTATTAAATGATGAAAAAGTGATGTCGGTAGCCGGAACAATTGCGG
>CAZUZS010000008.1:57664-86045 GCA_964624795.1 uncultured Calditrichaceae bacterium
GTAAATCCGGGTGAGGTAATCAAGAAAGCGCCGCCCGCCAACCTGCCGCTTCCCAAAACGCAGGAGAGCGGTCCCAGTTTTACCCGCCGGGAAAAGCAGATGGAGAAGGGGCTGTTCCGCAAGCAGTTGGATGAAAAACTGCTGGAAGGCACCCAGAAGGTTCAGATCAACACCGACCGGCAATTCGAGATCGATTGGGAAGGGGAAATCAAGCGTGAGATTTACCAGCGCAGGCTGCCGGAATTTCCTCCGGACGTGCAGCGGGAGGCGACCATCAAAATCGAATTTACTGTGCTGCCTAACGGACTGGTGGGTTCGGCGGTGCTGCTGCAAAAGGGCGACACCCAGTTGGAAAACCTGACCCTGGAGGCGTTCAAGAGCTGGCGCTTCAATCCACTGCCATCTTATGTGGATCAGGTTGCGCAAAAGGGGGTTATTACTTTTCATTTTAAGCTGCGGTGAGATCGAGGCAAATGCTTATAATACCCATTCTGTGTAGAATAAAACAAAATCCAATTAATTGAAACCTTTCTTAATCCCACGCAAAGCCGCAAAGATCGCCAAGTATGATTATATTTGATTTCAGCTTTGTTTCTAAAATCCTGCAACAAAAAGTGACTTTAAGTTCTCACTTAACACATTTTGAATCCTTTTGCGCCTTTGCGCCTTTGCGAGAGATATTATTCCATTTCCTAAAAACTTTTCGTAAAATATGTCGTAACTTTTTCTGTTAAATTTATCAGAAACTGCAAATTATGAAATCAGAACCGGAAAAGAAAAGCAAGGGCATCAAATCGCTGCGGCGGCTGTTCGATCTTTTTGCCAGCGACATGAGCCTGAACGAGATCGAACGCCTGATTAAGCGGGATGTGCCGGGCGTTTACGATTTTTACGTGCGGGAGATGGAGATACCCGACCAGTCCCGCAATCGCCTGATGCGGGCACTGACATTCGCCCGCAATTTCTTCACAGCATTCCTGCGCAAACTGACACCCGCCAGGAGACTGGTTTACGCGCTGGTGCTCTTTCTCTTTTTCTACGGTAGTTACACCAGTCGCTGGGGCTGGGCTTTCCTTTCCTTCCTGATTCTCAATGTCCTCCTGGCGCTGGAAGTAACCGACAAGCTAACCGCAAAGGATGAACTGGAAGTGGCGCGGGACATCCAGATGAGCCTGATGCCGGAAAAAGCGCCGTCCAGCCTGGCGCACGATATTGCCTGTTTCTCAGAAGCCGCTCGGGAGGTTGGCGGCGATTACTATGATTTCATCCGTCCCAAGTCCGGCGACAACCGCACCTACATCGTAATCGGTGATGTTTCGGGAAAGGGCACTGCGGCGGCGCTCTACATGGTTCGCCTGCAGGCACTGCTGCACTACCTCACCGAAATGTACACTTCACCGCAAAAAATTCTCATTGCCCTTAATCAAAATATCAAGAACATTTTGCGGCACAATTACTTCATCAGCCTGAACCTGGTGAGCGTGAATTCCAACCGAGAGTTCGTTTACTGCCGGGCCGGACACCTGCCGTTGCTGCACTACCAGAGCTCCACCCAGAGATTCAACAGCCTGCAATCGAAGGGGATAGCAGTGGGGTTGGAGAACAACGGGCGTTTTGAAGAGGAAATCGAGGAGATCACCCTGCATCCGCAGCCGGGTGATATCCTGGTTTTCTACACCGATGGGGTGGTGGAAACAATGAACGGAAGCCGGGAAGAGTACGGTGAGAACCGGCTGAAGCTGGTCATTAAGTCAAATGCAGGCAGATCTTCACCTGAAATCAAGAATGCTTTGTTGGCCGATTTAGCTCGCTTCCGAGGCTCTACTCCCCCGCATGACGACTTGACCTTCATTATAATGAAGATTGTTTAATCCAGCCCGGCGAACACGGCTCATAATCGTAATCTTAATCTTCCTCGCGACCGTAATCCGGTCGCTTGTGAAATAGAAGAACGGGGAAACCAGATCACGAATCCGCAACAGATGAAACCGTTCCTATCTTTTCATATTCATTCTTATGTGCCTGCAATGTCTCCCACATATCCACATTCAATTGCAGATTCATCCAAAAATCGGGAGTGGTGTTGAAATATTTTGCCAGACGGAAAGCTGTGTCGGGTGTGATTGCCCGCTTTCCCAATATGATTTCATTTATCCGAACCCGGGTAACGCCGACGGCATCCGCCAATTGCTGTTGGGTCATTTTCAGGGGCTGTAAGAATTCGTATTTTATGATTTCGCCCGGCAAAGTCGGACGTCTGTTTTTGGGCAGCATGATTTTCTCCTGTTTAATGATATTGAACTAATTCTATATCAAATATGTCTCCATCTTCAAATCCAAAACACAATCTCCATTGGCCACTTACCGAAATTGCGAATTGTCCCCTTTTATCCCCATGAAGCGCATGTAAATGACTAGAATGAGGCGAACCCAAATCTTTTAATTCTTTTGCACTATTCATCATATCCAATTTCCGTAACAATCGATCCGCCAGATGAGTTGGCACTTTTTTATGCTTGCCAGTAAACCAAAACTCTTTCAGCCAAGATTGTCGAAAATTTCTGATCATTTTGAAAAATACTATGCAACGTAATCCGTTGCAAGTTTATTTAATATCAAAGGAACCAGTTGGGTTCATTCAACTAAAAAATACTATGTATTTTACTTTTAGGTGATTTCAATTCAGATGCCAAATTAGGCGGCTGACCATGTTTCAAAATCTCCACCCTGTAAACCTTTTCCCAATTAGCACCGTCATAGGTAACAGATGAAGGGTAAGCGAATGACGAATGAACAGCAGTTGCTGCAACGATTACAGAACGGCGAGGCTTCCGCCTTCAACGAATTTGTGAAGCAGTACCGGCAGCAAATTTACTTCTTCGCGCTCGATTTGACCGGCAACCATCACGATGCGGACGACCTGGCGCAGGAAGTGTTTATCAAGGCTTTTCGTTACATCAAAAATTTCAGGGGAGATGCCAAATTGAGTTCATGGCTTTACAAAATAATGGTGAATGCCCACATCGACCGCGCCCGCAAGAAAAGCAGCAAATTCCTGCAATTCAAGGGTGATTTGGTCAGTGATGATGATTCCGATTTTCGCGATCTTCAGCACCAGGCAGCGGAAAATCCCGAGAAGCAATTGGAGGCAAACGCAATCCAGTCGCACATCAACGCTGCGCTGCAAGGGCTTTCGCCACGGGAACGCTCGGTGTTTGTGCTTCGCCATTACAACGATCTGCCCCTGAAACAAATTGGCGAAATCCTGGATATCGCCGAAGGCACCGTCAAGAGCCTGCTGTTCAGGGCAATCAAGAGGCTGCAAAAGGAATTGGCATTCTATCGCCCCGAACTGGGACTGGAGGAGAAGAAATGACAACTTGTTCAAAATACCGGGAGCTGTTTGTCCCGGCGCTCTATGATGAAATCAGTGGCGAGGAGCGGCGGCCGCTGGAAGAGCATTTGCAGGAATGCGAGAAATGTACTGCTGAGTTCGAACAAATGAAGAAGACAGCGGGCTTCATGAGTCGCCGCAAGCGGGAACTGCCCTCCGATGAATATTGGGAATCTTTCGAAAAGAATTTGCAGGCAAAACTGAAATCCGGAACGGCAGGGAGCACCCTTCATCCACAAAAAAGGAAGAATTTGATTCAGCTATTTCAGGCTGCGCCCGCCTGGTCGTATCAATTGGCGGCAGCGATTGTCCTGATTGCGCTGGGAGTATTTATTGGGAGAACCTTTTTCAGAAGCGCCGACATGCATCCCACACAAATTGCTCAAAAGAAAGGCGTGGAGAATTCCTTAATCCAAAGAACGGCAGTTGACAACCGGGCTTACAATTACATCGAACGCTCCAAGATTCTTTTGCTGGGAATGGTAAATCTCGATCAGGATGCCGAGCAATCTTCAGCGACGGATTTTTCGCGGCAGAAGCAGATTGCGGGAGACCTGGTGCAACAGGCCCACGCCCTGAAGAACGATCTTAATGGCGAAGATCAGCGCAAGCTCTCTGACCTGGTGTCCGACCTGGAGGTGATTCTGCTGCAGATTGCCAACCTGGAATCGGAACACGACATGCCGGCGGTGGAAATGATCCGTGCCGGAGTTGACAGGAAAGCGATTCTTCTAAAGATAAATTTGACCGAGATGCAGCGAGAGATGTCGAACACCTCAGCAGCTCCCGAAATCAAAAAGAAAAAAGAGAAAACAGGAATTTGATTATGTTCCGTGATAAGCAGATTGTGCTTGTTTTTAACAACGATAAATACTCTTGAAAATTAACCCTTTCCCCCAGCCCCCTCCCCTAGTGCATTAGGGGAGGGGGAGAGGGGTGGGGTTAAAGTCCTGATAGCCCGAGATTTTTCATTAAACTGAGAAAATGGCTTGATCATAAACAGGAATTTAAAATAACGCAGACAGGGAGATTTTTCATGGGAAAGATGAAATCACTTTTAATAACCATTAGCGCAATTTTAGTGCTCAACACGTATCTTGCCGCCGCCAGCGATCCCGGAAGCGGGCCGCAGGATGAAACTTCACAGGCATACCAAAAAGCCTACGGACTCATATTGGATGAAAGCTGGAGCAAAGCCTATTCCGCCCTGGATAATTTTCTGAAAAATTATCCCCGCAGCCGCTGGACGGATGAGGCCAAATTCTGGCGCTGCTATGCCAACGAGAAAATCAGCAATTCGCTGGAAGATGCCTTTTCCTGCTATTCGAAATTTGTGCAGGAAAATCCCAAAAGCAAGTGGGCGGACGATGCCAGGTCCAATCTGGTGCGGATCGGGCAGCAATTGGTGAAGGCCGGCAAAGTGGAATATGAAGCCCGCATCCAGTCTTTCCAAAAAAGTCAAAACGAGGAGCTTGCGCTCTCTGCACTCTACGCGCTGCAGACAATGGGCGATGAAAAAGCGCTCTCCGCCATTCTGGACTTGTACAAGGAGAATCAAAGCCCGAAGATCAAGGAAAAAATACTGTTTGTTCTCAGCAATTTCGATTCCCCCAAAGCGAAGGAAAAATTGGGTGAAATTGCCGCCAAAGACACCAGTGTCGCCATCCGGAAAAAGGCGGTTTTCTGGCTGGGACAAAACGCTGAGACAAAGGCAGACATTCAAAAACTGGAAAACAGTGTAACAAACGATCCCAGCGAGGAAGTGCGGGAGCAAGCGGTCTTTGCCATTTCGCAGGCGCCTGCTGAACTGGCGATGCCCGCTTTAATCAATATCGCAAAAAAGAACAGCGATCCCCAGATTCGCGAGAAGGCGGTTTTTTGGCTGGGACAGGATGCCGAAAGCAAAAAGACCATCGAAACGCTGGAATCCATTGTGAACAACGATCTCGAACCGGAGGTGCGGGAAAAAGCGATCTTCGCCATCTCGCAAGCTTCGGAGAACCTCGGCGTGCCTTCGCTGATCAAAATCGCGCAGAAAAACGATGATCCGAAGTTGCGAGAAAAAGCGGTATTCTGGCTGGGACAGAGCGAACCTTCGCCGGAAATCATTTCGACGCTGGAGAAGATTGTCAATGAAGATCCCGAAAAGACTGTTCGGGAAAAGGCCATCTTTGCCATCTCTCAAACACCGCACGATGTCGGTATGCCGGCGCTCACCAACATCGCGCAGAAGAATGACGATCCCGAGCTGCGTGAGAAAGCAGTGTTCTGGCTGGGACAGGAAGCTAATTCCGAGAACACAATCAAGACACTGGAGTCCATCGTAAATAATGATCCCAATGAAGCCGTCCGGGAGAAAGCGGTTTTCGCCATTTCGCAGGCGGAACCGAAACTGGGAATGCCCGCCCTCTCAGATATTGCAGAGAAAAACAAAGATCCGAAGATCAGGGAGAAAGCTGTTTTCTGGCTGGGTCAGGAAGCTAATTCCGAAGACATCATCGAAACATTGCGAAAAATTGCCAACAGGGATTCCGATCCGAGTGTACGTGAAAAGGCTATATTCGCCATCTCCCAAGCGCCGGAGAACCTGGGCGTCCCGGTACTGATCGATATTGCCAAGAACCACTCCGATTACAACCTGCGCAAAAAAGCAATCTTCTGGCTGGGACAAAGCAACGATCCCCGTGCCCGTGAAGCGCTGCTGCAGATTGTGGATGAATCGGGCAAGAAATAGAACCTCACCCCCTTGTTCCCCCTCTCCATATTAGAGAGGGGGTTGCCACGCAGTGGTGGCTATGCCAGAGGATGAGATCAAAATATCATCAAACCAACACCGATTCAGAAGGATTAACAAAAGAAACCATCAAATAATCTCATTCGGGATGACTTGAAGAAAGTGCCATAAAAATAAACGCCTTTACCGTAAACTCAAATCTGGAGAAAAACATGATTTCCCGGTCCTTTTACATGGTCATTTTAACACTTCTTATTTTGATGATCCCAGGGTTCGCAGCAACCGATGTTTACAAATCGCCGCAGCCACAATCTTCTCTGCAAGACGGCTGGAAATGGGCGGAGAAGAAAGCCGGCGATTTACAGGGTGGAATCTGGGTGGGCTACAGCATCCGGCAATTGATGCGGGCAAATTCATTTATTGGAAGTTACCACTCCAGCTCCAATTCACCAACCTTGGAGCAAATCATCAGTGGGAAAGCCGGCGGCACCAAATCATCTGCCAGGACCGGGGAAGAAACCGTGGCGGAAGCGGCTAAACGAGCCTTGCAAGAATTCAATGATTCCGAGGAATTGAGTGTATTAGAAGACAAAGAAATTGCCTTTCTGTTCTACTACCGGGATATGCCAGTCAATCCGGAAAATATTGATGATATGAAGATCAGCAATCTTTCTTTGCCTGTGAATTTGAATGGGCGCCCATTGATCTGGCTGGGTTTGAGCGAACCGGTTCAGAGCGTGCAGTTGCTCTCCAACTTCTATGAAAAGGTAAAGTCCATGGATGTTAAGGAAAAGATCATTTCCGCAGTGGGAATTCATAGAGGCGAAACCAGCGCATTTCAATTCCTGAAGAATGTAATCAAAGCGGAGAAATCGCCCGATTTGCGGGAAAAGGCGGTGTTCTGGATTGGGCAGCAGGGCAATCCACAAGCGCTGCAGGTGCTGCTGGATGTCACCAAAAATGACAATTCCGGGGATGTCCGCGAGCACGCTGTTTTCTCCATCAGCCAGTTGAAAGAGCCGGAAGCGACCGATGCCCTGATCGATCTCGCCCGCAACGGTAAGGATTATGACGTCCGGAAAAAGGCGATTTTCTGGCTGGGACAGAAGGCCTCCAAAGTGGCGGCGGAGACATTGGAAGATGTAGCTAATGACGATCCTGAAACCGAGCTGCAGGAGCAGGCAGTGTTTGCGCTTTCCCAGCTCTCTTCCGGGGAGGGAATCCCGGCGCTGATCAAGATCGCCACCAATCATCCCAATCTCAGCGTGCGCAAGAAAGCGATTTTCTGGCTTGGGCAGAGTGACGATCCTCGAGCATTTGAAACGCTGGTGGATATTGTTAGGAAGAAAAATTAGAATTCAGGATTACACATAGAAAATCTATTTAAAATAGCGCGAGCTTGAATTAGCAGCACTTCCAGGTGTTTATTGTCATTCCGGCAAGGATCGCCGGAATCTGGAGGGTCAGGGAAGAACAAATTGGAATTCTGTTACAATAGATTCCCACCAGAAACATGCGGGAATGACATCTGGGAATAGTTTTTTTATGATTCAATAAACACCCTTCTTATATTGAACTCATATTAAAATAGAGATAATTGTCTTTCTTTCGATCGCCGAAATGCTGCAGTCGAAAGCTCCCGTCCGCGCTCGCTCAATCCATATTTCTTCAACGAAACCCGGAATAACTGCCCGATCTGTCCGGCGAATTCTCCCTCGCCCCGCATCCGTTTGTAAAATTCCGAATCATACAACTTCCCGTTGTGCAGCGCTTTTAGCCGGTTCAGGACTTTTTCTTTGCGATCCGGGAAAGACTCCTCCAGCCAATTCTCAAATATTCCGCTCATGCCGTGAGGCAGGCGGAGCAGGATGTAACCGGCGTGTGTAGCCCCGGCAGCTTTCACCTCTCTTAAAATTCCGGGGATCTCGTGATCCGTCAAACCGGGAATCACCGGGGCAACCAGCACGCCCACCGGAATTCCGGCAGCAGCCAGTTTTCGTACTGCAGCCAGCCGGCGGTGGGGCTGCGCAGCGCGTGGCTCCATGATTCGAGCCAGCGTGCCGTTCAAGGTGGTTACGGTAATTGCGACCGAAACTGCATCAAAATCAGCCAGTTTTTGGAGGAGATCAATGTCGCGAGTAATCATCTCGCTTTTGGTGATGATCTGCACCGGATTCCGGAAGCGGGCCAGAATTTCCAGGCAACGGCGGGTGATCCGCAGTTTGCGCTCGATTGGCTGGTAAGGATCGGTTACTCCGCTCATCGCCAGCGGCTGCGGATTCCAGCGCGGGGAAGCCAGTTTCTCGGCCAGTAATTGTGGCGCATCTTCCTTCACAAATATTTTGGTTTCGAAATCCCGTCCCAGCGAAAGCCCGAAATATTCATGCGTAGGGCGGGCGTAACAGTAAATGCAGCCGTGCTCGCACCCGCGATACGGATTTATACTGGTATCGAAGTAAACATCCGGGCTTGAATTGCAGGTGATGATCGAACGGCTGGCATCACGGTAGTATTCTGTCCTCGGCGCCGCCTCATCAAAATCATTTTGCACTTCGGGGACATACTCAATCCTGTAGAAGCGGTTGGGCGGATTTTCGGTAGCTCCCCGTCCTTTCAAAACCGGGTTCCTCCTGAAATGACGGTTTGCAGCTTTATCTATGATCATTTTATTTCCTCATATATAGTAAACAAATAGACACCACAATATATGAGCCAGAAACAATGGAATCAACTCACAATGTGGGATATTAATCCGGGATTCAGAAATTCTGCCGCATGAAAATCCAACCAAATGGGTCGCCTCTGACCGCCAAACAATCTTATTTTTACCGGAACCAATTGCCGGTTGTCGTGTAATACCACAATAAGTGATAATCCGGGAAGCAATTTAAATAAAACCAAATTCTTCATGTATTGCTTTTAGACGGATTATTTTGTAAAATTCTTGACTTTTTTGGAGGTTTGAGATGACTGTAACAAAAAGTGACCTTGTGAATCGGCTGTCGGAAGCGACCGGTTGGACAAAGGTCGATGTTGAAATAGTGCTCAACGGCCTGTTGGCAAACATAATGGAATCTCTTCAAGATGGCGACCGGGTGGAGATACGGGGCTTCGGAAGTTTTTATTCGAAGGAACGTGACCCGCGTCTGGTGAAAAACCCGAAAACCAACATGGTCGTATCGGTAGATCACAGGTTTGTGCCCGTTTTCAGGCCGGCAAAATATTTTAAGGAAAGCGTCAACCAGAAACTACTGAAGAAGGGCGAGACAGCAAAGAATGAGTCATAAATGTCATAAATGCGGCGCAGACATTCCTCAGGATGCAAAATTTTGCCCGGAATGCGGTGCCAAAACAGATTCGAAAGAAAAAAAGATTAACCGGCCGGCTCCTCAAAAGCCAGCCGGTCTGTTCAAAGGGTATAATGTCATCTATCTGGTGGCGTTAGCATCTTTAATTGTTGTGGGTATTTACGGCTACCGTTTTATTATGCCTGCGGCACGAGTGAATCCGCACACAGAAGGCCAGCCTGCGGCTGCTCCCCAGGCACCGCCACCGATGGATCCCGCCCAATTCAATGCGCTGAAAGCGGCAGTTGATGCGAATCCCGCCGGCGTGGGCGAAAACATTGAGCTGGCCAACTACCTGTTCGATCATCAGCGTTTCGGCGATGCCATAAAATATTATGAAAAATCGCTTGAGTCCAATCCGAACAATGCCGATGTTTTGGTGGATGCAGGTGTCTGCGATTTCAATTTGCAGAATTTCACCGGCGCCAAGCAGTATTTTGAGAATGCACTGAAAGTCAATGATAAACATCCCAATGCCCTCTACAACCTGGGTGTGGTTTCCGCGCAATTGGGCGACATGTCTGGAATGCTGGATGCCTGGAATAAACTAATCGCTGTGGCGCCACAATCCGAAGTCGCACAAAACGCCAGGCAATTAATGGATCAGGTTAGAGGCACGGGAAGCAATAACTGACAAAAGAATTTGAAGGAGGTGACGCTATGCCTTGTGGCCGAAAGAGAAAACGCCATAAAATGGCAACGCACAAGCGGAAAAAACGATTGCGAAAGAATCGCCATAAAAAGAAAATCCGCTAAATATTCCGGTATTTTTGCAGGCATGAACTTGCTTTCGCTTGTGTGAAGCAAAAAAGTGGCAGATCCAAAAATTTTCACATTGGATTAAATTAGCAGATTTGACAATATAAACCGAATATTTGCCGGGAAGCATGGCAAGTATTCGGTTCTATTTTTTCAGAGACGCATTATGGAAGATCGAATATACACAGTCTCGGAGCTGACACGGGAGATTAAGCAGGTGCTGGAGAACAGCTTCCCGCGCCTGTGGGCGGAGGGCGAAATTTCGAATTTCAAACGCCACACCTCCGGCCACCTCTACTTTACCCTGAAGGATGAAACTGCCCAAATCAATTGCGCCATGTGGCGCTTTCGTGCCGGCGAGCTGCTTTTCCGCCCGGAAGACGGCATGAAGGTTTTGGCGCAGGGCGACGTCCAGGTATACGAAAGGGGCGGGAATTACCAGCTCATTGTGCAGCAGTTGCAGCCGGCGGGCATCGGCGCACTGCAATTGGCATTCGAGCAGTTGAAAAAGAAGCTCTTCGCCGAAGGGCTTTTCGACGAATCGCACAAAAAACCAATTCCCCCGTTTCCGGAAAAAATCGGGGTAATAACTTCGCCCACCGGCGCCGCCATTCGCGATATCCACAGCGTAATCTCGCGCCGCTTCCCGGGAGTGCAGATCATTCTCTACCCGGTGCGGGTGCAGGGCGAGACCGCCGCCCCGGAAATCGCGACAGCGATAAGAGATTTTAACGAATTCGGTGAAGCCGATGTGCTGATCGTCGGCCGTGGCGGAGGCTCGTTTGAGGACCTGTGGGCATTCAATGAAGAGATTGTCGCCCGGGCGATATTCGGTTCTCAAATCCCGGTGATTTCAGCAGTGGGACACGAGATCGATTATTCCATTTCGGATTTCGTAGCGGACCAGCGGGCGCCAACCCCGTCGGCGGCAGCCGAAATGGTGGTGCGGGATAGCAGGGAATTGATGGCAGCAATCGCAGTTTACAGTGAACGGATTTCGGGAATGCTGCTACAGAGAATAACCGCCTACCAGGAACGCATCCAAAATATGATGCGGAGCTACGCTTTCCGCCGCCCGGAAGATATTGTTTTTCAAAAAATGCAACGGTTAGATGAGCTTGCCCGCAACATCCAAACCTCGTTGCAGCACAGCATCACAGTGAAACTGCAGGCACTGCAGAACCGGCAAAACCAGCTAAAAGCGCTCAGCCCACTGGAAGTTCTTCAGCGCGGCTACAGTATCTGTTTCAAGGACGGGATTGTGATCAAGGATATTAAGCAGCTTTCGGCGCTGGACATGGTGCAGGTGCGGCTGGCGCACGGACAATTCATCTCGCAGGTACAAATGTTAGGAGAGAGCAAGTGAAAGAGAAGATGACTTTTGAAGAGGCAATGAACCGGCTGGAAGAAATTGCCGCATCTCTGGAAAGCGGCGACAGCGCCCTGGAAAATTCCATCAAAATGTATGAAGAGGGGATCAAGCTCATCGAATTTTGCCAGGGAAAACTGAATGAAGCGGAGAAGAAAATTCAGAAATTGAGCAAAAAAACCGACGGCGGGTTCGAAGTCGCGCCGCTGGATGAAACGGAATTGGAAGAAAAATAGCAGAATTCAAAAGGAACCATTATGCTTTCACTTGAAGGAATATATCCGCCGATTATCACGCCTTTCGAAAAAGAAGAAATTTCTTTTAATCACCTGGCCGAAAACTTGCGGAAATGGAATGAGTACGAGCTGAGCGGCTATGTGGTGCTGGGATCCAATGGCGAGAATGTCATGCTCTCCGACTCGGAGAGCCTGCAGGTCGTTGAAACGGCCGTCAAATATGTGCCGTCCGGCAGGAAAATCATAATTGGCGCGGGACACGAATCGACCCATCATACCATCGATTTTATCAGGCGCGCCAGCCTGGCAGGTGGAGACGCTGTACTGGTTATTGCTCCCCACTATTACACGGGACAGATGAAAAGCGCCATTCTGGAAAATTATTATACCAGGATTGCAGAAGAATCGACGCTCCCGGTCGTGATTTACAACGTTCCCAAATTTACCGGGCTGGAGATGCCGGTTGACGTGATTTTAAAATTGGCTGAACATCCCAACATCATAGGAATGAAAGACAGCTCGGGAAATCTTACCTACCAGCAATCCATTCTTTCTAAAAATCTGAAGAATTTTCAACTGTTGACCGGAACAGCCAACACGGTTATGCCCAGTATGCTGATGGGAGCGGCAGGAGCAATACTGGCATTCGCAAATATCGCACCGGAATTGTCCTTGAAACTTTACCGCCTGATTAAGAGCGGGGAATTGGAAACGGCAAGGGAACTGCAACTCAGCATCATCCGGCTGAATCAGCTCACCACCGGGATCTACGGCATCGGCGGACTGAAGTACGCGCTTAACCTATTGGGATATCATGGCAGCGAACCGCGACTTCCGCTTTCCCCTCCGGATGAAAAAGGCCGCCACGAAATCAAGAAAGAGATGAAAAAGCTGAACCTGCTCTAAAAATAAGTCTTCACGAAAATTTTAAATTGCAGAGCTATTGGCTTCTTTGGAAAGCAAGCAGTCAGTTTAGGTCCCACTAATTTCGAAAAATCCCTCAGTAGGCAAATTTATTCGCAGGCATGCATTCCAAAACATCCCCCTCTTTCCCCCTTCGAAGGGGGAGAAAGGGGGATGTCCACAGGTCCACAACAGAATAATTTACGATAGATCATTTGATCTAAATTTCAAATACGCATCCCCGCAACACTTTCTTATTGCGGATTTGGGCCTTCAATTACCTGAACCAGATCGTCGGGCCGCAACCATTTGGAAAATGCTGCTTTTACCTGTTCAGCTGTGATTTTCTCGTAGTGGTGCGCCGCTACCGTCGGCTCATCCAATGGAAGATTGTTGGCCGCCCGGTGAATTAATCCACCGGCAATGCTGTTCAAACTGGATTCCGAAAGCGGGATTTCACGCAGCAGCATCGCTTTTGCCTGCAGCAATTCATGCGGCGCGGGCAGTGTGGTTTGCATCGCCTTGAGATCGCGGATGACAATGGCACGAGCTTTTTCCACATTGGGCGGATCGCAGCCATAATTCACGGTGTAAAAAGCCCGCGTCTTGCCCACATCGAATGAAGAGCTGACATAATAGACCAAGCCGGTATTTTCCCTTAGATCCTGGTAAAAGCGGGTAGCGTAAAATCCGCCGCCCAGGATATGGTTCCCCAATTCCAGCGCATAATAATCGGGATTGGAGCGGGTCAGGCCGATGGTTTCCGAGAGCGTGACCTGGTCCTGCACACGGCTGGCATCCGGTACCACGGTGTTAGACAACTTGTTGGGCGGTACGGGCGGAAGCGTTACATCCGGCTTGGGGCCGGTGGCCTTCCAACCGCTGAAATATTTTGCGACAACCTCCTTTGCCTCCGAAGGATTTACGTTCCCGATGACAACAATGGTCGTCATATCCGGCCGAAAAACCTGCTGGTAGTAAGCCTTTACATCCTGCAAAGTTAATGAAGAAACCGATTGGGGAGTGGCCTGCCGCAGGGTCGGATCCTTTGCCGGCACCAGTGCGGAATCGATTGCCCTGCCGAACAGGTAATCGGGGCTGCGAAGCTCTCCGGCCAGGGAGGCTGCCACCTGCCGCCGAATGATTTTGAAAGCCGGTTCCGGCAAGGCCGGGTTCAACTGGTTGTCCGCCAAAAGCTGAACACCGCGGTCAAATTTGTCTGCCAGAATTTGCACCGAGAAATCGGTTCCGGCGTTTTCGCTGGCGGCGATGTCGTCCAGTGCTTTCTGAAAAGCGAGGCGATCCAGTGAGGTGGTTCCGTAGTCGAATAATTGATCCAGCACCTGGCCAACTCCCTCTTGTCCTTTCGGCACCTGCAAATCCGGGTTGTTTTTGATGTGCCCGTATACACTAATTGTGTTGCTGATGGACTCTTTCTGAACAATCAGGGTGATGCCGTTTGCAAGCGTGTCCACCACCGGGTTCACAGTGGACGGCGGCACTGAGATTCGCTGCAGCGCGCTCTGCGCCCACTCCGGCAGCTTTACGCCTTTGGTCTGTTTGGGGGCGAACGATTCCACCCCGCCAAACGATTTTGTGGAGACCGGCTGCCCGGATGCCTGCGGGGTAAGAATGGCGACAATGGCGTGCTCCGGGTCGAGATACTTTTTTGCCACACTGTTTACTTCCGCTACGGTCACTTTTTGCAGCGCCTTCACGGCTTCGGAAGGAGATTCGAGTCCTTGCACTGCCAGCGCATCGGACCAGGCCATGGCCAGTCCTGAAACCGAATTTTTCTGAAACTCGGCACCAGCCACTTCCTGCCGGATAGCGGCCTGCACCAGGTCAGTGGAAACGCCGTTTTTCACTTCTTCCATGAGAATATTTTTGACTTTGGCAATCAGTGCCTTTCCATCCCCACCTTTGGGATAGGCAGCCAGTGCATATCCCAGACTCGCCTTCGGCAATTGGTTCAGCGAGAATCCGGCATAAAGCGCTTCACCTTTGGGTACCAGGTCGTACAACTTTCCCCGCTGGCTGCTTAACACATCGGACAGGATTTCGGCTGCCGGGTAATCGGGACTGTCGGTTCCCGGGAGGCGAAAGGAGATCACCGCCAGGCCATAAGGAAGATCCGTTGTCAGATTCAGCGTGTCCGGCTTCACTGGTTCGAAATTAAACTCCGGGCGTGCCGGCAGCTCCTTGGATGGAATAGCACTGAACATTTTCTTCACTTCCGCCAGCACTTTTTCAGGCTGCACATCGCCCACGATTACCAGAATTGCATTATTCGGGACGTACCAGGCGTCGTGAAATTTTTTCAGCATGGCGCCGGTTGTTTCCTGGAAAGAGGGCCGGGTGCCAAGCGCATCGTGGGAATAGGCGGTCCCTTTGAACATGGCGGCCAAAAGCTTGGTGTAAAAAACATATTCGGGATTGGACATGTCCCGTGCCACCTCCTGCTCAATTGCACCCCGCTCCTCACTCCACAGCTTTTCGGTATCCAGCACTCCGCGCATGCGAATAGCCTGGATGTGCAGGGCAACATCCAGGTATTCCGCCGGCACCGTGAAAAAATACTGGGTCACCATCTGCTGGGTGTCGGCATTGAAATCGCCGCCCATAGATGCCGTAATGTCCGCTAACTGATTTGCAGACAATCCGGGGCTGCCGCGAAACATCATGTGTTCCTGGGCGTGCGCAGTGCCCGGAAATCCCTGCGGGGCTTCATTTGAACCCACCAGGTAATTCATCATGGTGGTCACTACCGGTGCCAATGAATTTCGGACAACAACCACCCGCAGGCCGTTATCCAGGGTTGCGCGCAACACGTCCTGGTCCCGGGCGGCTTCACCGGTTGCCGCGAATGCAACTGCTGCCCACAACAAAAGCAAAATCAGCCCCAGGCCGCTAATTCGTCCGACGAATTTTAATTTCCTCCCGGCTGCGGGAGCAGGGTGAAAAAATTGAGACAAATTGTAAATTTTTTGATATCGATTATTTTGCATGGTATCTCTCCCACCTCTTGAACTGTGTAATATTTTGTTTTGCAGCGGTTTAGTACACCCCGCCACTTATTTTTAGCAAATTCGGAAAACCAACTTAATTTTAGAATGGGATGATGAAGATGGAATGAAGACATTTGATGGCGAGAGAATGCGAGATCGCTTTGAAATGGAGGCTGGTTGGAACTCTTCCCTAACGCACAGCCGGTAAAAATGGGTACTGCCGTTTGAACAAAGCGTCATTTTCCAACCGCTTCACCGCATTTGTGATGTGGTCGGAAAACGCCCCGGAGTCACATGGCAACTCACCCTGCAGCGAAGCCGGAACAGAATGGTCAGAAAAATCGAAAGGGAGGAATATCTAATTCAATGGGCAACTGCCGATGTTTGTGAAGCGCGCTGCCGTTTGAAAAGCACCAGACCCCACGTCACGCCAATCAGAATAGAGATGATGCTAAGAATCTGCGCCATGGTCATCCATCCCCACAGGATTTTCGGGGTTAATCTCCAGAATTCCGCCACGAAACGCTCGATGCCGTAGAATACCAGCATTCCGCTTAACATCATACCGGGCAAATGAGGGCGTTTCCGAAGCCGCCAGAGAATGGCAAAAAGGATCAACGACATCAATAGCTCGTAAAGAGGAGTCGGATGAACCGGAACGTCCGTCGGGACTATACCATGGGGGAAACTCATGGCCCACGGCAGGTGGGAGGGCGGCCCGTAATCGCCATCGCCGGCCAAAAAACAGCCAATTCTTCCGATGCCGTAACCGAGCAGCAACAGCGGAGAGATTAGATCGGCAATCACCAGGTCCGGCGCAGAAAATTTATGGATAGTCCACAAAACAGCAAGCAGTCCCCCAATAAACCCGCCATACCAGGTGAGTCCGCTTCCGCTAAATGTCATGCTTACCGGGCTTTTTAAAAATTCACCTACATGCTCCAGAATGAAATAGAGCCTGGCGCCAACTATGCCGCCAATGGCTGCCGCCATGATGACCGAATAGGCCCACTCCCCGGGAAAATTATTATGTTCAAACTCTCTCTTCAAAAGCCACAGGGTGGTCAAAAAGGCAATTGCCAACATCAGGCCGTAACTGCCGATTGTTATCGGCCCTATTTTTAATAATACCGGAAACATAATCCTTAATCACCTTCTATATAAAATATATTTGGTTTCTTAATTGTCTAACGCCAAATTTCATTTTAAGAATTTTCCATTGGCATTGTTATTATTTTTCGCAGTGCAAATTGTTCCCCGCAAATAAAAATCGGCTGATTTATGAAATGACGTTGGCAATTTTGAAATAACCTGTGCGCGGTCAGGCGGTTTTTACCGAAACAGCCGGACGATAAGATCCCCGATAAAATAAGCGACACCCGCAACACCCAGGCCGACCACAAACATGTCGAATCCGCTGCGGATGACACCCCTGCCGGTAAAAATGTTTCGCGCAGCGCCCACACCGAAATGGGAAATCATGGCCAGGGCAAAGGCTGTCCAGACCGCGGCGGTACCACTGAGAAAGATAAACGGCGCCACCGGAATAATTGCCCCGATCGCAGTCGCAATACCGGTAATCACGCCTTCCCGCAGGGGCGTGGTGTGCGATTCGCCAATTCCCAGCTCCTCCCGCGACATCTCCTCCAGCGTCCGCTGCGGATTGCCGATGATATCTTCCGCTAACTTCATCGCCTGCTCTGGATCAATGCCTTTCGATTCGTAGATGAGCGCCAATTCTTCTTTTTCCAAATCGGGCATCAGGGAAATTTCTTCTTTTTCCATGGCAATTTCGTGGGCGTAAACTTCTTCTTCGCTTTTCGCGGCAAGATAACCGGAACTCCCCATGGAAAGGGCGTCGGCAACCGTGCCGGCAAGACCGGAAATGAGGACAATCTGGGGATTAACTGCAGCGCCGATTACACCCGCCACCAGCCCGAAATTAGCGGTAAGTCCATCGTTAAAACCATAAACCACCACCCGCAGAAAACCGCCGGATTGCGTCTTGTGCCACGGTTCGCTGCCAAAGCTCGTGATTTCCCGCAAGGTCCGTGTGTGCTGAATGGATTCTTTAGCCAGGGTGCCGGTGATTTTTCGGGACAGTTCCGAAGAGCTGTTTTTCGACAGGTTCAGGTAAGATTTCACTTCCCGTCCTTCTTCCCTCAACATTAAATCGTAAACGTGCCTGCGGTTAAAATGGCGGCTGAACCATACCAGGAAGCGGGCTCTCGCAGAAGGCTTTACCGACGTCACTTCCACTTTGTCGGATTCCATCAGTTCTCGCAACATCGCCGCATGACGCTCCTCCACAGAAGCCATGCGGCGCAAAATATCCTTTGGCTTTGCCTCGGTTTCTACTTCCGCCAGGGCGTGGTACAAAAATGCGGCATCCACCTCATCCTGCAAGTGTCGTTTCCATGCCGAAACAGTCTTCGCGTCCGATTTTTTCATCGATTTCCCTGCCTTCCATTTGAAATTCAAACCCGTGTAATTACGCAACCAAATATAGTGAGATGCCGGTACCGATAAAATATTTTTTCCTGGCTGGAGTAGCTAAATTTTTCCTTTCATGAAATCTTCATTTTGTCTGATTATCGTAGCCGAGTTGTTCTAAGCCAACTTTTGTAGTAGGGATGGTTGAGCATAGCAAATAATTTCCCGGTAGTGATTCAGATTTGGTATTGATGGTATAGAGAAAAAGCAGGTTTTGTCCAATCAGCGGAGTCTTGGGGAGGAGAAGGTTAATGACAAACTCGCCGTTCAATGGAGTATCGCCGCAAGCCCAGGCAATTTCCCATGTTTTCATTATAAGCCTGGTTGTTCTGGCGTTTATTTTGGTGCTGGTGCTTGGATTGGTGTTGTTTGTTATGATAAAATTCCGTGGACGGGAGGGAGAGGCGGAACCACCCCAAATTTTCGGGAATAAAAAGCTGGAAATCACTTGGACGGTAGTACCGGGATTAATACTGGTTTTCCTGTTCATATTGACCGTCATTTACGCAAACAGATCGGATCCTTCGGTTCCCAAAGGAAGACAGCCCGACCTGGTTGTGATAGCGCACCAGTGGTGGTGGGAGTTGAAATATCCCCAAACCGGTGTAGTGACGGCTAACGAAATTCACATGCCGGTTCACAAGAAGTGGCTGGTGCGAATCGAGTCGGCGGATGTCATCCATTCCTTCTGGGTGCCGCGTTTGGCGCGTAAAATGGATGCGATTCCCGGTCATCCAAATCATATATGGCTGGAATCGGATTCCACCGGAACCTACTGGGGAACCTGCTCGGAGTATTGCGGCGCGCAACATGCCGGGATGCACATCCGGGTTATCGTGCAAAACCAAAAGGATTTCGATGCATGGTCGAATGAACAGCAGCAAGGCCCCAATATTCCGCAAACCGGCGATGCCGCCAAGGGGCAACAGCTTTTCGATCAGCTTACCTGCTTGAACTGCCACGCTATCAAGAACATCGGGCCGAACCTGACGCACGTGGGAAGCCGGGAAACACTCGCTTCCGGTGTAATCACCAATACGCCGGAAAATATGGCTCGCTGGCTGCACAATCCGCAAGCGGTAAAGCCCGGCTGCAATATGCCCAACCTCTACCTGACCAATGAACAGGTGAAATACTTGGTTGCTTACCTGGAGGCATCAAAATGACAGATTCGAATACCACCACTTTATCCGCTCCCATTTCTCTGCCGCGCGAATATAAGGGCTTGTTGAGTTGGATTACAACCATCGACCACAAGCAAATCGGCATTCTGTACCTGGCTATGACCTTTTTCTATTTTTTAGTAGGCGGAATCGAAGCTATTTTTATGCGCATTCAACTTGCAGTACCAAATAACACATTTCTTTCCCCCAACAGTTATAACGAGATTTTTACCATGCATGGCACCACCATGATTTTCTTGGTGGTTATGCCCATGCTGATTGGTTTTGCCAACTACCTGGTACCGCTGATGATTGGGTCGCGGGATATCGCCTTTCCGCGGCTGAATGCACTGGGCTTCTGGCTCCTCTTTTTTGGCAGCCTGATGCTCTATTTTAGTTTTATCGGCGGCGGGGCGCCATCCGCCGGATGGTTCAGTTACGCCCCGCTGAGCGAAAAACCGTATTCCGCCACCCCCGGCCTGGATTACTGGGCGCTGGGTCTGCTCCTGATGGGGGTTGGCACGGTGTCCACTGCCATCAACATAAACGTGACGATTCTCAAATATCGTGTAAAGGGCATGTCCTTGAAGCGCTTGCCGCTTTTTGTCTGGATGGTTTTTATCAACGGATTCATCATTCTGTTTGCGCTTCCTCCGCTGAATGCCGCACTCGTGATGCTGCTGGTGGATCGCCAGTTGTACGCGCATTTCTTCCAGGCAGTCGCCGGCGGATCGGCAATAATGTGGCAGCAATATTTTTGGGCTTTCGGGCACCCGGAGGTTTACATCATGATTTTGCCGGCCTGGGGAATGATTTCCGAGATTATCCCCGTTTTTTCCCGCAAACCGATTTTTGGCTACGGATTTGTTGCCGGCTCAACGTTGGCTATTGGTGTGCTAAGTTTTGCCGTCTATGCCCACCACATGTTTGCAGTCGGTCTGGGGCATCCTTTCAATATTGCGTTCGCATTCTCCAGTATGGCCATCGCCGTTCCAACCGGTATTAAAATCTTTAACTGGATTGCGACCATGTGGGGCGGCCGAATACGGTTTACCACCTCCATGAAATACGCCATTGCTTTTATCGTGTTATTCACCATCGGTGGGCTAAGCGGGATAACCTTTGCGGTTGTTCCCATCGACTGGCAGGTGACAGACACTTACTACGTGGTAGCCCATTTTCACTACGTGCTTTTTGGGGGAACCCTGTTTGGCATTTTTGCCGGAATTTATTACTGGTTTCCCAAAATGACCGGCCGCCTGCTTTCGGAGAAGCTGGGAAACTGGCATTTCTGGCTGACATTCATCGGGTTTAACCTCACCTTTTTTATTCAACATTTTGTAGGTTTACTGGGAATGCCCCGCCGCGTGTACACTTATCCGAATCTGCCGGGGTGGGGCTGGATGAACATGGTTTCCACCATCGGTGCTTTTGTTCTGGGCATATCGGTCCTCATATTTTTATGGAATATCTTCATCTCGCTGCGAAAAGGCAAACCGGCGGGAGATAATCCGTGGGAAGCCTGGACGCTGGAATGGGCGGCTTCTTCACCGCCAGCACCGCACAATTTCGAGCTGGTGCCGCCGGTGAACGGCCGACGTCCGTTATGGGACCTTCAACATCCCGACACACCGGATTGGAAGCTAAACAAAGCGGAATCGTAAAAGGGAAAACAGAATGCACAAAGATAAGATGATCATGTATATGGTGGTTGCTACGGAGGCGGTATTTTTCACGCTGCTGATTTTGGCATACCTCTATTTCCACAAATCGTCGGGAACGGGTGCCAAACAAACCGCGCTCTTGGACCCGCTGAGAACATTTTTTTTCTCGCTGTTTCTTTTTTCAAGCAGCTTTACAGTTTGGCGCGCGGAAAAGAATGTAGATAAAAGGAACTTCGGGCGTGGCGGTTTCTGGCTGCTCGTTACTATTTTGTTTGGCGCCACCTTCCTCGTCGGGCAGGGCATCGAGTGGACCGGACTGATTCATCACGGCGAAACAGTAAGCGCCAATCTGTTTGGCACCACCTTTTTCACACTCACCGGTTTTCATGGAATGCATGTGCTGGTGGGACTGATCGTGCTCTCAATCCTATTCGGATTAGCTGTTTTAGGTGATTTCAAAAACTCAAAAACAGCATTGTCGGTTGGGGTGTTCGCTATCTACTGGCATTTCGTCGATATCGTGTGGGTGTTTATTTTCACCATTGTTTATCTGGGGGTCATTTCATAATGCTGGAGCACTTCTTTCTTTCTGCCTGGGAGTGGGATCCCTCTATCACTATTGGCTGCGCACTGCTTTTGATCGGCTATCTGGTATTAGTAGGTCCGCGTTTTAACCGGCGCTCCCTTTACTTTATTTTGGGATTGGTCATTTTCTTTTTGGCCCTGGTTTCGCCGCTGGATGCGCTGGGAGACACCTATCTTTTCAGCGCCCACATGTTTCAGCATATCCTCTTTATCCTGGTGGTGCCGCCGCTGCTCATTTTGGGGATTCCCAAATGGCTGGTAGAAAAGGGAATGAAATTTATCCTCTTCCGCAAAACAGAACGGTTCTTCAACCGGCCGGCAATCTCTTGGATAGCCGCTGCCGGAGCTATGTGGTTCTGGCATGCTCCGCCGATTTTTAATGCTGCATTAGCCAACGAAACCATTCATATCATCCAGCATTTGAGCCTGATGGTGGCCGGAAGCATTTTCTGGTGGTACATTATCGACCCGTTGAAGGAAAACCGCCGCCATCCCCTGTTTATGGTATTGTACATTTTCACGGCCTGCGCCGCCTGTTCGATGCTGGGAATTCTCATTGCATACTCGTCGCCGGGGATCTACCCGGCCTACCTGCATCCTGATGACACCTGGGGATTGTTGTCTATTATTCGCAATCAATGGGGAATTTCGCCATTAGCCGATTTGCAAATCGGCGGCCTGCTGATGTGGGTGCCGGTCTGCTTTGTCTATATAACGGGAATTATAGGAATGTTAGTGCGCTGGTACACTGAAAAGGATGAGGAAGAGAATCTCACTCCCATTGAGGAACCGGCCCCACTCGATCTAACGGCAAAAAGCGAACCCGAAATTCCGGAGCTGAATGATGAACGAACAAAATAAAAATCCGATTGATAATTATAGGGATAATGACGCCGCGGGAAATGATCGTGGCAGAGCAAATTCGGAGAATCAAAAAAATGCAGCCAAGGCGGAAAACCGTGCCGAGGATGGCTGGCTGCCGCCAATGCCCCGGGAAGAGTTGCCGGAACCGACCTTTTGGCCCATAACGCTGGCCTTGGGATTGACACTGCTTCTTTGGGGTATTGTAACAAGCATTTACATTTCTATGGTTGGTTTCATAATCGTTGTGCTGGCGGTTCGCGGCTGGGTTCACGATATCCGCCGGGATCATCAAAAACAGAGCGTGGAGAAATATGGATAATTCAGAACAAACCCCGATAAACCGGCGCAAATTTTTTACCAGGCTTAGCGTCTCTTTAATTACCCTTTCTTCCATAATTGTGGGGCTTCCGTTCATCGGCTTCTTGTTTGTTCCACTTTTTCGAAAAATCAACCGGGGCTGGCGGGACGTAGGCCATGTCGACCAGTTTACAGTCGGGGCGACGGTGGAAGTTGCCTACAAGGATCCCACGCCGCTGCCGTGGGCGGGAATCTCTGCAAGAACGGCTGCCTGGTTGCGCCGGAAGAGTCAGACAGAATTCATCGCTTTTTCCATAGATTGCACACACCTGGGCTGTCCGGTACGCTGGCTGCCCGATGCAAATCTGTTTATGTGTCCCTGTCATGGCGGAGTTTACTATAAGGACGGCCGGGTCGCGGCAGGCCCGCCGCCTGAGCCTTTGCGCCGCTACCCGGTTCGCATCAAAAACGATCGGGTTGAAATTTACACCAGCCCTTTGCCCATTATTTGAGACGGTCGTGGAGGGCATTAAATTGGAATTATTGCTCGAAGGAAATAGAACCGGGCACTATCTTGTTGAAAAGGATTCGGGACGGTGTTTCGCTTTCAGGGTTTTCCGGAGCGCAGATTTCAGCGGATGGTGGAAAAACGGGTCCGACGGGATGCCCGGCAGTGCCAACAAAACGATAGTGGAGGAGATCGCAGAGCGGGAAAATTATTGATACCATATTTACCTGCTGCCTTAGCAGAGAAAAAATACAGGAATCGGATTGTCCTGCTCGAACCGACAGTAATTACAATCATCAAACAGGGTAATTGACCATCATCCACTACAACAAGCAAGAGGAAACCTGATGAAATTTTTTGGGAAAATTTGGAATTGGTTTGATGATAGAACGGGAATTGCCGGCGCTATGAAGACGGTACTGACCGAACACCTGGTGCCAAGGGGATCCACCTGGTTGTATGTTTTTGGAAGCGCGACGCTGGTGGCATTTATCATACAGGTGGTGACAGGAATCGCGCTGGCAACCATTTATGTCCCTTCCACCGGTGAAGCCTACCAGAGTTTGCAGTTTATTACCAACAACAACTGGATCGGCCATTTTGTGAGGGGGCTTCACTACTGGGGCGCCTCGGCGATGGTTCTGCTGGTCGGCATTCACCTGATTCGGGTATTTGTAACCGCCGCCTACAAATTCCCGCGTGAGATGAATTGGTTATCCGGTGTCGTATTACTGGGCCTGACCGTGGTTATTGCATTTACCGGCCAACTGCTGCGCTGGGATCAGAATGCGGTTTGGACGGCGGTGGTGGTTGCGGAACAGGCAGGCAGAATTCCGCTGATCGGAAAATGGGTGGCGCATTTCGCCTTATCCGGAAATGTTATCGGGGGCGCTACTTTAAGTCATTTTTTTGCTTACCATGTTTTTATCTTGCCAGCCCTGATAATCGCCATAGTCGGATTTCATCTCTACCT
The DNA here is from genome assembly GCA_964624795.1 of uncultured Calditrichaceae bacterium. GTDB lineage: Bacteria > Calditrichota > Calditrichia > RBG-13-44-9 > RBG-13-44-9 > CAZUZS01. Next base: position 81,962 of record CAZUZS010000008.1, read on the forward strand.
GGTGCTCAGAAATGGCATTTCCGAACCCCCCAAGGCGGGGCGACCGGTGGATCCTTCCACATACCGCACGTGGTACAAAAACTTGTTGAAACGGGAAGGCCGTCCCTTCTGGCCGGACGTCATGTGGCGCGATGTCGTCTTTGGGTTTATTGTAATTCTGGCAATCACCGGACTCGCCGTGCTGTTCGGTCCGCCGGCATTGGACAAGCCGCCCAATCCGACTATTGTAAAAGCGCTTCCCCGGCCAGATTGGTACATGCTCTGGTATTTTGCCGTGCTGGCACTGAGCCCGCATTCAGTGGAAAGCTACATTATGATTGGCGCTCCGCTTTTGGGCACCCTGATTCTTCTTCTCGTTCCATTTTTCAGGCGGGGAGGTGAAAGACACCCGATTAAACGCCCCTGGGCTGTGGGCGCCGCCCTGATGGTAGTTATGTCAATCGGTGTGCTTTGGAATGCCGGGGTTCATGCCAATTGGTCGCCGGATTTCAGCGCCAAGCCGCTGCCGGTTTCGGTAATCGGGGATTCCACCGGGTTTGTCTACAATGGCGCCCAGGTGATGTTTAAAAAAGGTTGCTTTTACTGTCACAACATTGCCGGCGACGGCGGCCACCGCGGGCCGGAGCTGACATTCGTGGCAGATCGCCTCACCGAAGATCAAATGACTATTCGCATAATGAACGGCGGTTATAATATGCCGTCGTACGCCGGAAACATGACCCCCCAGGAGCTGATGGAGGTGTTGGCGTTTCTCAAGACCCGAAAATCACATTAAGAACGAGAACAGAAAGTCAGGAAGAAATCCCGGAATGCGAGAATTCCTGTGAGCACCGGGTAACCAAGAAGGAGTAAAAAAATGAATTCCAACACGCAAGATTACCGAGAACCTTATAATGCCCGCCTGCATTACTTTGCAATTATTGCGGCCATTGCGGCGGTGTTGCTTATTTTAGCCGGGGCAATGGTGACCAGCACGCATTCGGGAGATTCGGTGCCGGACTGGCCGCTGGCATACGGTTCGTTAGCTCCGCCGATGGTGGGCGGAATTGCTTTTGAATACAGTCACCGGCTGGTGGCCGGCTTCACTTCCATTCTGATCGGCATCCTTGCCATCTGGCTGTGGATTGCCAAACCGAGGCGCAAGATACGGTGGCTGGGTCTGGCGGCGTTCGTGGGCGTGCTGGCGCAGGCTGTGTTAGGCGGCATTCGCGTCCTGGTGGTAAACAGCCAGGCACTGAGGGAGTCGCTTGGCTTCCTGACCGGAACCACGAATTTTGATGTGGATCGGCTGGTATTTGCAACCGCACACGGCATCCTGGCGCAAACCATTCTATGCCTGTTGTTTGCCATCGCACTGTTTCTGTCGGAGTCCTGGCTGAAAACTGACATCGCCGGCAGCACACCGCGCCCGGGCTCCGGGATTCGCTGGGCCGCCATTATCCTGATGGCGTTTACTTTCGTGCAGCTCGTCCTCGGCACGCTCATCCGGCATACCGGCGCATCGTTGATTATCCCCGATTTTCCGCTCTCTTTCGGGAAAATCATCCCGCCTTTTGGCAGCCTGCCGTCCTTTTCTTCCGGCGGGATTTCCGCATCGCGGAGCGATTTAATATTCATGGTGGCACTCCAGTTCTCACACCGGGTAATGGCGGTTGTCATTTTAGGGATCGTTGTTTATCTTTTTGCAGCCGGCCGGAAAGCATTTCGAGGGGGAAAGGCTATTCGATATTTGCTCTACCTGACGATTGTTCAAATCGCCCTTGGCGCACTAAACATCTGGGGTTCGCTTTCGGTCTTCACAACGGTGCCGCATGTAGTGGTCGGAGCGACAATATTGGGGACAAGCACGATCCTGGTACTTTGGTCCTGGAGATCGCGGGCCGCTGTAACCAGTGTGGTTTCAACTACTCCAAAGAGATCTGAAGATGCCGCTGCCGCGACTGCATAGGATTGGGCAAACAGGGATGAACCAGTCGATGTCCGGAACAAGCCGAATGGACTTTTCGGAGGAGATTCTATTCTCATGATTCACATTTTACCCACACTTAATGCTATTCTCAACAGCCTGAGTTTTGTGTTGCTGCTGTTCGCCTTTTTCTTTATCAAACAACGAAAAGTCGCTGCCCACCGTGCTTTCATGCTCAGTGCTTTTGGCGTATCGGTACTCTTTCTGGTCTCGTACCTGACCTATCATTCGCAGGTTGGAACGGTGCATTTTACCAGACGGGGCTGGATTCGCCCGGTTTATTTTTCCATATTGACAACTCACACCATTCTGGCGGCGGCTATTGTTCCCCTGGCGCTTATAACGCTGAGCCGGGGGCTGAAGGCAAAGTTCGCCCGGCATATAAAAATAGCCAGATGGACGCTTCCCATCTGGCTATATGTCTCCCTCACCGGTGTTGTGATTTATCTACTTCTCTACCGTCTGTGAGTTATGGCTGAAAACAGAGCTATTTGAATTTTGACACGGCTTTGTCCACCGAATCCTTCAGATCCTTCCAACTGCTATCCACCCCATTCCGAAGATTTTCCCAGCCATCCTCGCCGGCATTTTGCAGCTCCTTCAATTTCTTTTGGGCGGAATCCCGCTTCTTGTTCAGTTGGTTCACCAGGTCATAATAACCTATCTTGACATCCGCTTTTTTCTTATCTGCCTTAGCAGATAATTCATTTATTTGCGCATCCCACAGGCGCAATTGCGCGCCCATTTTCTCGATATAAGCCGATCTCTTTGACATGACTAGTCCTCCCTAAATAAATTTGTTTTTGTAATCATTTCGCCGGGCAAAAACACTCGTTCCATCTTCCTTTTGGAAGGAGAGTTGTTTGCCACAGAATAATTTTAAAATAAAATACAATATTTATCCTCTTCTTCAATAAAGAAAACGACCGATTCACACATCACATCGTTGGCAATCACGATTCCAGGTCTTTCTTCATATTCTCGAATTGTTCTTTGCTGATCTCGCCCCTGGCGTATCGCTTTTTCAGAATATCGAGCGGCGTTTCCCGTTTGTAGTCGCTTCCGCGATTACCGGCGCGGCCGGAGGCGGCCAACCTCGCAACTATCCAAACCGCCAACGCGATGATCACCAGCCAGAAAATCCAGCCGAACCACATCCCGCCCCAGCCATTCATTCCATGCCACATAATTTTTATTCTCCTTAATTCAAGCCCGCCATTTACTACTTCTATTCCATTTTTAAATTGCTTATCGTAGCAAATCCATTTTTCTCACCTGGCTTTTGCCACCTACCGTCAGTTTATAAAAATAGACACCCGAAGGCATTGATTGCGCGTCAAAACGCACTTCATGACTGCCAGCCGGCATGGTGGCGCTGATAAGGTTTTCGACCCGTTGCCCAACGATATTATAAACGGACAAAGTAACCCTGGAATCTTTCGCCAAAACAAATTTAATCTCCGTGACGGCGTTAAATGGATTCGGATAATTTTGTTCCAGATCAAATTCACCCGGGATCGGTGCGCTGCTTTCCTGATTAATCTTTCCGGTTTCGCTTGAGAAATTCGCTGGGTAAACCGGATGCAAGCGGTTTATAATTCTACTGCTCGTCGCCTGTGCGAATACTGGCAGCATAAAAGCAGCAGCAACAATTATCCATTTAGCTATTGCTCGTAAAGTTGCAGTTTGCAATTTTCTCTCCTTCTCTTGATTTGCGATTCGATTGACAATAGAATTCTCATTTATTAACAAGGCTTCGGATAAAATCCACCAACGCCCATCGCTGCCTGGCAGACAAACTCTCTTTGTAGGACGCCATTCCGTTCCGCCCTGTGCTGATTTTCCAGAAGATCGCCCCATCAGATTGATTTTGAACCCGCGGCAAAGTCAGGTTCGCCGGTGATGGATTCAATCCCGTAGCAGCCGGTCCGTTTCCTTCGCCCCCGGTACCATGACAAGCCACGCAGTAGCTTGAGAATATTTTTTTGCCGGCAATCGCCGCCGATTCCTGCCCTGCAACCGGATTTTTCAACGTGTCCGCCCAGGCGGGTGCAACCCAGCCGCCTATCCGGTTTTGGCCCCGACGCCGATGCATCATCATTCCCATTCCCCTGCCGC
>CAZUZS010000008.1:86145-91775 GCA_964624795.1 uncultured Calditrichaceae bacterium
CATCATTCCCATCCCCATGCCGGAATTATTCTGAGATGTAGTGTCACGAGCAGTGCTATCTTCATCTGTCATCTGACCTTTACCCGAGCTCAATCGCGTTGCAGGTTCTTCTCCTCTTTGATCTTTAAAGGGGGACGTTTCAGCAATGCTTACAAAAAGAAAGATCAGTAGCGGCAATAGCAGCATCAGGCGATACTCATTTAATCCTTCTCGGCTTCTATCCTTCCTCAACATGCCCGGTCTCACTTTCTTTTGCTCAATTATATTTAAACGGTATGAAGATTTTATGAAGGAGGGTTCCTGAACAGACACCAGTTTCCCCTTGCTTAAATCGTTTGGCAGCCTCACTTGGTGCCACAAATTTCGTGATTTCATCTCCTAAAACTACCGGAAAGATTTCCACAAATAAGCTCCTCCGAATGCTGAAATATGCGAGATTTTTTCCTTTAGCCATCCATTCCGGCTCGTTTTATTATTAACTTTCCGTTCGCAATCCGGAGTAGTTAATTCGGAAATCACATCGAGAATAGAAACGACGGGGCGATTTTGTTTCAGGAAAACGGCAATGCTTAATCTGCAAGTGATGTGATGAATCGGTGCGAACATTCTTATTCAAAACAACCTCGCTGCGCCAGATTTCTCGAAATTGTTTGACGATGAGAGGCAGACACTCCGGTCGTTGAAACAAAAGTCAGGCGACAAGATTATAATGCTTCCGGCATCCGGTAAGAAGAATAACAAATAAGGAATAGCAATGAAAAGTTCTACATTCATGATTTTTCTGACAATTGTCCTGATTATTTACAGCGCAATCAATTTCTATATCGGTAGGCGGGGATGGGCGGTAGTCGCCGGTTTGGGGAGCTATCGCTACATTTTCCTGGGGATATTCCTGTTCCTGGTGCTGGCTTATCCGGTTGGCCGCTGGGCGGAAAGCCTGAAGTGCTGCGGCTGGACGCAAACGCTCGTCCTCATCGGCTCATTCTACCTGGGCATCATGGTCTATTCTTTTCTGCTGGTGCTGTTAATTGACATACTTCGGCTGACAAACCATTTCGTCCACTATTTTCCTTCGGCGCTTTCGCGAAATCCTCAGAAAACCGCTTACTTTGCCGGGATTGCGGTAACCGGCATCGTGCTCATCACGGTTCTTTTTGGATATATAAATGCGATCCACCCCAAGATTCGCACGCTGCGAATGACAGTGAACAAACAGGCCGGAGATTTGAAATCGTTGAATATCGTGATGGCATCCGACATTCACCTGGGGACGGTAATTCGCAACGACCGGCTTCTGCATATCGTGGAAAAAATGAACAGTCTGAATCCGGACATCGTGCTGCTCCCCGGTGACGTGGTGGATGAGGATATAGCGCCGGTTGTGCAGCAAAACATGGCCGCTTCCCTCCGGATGATCCGCTCCAAATACGGCACCTTCGCCAGCACCGGCAATCACGAATATATTGGCGGTGTGAAGAAAGCAGTTGCCTACATCGAAACCGGGGACATCACCATGTTGCAGGACAAGTGGGTGAAGATTGCCGGTGCTTTCTACGTCATCGGACGAAAAGATTTGATGGCGAAACGAATGAGGGACGGCAGAAAATCTTTGGATGAAATCATGCAGGGAGTTGATCACAGCTATCCCCTAATTCTGATGGATCATGAGCCATTCGGGCTGGACACCGCAAGGCAAAACGGCATAGATTTGCAGGTCTCCGGGCACACTCATCACGGACAGATTTTTCCATTCAACCTTATCACCAAAAAAATATATGAATTGAGCTGGGGCTACATGAAAAGGGAGAACACCCACTACTACGTTTCCTGCGGAGTGGGAACCTGGGGGCCGCCGGTTCGCACCGGAAACACACCAGAGATCGTGCAGATTATTTTGACATTCAAAGAGGATTCATAGGTCCGGGTTCCAGGCTCGCGATGTCCTCAACAGGATGTCGATGAAAAAGGGTTTTATACTCATTGAATTCATCCGGCTGCGCTTGAAGCCTTTACATGAAGCAATCTGGGGACTCAACAATCCAACATGGCCGTTGCCTTATCATCTTTCATTGCTGATCAATTTCCTGAAATAATAGCTCAAATCTTCTCATAAGCATTGTACATCTTTCATCGATTTTATATTCTTTTTGATTTATGAATGCGGTTGATATAAATTGCACATGTAAAAGGAAATCTAATAATGCTACAATAAGGAGGTATTATTTTTATGGGCAATATGGGTTCTTACGAGGAACAAGTGAAAAATTTCAACTGGGCTTCCGTTGAAAAGGAGCTCGGCTACCAAAAAGGAGATGTGATTAACATTGGGTATTATTGTGCAGACCGCAACTGTGACCAGGGGAAGGGCGAGAAGTTGGCTCTGATCTGGGAAGGCCACAGCGGTGAAGTTAAGAAATTTACCTTTAACCATATGCGAATACATACTAATAGCATTGCTTCATTTTTAAAGAACCTGGGATTGAACCCAGGCGACCGCATTTGCCTGTTCATGGATAAAATACCGGAACTGTATTTCGGCTTTCTCGCCATTCTGAAGATGGGTGGAATTGCCCAGCCGCTATTTTCCGCATTCGGCGGGGAATCACTATTTACCCGGTTGGACGATGCGGACACGGCGGCCATCATAACTCAAAAAAAGCACGTGGGTAAAGTAAGAAAGATCCTCAAAGATTTGCCGCAGCTCAAACATATTATCGTTGTGGACGACGACGGAAGCAAACCGCTGCAGGAAAGAGAAATCGCTTTCTCAATGGAAAAAGCAGACCCGGTGGAAAATTTTGAGATTTACCCTTCCACCGCCGAAACGCCTTCGGTGCTGCACTACACTTCGGGAACCACCGGAAAGCCGAAAGGCGCCCAGCATGTGCATTATTCACTGATCTCGCAATATATCTCCGCCAAATTCGCCCTGGACTTAAGGGATGAAGATATTTACTGGTGCACGGCAGACCCCGGCTGGGTCACCGGAACTTCTTACGGCATCATCGGCCCGTGGTCAAACGGCATTACGCAATGCGTGCTGGATGCCGGTTTCCGGGCGGAAGCATGGTACAAATTCATCCAGGATCACCGGGTGACGGTGTGGTATTCGGCTCCCACTGCCATTCGGGCGCTGATGAAGCAGGGTGCCGAAATCGTCAAACAGCACGACCTTTCCTCTCTGCGACACCTCTGCAGCGTGGGCGAGCCGCTGAATGCCGAGGCCGTCATCTGGTCCACCGAAACGTTTGGCCTCACCTTTCACGACACCTTCTGGCAAACCGAAACCGGCAGCATTATGATCAGCAATTACCCGGGAATGAAAATCAAGCCGGGATCCATGGGCAAACCTTTTCCTGGAATTACCGCCACCGTTTTGGATTTGCGAACACACCAACCCATTCAAAAAACCGGCACGGTGGGGCTTATCGCCATTAAACCCGGCTGGCCGTCCATGTTCAGAACCTATTGGAACAACGAGTCCACCTACCGCAGCAAATTTACCGACGGCTGGTATATTTGCGGGGACCGCGCCAGCATCGACGAGGACGGCTATTTCTGGTTTGTGGGGCGGGATGACGACGTCATCAACACCGGCGGGCACCTGGTTGGCCCTTTCGAAATTGAATCGGCTCTTCTGGAGCACGAGGCGGTGGCGGAATCTGCCGTGGTTGGAAAACCGGATCCGGTGAATATGGAGGTGGTCAAAGCCTTCATCAGCCTGAAACCCGGCTTCGAAGTCACCGAAATGATGAAACTTAATATCATGAACTTCGTGCGCAAACGTCTTTCGCCGCTGGCGATGCCGCAGGAAATAGAGTTCGTCGATTCTCTTCCTAAAACCCGTAGTGGCAAAATTATGAGAAGGCTGCTTAGGGCCAAAGAATGGGGTGAGGAATTGGGCGACACTTCAACACTGGAAAACGACGATTAAAATTTTGGAATAACTCATGATTTTTAAACTAATCTGATAAGGAGGTAAAAATGGAATCAATAAAAGATGTCATTCTTGAATACGTAAAAGATGAATACCTGGAAGAGGACGACGATATGGATATCACCTACGACACCCCGCTCATCAGCGGCGGTATTGTCGATTCGTTCTCCATGGTCTCCCTGAAAACATTTCTTGAGACCAAATACAGCATTCAAATTCCTGATGCCAAAGCAACACCGGAAGCATTCGATTCGGTCAACAACATCATGGAATTGCTAAAGGAATTCAATGTTCAATAAAGGAGAACAAACATGGCTTATACAAATAATGAAAGAACATTCTTTCAACAGGAATTGAAGAATATTCGGGAAGCCGGAATTTTCAAGGAAGAGCGCATCATCCAGGCGCCGCAGGATTCCGAAATTGAGGTGGTTTTCCCGGTTGGTTCACAGCAAAAGCGGGTCATCAATATGTGCGCTAACAATTACCTGGGCCTTTCTTCCCACCCGGATGTTGTTAAGGCGGCACATAACGGCCTAGATCATCGGGGCTACGGGATGTCCTCGGTGCGGTTCATCTGCGGCACCCAGGACATTCACAAGGAACTGGAAAATAAGCTGACCGAGTTCCTGGGCACAGAAGACACCATTCTTTTCCCCTCCTGCATGGATGCCAATGCCGGTGTTTTTGAGGCGTTGTTGGGCGAAGAAGACATCATGATTGCCGACCGGCTGGTGCACGCCTCAATAGTTGACGGTATGCGGCTGGCAAAAGCGCAAACCGACACCTACAAACACTCTGACATGGGACATCTTGAGAAAAAGCTTCAGCTTCACCAGGACAAGCGAATGCGGATGATTATCACCGATGGCGCGTTCTCCATGGACGGCGACCTGGCAAAACTGGACCAGATCGTGGAATTGGCGGAAAAATATAACGCGATGGTCATGGTCGACGAATCCCATGCTACCGGTTTTATCGGCAAGACCGGGCGAGGAACCCACGAGCATTTCAATGTGTTGGGAAAAATCGACATCATAACCACAACATTGGGTAAGGCGCTGGGAGGTGCTTCCGGAGGCTGCGTTTCCGGTCGCAAAGAGATGGTCGAAATGTGTCGCCAGAAAGCCCGGCCTTACCTGTTTTCCAATACCATTCCGCCGGTAGTGGTTGCGGCAGCCAACACCGTCATCGATGTGATTTCCAAAACCACCGAGAGGCGAGACAAGCTGGAAAAAAACACCGCATTCTGGCGCAAGTCCCTCACCGAAGCCGGCTTCATTATAAAAGAAGGGGAAACGCCAATTGTCCCCATCATGCTGTTCAACGCCAAGCTTTCCCAGGATTTCTCCAAGGATCTGTACGATGAAGGGATCTACGTGGTGGGATTTTTCTTCCCGGTGGTGGCAAAGGGCCAGGCCCGTATCCGCACCCAGCTTTCCGCTGCTCACGATATGCATCACCTGCAGAAAGCGCTGGACGCGTTTGTTAAAATCGGCAAAAAGTATGATATCCTGCATAAGACAAAACAGGAAATCATCGATAAATACGGAATGTAGAATGGAACTCACTTTCCCGGAAGCCTAACGGAAGAATTGTTTGACAGGTAAGTCGACCGGTTTCCGGGAAAGTGGTTTTTTCGGCAGTTGGGTAGGAAGATAAATATTTCCAGCGGTGTCGGTCGGCTTGCCCC
>CAZUZS010000008.1:91875-95529 GCA_964624795.1 uncultured Calditrichaceae bacterium
TCTCCCCCATCTTAGCAGATTTTCCTTATTATTCAACGGTATTTTTTTTATATTGGGTCGGCGTCTTTTATTGGCAGCATAAAATCATGTTTAGTGGAGGAGGATATCATGTATCAGCGCGTGAAATACGACCTGAAACAGGAGTTGAACAAGATAAAGGAGTCGGGTGTGTTCAAGGACGAACGGGTCATCCTTTCCGATCAGAAGGCGAACATTGTTGTCTCCTACCCGGAAGGCTCCAAACCCAAAGAGGTTCTGAATTTTTGCTCAAACAATTATTTGGGTTTGGCAAACCATCCCAAGCTGATTGAGGCAGCACAGCAAGCCCTGACCACCCACGGTTTTGGAATGGCGTCGGTCCGTTTTATCTGCGGCACCCAGGATCTTCATAAAGCCCTCGAAAAGAAAATTTCCGAGTTCTACGGTACTGAAGACACCATTCTCTACTCTTCCTGCTTCGATGCCAACGGTGGTCTTTTCGAGGCCATCTTAGGCCCGGAGGATGCGATCATCACCGATGCACTGAATCACGCCAGCATCATCGACGGCATTCGCCTGTGTAAAGCAAAGCGCTTCATCTACGATCATTCCGATATGGCCTACCTGGAAAAAGTGATCAAGCGGGCGCGGGCGGGCGTGGACATCTGGGACGGACCGGGATTATCAAAAGAACCGGTTCCGGCAAGAAATATTCTCGTCGCCACCGACGGCGTGTTTTCGATGGATGGCGATATTGCCAAGATCAAAGAAATCACCGAACTGGCCGAGAAATACTGCGCCATGGTAATGGTGGACGATTCCCATGCCACCGGTTTTTTCGGAAACACCGGCCGCGGCTCGGTTGAATATTGCGATGCGCTGGGCGAAGTGGATATCATCACGTCCACCCTGGGAAAAGCCATGGGCGGCGCCACCGGGGGATTTACAACCGGCCGGAAGGAAATCATCGATGTGCTCCGCCAGAAATCCCGCCCTTACCTGTTTTCCAACACGCTGGCACCGGTTGTGGCGGCGGCTTCCATTGCAGCTTTCGATCTGCTCAATAAAAGCGACAGCCTGCGCAAAAAATTAATGGAAAACACCACCTACTTCCGTAAAAAAATGACCGCGCTGGGTTTCGACATCATCGAGGGTGTTCATCCCATTGTTCCCATTTTGTTCCGCAATTTTGAGAACGATGCGGAGCTTGCCCAGAAGATATCCAAAGACCTTTATGACGAAGGAATTTATGTAGTCGGATTTTTCTACCCGGTGGTGCCGCAGGGCAAGGCCCGCATCCGGGTTCAGCTTTCTGCTGCCCACACCAAAGAACAGGTCGACCTGGCAATCGCCGCATTCGAAAAGGTCGGTAAGAAATATAAAGTCATTTGATTAGATTGAGACAATTGCAGAAAAACTCCTTTCAATTCAGGATCCGATTGGAAGTAGAATCGGTCGGACGACTTGTTAATAAAATAAAACGATTCAAGTTTTGCCCTGATCAAAACGATTATGTTTATGAGGGCGGACCGGCAGTAGCCGTGAGTTGTTTCAGCCGGTTTTCACAATGGATGTGGGCGTCCCGTAAACATGATGTTGATACAATTATGCTCAAGATTATTTCTACGCTGTTTTTATTCATTCTTCTGCCATTCCAGAATACGGTTACTAACACCGAGTCCGCCGTTACCTGGCCTGACCCGATTTACGACATTCTGCACGCCATCGATTCCCGGCGGGCGGCTACAATCGATTCGTTTTTCAGTGAACGATTCAATCGTCATGCGTTTAACGGAACGGTACTGTTTGCCGAGAACGGCAGAATTATTTATGAACATGCTTTCGGTTTGGCAAATTTTAAGCAGAAAGACAGCCTGAAAATCAACTCCGGTTTTCAGTTGGCTTCGGTGTCCAAGCCGCTAACCGCGTTTGCCGTTATGATGCTGGCGGAAAAGGGTAAGCTGAGCTATGATGACGATGTGCGAAAATTCTTTCCAAATTTTCCATACGCCGATATTACAATCCGGCTGCTGCTGATCCACCGCTCGGGGCTTCCCAATTACATGTATTTCGCCGATAAATACTGGCCGGATCGCAGCGTGCCAATCACGAACAGCGATGTGGTAGAGCTGATGGAAAAATACCATCCGGCTCCCAATTACCGGCCCAACACCCGCTATAATTACAGCAACACCAACTACGCACTTCTGGCATCTATCGTGGAAAAAGTGTCGGGAATGGATTTCCGCGATTTCATGAAAAAGTATATTTTCAAACCGCTGGCAATGAACCACACATTTATCTATCGCAAAACGCAAACTACCAACGTTCCACAAGAAGTTGTGGGCTACACCCGCCGGCGTCGGGTTGCCGAAGACAGTTACCTGAATGGCGTGGTTGGCGACAAAGGCGTCTACTCCACCGTGGAGGACCTGCTGAATTTTGACCAAGCTCTTTACAACGGCACCCTGGTGAGTCGGAAATCGCTTGAACAGGCCTTCCAGCCAGCACACAAAGATTTACACCTGGATGACAACTACGGCTTCGGCTGGCGGGTCAGCATCCGTAAAGATGGCGAAAAGGTTGTCTATCACGCCGGGTGGTGGAAAGGTTTCAAGACTTATTTCATTCGTCTCCTGGATGAGCACCGCACCATCATCGTGCTATCCAACCAATCACGACCCTACCATTTCCGAATCGATCGTCTGAACGAGCTGTTTTGAGCATCGTGCAGAGCCAAGCGTAGATTGCAGATTCGTATCGAGATAATGCTTGTAATTCTCCCAAATCGAAATATTCATAGGGATCGGCCAAAAAGATAAGCCAGTCCTGTTAACGACGAAATGTTTACAGGCATCTCATTTCTCTTCCAATTCCCGAACGTTGCAACAAAAAAGAACCTCTCAATCCTAATCCGAAAAATGCTTGCCGTCACCGCAGTGATCTTGTATTTTCCAGTCCATCTAAAATACAGGACACTATTGTGATCAGAATACTGAACGACATCGAGGCACGCATCCTGGGCTGCCTTATCGAAAAAGAAGTTACCACGCCCGAATATTATCCGCCATCGCTCAATGCACTGAAAAATGCCTGCAACCAGAAATCCAACCGCGAGCCGGTGGCGGCCTACGACGACGCCGAGGTTCTGCAGGGTGTCAAAAGCCTGCAAGCGGACGGCATCGTGGTCATCTCATCCGGCGCCGGACAGCGGGTCCGCAAATATCACCATCGTTTCGCCGAGCACTACCCGGTAACCAAAAAGGAAATGTATGTCCTGTGCGAGTTGATGCTGCGGGGCGCACAGACGGTGGGGGAAATCCGCACTCATGCCAGCCGGATGTACGATTACGCCAGCCTGGATGAAGTCAACGAAGCGCTGGAGGAACTCATTGATCGTCCCGAGCCGCTGGTGGCGAAACTGCCCCGCCAGCCGGGGAGAAAAGAACACCGCTACATGCACCGGCTAAGCGGCGAGCCGGAAATCCGGGAAGAAGAAAGTGCCTTGCCGGAAGAACCGGCGACGCTACGGCTGCAAACAAGCGACGATCGCATTTCCACCCTGGAAAACGAAATCCAGGGGCTGCGGGAAGAATTAAAAGAGCTGAGAGAAAATTTCGATAAATTTAGATCGCAGTTTGAATAACCGGCAATTGATATTGTTTGGCCTTGAAA
>CAZUZS010000008.1:95629-98974 GCA_964624795.1 uncultured Calditrichaceae bacterium
GCATTATTTAAGCTCTTCTTCCATCTAAACTGCTTTACAAAGAACCTGAATTCAGTATTCATTTCAATTAAATACAATAAGAACACTATGATCACCGCAAAAATATTTGCTTTGAAAATATTTAGCAAGACATCATATATATTTTTGATTTCATTCATGGAAATAAAATACCAGATACCTTGACGGCTAATTACCGATAAGCCTCGTTAATTTCAGCCGCGCCAGGAAAATTTTTAATATTCCTGTCGATCCTGTTCATCCTGTCCAAAAAATATGCTGACCGGTTCAGACATCATACGCCAGGATAGGCGACAGCCATTTTTCGGCGGTTTTGATATCCATGCCCTTGCGGCGGGCGTAATCCATCACCTGGTCCCTGCCGATTTTGCCGGTACCGAAATAGCGGGATTCCGGATGCGCAAAATAGTAGCCGGAAACTGTTGCCGCGGGATACATGGCAAAATTTTCCGTGAGCCGCATTTCTGTGCGGGCGCTGACATCCAGCAGATCGAACAGGATCTGCTTTTCCGTATGATCGGGGCAGGCGGGGTAACCCGGCGCCGGGCGGATTCCCGCATATTTCTCGGCAATAATTTCCTCGTTTGAGAGATCCTCATCATTGGCATATCCCCAGAATTCCTTGCGGGTCAGCTCGTGCATCAGCTCCGCAAACGCCTCCGCCAAACGGTCGGCCAAAGCTTTGGCCATGATAGAATGGTAATCATCATGCTCCTTCCCGAAAGCGGCCACCAGCTCCTCGATGCCGATTCCGGCGGTCACCGCAAAGGCCCCCATGTAATCCTTTACTCCCGATTCCCTGGGCGCCACAAAATCGGCCAATGCAAGGTTGCTTTGCTCATTTGTTTTGCGCATCTGCTGGCGAATGGTGTGCACCACAGTGAGCACCCGGTTGCGGGACTCATCGGCATAAATCTCGATATCATCAAATCCCACTGTGTTGGCCGGGTAAAACCCGATGACTGCCTGCGCCTTCAGCTCGCGGTTGGCGAGAATTCTGTCCAGCAGTTTTTGTGCATCGTCAAACAGCTTTTTGGCCTCCACGCCGGATTTAGGATTCTCGAATATCTTCGGATATTTCCCCTTCATTTCCCAGGCATGGAAAAACGGCGTCCAGTCGATGCGCTCCCGGATTCGCGACAGCGGGAAATCTTTGAACAAACGGCTGCCGGTGAATGAAGGATGCACCGGCCGGTATTTCGACCAATCGGTTTGGTGCCGGTTTTCCCGCGCTTCGCGGATGCTGAGCAGCTCCCGCTCGGCGCGTTGCTTGCTGTGCGCTACACGGATTTTCTCATACTCAGCCGCAATGTCCCCTGCAAAGCGGGCGCGCCGCTGTGGGCTGAGCAGGTCGCTCACCACCCCTACGCTGCGCGATGCATCCAGCACATGGACGGTAGGGCTGCTGTAGTTGGGCGCAATTTTCACGGCGGTGTGCTTCTTGGATGTGGTGGCACCGCCGATCAGCAGCGGCAGGGTGAATCCTTCCCGCTCCAGCTCCTTTGCGACATGCACCATTTCGTCCAGTGAAGGCGTGATCAGCCCGCTGAGGCCGATGATGTCCACGTTTTCCTTTTTGGCGGTCTCGATGATTTTGGCCGCCGGGGTCATCACACCCAGGTCGATCACCTCGTAATTGTTGCAGCCCAGCACCACCCCCACGATATTCTTCCCGATGTCATGCACATCGCCCTTTACAGTCGCCATAAGGATTTTGCCTGCCGATTGGCGCTCTCCGCTCTTTTTTTCCTCTTCCAGGAAGGGCACCAGGTAGGTAACAGCCTTTTTCATCACCCGGGCACTCTTTACCACTTGTGGCAGGAACATCTTGCCAGAGCCAAACAGGTCGCCCACCACATTCATTCCATCCATCAGCGGACCTTCGATTACCTTCAGCGATTCGCCGTATTTCTGCCGGGCTTCCTCGGTGTCCTGCCCGATGAACTCCACTACACCCTTCACCAGTGAATATTTGAGGCGTTCTTCGATGGTGGACTTCCGCCAGGCGGACTCTTCCTTCTTTACCGGCCCAGTCTGTTTGACATTTTCCGCAAAAGCGACCAGCCGTTCGGTGGCGTCCGGGCGGCGGTTGAACAGCACGTCCTCCACCAGCGCCAGCAGGTCTTTGGGAATCTCCTCATACACCGTAATCTGCCCGGCGTTGACAATCCCCATGTCCATCCCGGCTTTGATGGCGTGGTAAAGAAAGGCGGAATGCATGGCTTCCCGCACCGTGTTGTTTCCCCGGAAAGCGAACGAGAGGTTGCTCACCCCGCCGCTCACCAGCGCCCCCGGCGCCAGCGATTTGATCTGGCGGGTGGCTTCGAGATAGTTGATGGCGTATTGGTTGTGCTCCTCGATGCCGGTTGCCACTGCAAAAATATTGGGATCGAAAATGATGTCCTGCGGTGGAAATCCCAGCTCGCCGGTCAGAATTTCGTAAGCCTTGCGGCAGATTTCCACCTTGCGCTGGGTGGTGTCGGCCTGTCCAAGTTCATCGAAGGCCATGACGATGACCGCCGCCCCGTAGCGGCGCGCCAGACGGGCGTGCTGCTTGAACGCCTCCACTCCTTCCTTCATGCTGATGGAGTTGATGATGCTTTTCCCCTGCACGCATTTCAGCCCGGCTTCGATCACCTCCCACTTGCTGGAATCGATCATCAGCGGCAGGCGGGCGATGTCCGGCTCGGAGCCGATGAGGTTCAGAAAATCCACCATCGCCTGCTGCGAGTCCAGCATTCCCTCATCCATGTTGATGTCCAGGATTTGCGCCCCGTTCTCCACCTGCTGGCGGGCGACTTCCAGCGCTTTTTCAAAATCATTTTCTTTGATCAAGCGGGCGAACCGCGCCGAGCCGGTAACGTTGCAGCGCTCCCCCACGTTCACGAAATTGGAATCGGGGCGGACAACCAGCGGTTCCAGGCCGCTGAAACGCGGGTATGGGGTGACTTCCGGAATCTGTCGCGGTTTTTTGTCCCGCAACAGTTCGGCAATCCGGCGGATGTGCTCGGGCGTGGTGCCGCAGCAGCCGCCGGCGATGTTCACAAAACCGGCGTCCGCGAACTCCGCCAATAGCGTGGACGTGACGCCCGGCGTCTCGTCATACTCACCGAACTCGTTGGGCAGGCCGGCGTTGGGATAGACGCTCACATAAACCGGCGCCAATTGCGAGAGCTCTTCCAGGAACGGCCGCATCTGGGCGGCGCCCATAGAGCAGTTCAGGCCGATGCTCAGCAAATCGGCGTGCGAAACCGAAATCCAGAACGCTTCCAGGGTTTGCCCGGAAAGGGTGCGCCCGCTGGCGTCGATGATGGTGCCGGAAACCAT
>CAZUZS010000009.1:0-1929 GCA_964624795.1 uncultured Calditrichaceae bacterium
GATCTCACCTTTCCTCACACCGTATCTTCAACGCATCCTGGCAATTGGGACAAAACTGATCCCGCTTTAAATCAATGTCTTCAACGTAGGTGGAGGAGTGCATCACGCATTCATAATTGGGGCAATGAATCAATCCCAGCGTATGCCCCAGCTCGTGCAGGATTTCCTTGACCAGGCGATTGTGCTGCAGCGCCTTGTCTTCCGGCAAACCGTAGAAAGGATTCCGCAGCCGGAAGGAAGAAACGATGGCGCCCTTCCCGCCTAATTGCGCTTCGCCAAACAGGAATGTTAAAATGGGAATGTAAATATCAACGTTTGTGATCCCGACGATTTTGGTGCCGTCCTCGGGAATCAGGCTCAGAATGTGGGCCAATATCAGGGTGGAGTGGTATTGCTTCCGCTCAGCGGAGAAGAACAGCTTGAGATCCACCCCCGGCGCCATACTTTCGAATGGAAACGGCAGGCAGCGCTGCAGGTCCCCGGCGATGGCATCCCGCGAAGCGAAAAAATGATCGTTGAGAAATGCAAGATATATTTTCTGGTCCACTTAGCGCTGGATGTCGTATTTTTTGAGTTTATTGTAAAGGGTCACCCGGTCGATGCCCAGCAGGCTGGCGGCGCGGGTTACATTTCCGCCGGCATCCTTCAGGATTTTCCGGATGTGCTCCTTTTCCACATCTTCCAGGCTGGTCTGGTTTTCGGTGCTCTTTTCCCGGCCGTTGAGGTGCAGCGGCAAATCTTCCAGGCTGATCTCCGACCTTTTCCCGATCACCATCGCCCGTTCGATGGCATTTTCCAGCTCCCGCACATTGCCCGGCCAGGAATAGGCCAACATAAGCTCTTCTGCCGCAGGCGAGATTTTCTTCACCGGCTTGCCCATGGAACGGGCATACTTCCCGATAAAGTGCAAAGCCAGCGGCAGGATGTCGGACCGGCGTTCGCGTAGCGGCGGCAGGAAAATGGAGAACACGTTGATCCGGTAGTAGAGATCTTCACGGAATTTTTCTTCCTCCACCAGCTTCTCGAGGTTCTTGTTAGTCGCGCAGATCAGCCGGAAATCGACCCGGATTTCCTCGCTGCCGCCCAGCCGGGTAAAGCGCTTCCCCTCCAGCACGCGCAGCAGGTCGACCTGCATCTTGGGCGTGATGTCGCCGATCTCATCAAGAAAAAGCGAGCCGCCGTTGGCCAGCTCAATCTTCCCCTTCCGGCGATACTGGGCGCCGGTGAATGCACCTTTCTCGTGACCGAACAGCTCGCTCTCCAGCAGCGACTCCGGAATGGCACCACAATTAACCGCCACGATGGGAAAATAGCGCCGTTTGCTGTGGCTGTGAATGGCTCGCGCGATCAGCTCCTTGCCGGTGCCGCTTTCGCCGCGGATGAGAACAGTGGAGTCGGTTTCGGCCACCGTGTTCACCATTTCGTAGACACGCTTCATCTCGTCGCTCTCGCCCACCAGCTCGTCGGTTCCCGCCAGCTCGGAGATCTTCTCTTTCAACTGGATGTTCTCTTCCGTCAGATCCTTCTGCTTGATGGCGTTGCGCACCAGGCGGGAAAGATCGTCCGGATCGAACGGCTTAGTGACGTAATCGAAGGCGCCCAACTTGAGCGCTTCCACAGCGGTGTCCACCGAAGCATAGGCGGTCATGATGATGATAATTGCCTCAGCATCAATTTCCTTAATCTTCTTTTGCAGGGTGATGCCATCCATGCCCGGCATCTTGATATCCAGCAAGATCAGATCAAACGGTCCGCCGTGCATTTTGTTGAGCGCCGCCTCGGCACTTTCGGCGGTTTCTACTTTGAAGCCGTCTTCCAGAAACCACTCCTCCAGCGAGCCCCGCACGGAAAGCTCATCATCGACAATCATAATTTTGTAAGGTCTCATACTGCGTTACCCTTAATCGTTGTTTTTTGTCTCACATCAAA
>CAZUZS010000009.1:2029-14444 GCA_964624795.1 uncultured Calditrichaceae bacterium
GTATTTACGACTCGATTTTCCCGGAATCGTTATTGTTTTCGCCATTTTGTTCCATTGGCAGCTCGATGAAGAACGTAGTGCCCTCCCCTTCCTTGGACTCAACCCAGATGCGGCCTTTGTGCCGCTGAACAATTCCGTACACCACCGCCAGTCCCAGGCCAACTCCTTTTTTGTCCTTCTTGGTGGTAACAAACGGCTCGAAGATCTTTCCCCGTACCTCCTCCGAGATTCCCACCCCGGTATCTTTGACAGAGATCAGAATATGGTTCAACTCACCATACACATTTCTGGCCGCTATCTCCAGTTGCCCGCCTCCCGGCATGGCTTCAACCGCATTTACGATCAGCGCCACAAGCGCCTGCAGAAGCTGGTCCGAATCGCAAATTATGTTCGCCGGCTCGATTTCCACGTGGCTGCTGGCTTCCACATTAGCCAATTCCATGTGGTGCTTCACGATTCCCATCGCCCGTTCGACTATTCCATGTAAATTGCAGGGCTGGAAGTG
The DNA here is from genome assembly GCA_964624795.1 of uncultured Calditrichaceae bacterium. Lineage (GTDB taxonomy): Bacteria > Calditrichota > Calditrichia > RBG-13-44-9 > RBG-13-44-9 > CAZUZS01. Next base: position 2,535 of record CAZUZS010000009.1, read on the forward strand.
GGTGGAAGTTCCCCTGGCAAATGCCAGCAGGTTGCGAACAATGTTCCCACAGCGCATGGATTCGGACTGGATCAGGTCAAGATCCTTTATCATCTTGTCCTTGTTCCCGTCAAACTGGAGGCTTTTGCTCACCCGTTTCTGCAGCAGCTTGGCGTAGGTTACTATGCCCGCCAGCGGATTATTCAGCTCGTGGGCGACCGTGGCTGCCATTTTTCCCAGGGAAGCCATCTTCTCCACCTGCAGCATATTGTGGTGCATCTGTTCCAGTTCCTCGGTTTTTTCCTCCACCCGCTTTTCAAGTTTTGTTGACCAGTCTTTCAACTCGGTATAGGCCTTTTTGAGATTCTCCGCCATGTTGTTGAAGGAACGGGCCAGCATACCCAGTTCGTCCCTGCGCTCCAGCGTTATGCGGTAATCCAGATCGCCGGTGGCGAGCCGGATGGTTCCGGTTTGCAGCGTGTGAATCGGACGGTAAATGAGGAGATAGACGATTCCCCCAAAGAGGAAAGCAGCGAGAACCACCAGGATTATCGAAACCGTAAGCACCGCCCAGCGGGTTTTCACCTCTGCCAGGTCCAGCTCACCCAGTGTCATCTGCACGTCCAGCACACCAAGAATTGTCTGGTCGGGCTGGTGAGCATGGCAAACCTGGTTGCTGCATTCCGGGGCATTTTTTATGGGATTGATCAATCCCATGATGCGGCGGCCGTCCGGAGACTGGTAAATACGGGTTTTCTTTTTAGTCGGAAGCGATTGGATGGGTTGATTGGCGGCGTGACAAGCATAGCAAGCCTCCGCTTTCATGTCCACAATCTGGCCGGTTTCCGATTCTTTTGTGGAGAATTTGATCTCCCCTTTTTTGTTATAAATACGAATCAATTCCATTCCCGGCTCGGCACCCATCACTACGATAGCTCGATACAGCTCGTCCCGTTCGTTGGTCAGCATATAGCGATAAAGTGATTTCTTTATTATATCGCTCACGCGATAAGCACTCAGGCCAATCAAATCCTCATAAATCCGTTTTTGCTTTGTCGAATAAATCGTGCTATACAAGCCAAACAATACCAGCACCAGCATCAAAGAGAGAAGAAACAGTTTAAAGCTGATTGAGTGATAATAGCTGATCAGATATTTTTTTGCTCGTTTTCTCATGGCTTATGTAAATTTTTTCTCTAAACAAATTATGCTATTTTGTTGAATAATTCAACAAATTTTTAATTATTATGGTGAAAATGAAAATACCGTAGACCTGGGATAGCGGAAATTCGGAATGTTGGGGATTTCACTACGATGCTGATTCCATACAATTTGCATCACTCCATTGCATTCTCATATTGTTGCGTAATTTTCAGTCGCAGCCTAACCTCATCTTCTCCCATCTTGCCCTACCGTTTCCTTATTACCCGCCCAACCGGATACTTTGGAAACGCCCTTCATTTCGCTGTGCGATAATTGATTGTTCGTAATTTTTTTAAAATCAACAAATTGCCTAAGAAAAACATCTTTTCATAAGAGTACAAAATTACAGGCATTAACTTTGCTACTTTTTTCATTTAGTAAATCGAAGCAACGAACCCCGGAGGATATATAGATGAAAGTGCAGCGCAAGGTAAAATATGAAAACGAATTGGATCATGATTTCACAAAATGGGTGGCGCACGTTCCGGGTGGTGAACACATCCGGGAGTGCATCCAGTGCGGGACGTGTAGCAGCATCTGCCCCATGAGCGTTTATATGGACATCACTCCCCGCCGGTTGGTGGCAATGGCTGATGCAGGTTTCAAACAGGAAGTGCTCAGCAGTTTCACCATCTGGCTCTGCTCCTCCTGTTATGCCTGCCTGGTGAACTGCCCGAAAGACATCAAGATCACCGACATCATGTATGCTTTCAAGAGGCGGGCAATAGAGGAGAAAATTTACCCTCACCCAAAATTCGCCATTCCGGTATTGGCCCGGGCGTTCGTCAAGATGGTGAGAAAATACGGGCGCACCACCGAAAGCTGGCTTGTGGTGAAACTGGCCATGAAAACCGGCATCATCGGCCTGTTTGGTATGGCGCCCCTGGGCATGAGATTGCTGCGCACTGGGAGAATGCGCTTTGGAAGGGAAAAAGTACAGAACCGCGAGCAAATCGAGAAAATATTTAAAGCGCTGGAGGCATGACGATGAAAAATTATTCTTACTACCCGGGATGCTCTATAAAAGGAACCGCCAGGCAGTATGAGGAATCACTCTTGGCGGTCTTCGAAGCGCTGGAGCTGAAACTGCAGGAACTGCCGGACTGGAACTGCTGCGGCGCTACCATGTACATGTCGGTTGACGAAAAGATGTCGTTCGCTCTCTCCGCCCGCAACCTGGCGATTGCAGAGGAAACCGGCTGGGATCTGGTGACACCGTGCAGCGCCTGCTACATTGTGCTCATGAAAACCATGGATTATATCAAAAAATATCCGGAAATCCGCGCCAGCGTGGATAAGGCATTGACTGCCGCCGGGCTGGTCTACCGGGGAACCGCTCGTGTCCGGCATCCGCTGGAAGTGCTGATTCACGACCTGCGGAGAGAAACTATCCAGAACCGGGTTAGGATGCCGCTGCGTTCTTTTAAAATCGCACCATACTACGGCTGCCAGATTGTCCGCCCCTACAAAGAATTCGATCATCAAACTTACCCGCAATCCATGGATCACCTGTTCGAGCTGCTGGGCGCAGAAGTGATAGACTACCCGGTAAAAACCCGCTGCTGTGGCGGTTCGCTTACCGGCACCATTGAAGAAGTCGGCCTGCGGATCAACTATATACTGTTGCAGGAAGCACATCGCCGGGGCGCCAATTGCATCGCAACCGTCTGCCCGCTGTGCCAGTTTAATCTTGAAGCCTACCAGAAAAAAATCCTGAAGAAATACAACGGAATGAAACCGCTCCCTATCCTCTATTTCACACAGGTGCTTGGCCTGGCATTCGGAATCCCGGCGGAGAAACTGGGCATCCAGCGCTCAATCGTTTCACCGCAAAAACTGGTGAGTTCGCTGGAGGTGCAGGAAGCAGCCGCGGTTTGATGAAAATGATTGAAAGTGAATAGCCGGGTTTGCAGACCAAAACCGCAAGCTCCATTCTGCATTCCGCCTCATTCACGAATTTTGATCTCTGATAGAAATGAAAGAAAAATAAGACAAGATAGCTAACGGAGTTTCCAATGAAAAATAATGGCGAAATAAAGGTTGGAGTTTACGTCTGCCACTGCGGCGCCAATATTGCCGGAAAAGTCAATATTCCGGAAGTGGTTGAATTCGCCCAAAAGCTGCCGAATGTGGAAATTGCCCGGGAATACAAATTCATGTGTTCCGATCCAGGGCAGGATCTCATTAAACAGGATATCAAAAATCTTGGGGTAAACCGGGTGCTGGTCGCGTCCTGCTCTCCCCTGATGCACGAGGTCACTTTTCGCCGGGCGGTGCAGGAAGGCGGGGAGAATCCCTATTTCTTCCACATGGCAAATATCCGCGAGCATGTTTCCTGGGTTACCGATAATTCGGATCGGGCTACCGACAAGGCCAAAGCGCTGATCGCCGCCGGCGTTAAGCGGGTTTATTTCAACGAGGCGCTGGAAAAACGCCATGTTCCGGTTCACCCGGACGCCATGGTGGTGGGTGGCGGAATTGCCGGCATCCAGGCGGCGCTTACGCTGGCGGATTCCGGGAAGAAGGTCTACCTGGTGGAGCGCGAGCCATCCATCGGCGGGCACATGGCAAAATTCGACAAGACCTTCCCCACCCTGGATTGCGCCGCCTGTATTCTCACACCCAAAATGACGCAGGTAGCGGCGCATTCCAACATCGAGTTGCTCACATACTCGGAAGTACAGGCGGTGGATGGCTACGTGGGAAATTTCAAGGTAAGTGTGAGAAAAAAAGCTCGTTTTATCGATGAGGAAGCGTGCACCGGCTGCGGGGAGTGCGCAAAGGTCTGCCCGGTGGAAATTGCATCAGAGTTCGACGAAGGATTTGGCATGAGAAAGGCCATTTACCGCCCGTTCCCGCAATCGGTGCCCAACACCTACACCATTTCGCGCAAGGGAATGCCTCCCTGCCAGGCGACCTGTAGTCTTCATCAGAATGCGCAGGCTTACATAAAACTGATCAGCGGCGGACGGTTCGAAGAAGCCCTGGATGTTATTCTGCGGGACAACCCGCTGCCATCGATCTGCGGGAGAGTCTGTTCCCATCCCTGCATGTCCATGTGCAGCCGCAACCGGGTGGATGACGCCATAAATGTGCCGGGACTAAAGCGTTTCGTCACCGACCAATTCCCGAATTTCGAACTGCCTGTACCGGATCCATCGCTTAAGCGAAAAGAGAAAATCGCCATCGTTGGCTCCGGGCCATCGGGACTCATGTGCGCTTATGAGTTGCGTCAACGAGGATACCAGGTGCAGATTTTTGAATCGGAGCCAATGCCGGGTGGTATGTTGTCTATGGGGATTCCGGCTTTTCGCCTGCCACGGCACATCCTCAATGAAGAAATTGACCGGATGGAGAAGATCGGCGTATCGATTAAGTTGAACACCAGGATTGGAAAGGATCTTAGCCTAAAGGATTTGCAGGAAAAATACGATGCCGTTTACCTGGCGATTGGCGCGGGTAGGGAAAAGCAATTAAATATCCCAAATGAAAATTTGCACGGCATCTGGGGTGGAATCGATTTTCTGAAGCGGGTGAATTCCGGTGAACAGATAAAACTGGGCAAGAGAGTGCTGGTAATCGGCGGCGGCAATTCCGCCATCGATGCAGCCCGCACCGCTGCCCGGACCGGCGCCGCGGAAGTTACCATCGTTTACCGTCGCAGCCGCAACGAGATGCCCGCCGATCAACTGGAAATCGATGAAGCGGAAAAAGAGGGCGTGCGATTCTACTTCAATGCTGTGCCTCGTGAATTCGTTGGAAAAAACCGGGTTTCGGGGCTGGAATGCATCCGCACCCGCCTGGGACATCCCGACGAAACCGGCCGCCGCCGGCCTGTTCCAATCCCGGGTTCGGAGTTCACACTTCCGTGCGACGCGGTGATTGTGACTATCGGGCAGATGCCGGACCTGGCTTCGCTACGCGATCGACTGGGGCTGGGCATTACCCAGTGGGATACGTTCGTTGCGGATCCCATGACGCTGGAAACCAATATTCCCGGCATTTTCGCCGGCGGCGATTGCGTCACCGGCCCGGACGTGGTAGTGAATGCAATGTTTGCCGGCCGCAAGGCAGCGATTTCCATCGACCGCTATTTTAACAAACAGGATATGGTGGAAGGCCGTGAGCTGGAAGGTGCTTTTGAGCCCACTTTCGAATTCGATACCGATGGTGTTCCGGTGAAATGGCGAATTGAGGTGCCGGCACTGGAAATTGAGCAGCGCCGCTCGTTCGATGAAGTCCATAGTGGTTACACACCGGAAATGGCGATGGAAGAGGCGGCCCGCTGCCTGGCTTGTGCCGGCTGCTGCGATTGCGAATTGTGCGTAAGCGCCTGCGAAGCAAAAGCAATTGATTACCACCAGAAAGACGAAATCAAAGAAATTGAGGTCGGTTCGATAATTGTCGCCACCGGTTTCAAATCTTTTAACGCAGAGCGAATGCCGCAATACGGCTACAAGACCTTATCGAACGTCTATACCAGCCTCGAGATCGAGCGGTTGATAAATGCTGCCGGGCCTACCGGCGGGGAAATTATGCTGCGGGATGGGAACAAACCGCAATCAGTAGGAATCATCCACTGTGTCGGCTCCCGGGATGTAAACCACAACCGTTATTGCTCGCGGGTATGCTGCATGTATTCGCTGAAATTTGCCCATCTGCTGGGCGAGCGAACCGGCGCCGAAATCTACAATTTCTATATCGATATGCGGGCATTTGGCAAGGGGTATGAAGAATTCTACGACCGCGTTCTGGAAGAGGGGGCGCACATGATTCGAGGCCGCGTGGCGGAAGTGACCGATGTGGCGCTCGATCCTTCCGAGGAAGGGAAATTGGTGATCCGTGTGGAAGACACGATGATCGGCATGGTGCGTCGTATTCCGGTTGATATGGTAGTGCTCTCCACCGGGCTGGAGCCGCAACCGGATGCGCAGGAAGTTCGCCGCATCTTCAACATGTCCTGCAGCAATGAGGGATTCTTCCTGGAAAGGCATCCCAAGCTGGCGCCGGTTTCCACTTCCACCGATGGTGTATTTTTGGCCGGAACCTGCCAGGGACCGAAAGATATCCCGGACACCGTGGCACAAGCCGGAGCCGCCGCTGCCGAATCTCTGGCGCTCATTGACCGGGGAATGGTGGAGCTGGAACCGAACACCGCCTGGATTAATGAAGAGGAGTGCTCAGGCTGCCAGACTTGTGTGACAATGTGCCCGTTCACGGCCATCAGTTATGATAAAGAAAAAGGTATCTCGGTGGTGAACGAAGTGCTGTGCAAAGGATGCGGAACGTGTGTTTCGGCATGCCCCAGCGGCGTTGCCCGCCAGCACCTCTACCTGGACGAGCAAATTTTCTCGGAGATTGAAGGAGCGCTGGTTTAAGGTGGGATAAGAGAGTGTGAAAGCTAAAGTGAAACCTCAACTTAAGAGAGAAGACAAGTTGTCATTTCCAGAAGCTTGCGACGAGAAATCTTGTATTGTTGCTGCTTTAGGATTTCTCACTACGTTCGAAATGACAGTCCTACCAATCTCTGAGGTCTTAGGAAATAAAAATCAACTTTAAGAATATAGAAAAGAGGAAACATCTCATGCATGAGCCAAAAATTGTTGCATTTTTCTGTACCTGGTGCACCTACACTGCCGCCGATCTGGCCGGCACCGCTCGTATGACTTATGCACCCAATGCCAGGATCATCCGGGTCATGTGCTCCGGGCGGATCGATCCGCAGTTCGTGATGGACGCTTTCCGGCAGGGTGCGGACGGCGTACTCATCGGCGGCTGTCATCCCGGGGACTGCCACTACCAGGAGGGAAATTACAAAGCATTGCGCCGGGTGAACCTGCTGCACCGATTGATGGAGCAGATGGGAATCGAGAAAAAGCGGCTACGGCTGGAATGGATTTCCGCTTCGGAGGGAGAGCGAGTGCAGCGGTCAATAAATGAAATGGTGGACGAGCTACGCGTCCTGGGGCCGTTGCAGATTTCCGAAACGGCGTCGCCGGAAGTCCTTCAAGAGAGCGAGGTTATTCACGCAGAAGAGAGAATTTAGCCGTGGTTATACGGTGACAGGATTGACAGAATGCGCAGGATTTAATATGCCTTGTTATCCGGTTAAACCCGTTAATCCTGTAAAAAGGAGTCATATTCCGTGAATATCCGTGCAAATCCGTGGCAGAGATGCTTTAATGTTACCGGGAAATAAAATCAAAATTGAGGAATAAAACCATGTCCAAACCTAAAGTCGCTTTTTACTGGTGCGCCAGTTGCGGCGGATGCGAAGAGGCGGTCGTCGATCTGGCGGACAAAATACTTGCCGTTGTGGAAGCAGTCGATATTGTCTTCTGGCCGGTCGCACTGGATTTCAAGAAGTCCGATGTCGAGCAGATGCAGGACGGGGAGATCGATGTCGCGTTTATCAACGGGGCAATTCGCCTCAGCGAGCAGGAGGATATGGCACACCTGCTGCGGCTGAAATCGAAAATGGTGATCGCCTTTGGAAGCTGTTCACACCTGGGCGGCATTCCGGGATTGGGAAATTTGTGGAATCGTGAAACGATTTTCGAAAGAGTCTATCATGAGACACCCTCGCTGGAACCCGGCAGCCAGACAGTTCCGCAGCAAATGACTGCAATGAATGGGCACCAACTGGAGCTGCCGGAATTCGATAACACCGTCCGCCACCTGAACCAGGTAGTGGACGTGGATTACTACCTGCCCGGTTGCCCGCCTACCCCGGATTTACTGTTCAATGCACTGCAGGCCATTCTAAAAGGGGAACTCCCGCCCAAAGGCAGTGTGCTGACACCGGACAAAGCGTTGTGCGAGGAGTGCGAGCGGAATAAAACCAAGCCGGAAAAATTGTGGCTTAAGGAAATCAAACGGGTGCAGGAAGTCGAGATCGATCCCGAAAAATGCCTGCTGGCACAGGGCATTATCTGCATGGGACCGGCTACCCGCACCGGTTGCGGTGCCCTCTGCATCAATGGCAACATGCCGTGCACCGGCTGCTTTGGCCCCACCGATGCGGTGAAAGACCAGGGCGCCAAAGCGCTGTCCGCCATCGCATCCATCATTGAGTACCGGGAAGAAGAGGATATTGAGCGAATCATGGACAAGATTGTCGACCCCGCCGGCACCTTTTACCGCTACGGGCTGCCGGCATCCCTGTTGAAGCGAAAGAATTTCGGCCCCGGGCAAAGCAGCTCTGCAAGCAGGTAAATACCAGAGAACCGCAATATTTTGCAAGAATAAAATCAGGATTTTAAAATAAACCGATTTGGAGAGTCAATCATGTCACAGAAGATTACCATCGATCCCATCACCCGCCTGGAAGGACACGGGAAGATCGCTATTTTCCTGGATGACACCGGAAACGTGGAACATGCCTACTTCCAGATTCCTGAGCTGCGGGGATTTGAAAAATTCTGCGAGGGACGGCCATGCGAAGACATGCCGCAGATTACCTCACGGATCTGCGGGGTTTGCCCCACCGCCCACCACATGGCATCTACCCGGGCGCTGGACGACCTTTACAGAGTGGAACCCACGCCGACAGCCAAAAAAGTTAGGGAGCTTGTTTATAATACCTTCATGCTGGAAGACCATGCGTTGCACTTTTTCTTTTTGGGCGGACCGGATTTTGTGACCGGACCAGATGCGCCCAAGGCGGAGCGCAATGTCCTGGGAGTCATTGGAAAAGTCGGGCTGGAGATCGGGCAAAAGGTAATCTCGATGCGAAAACAACTGCGCGATCTGATTACTGAGATGGGCGGCAAAGTGATCCATCCGGTGCTGGGATTACCGGGTGGTGTTGCGAAACAGATGAAGGAAGAAGTGAGGCAGCGTTTTGAGCAAGCCGCCAGGGATGGAATCGAGTTTGCCCTGTTTTCCCTGAAACTTTTTGACGATGTGGTTCTCTCCAATTCGTCATATCTCAACCTGATTACATCGGAGGGCTACACCCACCGAACCTATTATATGGGTCTTGTAGATGACAAAAATTTCGTGAATTTCTACTCCGGATGGATCAGGGTGGTCAGCCCGGAAGGCGAGGAGTTCGGCCGTTTCAGAGTGCAGGACTACCTGAACCAGGTTTCGGAACACGTGGAACCGTGGACTTATGTAAAATTTCCGTTCCTTAAACAGGTTGGCTGGAATGGCTTTACCGATGGCAAGGAATCTGGAATTTATAGCGTGGCGCCACTGGCCAGGCTAAATGCCGCGGAAGGAATGGCCACCCCAAAAGCCAATGAATACTACAAACGATATTTCGAAACGTTAGGTGGAAAGCCGGTTCATTTCACCTTGGCCAACCACTGGGCGCGTCTCATCGAAATGCTCTATGCCGCAGAGCGGATGCTGGAATTGGCCGGCGATCCCGAGGTTGCCGGCAAGCAGATCCGTGCTATTCCGGATGCCACTCCCAAAGAGGGATTCGGGGTTGTGGAAGCACCTCGCGGCACACTGATCCACCACTACCAGACAGATGAGCGAGGCGTTATCCATAAAGCGAATCTGATTGTTGCCACTCAGAACAACGCCGGGCGAATCGCCATGTCGGTGGATAAGGCGGCGCGGCACGTCATCCGTGACGGCCACATCGATGATGGTATCTTAAACAAAGTGGAGATGGCATTTCGTGCGTACGATCCGTGTCATGCATGCGCAACTCATGCCTTTCCCGGCGAAATGCCACTTATCGCAGAGGTGTTTAATTCACAAGGTGAAATTATCAATATCATAAGGCGAAGATAATTTTAAAGAAAAAATGTTGGCCTGCAAAGATATTGCCCCCCCTTTATCCCCTCCCCTAATGCATTATGGGAGGGGCGGGGGAAGGATCAAAAGTAAAAATATGTTATTCGTATAAAGAAGATTATATTCTACTGGCAGAGCAAATAAGCACATTTTACGAAAATCCAATATGGAAATAAAAACACTAGTCGCTGGTCTTGGCAACCCTGTCCTGGGGGATGATAGCATCGGCATTCGCCTTGTGCGGGATCTGGAAAATGAGCAGGGCGAAAAGTCGTCTCTGCATTTCTCAGAAAGCTGCCAATCGGGGCTCTACCTGATGGATATGTTGCTTGGCTACCAGCGGGTAATTTTTGTGGATGCAGTCATCAAACCGAAACTACCGATTGGGAAAATAGTCTCACTGCCGCTCCCGGATGAAGCTCAGGGAATCCAGGGTTGTTCCCCCCATTTTATCGGACTTCAGAGTGTTATCTCATTGGGAAGATCTTATGGCCTGTCCATGCCCGACGAGATTTATGTTTTTGGAATCGTGATTCACGATGGGACGCTATTATCCGAACGATTGTCCGGACCGATGAGCGAAAAATATGCATCAATTCTCAATGCTCTAAAACGACGGATAGATGATATTACGTGCCTGCCATCTCCTTACCAGGATGTCCGTCAACAAATGGCTCCCCTCTCCTGATTTAGCCTACCGGAAGTTTTGTGTTTGGATATCGAATTCCTTTAATTATGAATTTTCTGTTTCAGGATAATTTACGAGATTTACATCCTATTTGGTTAACCGGACAACACTTCACAAGACAATATCATAAAAAGTAATTTTCTCTATATATTTTGCTTTTAACAATATATTTTGATTATATTGAATAAAAAATCACAAGAAATCTGAAGACGAAGAAATGGAGAATTGAGAAAGGGAATTGGAATTACAAAAAGAATCGATTTGAAGTAAAAAAGGGTAATGGAGTAATGTAACCGACAAAAAACGATTTCAGTCTCCGCAAAAATGTCCTGATGCTCCATTGCTCCGGGCCAGGCAAGCCGTTTGGCTGTAACATCAAAATCACAACCGCGAGGCAACATGCTTCCGCAATTCAACCGACTGACCATTGTCGATCAACTCTTCGCCCTGTTGCGCATTATGGTAATCATCGGTGGAATTCTGTGGGTGCTGCTTTCCCCACTCTCCGGGACCCAGCGAGCAGCTCTTTTTTACGATTTCAGCTTCTTCTGCATTTACAGTATTATCCTATATGTTTTCATCTTCTATTTCCCACAAAAAATCCACAATATCTACAAAGTGGCGTTGTATCTTGACCTGGTTTTTCTATTCTGGCTGGTCAGGCTGACCGGCGGTTTTCAGAGCGATTTTTACCTGGCTTTCCTGTTGCTGGTTGCGCTTCATGCGTTCTACTTTGGATTGGGTTTCGGAATCCGGGTTGTACTTCTGTCCGGTATCATTTATATTTTGGCCGGCGACATTCTGCTTCACTCCGCGAATGTAATTCCCATCGGTTTGCGCATCTCCTTTTTTTTCCTGGTCGCTCTCTCCATGGGCCTGCTCTCCCGCAAAGAAGAGGTGGACAAGCAACGCATCCAAAATCTGAACCTCGTCTTGCAGGATCAAAGAGCCGAGCTGGAGCAGGAAAAGAACAAGCTGTCCAACATCCTCATGGGGATTGACGCCGGTCTTGTCCTCCTAAACCGGAAACGAGAAATTGTGTGGATGAATAAAATCAGTGAGCGATGGTTTGGAACGGCCGAAGAGCACCTGGGAAAAGATTGCCGGCAGGCTCTGCTCCACGGAAAGGCGTTGTGCAAAGAGTGCCCTACCGAGAAAAGCCTGAAGAATGGGAAGATCGAACATACTGAAATTGAACTTCCCGATCTTGACCATCATAATCACTATTTCAGAATTACTGCAGCCCCGCTTTTTGATGAAGACGGGAATATCACCCGCATCCTGGA
>CAZUZS010000009.1:14544-97951 GCA_964624795.1 uncultured Calditrichaceae bacterium
AATGTCCGGCTGCTGGTGCGATACAAAGCGCAAAAAGAGCACAAGGAAATCAAGCTGAACCTGGCGCATAATTTACCGATGATCATGGGCGAATCCGATACGCTGTCTCAGGTATTTCTTAACCTGATGCTGAACGCCATCGAATTTACACCTGCCGGCAGGCTCATTGAACTTACAACTGCGGCCAGCGGCAATGCCCATATCTCGATTATCTTAAAGGACGAGGGATGTGGTATCCCCCCGCAAAATATCGACAAAATATTTAAACCCTTTTTTACGACCAAACCGGTGGGAATGGGAACAGGCCTGGGCTTGCCGATCAGTATGCGAATTGTCAGAAATCATGGCGGGGATATTAAAGTGGAAAGTCAACCCAATAAGGGGAGCACATTCACCGTAACCCTGCCGGTGCACAGTGACCCGACCATGATCTGAGGAATGGGGCTTACTTATCAGAGAGGATGAACAGGATAAATTGTGATAAAATGTTGGAGAAAAGGAATGCTGGAGTATTGGATTCCAAGACACCATCACTCCAATACTCCTTCATTTCGGTCCCATCCCATGAACTTGCTTATTCTGTGACAACGGAGATAAAGTTTAGATGAAGCTTCTAATCGTCGATGACGAAAATTCATTCCGGCAGCATCTGCGGCACCTGTTCGAAAGAAAAGGCTACGACGTCGCTGAAGCAGAAAACGGTGCGGATTCGCTTCAGCTTGCCGGGCGGCAGAATTTTGACGCAGTTTTGTTAGACATCGTCCTGCCCGACATCGATGGTATCGATATTCTGCAAAATTTAAAAAGGATGAATCCAAACATCCAGGTAATCATGATGACCGGGAATGCCACCATTGAGAATGCCATTGCGTCCATGAAACTTGGCGCCTACGATTATCTCATAAAGCCGTTTGACCTGGAAGAATTATCTATTCTGGTGGAACGTGCCGGCGAGTTGGCCCGGCTGCGCCAGGAAAGCGAATTTTTCAGACGTGAATTAGACCGGCAGCGCAAATACGATGAGTTCGTCGGGCAGAGCTGGCACACGCAGCAAGTGCTTGAGCTGGTTGGAAAAGTTGCGCCCACCAACTCCACCGTGTTGATCACCGGCGAAACCGGCACCGGAAAGGAGCTGATTGCCAAAGCCATTCACCGCAGCAGCCCCCGCAAGGACAAACCGTTTGTGGTGGTCAATTGCAGTGCCATTCAGGACACATTGCTTGAGAGCGAGCTGTTCGGATATGAAAAAGGCGCATTCACCGGGGCGGTAAAAACAAAACGGGGTCTGATCGATATGGCGGCTTACGGTGATCTTTTCCTGGACGAGATCGGCGACGTGAGTCCCGGTTTCCAGACCAAGCTGTTGCGCTTTCTGGAAAGCGGCGAGTATCGTGCGGTAGGCAGCACCCACACATCGCGCAGCGAGGTAAGAATTATTGCCGCTACCAACCGGGATCTGAAAAAACTCATGCAGGAGGGACAAATCAGGGAAGACCTCTATTTTCGCCTGAATGTTTTCAACATTCACCTGCATCCGCTAAGGAACAGAAAAGAAGATATTCCGGTTCTGGTGAACTATTGCCTGCAAAAAATCTGTTTCAGAACCGGGAAATGCATTGGTTCGATCAGCCGCGATGCCCTGCAATTGCTGGAAAATTATGATTGGCCAGGGAACGTGCGGGAACTGGAAAATGTGATTGAGCGGGCCACAATTTTATGCGGAGGGGATGAGATCACCCCCAGTGAATTGCCGGTGGACATTAAATCTCAGGGGGGAACAGCGCGAGCCCGGGGTGATGAGAGATCGCTGGAAGCAATGGAACGGGAACATATCCTGAAAGTGCTCCAGGAAACCAACTGGAATAAGACCAGGGCTGCGACAATATTAAACATCACCAAAAAGACCCTCTACCACAAAATTCGGAAATACGGGCTGAGCGAATAGCGCAGAGTGCATGGCGCATGGAGCATAGCGCGGAGGCAATGAATTCCCGGATCCCAATCTAAATAACACCAGGCTTTGTCCCGGAGAAGAAAAACGAAACAGGGATTTCATGAAGCATTTCAATGATTTCGCCAATCAATCTGCAAATATCAGGATTATTCTCGTTAACACCGGACTTTAGTCCGGTGATATCCTCGGTGCCTGCTTCCGGACAACCATTTTACTAGTTTTACCGACCCGCCGAACACTAACCCGATGCCTGCTGCAAACTCATACTATCACCCGCTTTCAATTCGGTGGAGGCTACAAAAATTCCAGTTGGAATCCCAAAATAGGGGCATTCAAGTCCCGTCAAGGCCGGAATGTTTATGACTCCACAAAACACCTGAGCTCCCGGTGGGGACGATATGCTCCTAACCTTCACTATGGGAACAGGTCTCTGCTGCGAAAGGCCTGATTCCAACTTTTCGAAAAAAATAAAAATTATTTCAACATTTTTTTGTAAATTATTCTTTTGAAGATAGCAGATCTGGGAGTCACCAATGAACAGCGCGGAAATTCTTGACCGATTGCATGGCCTTTCCAAACCGGAAAACCTGGAAGGAATGGCCCGCTACGGAATTCAGCCCGGCAAGGCCCTGGGCATATCGATTCCGGAGCTGCGAAAAATCGCCAGAGAAATTGGGCGGAATCACCCGATGGCGGACGAACTCTGGCAGAGCGGCATTCATGAGGCACGCATCCTGGCCAGCATGATCGCCGATCCCAAGCTGCTGGACGAGGCGCAAATGGAAAGCTGGGCAGCCGATTTCGATTCATGGGATGTCTGCGACCAGTGCTGCAACAATCTTTTTGGGAAAACAAAATTCGCCCATCAAAAAGTAGCAGAATGGAGCAGCCGGCAGGAAGAATTCGTGAAACGGGCGGGCTTTACCCTTATCGCCGTTTTGGCCGTGCACGATAAAAAATCCGGAGACGAGGTTTTCCGCAACTTTCTGCCCATCATTAAAAGAGAATCCACCGACGACCGGAATTTTGTTAAGAAGGCGGTCAACTGGGCATTGCGGGGAATCGGCAAACGAAATCTCAACTTAAACCGCGCCGCGCTGCAGGCGGCCCATGAAATATCCGGAATTGAGTCCCCAACCGCCCGCTGGATTGCGGCCGATGCCATCCGGGAACTCACCAACGAAAAGATATTAGAAAGAATGCGTTCCAAAAGAGGGCAAATATGAAAAAAAGATGTGCCTGGGTTCCGGACGATCCGCTTTACAGGGATTACCACGACCTTGAGTGGGGCGTGCCGGTGCATGACGACCGGCTGCTTTTCGAATTCTTAATTCTGGAAGGGGCGCAAGCCGGGCTCAGCTGGGCGACAGTCCTAAAAAAACGGGACAACTATCGCCGGGCATTCGATAATTTTGATGCCCGGAAAATTGCAAAATATGACAATCGGAAGATTGCCAAACGTCTCTCCGACCCGGGCATCATTCGTAACCGGCTGAAAATACATGCGGCAGTTCAAAATGCCCGCGCATTTCTGCAAATCCAAAAGAATTTCGGGAGCTTCGATGGTTACATTTGGCAATTCACCGGCGGACAACCGATTGTCAATTCCTGGCACACAATTAAAGAAGTTCCTGCCCAAACCCCGGAATCGGATACTATGAGCAAAGACCTTAAAAAACGGGGATTCAATTTTGTGGGAGCCACCATCTGCTACGCCTTCATGCAGGCGGTTGGCATGGTAAACGACCACACAATGGATTGTTTTCGGCATGGTGAATTATTGGGTAGCTGGTGAATTCAGGATAACAATTAAACAGGCAACACATGAATAGCTCAATCATGGAGAAGGAAAATTCAGAATTGCCCAAAAGTCGCATCCAGCAGGCAACACAAGTCACCTGGATTGGCTTCGTGGTAAACATCATCCTGGCGCTTTTCAAGTTTCTGGCCGGAATAATCGGCCATAGTGCTGCAATGATTGCCGATGCCGTGCATTCGCTCTCTGACTTCGCCAGTGATATTGTGGTACTGTTCGGATTTCATATTGTCGGCAAACCTATCGACGAAAGCCACGATTACGGTCACGGAAAGTTCGAGACGCTCTCTACTACCTTCATCGGAATGATGCTGTTTTTTGTTGCAATCGGTATACTCTGGTCGGGATTGAGGGAGATCTGGGATGCATATCACGGCGTATCGATTGAAAAACCGGAGCTTATCGCCTGGTTCGCAGCCTTTATTTCGATCATTTTTAAAGAGGCGCTTTACCGCTACACGGCCAAAATAGGAAAAAAAATAAACAGCCAGGCCGTAATCGCTAATGCCTGGCACCACCGTTCCGACGTTTATTCTTCTGCCGGCACTCTGATCGGTATAGGTGGCGCCATTTTCCTTGGCCCAAAATGGCGGATACTCGATCCGTTGGCAGCAATTGTCATCAGTTTTTTTATCATGCGAGTAGCCTTCTCCATTACCAAGGAGAGCGTGAATGAACTGCTGGAAGCCTCAGTGGATGCTGCGACCGAAGAGCGAATTCTGCAAATCGCCTGTGAAGTGGAAGGCGCGAAGCGCCCCCATAACCTGCGCACAAGAAAGATCGGCAGTTCTATCGCCATCGACCTGCACGTCAAGGTTGAACACACGCTCTCTATAGTTGAAGCACATGATATTTCCACAAAAATCGAGACTGAGCTGCGGAAGGAGTTTGGGGAAGATACTTTTATTTCGGTGCACATTGAACCGCTGGAAGAAGCCTGATCCGGCCAGGCAGCATGCAATCAGCCCAATTCATTTGAGCTTCTTTTCCAGGTATTCCTTTAATGCAACTGCATTATTCAGATCCCTGTTTTTCGCGCTGTAAACCAAAGTAACCGTTCCTTTTTTAGCCGCATCGAGCAGTGGCTGCCAGGCCTCCCTGTTCTTGTCCAGTTCTTCAAAATAGCGTCTCCGGAACTCGGGCCATTTCTCCGGATCATGACCGTACCATCTTCGCAAATCATCCGATGGTGCGATCTGACGATTCCACTCCCGGACATTTAGAACTTCTTTTTTAATTCCCCTCGGCCACATACGATCAACCAAAAACCTGGTGCCGTCATCGGCATCCGCACCATCGTAAGCACGTTTGATTTTGATCATTCCACTTACCTTTCCTCATTGGTAGCAATTCGCCAGCAGACTTTCAGATTTTGACGTCTTTCGGCTTGGTTTGGGGCCTAAAAAATTTTGGATAAGCTGCGGTAATTCGCTTCAACCGTTTTTTCCAGATCATCCTGCGTGTGTGCGTGGGAAATAAACGCCGCTTCGAACTGGGATGGTGCCAGGTAAACGCCTTCCTCCAACATAAGCCGGAAATATTGCGCGAATTTTTTGGTATCAGATTTGGTAGCCGAGCTATAATCCACTACCTTTTCGGACGTGAAAAAGATGCAGCTCATGGAGCCCACCCGGGTGGTATAGAGCGGCGCTCCAAGCTTCCGGATATTTTCTCCGATCCCTTTCTCTAATAATTGCGCTTTCTCCTCCAGCTTCTGATAAAATCCCTTTTCACCAATAATCCTCAAGGTTTCCAGTCCGGCGCGCACCGCCAGCGGATTACCGGAAAGCGTTCCCGCCTGGTACACCGGCCCGGAAGGCGCAACCTGCTCCATGATCTCTTTCTTGCCGCCATAGGCGCCAACCGGCAGCCCGCCCCCGATGATTTTTCCCAGGGTAGTCAAATCCGGCACCACGCCGTAGCGTTCCTGCGCTCCCCCCGCCGCCAAGCGAAAACCGGTCATCACTTCATCGAAAATCAGCAGAATATTGTTCTGCCGGGTGATGGTGCGCAAACCTTCCAGGAAGCCATCTGCCGGCGGAATCACGCCCATGTTCCCGGCCACCGGCTCTACGATCACCGCAGCGATTTCTCCCGGATTCTGTTGCACCAGCGATTCCACCGAATTCAGGCTGTTGTAATCAGCTAACAAGGTATCCGCAATCGTTCCCTGAGTTACCCCAGGGCTGTTTGGCACACCCAGAGTCGTAGCGCCGCTGCCGGCCTGGATCAGGAAGCTGTCCCCATGCCCGTGGTAGCACCCGGTAAATTTGATAATTTTGCTTCTCCCGGTAAAACCGCGCGCTAACCGAATTGCACTCATGGTGGCTTCGGTTCCCGAATTCACCAGCCGCACCATCTCAATGGACGGCACCATTTGAACAATTTTTTCAGCTAATTCTATCTCAAGCTCGGTTGGCGCACCAAAGCTGGTGGCGCGCTGCGCTTCTTCCCGGATGGCGCTGACAATGATCGGGTGGCCGTAACCCAGAATCAGGGGTCCCCACGAGCCGACATAATCGATAAATTCATTCCCGTCCACGTCATGCAACTTCGATCCCCTCCCATGGGTAAAAAATATGGGCGAAGCATCCACCGATTTAAACGCCCGCACCGGCGAATTCACCCCCCCGGGAATGGACTTTTGCGCACGCTCGAATAAAGCCCGGCTGTTGTCAAAGTTTTTCATTTTCGCACCTAACTTACAATTTCAGAGTTTCCCAACTACTTCCCTTGCAAAATACGTAAGAATCATGTCGGCGCCGGCTCGCTTGATAGCAGTGAGCGATTCCAGCATCACACGATCATGGTCGATCCAGCCCTTTTCGGCGGCGGCCTTGATCATCGCAAACTCACCGGAAACCTGGTAGGCAGCGGTGGGCATGGCAAATTCATCCTTCACCAGGCGCAGGATATCGAGATACGGCATCGCCGGTTTCACCATAATGATATCCGCACCTTCGTCCACATCCAGCGCTGCTTCCCGCAGGGCCTCCTCTGCATTAGCAGGATCCATCTGGTAGCTGCTGCGGTCGCCGAAACTGGGAGCGGATTCCGCTGCTTCCCGGAACGGGCCGTAGAAACCGGACGAAAATTTTGCCGCATAGCTCATGATCGGGATATTGGGATAGCCTTCCTCGTCCAGCGCCTCGCGGATTGCGCCGACCATGCCGTCCATCATTCCCGAAGGAGCAACCATGTCAGCGCCATTGCGGGCATGCACCTGCACTTGTTTGGCCAGGATTTCCAGCGTGGCGTCGTTGTCCACGTCCTTTCCATGCAGGATTCCACAGTGCCCGTGATCGGTGTATTCGCAGAAGCAGACATCGGTAATCACATACATCTCGGGAACGGCGTCTTTCACCGCCTTCAGCGCCTGCGCAATAATTCCCTGGTCGCTGGTGGCGTCCGATCCCACCGCGTCTTTCTTTTCCGGAATTCCGAAAAGAATGATCGATTCGATCCCCCGTTTCCAGATTTCGCGCACCTCGGTTACCAGGTTATCGATGGATAACTGGTAGTGGCCGGGCATGCTGCTGATGGGATTTTTCTTCCCCTGCCCGAAAACCACAAACAATGGAAGAATCAGGTCGTGGCGGGTCAGAACTGTTTCGCGCACCATATTGCGAATCTGTGGATTAGTGCGCAGCCGCCGCGGCCGATAATAGGGTGTAAACATACTTGTTCTCCTTATTCTTCAATTTATTCATACTTGTTGTTTGCCTTTTCGATTATATCGAATTTTATGTTTTGACCCCACCCCCAGCCCCTCCCCTAATGCACTAGGGGAGGGGGAAAAGGGGGTAGGGTTATGGCCAGGACTTTCAATTTATTCTTTCCAGCACTTCGCTTTCATGCTTTTTTTGCTGACTTATCTTAATCTTTTCTGCCATCGCACTGGCCTGTTTTACGCAGTCGCCTACCGAAATTCCGCCCCGGAAATTGCCGGAGATGAAAATCCCGGGATTTTTATTTTCAAATTCTTCAATAAAATCGATAATTTTCTGATGTCCCGGTTTGTATTGGGGGATGGCTTTGGGCCATGGCTGCACTACTGCAACTTGCGGCTCCTCCCGGATTCCCATGATCTCTTTCAAGTCCTGTTTGACGAGGTCGATGAGCTGCCACTCAGGCAGCAATGCATTCTCCGGCTGGCGGCTGCCACCCACGAATGTGGTGAGTGCAGTGTCGCCATGCGGCGCGCGGCCACTGAAAATAGTGGAGCTCCAGATTGTCCCCAAAGTCTGCTTGTTTTCCTTTCGTGGAATCAGGTAGCCGAATCCGTCCAGGGGACGGTCGGCGGGATTCCCCTTGTAACCGAAAAAGACCATGGTCACCGGCGGGTAGTATATATTTTCCAGCGCCGGCAGCAACGAGACAAAAAACGGTCCCGGCAGATTTTGATAAGCATGGACGGGGATGGTGAGCAAAATGTTCTCCGCTTCCAGGCTGTAGATCTTGCCGCTTGCGGAAAAAGCGAGCCGGTAACCATCTTCCCCCCGGTCGAAGGATTTGATCTCCGCGCTCAGGTGAAGATTCCCGGAGAATTCTTCCTGTAAGGCCGAAATTGCGGTTTCCATCCCTTGCCGGAAGGAGAACAGTTTGGCGGATTGTTTTGACGTCTCGGCGCGCTGCTTTCTCTCCTTCGCACCTTTTAGGGTACCCTTGATCAGGCTGCCGTACTTTTGCTCCAGTTCATACAACTTGGGAAATCCGCTCCGCACGCTCAACTGTTCGGGCAGCCCGGCGTACACCCCGGCCACAAACGGATCGATGGCATAATCAAGAAATTCCTTTCCCAATCGTCGCAGGACAAACTGTGCCAGATTCTCTTCCACGTTCGGGTCGGCTGGCTTGATAAACGGTTCACGGAGCAAGCGCAGTTTTGCTTTCCAGCTAAAAAGCGAAGTACCCAGGAATGCGCCGGCGCCCATCGGCAGCGCATTCAGCTTTCCATCCCGCATGATGTAACGGTTCTTGGAACTGTCGTTGGCATATTCCATCTCGCTTTCGATGTCGAGATCTGCAAACAATTCGTGCAGGATGGGGGAGGTATCCAGCGTGCTGTTGGGACCGTATTCCACCAGATAGCCGTCAATTCGCTCGGTGCGAATCGAACCGCCCGGACGCTCACTTTTTTCAATGATGACCGGATTCAATCCCCGCTTTTTCAGGAAATGAGCCGATGCCAGGCCTGAAATCCCGGCGCCAATTATGATAACGTCTGTTTTTATATTCATTTTCTTTACCTAAAATTATTTTTTGACAGGATTATTGCCAAAGGCACCACCATATGGCAGGATAAACAGGATTTTAAAAATTCCATGAAAAAAAATTGGAAGTTGGTTCTGTCGAATGATCTTCCCGATGGGCGGTTCGATCAAGAGTAACCCCGCTAATGACCCACCTCCACTTTCCCCCTCCTTCATGCATAAGGGAGGGGGATTAAGGGGGAGGGTCAAATAGTCAGACAGGAATTTTATCGTCCGGACAAAACCTCCCGCACTACAATGCTTGTTTTCTACTTTAGCATCTCGCCGGGCCCGATGAATCATTTATTTAATCCCGTCCATCTTGTTAATCCTGTCAATTTTTTGTCACACCGTTCTGGAATAGATCGGCTGTTCACGTTTTTGATCCTCCACCAGGTAGCGGTCAAACGCCATGGCAATATTCCGGATGATCAACCGCCCCGGCTCGCTCACCTGGATTTTTTCATCTGTGTTTTGCAGCAGCCCATCCGGAAGAAACTCCTGCAGCTTTTCCAACGCCTCTGCAAAGTAGCTGTCGAAAGAAATGCCATACTTTTGTTTCACATCGTTTTTCAGCACCCGGTTGTTGCACATCAGCTCAGTGATCACTTCCCGCCGCAACCGGTCATCCTCATCCAGCTTGTATCCGATGCCAGTCGGCAATTCGCCCGAATCCAGCATGGCTTTGTATTCCGCCGGCTTCTTCACATTTTGGGCGTAAGCAGAATGCAACTGGCTGATGGAGGTGATGCCCAGCGCAAAAACTTCCGCTCCGGCGCGGGTGGTGTAGCCCTGGAAATTCCGGTAGAGCGTATGATTCTGAAGCGCCACCGACAATTCATCTTCCGGCTTGGCAAAATGATCCATTCCAATAAAAACATAACCGGACGCAGTCAGCCGCTCGATCACCGATTTAAGGATCTGCAGCTTTTCTTCCGGGTGGGGAAGCATTTCAGCCAAAATCAATTTCTGGTGCTTTTTCAGCCACGGTACATGAGCGAAATTGAACACCGCCAGGCGATCCGGTGAAATATCGATAATCTTGTCCAGCGTCTCCTGGTAAGAATCGTAGCTCTGGTGCGGCAGTCCGTAAATCAGATCGACATTTATGGAATCGAATCCCAGGTCGCGGCTTTCGCTAACCACCCGGCGATTCAGTGCCTCCGGCTGGATGCGGTTCACTGCCTGCTGCACCCGCGGATCAAAATCCTGCACCCCAAAACTGACCCGGTTGAATCCCACCCGGCGAAGCATGGGCAGGTGTTGCTCCGTCAACTGCCGGGGATCGATTTCGATGCTTATCTCGGCCTCCGCCGAAAAAGAAAATTGATCTTTGATAAACAGGAACAGATCTTCAATCTGGGTGGGGGTGAGGTAAGTTGGCGTTCCGCCGCCCCAGTGCAATTGCACAACCTTTCGGGCGGGATTTGTCATGGAACTGATCATTCGAATCTCTTTTTTCAAATCCTGCAAATAATCCTCGATGCGCGTTCTGTCCCGGGTAATGATGGTATTGCAGGCGCAGTAGTAACAGAGCGATTCGCAAAACGGGAGATGAAAATAGAGGGAGATATCCGCAGGATTCTCCCGCGAATTGCTTTCCAGGATTTCCTCCCGAAAATCCACCGGGCCAAATCCGCCATGAAAATGCGGAGCGGTGGGATAGCTGGTGTATCTCGGTCCCGGCCTGTCGTATTTTTTCAAAAGGTCAACATCAACTTCGAATTTTTTATTTATTGGCATTTTCTTCTTTCCTCAAATTTGCTGTCAGCTATCCCCGAAGGGGCAGGCAGCAGCCAGCCTTTTGCTTCTTCATCCCTACTTCCTACTTCCAACTTCTCACTTCTCACTTCTTACTTCCCGCATGAAACCTCGGGCTCTCCTCCTTCACTGACTGCACAAACGCCTGTGCATGTTCCACCGGCACATCCGGCAGGATGCCGTGTCCCAAGTTAAAAATATGACCGTTTGCTGCTCCGAAATCCTCCAGGATTTTAATCACCTGCTGCCGAATATTCTGAGGTGGAGCAAAAAGCGATACCGGATCCAGATTCCCCTGAAGTGCGAATTGGTCTTTCACTTTTTGGCGCACTTCTCCGATGTTCACCGTCCAGTCCAGTCCCAGCACATCCGCTTCGCTCTGCATTAACAAGTCCAGCCAAATACCCGCACCCTTGGCGAAATAAATGAGCGGCACATCAGCGTCGTCGATGGAGCGGAAAATCTGGCGGGCGTAAGGCAGTGCAAATTCGGCAAAGCCGTCTTTGTCCAAAATCCCCGCCCAAGAATCAAACAACTGTATGGCCTGCGCCCCGGCAGCTACCTGGGCTTTGACATATTCCATCACTGCCACGGTCACTTTCTCCAGCAGCCGGTGCAAACTGTCCGGATTCGCGTAGCGCCATTTCTTGATGTTGATGAAGTTCTTCGAACCCTGCCCCTCAATCATGTAGGTCGCCAGCGTCCAGGGAGCGCCGGCGAAGCCGATTAGCGGCACCCGTCCGGCCAGCTCGCGGCGGCAGATACGGATGGCATCCATTACGAATTTCAGATCCAAATCCGCTTCAACCGGGCGAAGGCGGCTTAGATCACCATCATCCCGCATCGGCTGCGGAAAAACCGGCCCCTTCCCCTCCAGGAAGTGCAGCTCCATTCCCATTGCTTCCGGGACTACCAGGATATCGCTGAACAGAATCGCGGCATCCACTCCGATTATGTCCACCGGCTGCAATGTTACTTCGGCGGCCAATTCCGGTGTTTTATACATGGTAATAAAATCGTACTTTTTGCGAACCGCCCGGTATTGTGGCAAATACCTGCCGGCCTGCCGCATCATCCACACCGGGGTCCTCTCTACCGGCTGCCGGTAGCAGGCGCGACGGAAAAGATCATTTACATTTCTCGTTGTGCCGGTTTCATTCATCTGCTTGTTTCCTTCAAAATTGGAGATTTTATACTCAATTTATTGTCAAAATAATTCTCCAGTGCGCCGATGACACTTTCCGCCTCCGGCCGGGCGGGAATCACATGAACCCGGAAACCAGCGCTTTCAATATGCCGGGCAGTGGTTTTGCCGGAAACGCACAGCGCCACGTTTTTGCGATGCGGCGTGCCTCCAACAATCTCAAGAAAATAGTCGAAAGATGACGGAGAGCCGAAAAATATCGCATCATATTCTCCGGAACGAATAAAGCCGATTTCACCGGCATCGTGCGACCTGTCGGGCACTGTTTCATAAATGGGAAGCCGGGTTAACGAGATGCCGGCGGGAATCTGCACTTTTATATTTTGTAGTGATTGCCGGCTGGTGGGATTCAGAATCGCAGCCGATTCGCCTGCTTGCTCGCGTTCTATTTCAATTATCAACTGCTGAAGGCTGTCGGCTTGTCGCCGAACCGGAATTTTGGGAAAATGCCTTCCCCACGCCGCGGCAGTTTTCTTGCCAACAGTTCCGACGTAAAGTCCGGTCAGCAGTTCCTGCCGGATGGTCAGTAGCCGCAGAAGAGCAGCAAAAAAGCGGACACCGTTTTCGCTTCCCAAAACCAGCCAATCGAAGCCGGAGATTTCCCGCAGAATCCGGTTTTCACTTGCCGAAAGGCCAAGCGGTTCAACCGCAAATGTGGAAAAAACGACCGGCCAGGCTTTTTTCTTTTGCAGCGCCAACACCATTTCGCGGGCCTGCTCCGGCCGGCGGCAGATCACAATTTTCTTATCCTTTAACGGCGACACCTAATCCCTCCTGTTGCGGCTCGTCCAGCCCGCGGGTGTGCATTTGCTGGCCGATATCGGATCCCAGCGCATCCATGATAAACCCGAACATGCGCAGCCGTTCCTTTTTTTGCTCCTCAACTGAAAAGCGGGTGGAACGCAGCACCGCAGAATCGATGATTCCCAAAACAATATCCGCAACAAAAGGCGCGGTATGCGGACGCAGGATGCCATCACTGATTCCTTTCTCAAGCGCAACGATCAGCAAATCTTTGATCTCCTGGTAAAGCACATGTATTTCCTGGTGGGAATCGCGTTGGCAATTCATCTTTTCCCTGTACCAGATTTGAAAAAAATGGGGATATTTGGCCATGAAACTGTAAATGTGAATCAGAATTCGCCGCAGGTTAATGAGTGGCGTTTGCAGGGTATCGATCCTTTCCCGCAAAATGCTTAATAAATCCTTCAGACGGTGTGTGATGATGGAGATGTAGAGATCTTCTTTGGTAGAGAAATAATTATAGACCGTCCCTTTGGCAATGCCGGATTTCTCCGCCACTTCGTCCATTAAAACCTGGTGGTAACTTTTGGTGGCAAAAAGCTCGGCAGCAACTGCAATCAACTGCTCACGGCGTTCGAGTTTCAATTGTTCATTCGGTTTTCGCATAATTCAGCGTACTCCAACTCTCCGGCACACTTGTTACTTCACACCTTTCGAATTTCTTCCAGCACCTCGCCAGCGCCGGCTTTTATTAATCTTCCAGCCAGTTTCTCGCCCGCACTTTGAGCTTCATCGACCGGAAATTCTACCTGATCCCTGAAATATTTCCTGCCATCAAGACTTGCGACGCAGCCTTCCAAGCGAAGGCGAAATCCGTCGGTGGTTGCCAGGGCGCCCAGCGGTACCTGGCAGCCACCCTCCAGGGCGCGAAGCAGCGCTCGTTCGGCGGTAACGCATTCCGCAACCTCCGGCTGGTGAATTGATACCAGCATTTCAATGATCTCCTGGTTTTCCTTCCGGGTAATTACTGCAAAACAGCCCTGTCCCACCGCCGGCAACATGACATCCGTCGGAATCTTCTGCGTAATCCGGTCGCCGAGGCCCAATCTTTCCACACCGGCGGCAGCAAGAATCATCCCGTCCCAATCCGCTTCGTCAAATTTGCGAAAGCGTGTATTCAGGTTACCCCGAATATCAACAATGCGCAAATCGGGGCGATAGTGCAGCAGTTGCGCCTTGCGGCGAAGGCTTCCGGTTGCCAGAACAGCGCCTTCCGGCAAATCCTGAATAGATTTCGCGGAGCGGGAAATTAAGACGTCGCTTACATTCCAGCGTTCGGTCACGGCTGCGATGGTCAAATCCTCATGAAACTCAGTCGGCACATCTTTCATGCTGTGAACTGCAAGTTCGATATCGCCGTTGAGCAGAGAAATGTCCAGTTCCTTGGTAAACAATCCTTTGTCGCCTATCTGGGCCAGCGGGGAATCCAGGTTCCTGTCGCCGGTCGTTTTGATGACAACGGTTTCAAATTCCACATCCGGAAAATTTTGCTTCAGCCGCTCTTTCACCCACCGTGTCTGCCACAGCGCCAGCTCGCTGCCGCGTGTTCCCAGGCGCACCACTTTACTCATCGTCTCCTCCCAATCCGAACAATTCGCGCACCACATCCAGCCGCAACAATCCCTCCGGATGGCCATTGGCAAACTTTTTCAATTGCACCATGGGCATGTGCATCACTTTATTAAGAATTGCACGGGTAATTAAGTCTACTTTTTCGAATTCCTGGTCACTGAGCTTATTGCGGTTTTTGCCAAGCTCTAATTGCCGGATATCTTCAAATTTCTGCCGCAGCGACACGATGGTTGGGGCAATCTGAAGCCCCTTTTTCCACTCCTGAAATTTGGCGATTTCTTCAGAAATGATCGCCTCGGCTTTGGGAATTTCCAGGCGACGCTTTTCGAGATTTCGTTTCACGATCTGTTCCAGCGCATCGATATCGTGCAGAAAAACCGATTCCAATTTGTTGATTTCCGGATCGAAATCGCGCGGCACGCCAATGTCGATCATAAACAGCGGACGAGAGCCACGTTGTGCTATTACTCGCTCAACATCCTGTAATCGTACCAGAAACGAGGGTGCACTTGCAGCACCGATTATGACATCGACCTTCGAAAAGATTTCCTGCATACCCGAAAATGGTATCGCTTCCCCGTCCAGATCGTCAGCCAGTTTCTCCGCTTTTTCATGTGTACGATTTGTAATATACAGTCTCCCAATTCCTTTTTCCCGCAGGTGACGGGCGGTCAGCTCTCCGGTTTCGCCGGCGCCGATCAGCAACACGCTGTGCCGCGATAGGTCCCGAAAAATCTTCTGCGCCAACTCAACCGCCGCATAGGCAACACTCACGGCGCCGGCACCCAATGCGGTTTCGGTTCTGACCCGCTTGCCTGTGCTGAAAGAATGCGGCAACAAGCGATTGAGCAGCAGGCCGGCGGCGGCGCTCTCCCGGGCAAGCTGGTAGGCATCCTTCGCCTGCCCCAGAATCTGCGGCTCACCCAGCACCATCGAGTCCAACCCGGAAGTCACCTGGAAGAGATGATGAATTGCTTCTTCTCCCTTCAGCCGGTAGAAGAGATCACGATTCGCTTTGATTTCGGCGCCCGCGAAATGGGAGAGGAAATCGTCCAGCGTGTTGAAAATCTCACCGGTGCCGGCTGCGTAAATCTCGGTGCGATTGCAGGTGGAAAGAATCAGACCTTCCTGAATTCCCTGTGACGAAAGCAAAGTTTTGAATGCACCGGGAAACGAATCCGCAGGAAAGGCAATCTTCCCGCGAAAATCCACATCCGCAGTTTTATGATTGGTGCCTAATAAGAATATTTCCATATCAATCAATTATTGCCTTTTATCTGAATTCGTGAAAAGATGTGAAAAACAGGTTTACCGCAACCACCGAAAGGACAATGAAGATGAACCCGCCGAGCGAAAGGTAAGCAAGTTTTTTGTTGCTCCACTTTAACACTTTTCCACCAAACAGTTCGGTACCGTAAATCACCCATGTGGCGTACACCAGGAAGATTTTCGGATCGTCCACAAAATAGCTGCCAAAAACGTTTCGCGACCAGATTACCCCAAGAAACATCGCCAGGGTGAGAAAAGAAAAGCCGACCGCCGCAGAGCTGTAATTCAAACCGGAAAGGACTTCCAGAGAAGGCAGGCGGCTGTAAATAACGCCAAACCGGCTGCTCTTGATATCATGAAATAAGAGCAGGTACATCAAGCTGTAAAGGAACGAAATGGCAAAACCGGAGTAGCTCAGGATTGCCATGCTGGTATGAACCGAGAACAGCGGACTGTGCAAAATGTCAGGAATATTTTTGGTAAAACTGATAAAAGCCGAAGAAAACAGTTGCAGGAAAAAAACGAAAACCAGGATAAAATAGCCTGTTGTCTTTACATTCAAACGGGTTTCAAGAAAGAGATAGATCAGGACGGCAGCCAGCGCGAGCACGGACATAGCTTCTGCAACCGAGGCCAGCGGGAAATGGTGGTAGTACCACCCCCTGAGCACAATCTCAACAAAATGAATAAAGACTGTTGTTTTCAGAACCGGTGACATGTATTTCTCAGCGAAAGTATCTTCGCGGAAGAAATACATCCCGTAGAGATAGGTTGCGATAAAATAGAATACCGGAAGCACCGTATTCAGAAAACTTATGACAAGCTCCATTGACCCTCCTTATAAACTGACCAGTCAGTCAGATTATACAAACAAATTACAAAATTACCAAGATAAAAATAATTGCAATCCCCCTCTGAATTCCCATAACTCGTGCATTGGATATTTACCATATTGCCTGTCAGTGATTTGATCCGGCTTTATTGACAAACGATCGGCAGGCTCCCAATCCTGCACCATCGCAATAAGATTTATTTAATTATTTTTAGCATGATTTGTTCACCGCTATTTTCAATTATTATATCCATTCGAAGAACAATTTTCTGTCATTATGCGGTGTCGGTTCTTCAATGGAAAGAATCCCGCCGCACTTCCTTTCGATAAAAGCTGCAAGCAGGATTTGCTTCTCGCATTTGCCGATCAGGTTCAAAATTATTATTGAGGATTTGATTTGGTTAATCAGATATTAAATTTAGCCTTGAGATTGGTTCTTGACAGACGAGCTTAAAATGACATTCCGGAAATGAGGCTTGGAGAATAAGTGAAGATCGGAAAACGGCTGGAAATCTTCTTTAAAAATTTATTATCGTCACTGCTGCGCCTCATATTTGTTCAGCCGCCCCTGCCCCTGCGAGCAGATTACAGCGGAATCCTGTTTGTTCGCTATGGCGGAATTGGTGATATGATCCTCTCACTTCCTGTCTTGCGCATCGTCCAGAACAAACACCCACATGCTATAATTGATATGCTCTGCGATGAAAAGAATGCCGGCCCGTTGATGGGCACAGGTCTGGCGAAAAACCTTTTCTTCTACCAGAAACGGCCGCTTCAAATTTTGCGGTTGGTAAGAATGCTTCGAAAGAATAACTACGATTATGTTGTGAACCTGGTGCTGTATCCATCATTCACGTTTGGAATCTTAGCCCGGCTGATTGCCCCGAATGCAATCCGGGCGGCAGGAAACCAGGATCGTTACAGCTATTTTTATAACCGGATCGTAAAATTGCCTGAATTGCAGAGTACGCATATCCTCCAAACCCATTTCAGGATTGCAGCGGATTTAGCCGGAGAGACAACGCCCGAATTGTCTGCGCCGTGGGTGGCATACAGCTCCGAAATTAAAGCTGAGGCCGAAAAGTTGTTTCAATCTGCATGCGCGGCGCTGCCTCAAGGGGGAAAAGGAGAGTTTAAAAAGATTGTCCTGATCAATCTAAGCGCGGGAATAGAACGGCGGGAGTGGCCGGTTGAGAAATATGCAGCATTTTTGCACGCAGCCATTGAAGAAGATGAGTTCGGGATTGACGGCTGGTTTATCATCACCGATCCCGCCAAACCCGGGCAGGCAGCCAAATTAGTTGAAATAATTAAGGATTCCCGGGTCGTGCAACTTCCGTTTGTAACCGATTTCCGGGTGATGATGGAATTCCTGCATTTTGCCCATATCCTCATTACCCCGGACACCGCCCTCTCTCATGCCGCCTCGGCGATGGGCACGCCGGTGCTGGATCTCATCATCGGGGAGAATGAAGCCAAGTGGGCGCCTTACGGCGTCCCACACAAGATGGCGATCTCCGAAGATGCAAAGGACATCAGAGAGTTGCCCGTTGAAAATGTGCTGAGTGGATTTAAAGAGCTATCTGCCGACTTAAGAAATCAAAATAAAGCATCTATGCAGTAGTATTCGTTGAAACATCATCGGTTTTGAACTGCAGCTCATAAAGTTGCCGATAGCGTTCCGAGCGTTCCAGGAGCTCCCGGTTCGTGCCTTTGTCAATAATCCGCCCATCCTGCATAACCATAATCATATCGGAATTGACAATGGACGATAGCCGGTGGGCGATGATAAAAACCGTGCGGTCTTTCATCAGGTATTCAATGGCCCCCTGGATCAGCGCCTCGGATTCCGAATCCAGCGAAGAGGTCGCCTCATCAAAAATTAAAATCGGCGGATTCTTCAAGATCGCCCTGGCAATTGAAATACGCTGGCGCTGTCCGCCAGACAACAGCATTCCGCGCTCCCCGATGGTGGTCTCAAAGCCTTCCGGCATTTCGGTTATGAAGTCGTAAGCGTTGGCCATTTTTGCTGCATTTTCGATATCTTCCATCGAATATTTTTCGATCCCATACGCAATGTTGTGGGCTACCGTATCATTAAACAGGATCACTTCCTGGGTGACAATTCCCATCAGGCGCCGAAGGCTGGAAAGAGTGAGATCTCTTATGTCGGTACCATCGATCCGGATTGCGCCTGAGACAACGTCATAAAACCGGGGCAGCAGATTCACCACGGTGGTTTTACCGGCACCGCTGCTGCCGACGAACGCCACTTTCTGATTCTTATGAACTTCGAAATTGACATTCTTAACGACCAACTCTCCCTTTGGAGTATAACGAAAGGAAACGTCTTCGTAAGTCACCACATTATCAAAGGTTTGCTTAGTCACTGCGTCTTCTTTTTCGACCACATCAAGAGGCTCATCCAGAACATTGAATATTCTTTTACCCGAAGCCAGGGCGATCTGGGCATTATTGTTCAACTCTCCCAAACTTTTCAGCGGCTCCAGCACCGCAAACAGTATGATGAGAAAGCGCATAAAATCTTCGGAAGTCAGCGATTTTCCCTGGTAAACCAGGATGCCGCCGTAGAAAATAACACCTGCCATTATCCATACGCCCAGTGTTTCGGAAAGCGGGCTGGACAATCGTTGCATCCGTACCTGCTTAACAACCGCCCGGAAATGATCCAGCGAAAATTTGCGAAACTTTTTATTCTCATAATCTTCCATCGAGAATGCTTTGACCACCTTTATTCCCGAAATGGTTTCCTGCAACACCGAGGTAATATCGGCGATTTTTTCCTGCACACGATGGCTGCGGCGCCGCAGGCTGCTACCGATTTTCCTTATCAAAGCACCGGTCAGCGGAAGAATTGTAATAGCAATGAGCGTCAATTTCCAGTTTATACTGAACAGGATTGCAAGGTAGATGAGGATCATGACGGGATCACGAATAATTTTTGTAAAACCCCGGTTCACCGCCACATTTACCGAGTTTATATCGTTGGTAATATTCGAGATCAGGTCACCTGTTTTATGTTTATGGAAAAAGTTCATGGACTGGTTGATGATTCTTTCGTAAAGCTGCTCGCGCAAATCTCTTACGACCCGTTGCTCCACCCACGTCATTGTATAAAATTCCGTGAACGCAAAAAAATTCTTCAGCAGGAAGGCCAGGATAATAAACATGCAGAGCCATTTCAGGGTCGTAATTGGCTCTCCCTTCGGGATTACCGATTGAATGTGTTCTTTCATCCAGCTATTTAAATCGAGAACACTTACATCGGTGTCGCGCGATGCGGTGGTAGTGTTTGCCGGCTGCACCTGTTGCTGCGGTGCTTTCTCAAACATTACCGAAACAACCGGGGCGATCAACCACACCGAAAGTGTGCTGGAAATGACAAAGCCAAAGCTACAGATCACCACAATGGTTATTTGTTTGACATACGGCTTGAGATATGAAAGAATTCGAAGATATAAAGACAGGCTCTTTTGTGACAACTTTTTAGACATCCTTTTGCTCAACAAGCATTGGATTCCGGTTCAATTACAGCTTTCACAATCCCGTAATCCGAATACCTATTCAAAAACAGTTTATTTTTTTAGAACGCAGTACCTCATTAATCCTTAATAAACGTGGCATTGTACAAAAAAAACACAAAGAACACAACAACATTAGTTTTGCAGATAAAAACCGCAGCTATATTGAGTTCCAATAAAATTACATCGGTGAACCGGGGCACCGGTTGCTTTTATTCATATTTTATGTGTATTTTGCTGGAGAAATTATTTATGAACTCTGACATAGGTATAATTCCACTAAAACAGGCATGTGAGGGAAATTTGAACAAATCATCACTTCCACGGCTCCCCCCCTTTTTTTTATGTTTGATTTATTTATTTTATTCAGAACCAATTTTCCCCCAGGTGAATTCGGCAGCAATGCAGGAAGCGGTTCATCAAGAACACCTATCTATTTTAGTGGAGGATTTAAGCCATTTTCTGAAAACTGGATTAGGAATTGCTGAAGCTCCGTTCGAATTCAACGCCTCCAATTGGCGAAGTGCCGGCTTGGCTGTTGGGTCAACCGCTCTGCTCTTTGCTGCCGACAAGACTGTCAGGAAGACGGCGCTTTCCAATCAAAACGATTTCAATGATCACCTGTTCTATTTCGACCATTTTTATGGGGATGTGTACGAATTGGGCTTCACGGTCGCTCTATATGGCGCCGGCTATGTAAGCGGCAGAAAGAACATACGAATGATGGGACTTCACTCCATTGAAGCGTTTCTGTACGCAGGCGCGATTTCCAGCGTATTTAAAGTTATTGCAGGGCGGCGGCGGCCTTACGCGGGTGACCGCAACCTCGTATTCGAACCATTCAATTTCGAGAATGTCTACAATTCACTTCCAAGCGGGCACGCTACCGCCGCGTTCGCGGTATCCACCATCATGGCAAAATCGGTTGACAACACACGCTGGGATATTTTCTGGTACGGGATTGCCGCCATGACCGGCGCTTCCCGCATCTATCACAACCAGCACTGGGTTTCGGATGTTTTCTTAGGATCGGTTCTGGGATACAGCGTGGCAAGCTATATCATGAACAGAGAGCAGGATTCATCAGAAAAACATTCCGCGGTCAGTAAATTCACCATTTCTCCATATTTTGCAATTGGCAGCGCCGGAATACGAATGAGATTTTAAAGCGGGTAACATGCCGTCCCCTAAGGAACTGTGCTTCGTAGGTGCTTGCTTATGCTTTGGAATTTCCCTCTCTCCAAGACTCGGTTTTGTAAACATTTCTTATCTCACTAAAAATTCATAGTTATCCAGAACAAGCCAATCCAAGTCCTGTAAGGACGAAATACCTATAGAATTCCGGATCACCTCAAAATCATAAAGTCCCATCGGGACGAAATGTATCAGTAGATGCCAATGGCAATCCGAACGCGATCGAAAATCGGGCAAGCGGTGTTTCGATACGCCTTTCGCAGGGCTCCGGCCCACTCAACACCCGCCCGTTCCACCAATTTCACGACGACGCAGAAAAAATAAACCGTTGCAAAAAAACGTGCAAGGCAATTACTTTATATTGATAAACTTGTAAGGAGAAAAGTCGATGCACAAACGGACATTCGCACTTTTGATAGCTGTTCCGATTCTGGCAATTTGGATTTCATTATCCATATTCTTATCATGTACAAAACAGCAGGCAGAGGGAGAAATGAAGATAGGTGTAAGCAATGCACTCCAACAGCAAACAATTGCGGCCATGACCAAAAAGTTTGGCGATGGCGAACGGCAACGGATTGAGACAGGCATTGCGCAGGTCGCGGCTCGCTGGCAAACAAAAGACGGCAGTGAACAGGAATTCCGGGATTTTTGCCTGAAATACTACTTTGCCGATCCCGCCGAACGGGATGTGCTGTTCTCGCGTTTCCAGCGCAATTTGGAATCGCTCTACGGAAATCTCCACCGCATTTCGCGGGATTTCAACTGGGCACTGCAGGTGGATGACGGCCTGGTTCACCCGGTGGACTATCTTTTCGCCAATTACAATGCATTTTCCCACACCAGCGACGATCTTTTCAAGACCAAACTGGCGTTTACGGTACTGCTCAATTTTCCTCTTCAAACCCTGGAAGACAAAAATGCACAGGGAATGAGCTGGAGCCGTGAGAAATGGGCGGAAACGCGTCTTGCGGAAATCTTTTCCGACCGGGTGCCGGCAGAGATTGCGCAAAAACGCTCCGAGGCTTATGTGGCCGCGGATGACTATATCAACAACTACAACATTTACATGCACAATCTGGTGGACGATAAAGGCGAGCGGCTGTTTCCGGATGGCTTGAAACTCATCAGCCACTGGGGATTGCGAGACGAATTGAAGGGCCAATATGCTAACCCGGACGGCCTGCCTCGCCAAAAGATGATTGCACAGGTGATGGAACGGATCATCAGGCAGAAAATTCCGCAGGTGGTTATCAACAATGAAAAATATGATTGGAATCCATTCACCAATACGGTTTACGAGGCCGGGACGACCAAAACGGTGCAGGTGAGTGCAGAATCCGAGACCCGCTACCAACACATCTGGGACATTTACCAGGCGGAGCGGCTGATCGATCCCTACTTCCCGCAGGCGCCCTCGCTGGTGGACCGCCGTTTCAAGATTAGCCGCGAACTGCCAGAGAGCGATGTGGAGGCGCTGCTCAAGGAAATCCTTACCGCGCCGGTGCTGAAAGATATGGCGGCACTCATCCAAAAACGGTTGGACCGTCCGCTGCAGCCGTTCGATATCTGGTACAACGGGTTTAAAGCGCGCTCCGATTTCGATGAGGCAAAACTGGACCGGATTGTGGGCAATAAATATCCCACTGTCAAAGCATTCCAGCAAGATGTACCAAATATTTTGCAGAGCCTGGGATTCACCGCGCAAAAAGCGCGATTCCTGGCCGATCACATTCAGGTTGACCCTTCGCGCGGTGCGGGGCATGCATCCGGCGCAGAAATGCGGGAGGACCAGGCGCACCTGCGAACCCGAATTCCGAAGGGCGGCATGAAATACAAAGGATTCAATATTGCCATTCACGAGATGGGACATAATGTGGAACAGGTATTTTCACTGAATGAAATGGACTACTATACACTAAACGGCGTACCCAATACCGCTTTTACCGAGGCATTCGCGTTTGTTTTCCAGTCCCGTGATCTGGATGTTTTGGGTATAAAAGGCAGCCTGCGCGAAAAGGATGACCTGCGGGCACTGGATGATATGTGGAACACCTTTGAGATTTCCGGGGTGGCGCTCACCGATATGTATATCTGGCGATGGATGTATGCGCATCCGGAGGCCAATCCGCAGCAACTGCACCAGGCAATGCTGGAAACCGCCAAACAGGTATGGAACGATTATTTTGCGCAGGTTCTCGGCCAGAGGGATCAGGATTTACTGGCAATTTATTCCCACATTGTGGACGGCGCCATGTATACCCCGGATTATCCGATGGGATTCATTATTTCCTTCCAGATTGAACAGTATTTGAAAAGCCACCAGTTGGCAACCGAGATGGAAAGAATGTGCCGATTGGGACGCCTCTCGCCGCAAGTGTGGATGCAGCAGGCGGTGGGCGAAAAAGTATCTGCGAAACCACTTATTGAGGCCGCCAACCGGGCAGCCAAAAGCATGGGTAGTTGATTCTATCTCAGTAGGGAGTCCACCTGCAATTTGGATTCCCGACAGTAATTTTTTATCGAATCAATGCCATTCGGTTGGTAATAGCAGCATCTCCGGCTTCCATCCGGTAAAAATAGATGCCGGAAGGTACTGCGATTTCATTTGCATCCGTGCCATTCCATATCACTGAATGCGAACCGGCGTATTCAAAATCACTCACCAGTATTTTTACTTCCTGCCCCAAAAGGCTGAATACTTTCACTGTTACATCCGCGGCTTTCGGCAGGGAATAACGTATTTCGGTCTGCGGATTGAACGGATTGGGGAAATTTTGTTCGAGCCTAAATCCCTGCGGGAGTGACTTTTTCCCGGATTTTATCGCCGTCATAAAAAAGAACGGAAAAGTCTTCGCCAGCGGCCCGCCATAAGCACCCATATCGTTCCTCAGACCGCCAAGCGAAGGTCGCAAGGCAAAACCCGGATTTGCAGAATCTTCTGGATCGTTATAAATGGCAGCCGTATCGCCAGAGTCAACGCATGGCGAGCCGGGCGTAAGGTAGTAGTTGGAATCGGCGAATGCCGGATTGAGATCGATATTCCCGTCACCATTAAAACCGCCTTCAATATCACAATAGCTGAAATTAACGGCGCCCCCAATCCTGGCAATGGGATCGCCATTGCTCTGGGAATTTCCCCAGATGATATTATTCCGCCCTTCCACCGCTGTCGACCACACCATCATCGCCCCGCCGCGACCACCATAGGCGCCTGTTCCGATGGACGAGTTTCCCACAATCGTGTTGTTCTCGATGATCTTCGGCGCCGGGCCGTTGCTGTAAACCCAGATGCCGGAACCGCCATAATCCTCACCACCGCTATTATTGATAATCACATTATTTTTGATGATACCGCCCGAAAAATTAAGAACAATTGCCGCGCCATATCGTCCCCGGTTGGACATAATCACATTGTTAAAAATCCGGGGATTGCCGTCGCCGCAGCGAATGGCGCCACCGCCAGCGCTGGTGACCCCGCTCCGGTTTATCGCCTCGTTATTCATAATCAGGTTGTTTTTTATGGTAGGAGAGGCTAACTCGATCAGTATGCCGCCGCCTTCCCGGTAGAATCCGCCAATGTGAATATCCGGCCAGCGGGTGCCGGTGCCGCCGGTCAGGGTAAATCCTTCCAGGACTGCGCTGGAATCTTCACCGGATATGAACAATACACAACTGGCGGTGTCGGGATATGCCGGTGTGCTGCCATTTATTACAGTGGCGGTGATGTGCAATGCATCATGATCCACCGCAAACCAACTGGCGACGACCATATTTTTCCCCCGGAAATTGATGTTCTCCGGGTAACTTCCATCGGCGACAAGAACGGTGTCGCCGTCCACGGCCTGGTTAATCGCTTCCTGAATTGTCCGGAAATCGGCCGGAACCTGGATTGTGGAAGCAGATGACATACTAAATATATTCAGAGCAAACAACACGATGATACTTGCAATTCTATTCAACATGACGCCTCCTGTATTGATAATATGGTAATTGAAAAAATTATATTGCCCTGAAGGGCTCGCCAGTTCTTATCCCTAAATATTCGCGGTTATGGATGACCGGCTAACCTTGACTAAACAGAAAAAACAATAAAATGAAGTGTTCGGTGTGGGTCGGTAAAAGCCTTCCGTAACACCGAAAAGGCATTAATTGTTAAAATTGAATATTTCCCTGAATTCAGGATCGTCCAGCATCGCTGTAAGCGAGTGAACAAAATCGGGCGGAGTTTGGAATGGATGATCCCGGAAGAGTTGACGGTGTTTGGATTCGAAGAAATTGTCTGCCTGACGATATTTTTCCCCAACCACCTGTCCAATCTTGTGGACGTAGTTTTTGCTGAACAGCAGCCGTTCGGGAACCACCACGCCTTCGTCGATAAGCGCCCTGGTCTTTTTGGTGCAATGGCAGGGATTGATTTTTTTAACAAGACCGCATTTGTGATCCATAAAATTGCGTATATCCTGGCGGGCACGGGACAATTTCTTGCGGAAATTAACGCGACTCACTTTGAGTATCTCCGCTCCGATTTTATCAGTAACATTCAGAACTTCCCCAAGAATAAAAATCAGCCGCTGCTCACGGTCAAGGCAGAGCAGCATTCCGAACATGCAGCCGATTTTTGTTTCCTCGACAACCAAACTGACATCAACCGGCAAACTCGCCCGGTCCGGAATTTCCATGTCGGCGGTGTCATCAATGCTTCTTCCATATTGCGAAAAGGAACGGTAAAATTTCTCGTATTTTCGGGTTTTCATATTGATTACGTGGTTGGCGGTAATGCGGTAAACCCAGGTTCGAAAACTGCTTCTCTTTTTG
The DNA here is from genome assembly GCA_964624795.1 of uncultured Calditrichaceae bacterium. GTDB lineage: Bacteria > Calditrichota > Calditrichia > RBG-13-44-9 > RBG-13-44-9 > CAZUZS01. The sequence continues at coordinate 40,563 of CAZUZS010000009.1, forward strand.
AATGTTGATAGCTTAGTGATGACCTTGATCAGGATTTCCTGGGTCACATCCTTCGCATCCTGCGGATTCCAGACCATTCGCAACGCGATATTGTAAATCCAGGCCTGGTGTCGATAAATAAGCTCCTCCAGTGCTTTGCGGCTGCCTTGCACAGCCCTATCCACTAATATTTCATCGCTGGAATCGGTGAGATATTTTTCGGCAAACGGATTTATTATTTCACTGCTTTGGATTCTCATTTTATGCTGCCCATGCGCTTTGGGTTGAAGATCAACTGTTTCCAGGTCTACTCGTCTGCACTAAGATACCGCATATTTTCATAAAAAGTTTAGTTTCGCTATTATCTTAGACAGTAGTAAACCGGGAGTGTGACAACATTAAACCACGTTTCAGCAGACAGGAGATCTTGCAGTTTCCGGTTCTCCAACTGATGGTTGAACAAATTACCGGGAAGCCAGAATCGAAACCAGCTTCATGCAGCGTAAACTTCAGGCTGAACAGCCTGCTTATCCACAGACCAATTCAGCGTTTGAGCACTTCCAGCCGTGAACCCATGGAATAGAGATTTGAAGCACAAGGCAGAAACCTTCACCAAAAGCAGTAGTTTTAATGTTCTGGTATTTGACATGCAGTGCAATAAGAGATTATCGCTTGAGTTGCCTGTCAAGATTTGGTAGATTTAATGTCTTTATTTTTCTACAAACGGAGGACAGTGGAAATGACAATTGCGCCAAAGAATATGGCAGTTATGGTCGGCGGAGGACCCGCCCCTGGTATCAACAGCGTCATTAGCGCGGCGACTATTCGCGCTATCCTGGAAGGTGTGGAAGTTATTGGAATCCAGGATGGTTTCAAATGGATAATGCGTGGCGATATTTCGCACACAAAACGGCTTACAATCGAGAATGTCAGCCGCATCCATTTTCGCGGTGGTTCCTACATTGGAATTGCGCGCGACAATCCAACAAAAGATAAAAAGTATCTCGAAAATGTTGTTACATCTTTGCTCCGGCTGAATGTGGACAAGCTGATTACGATTGGCGGAGATGATACCGCTTATAGCGCCATGAGGGTGGACGAATTGGCAGCCGAACGCATCAGGGTGGTTCATGTGCCAAAAACTATCGATAACGATCTGGATTTGCCGCATGGCTTGTGCACCTTCGGTTTCCAGACCGCCCGTCACCTGGGAGTGAACATCGTCAAGAACCTGATGGTGGATGCGCAAACCACCTCCCGCTGGTATTTTGTAGTCTCCATGGGGCGTAAAGCGGGTCACCTGGCAATGGGAATCGGGAAAGCGGCAGGTGCCACGCTCTCGCTTATTCCGGAGGAATTCCCGGAGCCCCGAATCCGGTTGAGCAAACTCGTGGACATCCTGGTTGGCGCCATCATCAAACGGCTCAGTTACGGCCGCCCGGATGGCATTGTTGTCATGGCGGAAGGGCTTGTGGAGCGCCTCGATCCGCAGGATCTGGAGGTTCTCCTGAACATCGAGCGCGATGCGCACAACAACATCCGGCTTGCTGAGGTCAATTTCGGCGAAATCCTGAAATACCATGTGCAGGAGGAGCTGAAAAAGTTCGGAATTAAAACAACCATTGTGGCAAAAAATATCGGCTACGAACTGCGCTGCGCGGATCCTATTCCGTTTGATATGGAATACACCCGCGACCTTGGCTATTGCGCCGCACAATTTCTCCTGGATGGCGGAAATGAAGCCATGATTTCCATTCAGGAAGGTCGGTTTGTGCCGATGTATTTTACCGATATGCTGGATCCACAAACAAATCGCACCAAAGTCCGAATGGTAGATACCAATTCCGAATACTACCAGATTGCGCGTCGCTACATGCTACGACTCACCAAAGAGGATTTTGAGGATCCTCATGAGTTGGCGAAATACGCAGCCACTGCCGGGATCAGCCTGGATGATTTTAAGAAACGTTTTTACTACATCGCCGAATCCGATGTGTGGACCATGCCGGATTTGAACCCGGCGAAATTTCCGAAAAACAACAAAAAGACGGTCGCGGAATTAAAGGAACCTATTCCGGTGGGTGCAGAACAAGCAGAACCGGAAGAAAAGGGCAAACCGAAAAATAACAACAAAAAATAGTTTACCGGACAGCAACCGGATTGTCCGGTATTTTGCAATTCTTTAAAAGGGGCGATCGACGAATCGCCCTTTTTTATGGGATTGTGGATTCTTTGGATTTTGATGGATTATCTTCTGAATGGAAGGCTCCGCCACCAATCCGTGCTGGATTTACCGGTAAAGCCGGAATTTATCCCCCAAATACAATTTTCGTGCTTCGGGATCGTTGGCCAGGGCCTCGCTGTCGCCCTGTTTGAGAATTCGCCCCTCGAACAATAGATAAGCATGATCGGTGATGGAAAGCGTTTCGTGCACATTGTGGTCGGTAATCAGCACCCCGATATTCTTTGCTTTCAGGTTTATCACAATATTCTGAATATCCTGAACGGCAATCGGGTCCACCCCGGCAAATGGTTCATCCAAGAGAATGAACTTGGGATCGGTCACCAGGGTGCGGGCGATTTCCGTGCGCCGTCGTTCTCCGCCGGAGAGATTGTATCCTTTATTTGCAGCGATGTGCGAAATTCCTAATTCGTCCATTAGCCTGGCCGCCCGGTTCTTGCGTTCGGCGCGTGAAAATCCCAAAACTTCCAGAATGGCAAGCAGATTATCCTCGACTGTGAGCTTTCTAAAAATGGAGGCTTCTTGCGGCAGGTAAGAGATTCCTCTCCGGGCACGTTTGTACATCGGCAGGCGTGTGATATCGTCGTCATTCAGGAATATTTTCCCGGCATCCGGGCGGATAAGCCCGGTTATCATGTAGAAAGATGTGGTTTTGCCCGCCCCGTTCGGGCCCAGCAATCCCACAATCTCCCCCTGCCTGACCCGCAGGCTGACTTCATCTACAACCCGGCGCTTGCCATAAATTTTGACCAGGTCTCTGGTATGTAAAACAGCTTGTTCCAGATTGCCGTCCGTCATGCTTTCAGTTCACTCCTGCAAAATCGGCCCTTTGTAGTCCTCGGGGTAATAAATGCCTTGCGACCCGCCAATCACAGCAATACTGTCTAATTCATTATTCACGAAGAATGCTTTGATGGTATCCGCGGACGCAACGTTTATTCCACGGTTTTCCTGCTTCTCCTTCAGATAGTAGCGGCTGCGGGCATTTGAAATGGCCCGTATTTCACGCAATTTGCGGTTTGAAATATACATTACGATTTCACGGCCCTCCAACCGATTTTCCTTTTCAGTTGCCGAATCCACCACCGAAATGGCTTCCGCACCGCCCTCTACCCTGATGCGATCGATTTGTCTTTCGTGCAAAATCAACTGCATCTGCTTTCCAAACAGCTCGCTGTTTTCCTGGGTTGCATGAGGCTGGCCCTCCAGATAAATGATATCCTCATCGAGCTGGTAAATCGCCGAATCGCAGGTGGCGTGCAGCGTTGCCTGATAAATCCGTACCGAGTCCCTGGCCACCGCCCTGCGCGGCTCACCAAAATAATAATCCATTTTGTCGGAAAAAATATTTAGCGTATCGGTGGAACTGCTGTCGACTCGCCAGAAGTGGGCGTTTTTTTCCACATAACTGTATTTTTCATCGGGGAGATACTCGCCCTCACGCCCGGTTATGGAAACCCGGTTTGGCGCATCATGTAAATAAAGGTGACCACTGGCCCGGATCTGATCGGTGCCGTAGTGGTACTCCAGGTAATCCGACCGCAGCCGCTGGCCTGGTCTTGAAACAAGCACATTCCCTTCCGAAACAGCAATTTTGGTTTTTTCGTGATATGTGATCTGGTTTGCCCAAAGGGTATCTTTGCCGCGAATGAGTTTGACATCGTCAAAAAGTGTAATTTTATCCTCATCGCGATCGTACACGGCTCGATTACAGAAAAGCTGCAAACTGTCCTGACGCGCCTCAACATGGCCTTCAAGGACTTTCAGAGGTTTGCCGTCCTCAATAATGCCGCGGGAGACATCGGCGTGGAGAAGCTCCAGACGCGAGGCTCTTCTGGCGGCGCCGCTGTCCTGCAGCAAAGCACCCGTGGCGGCCGTTGCAGCCACCAAAAAAATAATGAAACTGTAAATCCCGGTTGGGGTGGAGTGAGGGGTATCCGTCATTTTTGCATTGGAATTTTTCGGCGTGAATAACCCCGTGCATTTCGGATTTCATAATTCTTTAGATCCGGATCGGATACAAAGGAGTCGCCAATAATGGTGTCCTCGCTGGTGGTAAAACGCACCGGAACATCGCTAACGATTTTCTGGCGCTGGTTGTCCCAACTCAACTGATCGGATTGCAGAATAATTCCACTGTCGGAAACTACCACCACATGCCCCATGGCCTTCAGGTCATTGGTTTCGCTGTAAACAACGCCGCTGTCAGCGGTAAGCACCGAATTATGCTTTCCTTCCCTGTCGTAGAAATCCACATGAATGCTGTCTTTCAGATCGGCAATCTTCTTTTCGGAGTAAACGGCGATATATCCCGCCCAAACATTGGCAATCCGCCGCCCCTCGTTAGTAATCGAAATTTTTGATTTCCAGAGTTCCTGGTCCGGGTAAGTACTCTTATTTGGGGTATTGGTCGGCTGATCTTCCTCAAGCTTGCTGCACCCGAAGAGAAGTGAGAGCAAAATCAGCAATACAATTAATATTCTATTCTTCATTCTTTTATTCATCGGCTGCTTTTTTTATAAATGAATCCGGATAAATTTTACATTAAGCAATTTATAGCGAAATTCCCAGGAATAGTTTCAGCAAAAAAAGAAAAGTCATCAACTACGCCTGGCCTGCCGGTTCAGGCGATGCCGGCCCGCATGATGTCGTGAAGGTGAATGACGCCCACAAGTCTGTCTTGCTCGTCAACTACCGGCATCGCGATAATCCGGAATTCCTCCATTTTTTTATATGCCGTGTACGCCAGGGTATTGAGCGGAATTGTCTTCGGATTTTGATTCATGACTTCCGATACGGGAATATTGAAAAAATGCTCGGTGCGTTCCACCAACCGGTTCAGATCCCCGGTAGTAATCACACCCAGTATGCGTGTTGCATCGTCAACAACCATGCAGATGCCCCTTTTGGACGCCATTTGCAAAACAGCCTCTTTCATTTTTGCATCGCTGGAAACATACGGCAGCAGGTTCCCGGATTCCATGATATCATCAACTTTTAGCAACAATCTTTTGCCCAGGCTGCCGGCCGGATGCAGAAAGGCAAAATCTTCGCGGCCAAAATGCCTCTTTTCCAACAGCGCGATGGCCAGTGCGTCTCCCAAAACCGCCATTGCAGTGGTGCTGGAGGTTGGCGCTAAATCGTGCGGACAGGCCTCCTCCCGCACACCCAGGTTTAAAACCACATCGCTGTGTTTGGCAAGAACGGAATCAAGGTTCGATGTGATGGAAATAATCGGCACCCCTAATTTCCGGAATACCGGCAGCAGATAATTTAATTCATCTGTGTTGCCGCTTTTTGACAGGCAGATAACAACATCATCTTTGTGCATGATACCGAGATCGCCGTGAATACCCTCGGAGGCGTGCAGGAAGTACGAGGCTGTGCCGGTAGATGCCAGGGTAGCGGCAATCTTGCGCCCAATTGCCCCCGACTTCCCCAGCCCGGTCACAATCACCCGACCGGTACGGGTAAGAATCAATTCTACCGCCTTTTTGAAATTACCATTGATCGAGGCTCTCAGTTTCTTCAGTGCTTCCACTTCCTGATCCACGACCCGGTAAGCAATATCCATAATTTCATTATCGTTTTCGATTTCCATAATCAAAACCTTCCGGGAAATTCCGGCATTTCATTTTTCAGCGCGCCCGACGGCGCATTCAGGAAAAGACTTCAATAGCCTGGCTAAGCATTTATGATATCCTGGCCTTCCGGCCATGACCAGGGGTTGGCTACTCCCAGATTTTCCGCACAGCGGTTTCCATCGAACCCTGCGCGTCCAAAATTAGTTCGATCACTTCGCGTACTGCGCCCCGTCCGCCCGGCCTGCGGGTGATATAATGCGCAGCTTCTTTTGTGGGCGCGGTGGCGTTGCGAACCGCCACTGCCAATCCGACTTCGCGCAGGACGGGAATATCCGGCAGGTCGTCCCCAATAAAGCAGAAATTTTCGGAAGCCAGTTTAAGCTTTTCCTTCAATTCGACAAAGGCAGGCAGTTTCTTATCCTGCCCCAGGTAAAGATAATCCATCCTGATCTCCGTGGCACGTTTCCGGATAGTCCCACTTTCACGGGCAGAGATAATTCCTGTCTTAAGACCGGCTGCTTTTGCCAATTTTATACCCTGTCCATCGTGCGCATCAAAATGTTTTATCTCCAACCCGTTGCTATCATAGACGATCATGCCCATTGTCATCACGCCGTCTACATCCATCAGAACGACTTTAATCTTTCTTGCGCGTTCCACTATTTCCGCAGTTACTCTTCCATTCATCATTGGCAACTCAACTCTTCCGTTTTCCCTGGTCAGTTTTTGATCATATTTCCATTTAGGGGCGTGTGTACCATTTCATACACCGCCAGCAGTTTTTCGACGACTTCCCGAAATTTGGCAAGGGGGAGCTGCGAGGCAGCATCGCTCAGCGCCTTCGTCGGGTCGGGATGCACCTCCATGAAAATCGCGCTTACCGCACCGGTTGCCAGCGCTGCCCGGGCCAGCGGCAATATGAACTGCGGTTGGCCGCCGCTCTGATTTCCCATTCCACCAGGCAACTGTACGCTGTGGGTTGCATCGTACACCACCGGATACCCGGTCTGCTGCATGATGACCAGGCCGCGCATGTCAACAACCAGGTTGCGGTAACCAAAAGTCGTTCCCCGCTCGGTGAGAAGGATATGGGAATTTCCCGTGCTTTCCACCTTCTCAGCCGCTTTTGCCATATCCTCGGGAGCCAGAAACTGCCCCTTCTTGATGTTTACTACCTTTCCGGTTCTTCCTGCGGCAACCAGCAGATCGGTCTGGCGGCAGAGAAAGGCCGGTATCTGCAGCACATCGGCCACTTCAGCTACTATCGGGACTTCCAGCTCGTTATGGACATCCGTCAGCAGTGGCAGCCCGGTTTCTTCTTTCATTATTTTGAATATTCGCAGCGCATCCGCAAAATCCAGCCCTTCAAAACCGCTGAGAGCCGTTCTGTTCGCTTTGCGAAAAGATGATTTGAAGATGAGCTGAAGCGGCAGATCTTCTGTTTCCTGTTTTAGCCTGGCGGCGGTTTCCAGGATCAGTTTTTCACTCTCCGCCACACAGGGACCGGCAATTATCGTCAGCATTTCACCGGCGCCGATTTTAAGTTTATCTAATTTAACCATAAGAATTTATATCCAAATTTTTTGGCAGCTTTCCGATTCTTTTTTCTCGATAGGAATTGTGCCGACGCTCAGATTCGTGTCGATAAAGTTTGCAGCTCATATATGCAGCACCAATTCAGGCAGTATTTTCATTAAATCGGTTTTGGACCTTATTCTTTGCCTTCGCGCAAAATTCGCTCCCTTACCGTTTCCTGAGTCAATCGCTGTTCCTGGTAATCCTGGTACCAATTTGCGAGGTCCTGCTCCGTCCACTTTTTTGGCAACAGAAATTTTAGGATGTCTCCGGTTGGTGGTAAGAAATCATTTGCGAACTCACACCATCTTAACTCATTCTCGCACAAAACACAGAAATATGCTTTTTCCGATCCTTCTGTTTCCAGCACTGTACCGCCGGAGCTGCAAAAGTCGCAGATATGGTCACTGAAAACATAGCGCATGCCATCCGGAAGAGCAAAAACATCTTCCGCCGGATTCACGCTGACAAAGTCAATCTCCGAAAAATCTTTGATCTCATAAACTGCCACTATAACTATCCTTCTCTCGCTTCCTTATCATTTACCCCGGCAGTATTCCAGCGATGCCCGCACAAAACTAACATAGAGCGGGTGCGGCCGCGTGATGCGGCTTTTCAACTCCGGGTGGAACTGGCATCCCACAAAATGAGGATGATCCTTTAATTCGATTATTTCGACCAGGTTGCCATCCGGGGAAAGTCCGCTGAGGATGAGCCCGTGCTCCTGCAAAATCCGGCGATATTCATTATTCACCTCGTAGCGGTGGCGGTGCCGCTCACCGACATGGGTGCTCTGGTAGGCCTGGTAGGCAATGCTATCCTCCTTTATCACGCACGGGTAGGAACCAAGCCGCATAGTGCCACCCATTTCTTTTATGCCCTTCTGGGATTCCATGATGTGAATTACAGGGTGCGGGGTGGATGCATCGAATTCCAGGCTGTTGGCATTTTTTATACCGCAGACATTTCGGGCAAGCTCTATCACGGCACACTGCAGACCAAGGCATATTCCAAAAAACGGGATTTTATTCTCCCGGGCATAACGGATCGCCTTCAGTTTGCCTTCTATTCCACGATCGCCGAATCCACCGGGAATCAGGATTCCGCAAACCCCCGCCAGATGTTTGTCAACATCCTCATTTTCCAACATTTCAGTATCAATCCAAATTAAGTTCACCCGCGCATCGTTGGCAACGCCGGCGTGAGTGAACGATTCGGCAATGCTTTTGTAGGCATCCTTCAGTTTAACATATTTACCGCAAATCGCAATCTTAACCGAAAACTTCGGTTTCTTGATCTTTTCGACTATATCAATTAATGGCTGCAAATCGGGAGCTGGGGCGTCGAGCTTCAGGCGCTCGATAACCTGGGTATCCAGGTTTTGTTCTGCGTATCGCAGCGGTACCTCATAAATGGTTGAAACATCCGCCGCCTCGATCACTTTTTCGGGGCGGACATTACAAAATAGCGCGATCTTTTCCTTCAGGCTTTTATTGAGGTGGCGGTCGGTACGGCAAAGCAGAAAATCGGGTTGAATTCCAATTTCGCGCAAGCGCATGACGCTGTGCTGGGTTGGCTTGGTCTTCGGTTCGCCGGCCGATTCAATAAACGGCACCAGCGTGAGATGCAGCGTGATGGCATTTTCCGGCCCGGCTTCCAGGCAGAATTGACGGATAGATTCGAGAAACGGCTGACTTTCGATATCGCCGACCGTACCGCCAACTTCAACGATAATGACCTGCGCTTCGGTTTCGCGCGCCAAACCGATGATGCGCTGCTTTATTTCATCCGTTATGTGCGGAATCACCTGCACGGTGGCGCCCAGGTAATCTCCCCGCCTTTCTTTAGAGATCACAGTGTTGTAAATCTGGCCGGTAGTGACATTGTTCATCTGCGACATATTTTCAGAAATGAATCGCTCGTAGTGACCCAGATCCAGATCGGTTTCGGCGCCATCTTCAGTTACGTAAACCTCGCCATGCTGATACGGACTCATGGTCCCCGGATCAACATTGATATAGGGATCCATCTTCATGATGGTCACTTTTAATCCCCGGGCTTTCAGTAAAAAACCGAGAGACGCACAAGCGATGCCCTTCCCCAGCGAGGAAACCACCCCGCCGGTGACAAAAATAAATTTGGTATTTTCAGGAATCCGCTGACTCAAAACGCACCTTTTTCTTTAATTAATTGTTCCACGATTTTCACATCGTCTGCCGTATCCACTCCCACAGAGGGCAGCCTGGCTTCTATGACCTTAATAGCAAACCCACGATCCAGAATCCGCAACTGCTCCAGTTTTTCTGCTTCTTCCAGGTCCGCAGGTTCCCATGTTACATATTCCAATAAAAAATCCCTCCGGTAAATATACACACCAATATGCTGAAACAAAACCGGCAGGGGCCGAAAATTGCTGTCCCTAAAGTATGGGATCGGCAACCGTGAAAAGAATAACGCACGCCCGCTGTTATCGGTCAACACCTTAACTACCGCCGGATTTTTCCAGCGCTCTTCTTCCTTTAGCGGGTAGCCCAGGGTTGATACATGAAGTTGTGGATCCTGTTCCACTGCTTCTATGGCCTGCCCAACTCCGGCGGCATCGATGAGCGGCTCATCTCCCTGCAGATTTACCACAATATCGCACTCCAGATCCCGGGCCACCCACCCAACACGGTCGCTGCCCGACCGAAGGTTGGCTGGCGTCATTACCGCTTCGTTGCCGCCCTCTTTCACCACCTTGGCGATTCGGGCATCGTCTGTGGCCACGATAATTCGATCCACGGCCGGAATTTCCTTCGCCCGTTCCACCACGTGGCTAATGAGCGGCCGGCCACCCAGGAGAACCAATGGTTTTCCCGGCAGACGCACCGAATTATAGCGGGCCGGTATGATGGCAATAATTTTCGACATCAGGCAAATCCCCCGGCAAGGGCACAGCATTTTCTTGTGTTCGGGCAATTATACCAAGCCATTTCCACACGGTCGATATCCATTTGCCGCCTATATCTTTTCAGATTTTTCAAAATTTCGATCTTCATAAATATTACGACCACCCGCGTTAATTTTATGAATCGCTCGGAATTCCGCCGCGTCCTCTGCCAAACCAATATGTTTAACCGCCTTCCGCACAGTGAAAGCAGATGTGTGGATTCTTATTGAAATTCCTTTTTAAAAAACAGGAATATCCCCGAACGGGGATTGAGTGCCTTATTCTCTGCCTCACAACGGATAAACCAGTTCTTCTTCAATTGAAGATCCAACCGTGCAGTAAACGATTGACGGCTAAGGGTAATTGGCTGCTCATATTGCAGGTGAACACGATTATTATAAAAGTCTCTCCAATATCGCAGATTCCTTCGGGAAATATCGAATTCACCGATCTCATCCAGGTAAGCCTTAATGCTCTCCCGATAATACCCGGTTAGCACAGAATCCAGCTTTTGAACCCGGTATGTAAGATTTTGGCCGGCCGATACAAACGGTTTCATAGAGACCTGTGCCGGGCTAAAATAAAGAAATACCATAATAAAAACAACCGCGAAAACAGATGACCGCTTCCACAAAACAACCGACATTTGAAGTTTTTTCAAAATGAAAATCCTCGAGCCAAAAAGTTAAAAGTGCTGCCCGTATCCGAAATGAATCCATCCCGGATTCTGAACGGTAAACTGGTTAATTTTGAAGCCGAGATCCAAAGCGAAAAGATTTCCCCTCCAGCGGTAGCGCAGCCCCGGGCCTGCGCTAAACACTAATTTGTTAAGCTTAATCTCCTGAATATCATTACATAATTGTCCACTGTCCAGGAAGAGGATCAGTTGCCAGCGGCTTGTTAGCCAGCGTCTGATCTCCATCGAATTATAAAGCATCACCAATCCGCCGGTAAACTTTCCTTCGTTATTGCGGGGACCCAAACGGTTGTTCCGGTAGCCGCGGAGATTGTGCGAACCACCCAGGAGAAAGCGCTGATAATCCGGCACCTGGTCTGTTTCAGCAAATCCTTCCAGCCAGCCGCCCTGTGAATGGAGCGCCAAAACGGTTTTCGCCCCCAAGGGAAAATAAAAAGTGGAACCCATTGTTATTCGGTGGAAATTATTGCTGCCGCCCAAAAATCCGCCGTTGTATTGGTACATCATCTCCGCTCTGACGCCGCGAGCCGGATTCAGCATGGAATGCACATTATTGTATGACAGTCGCCACCGCAGTTGCCGGTTTTGATCTACCCTGTCCCGAATGGCGCTGTTATTCACCACAGTGTTCGTCACCTTGTACAACCATACCCGGTCGAATGCGACACCAAAACCGGCGCTCAGATTTTCCATCAACATAAGACGCCAGGTGCTTTCCAGTGACATCTTTCGGAAACTAAACGACACATAAGTCGGGTGGTCTGTTTCGAACCCCAGGTCGTTGGACCACTGCAAGTTTTTCCAAATGAAAATGGGGTCCAGGTAATTCAGGTGCAACCGGTAATGCTTCAGGAAAAGGTGAGAGGTATAGAAGAAGGATACAAAACCATCCATACGGATCATTTCACCAGCCCGGCGGAAATGGCGGTGACCGAATTCAGATATGAATTTAACGCCGTCCTCAGTGTCCAACCCAAAGCCACTCCCCAGGAAATATGGTTTTCGTTCTTTCACCACGAGCTGCAAATTGACCCGTTTACTGCTCATATCAAAACCTTCCACCGAAAACATGACAGAGTCAAACATGGCAGTGCCATTGAGCTGTTCCTGGAATTCAAGGATTGTGGATCGGGAAAGCGGCCTTTCCTTGTCAACCTGCAAATACTTCCTGATGAATTCGGGCCGGTTATATTGCAGACCAATGATATCTATTTTGCCGAGATAAAAGCGATCATCTTCCCGGATTGTAAAAACGGCTGAATCGGCTCCGTTCGAAATGTGGACCAACCGGGAATCAACCTCGGCCAGCAGGAATCCTTTATCCTCATAAAAATTAAGCAGGATTTCCTGCGCCCTCGACACGTCTGCCGGCTTGGCTGTCGAAAAAGTCAGAAAGAGAATTTCCCGGGTTAGCTGGTTGTTACTGAAGGTCTTATTTCCAACAAACTTTATGTTGTATTGTGCTTCAACCTTGCCCAAACTGAGAAAGATCAACAGAATAACAGCAATTAATAAATTTTTCATCGGGCTTAAATTTATCATTTTAGCTTTCTTATTGCAAGCCGGGGAGAAGAATTCCGCTTCACGATAATCCTCCAAAAATGGCAGAGATTGCACATTCGAATTTTCCATAACCTGTAGATTCTGTAATGAAATTGTAGCGAGTTGGTTTCACCCATGCCAAGATTCTTTCTCTTGGCTTCCAATAAATGCTTAGTTTCAGGTGACACGTAACGTTACAGGAGAAAATGCCTTACTTACTTAGTATTTTCAGGATGCGAGAAAATAGAGTCAAGCTGGAACCAAAATTCAACTTGGCATGTTCATTCCAACCGGGAGGCGGCAGGTTGAACAATTTTCAGTGATTCCAGGTATCAGGACAAATGTTTCTTTGGTGGACAAAAATTAGAAGCAAATATCATTTACGCCAAAAACAGGTTATGTATTATGCAACCTAATGAAATAGCCGATCAAACAAAATCGTTTAAAATAGATCCGGCAACAACTGTCGGGGCAGTGTCACTTGCAGTTTCGGATATCACCAAAATGTCCGGATTTTACCAGGCTGTTATCGGGTTGAGCATCCTCAACCAGTCGCAAACCTCGGCCATTTTGGGGGTGGGCAGGACGCCGCTTGTCCGGCTGGTATCCCGGGCCGGCGGGAAACGATATTCACGCACAACGGGCCTGTTCCATCTGGCGCTGCTGCTTCCGGGACGACCTGATTTGGGAAATTGGCTGCGGCACCTGACAGAGAGAAAATATCCGTTGGATGGCGCGGGAGACCATCTGGTAAGCGAGGCGTTGTATTTAACTGACCCGGAAGGAAACGGCATTGAGGTCTACTGTGACCGAGCGCGGGAAACCTGGCAGTTTGACGAAAATGGCATTAAGATGGATACCCTGGCGGTGGACCGCGAATCGCTGCTCGCGGAGGTTTCCGATACTCCATTTTTAGGGATGCCCTCCGGCGCCGCATTGGGCCACATTCATTTGAAAGTGGGCGATCTTCAGGAAACAATGGCGTTTTACCAAGACATCCTGGGTTTCGATCTCATGACCACCTTGCCCGGCGCTGCCTTCTTTTCTGCCGGTGGCTATCATCATAGAATCGGGGCAAATATTTGGCAATCCAGGGGAGCCGCACCGCCGCCACTTGATGCGCTGGGATTGGTCAGTTTCGAAATCCTTTTGCCGGACAAAGGAGCAGCGCAAAACATACTGAATCGGGTGGAAGAATCCAATTTGCCAATAGATAAGTCCGGTGAAAATCTTTCCGTGCAGGATCCGGCAGGAAACCGGATCGAATTTAAAATCACCGGGTAGTCTGGAGCGCCGCATTTATCCATAGTATTGCTAAATTGAAATGCCAATGCCGTGAGGATTTTCTTTAAAAACACTCAATATCATTCGTATATTCCGCTGTAATAATTCTTTCTAAAGCAAATCGCGTTTTGATTCGCTTTTGCGAGAATATTCTGCTTGTTGGTAAATCACCTAATTCATAAAAAAAGGGAGCGTATATAATGAAGGCCACCCGGATCTTAATGACATTTCTCCTAATTACCGGTTTCACCATCATCTCATGCAGCACTGTCCCACTGACCAATCGGAAGCAACTTTCGCTGATCCCCAGCTCCTCCATGCTGTCCATGAGCTTTGAGCAGTACGACCAGTTCCTTAAATCCAACAAACTCAGCACAAACCAGCAACAAACCGAAATGGTGAAGACGGTTGGTCACAAAATACAGGGAGCAGTTGAGAAATATATGAAGGACAATAATCTGTCAGACCGTCTGAATGGCTACAATTGGGAGTTCAACCTGGTTGAGAGTAATGAAGTAAACGCCTGGTGTATGCCCGGCGGAAAGGTCGTTGTTTATACAGGCATTTTGCCCATCACTCAAAATGCTGGTGGATTGGCAGTTGTTATGGGACACGAAATCGCCCATGCTGTCGCGCGGCATGGCGATGAAAGAATGAGCCAGGCGCTTCTCACACAATTGGGCGGGGTAGCGCTTTCGGTAGCTTTAAAGGACCAGCCTGAAAAGACCCAGCAGCTCTGGATGGCGGCATTTGGGGCTGGTACCCAGGTTGGGGTTCTGCTGCCCTATAGCCGTCTCCAGGAAAGCGAAGCAGACCATCTCGGCCTGATTTTCATGTCAATGGCAGGTTACGATCCGCATATCGCGGTCGATTTTTGGGGAAGAATGGCAAAGATGAACCAAGGCCAGAAGCCGCCTGAATTCCTCAGCACCCACCCTTCCGATCAATCCCGGATTGAAAAGATCAAATCGGAACTACCCGAAGCAATGAAGTATTACCAGGCTTCACGCTAAATTTGAACAGTATATGCTTAGTCGTATTAGCACAAATATAATTGATTTGACTGCTTTTCTGGTTGCGAACGCTGCGAACTTAGCACTTGTTATCATATTTCTGTCAAGAACCCGGGGCATGACCCGCCTTGAATTTTACATGGGAATTCTGATAATCACGCTGGCAATTCCGCTTGTATTTGTCGCGGTGTACAATCTAATCGGGAATAGAGAATGGTGGAGAATCATACTTCCCCTGCCCTTGATCCTGTTTTGTATCGTTGAATTACTGCTCGATTACATCCTGCAAATACAATTCAGGGATACCCCTTTATTGTGGCCTTACATTATTCCGCTCTATTTGGGCCAACTGGGAATGATCGGTTATTCATTTTTGATAAGAAGGATTTATGGCTTCATCACGCTGGGGACATATTTCATGACCTTGTTCGCCTCATGGTATTCATTTTCGCAGGCCAGTCATAGTGAAATATAAGAGGCCCGCTTAGTTGGCAGGAGTCAAGTTCATTATGAAATGGTAAAATTGTTGGAAGTAAAGGTGATAGGTTGCCGGGACGGCTCAACTACTACTGTGTTCCTTACAGCGGCCAAATATCTGCAACTGATGGCTAATCATTTCCATTCCATATTTTTCGCAGATTTCCTTTTGTCGCCGCTCAATCACGTCATCCGCAAATTCCACCACTTTGCCGCAAACCACGCAAATCAGATGATCGTGATGCGGTAAATTCATGGACAGTTCATAAGTAGCGAAGCCCTGTCCCATATTTTCTTTTTTTATGATTTCTATCTTGTGCAGCAATTCCAGGGTCCGATAGACCGTGGCGCGAGAGATGTGGTTATGTTTTTCCCTGATATGTATGAAGAGCTGTTCTGCATCAAAATGAGATGGAAATGAGAAGATCTCTTCCAGGATAATCACCCGTTCCGTGGTAAAACGCAATCCATTTGCTTTAAGGTATTTCCGCAGTTTCTGCAGAGCATTTTGAAAATCTATCATAAACTATCTGGAATGATCTTTAAAATTCAACCATGAAACGCCAGGTTTGGACACCGCAGAAAGTAGATTTCAATTAAAATTAAGATCGTTAAAATAGAAATCAGTGGGATCGATAGCTTTGCCGTGATAATGGACTTCGTAATGTAAATGCGGGGCAGTAGAAATTCCAGTGTTGCCAACCTCCCCGATTTTCTCTCCGCGTTTTACAAATTGCCCCCGACGAACATAAATCTTCTGCAAATGTCCGTATTTTGTTTCAAAGCCGTATTTATGATTAATGGAAATAAAAAGGCCGTATCCGCCGTTCTTGCCGGTAAAATTCACATACCCATCTGCACTTGCCAGGATCGGTGTCCCACGGTTTGCCGCAAGATCGACTCCATAGTGTGGCATGATTCGCTTAAAAATGGGATGCCGCCTTCTTCCAAATCCATCTGTCAATCTGCCGTTTGGCACCGGTTTAATCGCCGGCAGGAACCGCAACGAATCGTCCTTGCGTTCCATGGTAGAAATGAGTTTTTTATAGCTGTCTACTTCGAGCTTAATTTCTCGTTCCAGCCGGGCAAGCACACTCTGATTATCGACAATCGTAGATTTTAAATGCAAATCTTCTAATTCCGGACCAGAAAAATGCGTAATATCCGATCCACCTATACCCACCTGCCTTACATCGGAATCGATAAGCGGAATGTCCAGCCGGGCTCGCACTTTGTCATCCAACTCCTCCACCTGGTTCAACTGGTCCCTAATAAACGTAATTTTGTCGCTCATGAATTTGAGCTGTTCTTCTAAAACTGAATTTTTTTTCTGCAATTGCGAAATTTTTGAATTATGATTTAGCTTGATCACGAGGTCGGAAGACACTTTCAAAGCTACAACGATTAACAAAGTAACGATGAGAATGCTGAAAATTACCTTTGGGAGGGAAATTGTGATTTGCTTAATTTTTGACGTGCCGGGGTTGACAAATACAAAACGAGAATTTTTAGTCATAGCCTGATTCCTTTTCTGCGAATTTCCACCTCTAACTTTCATAAAATAATCATTTATGTGATTTTTGTCAATACCTAAAAAACAAAGAATTTAATTTTATTTCCGGATTCTCTACAAAAGAAGAAGAATATGGGACTTGTTTTATCGGATTTTAATATTTCTGAGGCGATTGTAAAGGAAAAAACTGCCATTATCAACTCCCTCTCCGTCACTTTTATGACATTTGCCTCAAAAAAATGCAAATGTTATTCCACCCCTTCTATATTATCGGCCTGGAAGCGCGAATCCTTCGTCAACTAATTAAAAAACAATTTCTTGAATTATTGATTCCCATCAAATCGACTTAAAATACAGACGAAAACAAGAGGTTCAAAACCGCCACAATCCGGCTCCTTTGATCAAAACAGCTGAACCCGGCCAAAATCAAGCCAACGCCCGAATTTCGGGGGGACAATGTAAAGAAAAATGGGGAATTAACAAAGCAAGAAATTTTTTGGGATAAAGGTGGCTTCTTGTCATGTCGCAATGTGATCAAGATCCACAACATAGTCGCAGTAATCGATGTATTTGGGATTTGAAGCGCATACAATAACCTGGTGATTCTTTTTCAAATCGCGTAGCGTGGCAAAAATTCGCTCAGTGCGCGACGGGTCAAACTGAACAAATGCATCGTCCACGATAAATGGGAATGGGATTTGGGGTGAAAGTAACTCGGATAGAACGAGGCGGTAAGCGAAGAATAGTTGGTCGTGGGTTCCGCTGCTCAACTGGTTCAACTGGATCGGTCTTCCTTTATATCCCAATTGAATTCTGAAATCCGGGTCCAGGTTGACCTGGAAATTCATGGGACTTATCATCCTTTCGAGGTGCTTTTGGATTCCGCTATTGATTGCCTGGAGATGCGCATTCCTGAATTCCTGCACCGAGGAACGAAGGGTATCGAGAGCCAGGACCAGAGCATCCCGCCTGATTCCCAGATACGCGACTGCCTTCTCTAAATCTTCTTTTTCTTCCTTAAGCTGCTCCGGATTGTAGCTGACAGTGGTTGTTTGCTGTGCCTGGGCACGGTAGGTCGCAATTTG
The DNA here is from genome assembly GCA_964624795.1 of uncultured Calditrichaceae bacterium. Classification (GTDB taxonomy): domain Bacteria; phylum Calditrichota; class Calditrichia; order RBG-13-44-9; family RBG-13-44-9; genus CAZUZS01. The sequence goes on from CAZUZS010000009.1 coordinate 58,483, forward strand.
GCTATCCAATTCATTTTTCTCATTGAAAGCGTTATTAATATCATTTTCTATTTTATCAATAAGCACTTCCGGTTCATTTTTCTCCAGTAATTTTTCCAAACGAGGCAATTCGGCGATGAGTTGATCCCGGGAGTACTCCAGGTTAGAAATTTGCTGCATCAACTTTTCCTTCAACTCCAATAAGCTCTCGTGGGAAGGCAATGCCGCCAACTGCTGCGCGTAGGCCTCGAGTTGGCTACAATTCTTTTGATATTGTGCAATTTCTTCCATAAGAACGGAGCCATTCTTTTTGACCAGTTTCTCGAGATTTTCAGCATATTGGCAATATTGAGGATCGTCCACTATCGCCTTCAGATCCTCTCGGAGGCTATTCATCAATAGCGCAACATCTTCCTGTCGCTTTCGGTTCGTCACGAATTTCCGGTATTCCAGCATAGTATGTTCGAGATTGTCGCCTATATAATCTTTGATCGAATTAAAATTCAGATTTCTGCTTTCCTGAAACTGTTTTAAGATTATATGGGAATTTCTCCACTCCTGTCGCGCATTTTTCAGTTTTTTGCGAACCGGAAAAACCTCTACGGAAAAAACAATAATCGTAGCAAATAAAAAGAGAACCGAACCCGCCCAGCCTAAAATGGAGAGGGGACTGATAAAATACGTTGCAAGCCCCGAGGAAATAAATATGATTAACAAAGTCAAATCCAAAAAGAGCCGCCCCCTGAATCTCTTGCTCAGGGAATCGGTAACATTTCCCTTCTCCTTCTCTTCATCTTGGTAGTGAGGAATCTTGCTATCCATTTTACGGATTTCTTCAACGATATAAAGGAAATTCTGCGGCGCATCAGAAAAATCTGGAACATCTTTTAACTCCTCCTGTAAGCCGCTTATCTCGGATTCTAAAGTGGACAAACGAGATTCAATCTCCAATTTTCGCTTTCTCAAAGGCAGGAATGCGCTGCTCTCTCTCTGAAGCTCGGAAGGATCGTAGGCAGCCAGATGCGGATATGAGTTGCTGTTTTGCACCTGCAGCACCTCCTTTTTGTGCATAATGCTTTCAACCTGTTCCAGCCGGGCAAGGATTTCCGTTTTTTTTGATTGCAGCTGATTCTTGCTGTCGCGAATCTGCTTCATTTTTCGCAATTCCACCAGCAGCCGCTGTAAAGATGGTATTTGCACCTCACGTTTTTTTCGCCTGGATTCTGCCTCCAACAGATTCTGCTGAATTTCCCGTTGAGAATTGAAATATGAAGATTCGTCTTCAATCCTGATCTCCAACTCCTGAATCGACTTGTTCTTTTTCTCCAAAAGCTGGTCGGTTCGTGGGCCACCATATTTTTGCCAGGGCAGGCGATCCCGGGTAAGGCGATAATATTCGTCTTCCAGGGCGCCCAGAACATCTTCGTAATCCGTTTCCCGCGTACCGGTAATCAGCTGTCGCAGTCCTGCATCCACATCAACCCGCACCTGGTGCTCGTGAATTACCGATGTCGCCATCAGAATATCTCTTGGCGGAAGGGGAAAAATCTGGCGGAAAGCCTCAAAGTATATCCGGTCAAATTTTTCGGATGGCAGATGGTAATCTTTGAAGAGAATCCGTTCCGAGTTCCCCAATTCCGAAATACGTACAAAATTCTTATCCAGATCTCTATCGATCAGGAACTGTTTTTTGTCCTGCTCAAAAAATAGTCGAACGCGGTAATCTTCCTCATTTTCCCAGGAACGGTAAAGCTTTTTCTCGGTTGGCTTCAATCCATAAAGCGCCGCAAACAGGGCACCGATAATTGTCGATTTCCCGGCTTCGTTTCGTCCAAAGACCAGGCCCAATTCACCAGGCTTAAACTCGAAGTCGACTGGCCGGGAAAAATTACCAAACCCGGAAATTTCAATTCGTGTGATCTGCATTTTCCCCTAAACTCGAACGATTTGCTGTAATTTTATCATTTTTGTCCCGGTAGGCAAATTTGCTTTACGGAAATACAACCCGGGATGAAAACCTATGGCAAAGTATAGATTTGTATTCTGCTCACACTGGAATAGGATTGCCTTGCTCTGCTGTTCTTAATCGATGGTAAAGTACCCCATCAGGATTTTCAGTGCTTCCTGAGTCTTGAGTTTCTCCTCGTCATCGTCCGTATTTTGCAGCTTCTCCAACAATTTTCGCACCACCAGGCCCCGGATCGTATTCTCCTGCTCAATCAACTCCAGTTTTTCCGAGGCTGTGTATCTTGTCCGGTCCTCGACCTGAAAATAGAAGAACCCGGATTCGCAAAGCGCCTCCAAACGCGAACCGTTCAACAGAAATTCGGTTGGTCCGGTAAGTATCAACCGAAGAATCTCGCGCTGGTTGGCATATTTCTTAACAATCATCTCCGCAACGTCTTCAGTGCTACCTAAATTGTGCTGCGAAAAATCAAGTTCGATTGTTCGATAAAATCTCTTCTGGAATTCGACATCGGTGGAACGGACGAATACTTCATCTCGGTCGAATTCCACAACCACCACTTTACGGGCCCCCTCATCCCCCCAGCTCAGCGGTTCCAGGCATCCGGGATAGACAATATGCATTCCGTCTGAATGATAATGCCGGAAGTTATGATAATGCCCAAGCGCCACATAGTCGAAACCTGTTTTAAACAAAGCCTCGGCGCTCAGAGGAATGTCCTGACTGTGCACCTGCCATTCCTGATTACCCACCAGTGAACCATGGATCAATGCGATATTTCGCACGTTCTTTTTTGCCGGCTGAAATGAATCAAATGGAGGACGGGAAAGAAAGCTGTAGGCCAATCCGTATATGTGGAAGATTTCACCCCGGATATCCACTTCGGCGGGTTCCCGGATGTTTGGCGAGAGTAAAAGTGTTACGCCGGGGAACCTTTCCCTGCGAAAGACTGATTGGGGAGAAATAATATTATCGTGATTACCGGGCACCAGGAATACCGGAATATCCTTTTCGGCCACGTCGCGGAAAACAGCTTTCACTTTACCCAGAAGATTTATGTCAGGGAATGGCGAATCAAATAAATCGCCGGCTATCAGGATAGCATCCACCGGCGGGGTTTCTTCCATCGCCTGGTAAATCAATTGGGTAAAACTCTGGAATAGCTCGTGCGTCCGGATTTCCTGTTTTTCCACAGGGAGATATTTTTGTCGTGCGCCTAAGTGGATATCTGCTAAATGTAAAAACCGGGCTGCCATTTAGTATTCGATGTAAATTTTATTGTGCGCTCTGAATATCGTTGGATAAATTTTTGCCGCAATGAGGCAAATGAAATTTGCCAAAAGAAAAGTAAACAAAATAGTTAACAAAAATATGTGCTGAAATTTTTCGGCAATTAAATGAAAGAGGGGTAAAATTACCTGAATAGCGCCTTTATGCTGCCCCACGTGCGGTTGATCCCGGTAACCACCATTACGGGCAAAGATTCGCTATGCTGAGAACTGCCATCCTTATTGACAATTCTCAGTCGATAATAGAACAAACTCTTGATCTTTCCCAACTGGTCGTCCACAAAGAGGTACTGAAAACCAGGCCCTTTCGCAGCAACTTCACCAATATCTGAAAATGATCGATTATCAATGGACCGCTCGATTACGAACTTATCCACATTGACTTCCTGCGTCGTTTTCCACTGCAGGGAAATTTCGCTGGATCCCGGTTCAGCCTTCCATTCGGTGAGAATCGCATTGGCGAAGAGCAGAGAAACAAAGCTGAAAATAAGAACAATGTATTTTATTGTTTTCATATACTGCTGATTCTTTGACAACATAATTTAACATTTTTTTTCACTAAATCAAGCCCCAAGATTAAAATTATCGGCAGAATGCCTTTCTTATTCAGGTAAACCTTTTATAGCTTCCACATCAGAATGGCGCTTGCTCAGCTTTACCATCACGGAAGCACGCCGCCAAATCGATATTGGAAACATGCCTCTACGTTAAAATCTATAACCAATGGAGAGATAAATCAAATCCCGTTTGCCGGCCAGATGTCCATAAGCAAACCGTATGGGGCCAAATATAGAATTTACGGCGATGTAACTTCCCCAGCTTGTCAGAAAATCGGATCGGCGAATGGGATCTTCCGATGTTTCCCACACTGCTCCAACATCAAAGGTCACACCAAAATACAAATCGAGCGGTTTAAACAGCGGACGCAAATTCTGCCGAACTTCATTTCTGAAATGAAGGAATTGACGTCCGAATTTTTCATTCTCATAAAGACCGGGAAAGTCTGTCATCCCACCCAGGGTAAAGAATTCCGAAAAAGGAAGGGTGAGGTCAGCACTACCACCCTCTGCTTTTGCATGGTAATTCAAATGGTGAAACAGGGGATAATAGCCCTCCAGCCCGATATAGAAACGAGTAAATGCCGTAGACCCGCCCAAAATTCTCTGGTTTCCGCTTTCCCAGAACCAGCGGTTGTAGATCCCTTTGTCGGGAAAAGGCAATTTATCTCGTTTGTCAACCGTAGAACGGATGGTGATGGAGCGAATCCGGTAGCGATCCCGATATGGGAAAAGCTCGCTATTCGAATAAACATTTACATGGTCCCAGCGGAGCTCTGCGGTAATTGAGCCCAAACGCTCAATCTGCTGACCCAGGATGAATTGCACCCCGCGTTTTATGGTCAAATATTCACCCAACCGCTTGAAGTCCCGGTAGTAACGGTCCTGCCGATCCCGGTAATAAAGAGACAGCCGGTAGGTTAGCAGCGTATTAAACAAACGCACGCTATAAACCCGGAATTCCGCCTGCCGCTCCAGATCGCCAATGAGGCCCGAGAGAGAGGCTTTTATTTCACGACCGAAAAGATTATCTTCGGCGAATTCCATGAACGCATTGCCTTTCCTCTCCAGCGATACATTTCCGCCCAGGCGCATCAAAAAATACTTCTTTTCTTTCACTTTTATGATCAGTCGGTTTCCGGACGGATTGCGGTTGACATTTAACATCACCCGGTCGAACAGCCCTGTGCTGTAAATGTTTCGAATCCCCTGTACGGCCATATCTGCTTTGAATATTTCGCCTTTCTTTAATGGAAATTCCCTGAGAATAATGCTGTTCTGCGTAACGGAATTTCCCTGAATTTGCAGAGCCTCGACATAGCCTTCGTCGATCCGGATTATTAATCGATGAGTGGACTGGTCGAATTTGACCATGGAGATGCGTGCAAGGGAGTACCCGGATTTTGTATATAGATCGAGCACTCTGTCCAGCCCGGAAAAGAGCAGATTATAATCAAGTATTTCATGCTCTGATATTTTAAATTGATTTTCGAGCAGGGAATCGGGCAGGCTGTGACGGCTTTCAAACTCAACGCCCTCTACTGCCGGATTTTCCTTCAGATGGAATTCCACACGGAAAGCGTGAGGTTCCCCTTTTAGAAGAGCATATGCATCGCCGAATAAGCCACTATTATAAAACCTATACAAATCATGATAAATATCATACTCGTACAGGCTCCGTCCGCTCTGTGTCTGCATTCCCTTAATAAGCGTGTCCGATGGCACACTGTCACTTCCAATAACCTCGACAGTATCAATTTTGCCTAAGTAATCATTGCTTCCCCACAAGCTTCCCTGCCGGATTTGTATCAATTTTTTAATGGAATCGATTTTGCCAAGCGTAGCCAGGTATCCGGCATCGATCAGAGAATCGATTGAACTGAAATCGGAAGCGCCGTGGTTCCCAACCTGCGGCTGGATGAGTATGTCCGCAAGATTCCTGCTCTCCCGGGTGGGTTCGCGCATCATTATTGTTGTTACCTGGTCTGCAAGCTGCCACGGTGACTTCATCTGATCCGGTGTCCGCAGCGGCGAAGTAACATCCACCGCAATAGTAATATTGGCACCGTCATTAATCGCCACATCTACCGGCAGATTGTCCCGAATGCCGCCGTCTGCCAACCACATGTGGTCGAGCTCTACCGGTGCGAACAGCAGCGGTATGGCGCTGCTGGCGCTGATCGCCTCCGCCAGATCCCCCTTTTTGAGAACCACCCGTCGTCCACTTATCAAATCCGTTGAGACAGCGCGGAATGGAATGCGCAAGTTATCGAAATTGTTTGCAGCCTGAAATGTTGCCCGCAGGAGGCGCGAGTAGATAATATCGAACATCCTCTGCCCCTGCGAAATTGCGGATGGAATGTAAGGCACGCCATTATCGAAGCGCAATTCCAGTATATGCCGCCGGGGATCAGACTTTTGGGACCAAAAGAGGTTGGTTCGATAAGCTTCATCATTAAACAGGTTTGGCCAATTGATCTCATGAATTATTTTTGTCACCGTGGAAACATCATATCCTGCGGCGTAAAATCCGCCGATAAAACTGCCTATGCTGCTGCCCACAATGAGATCTATGGGTATGTCGTTCTCCTCCAGCGCTCTTAAAACGCCAATATGCGCAAATCCGCGCGCGCCGCCGCCGCTTAAAACTAAAGCCACTTTCAAGGTTTTGGGAGATCGGTAGGTGAGGTTTTCGAGGGGAAATCTTTCCAGCGAATCCGATTGGAGGGTGATTTTCCGTACCACCGGCGAATCCTGAGCCGAAGCCGAAACACCAACCATTAAAAGAAAAAGCAATAAAAGGGGGCGTGATATATTTCGCAGAAATTCAGACAACTTCAAAGTTTATCCTGTTTTGCAGTCTTCAAATTCAAATTTCATTAAATTTACATACTGCATCAGGTTAACCCAACTGCAATTATTCAGATTTCACAACATTGGCACTTGGATGTAGGTAACAATATTACGAATTGGTTCAGCATCTCAAAACAATATGATTTTCACAAACAACTAAAATAGCACGATTCGGGAGATACCCATCTCATTTGGAAGCGTCCGGTTGACGGGATAATGTTTCAAAATACAATTTTATCAACTCCCGATACTCGGGTGAATATCCCTCCTGCAAGGCTTCCATCAACTCTTTTCGGAGACGATCCTCTTTTTGCAGCAGTGCCTCACGCAGCTCCGGCGGCGATTTCACAATCGCTTGCTTTTCCCACTCGGCTTGCCGCTTTTTGGAATATTCCTTTTCACGCACCGACTTCTGTGCATCCAGCAAACGGGAAAGGATACGCTCCTGCCGTTCAATTACTTTTCTATCCAGATTCTGCGCTTTTAGCTGTTTGATGACCTCATCCATCTCGCCACCCAGCTCTCCCAGCCGACCTAACACATCCCGTCGATTCCCGTTTTCATCCGTCATTTTTTGCAGGGACTGCCGCACCATTTCCTGCTGGGCGGCGAGGCGCCCCAAATCATCGGAAGAAAGCTGCAATCGGCCCTGCTGCCCCTTTTGAAAGAGACTCATGCTTTGTTGATTTATTTGTCCCTGTTGCCCGGACATTTGCTGAAGCTGTTGCATAAATTCCTGGAAGCCGGAGGCAGAAGAGGCCTGGGACATCTGGCTCATGGAACTTTGCAGTGAAAGTAATGCCCGGTTAAAACCAGCCATCGCCTCCCGCTGCGGCCTGGCTGCCTGGCGCCCATTGCGATTTTCAAGCTGTTCCAATGAATTATCCATCTTCGATATGATGTCGGCCATAACCTGGTTTAGCTGCGGCGAAAGGAAAAAAGTTTTATTCGAAATCTGGACCAGTTGTCCGATAATCCGGCGGGTAGCCTCCTGCAATTGTGATTGCTGCCGGGCGATTTCATTGATCTGGGAAGATGCCGGACTCAATTTTTCCGACTGCCGGGCCAGATTCTCCTGCTGGAAAGACGTTGAAAGCATGTCTTGCATCGCTTTTTGCATTTCGCCCGCTAATTCCTGTTTCTGCTGCATGTTCATATTCTGGCTGGCCATGTTCAGCATATTTTGCAGCTTCTGCATTTTGGAGCTGATCTGCTGGCCCGACTGCGAAGCTTGCTGCTGATTTCCGGAGGACATTTGCTGCTGCATCTGCTCCATCGCCTTTTCAATCTGCTCCTGATCCATGAAAGCCTTGGACTTTTCCAGCATTTCGGACAACTGCTGCATCATCTCCTGGTAATCCTTGCGCGTCTGGTCGAGCTTGTCTTTCAGGAATTCAGTTTCTTTTTGCAGATTGTTTTCCTTTGTTTCCAGCCGGTTCATATCTTCCGGTGAGTTCTCTTTTTCAGCCAACTTTTGATTGACCTGGTCCTGCTCCTTCTTGATTTTATCGGCGAGATTAGCCAGCTCGTCCATTTTCTGTTCTAACTGAACCCGTTTCAGTAGTTCGTAGGTTCTTTCAATATTCTTTTGAAACTGCTCCATGGAAAGCTGAAATTTTTCCATGGCTTTTTGCAGCTCACGGGGATCCGACTTCTCCAACGCCTGCCGCAGTTTTTCCATGGCATCCTTGAGCTCCGGCGATGCCAGGTCTTCCATCATCTTCTGGATTTCAAAATATTTTTCCACCGTTTCGGGGTTCAACATTTTGTTCTGGTCCAACTGCTTCACCACATCTTCCAGGTCCTTCTGAATTTCAGAAAGCTTGTCCATCGCCTTTCGCTGTTTTTCAAGCTGTTCCTTAATCTGCTGTTTTCTTTCCCAGTTGATGTCTGTTTCTTTCTTCAGCTCGCGATTGATTTCCTCCAGTTTCTTCTTCAACTCTTTCGATTCGCTGGAAACATCTTTCATCTTTTCCAATTGATCGTCCTGTTGCTGGTCTGCCTGCGACATGATTTCCAGCAACGATGGCAGCCGGATAGTAAATTCCGCAGTCTTAAAAGACTTGGGACCACTCACGTTATCGTTATCAAAAACTTCCACATAGTAGCGAATGTAATCATCCGGAACCATGTAGAAAGACGTCAGGTCCCAGGAATTTTCGCTGAAAGCCTTGCCGTTCTCTATTTTCCTATAAGGAAGTTTCATCCGAAAGCTGCTGCTGTCACCTCCCGAACCCTGACGAATGACCTGGCCTTTCAACCAGAGACCGGAAAAACCGTAATCGTCTCGCAGTTCAACAAACAGCGGCATTTTAAGCTCATCACCCAAGTCCACATCTGCCCCCGGCTGTTTGATTTCCGCGAACGGATATTCATCGCTGAGCGGGAAGATGCTGTATTCTACAGGATCAGAATTTTCGATGCTGTCCGAATCGAAAATATGGATTGCATAATTCAGGTTTTTGGATACTTTAAAGGCCCCATTCGCCGTATGTCCTGCAACTTGCAAGGGAAGGCGGGTTGAATCACTGAAAAGAACAAATGCCCCCGAAAGCTGCTTATCGGCTTCGATATGCAGATTTGCCAGGCTTCCCTTCAGCGTGGTGATCTCGCCATCGTTTGGCGGCAGCAATTTTGCCGGAAGTTTTGAGTAGGCAGGCGGGACAACCTTCACCTGGAGATTGCGAACCATTGGACGCGCGCGTACCACGACCCGCCCGGCAGGTGAAATTGCAGGCCTGTTGCGAAACCGCGGCTGGCCAATTTCTCCCAGGAAATAGTAGCCGAAGGAATTTCGCACATGATCCAGCTTGTAGTTGAATTGGCCTCCCGGCCGTACCTGCAAGCTGATTTTATTCACGTTTTGTTTCGAGTCCGACGGCGTCGTTTTTGCGGTATCTTCTATCACCAGGAAAAGATGCTCGGGAGTAACACCTTCAAAATTGCCTTGCAGCACAACGGGATCGTTCCGGAGAACTCCAACATCTCCGGAGAGATTATTGAGCTTCACAGGAAGCGGTTCCTGAAAATTTTTCCAGGGAAGGACCATCTTTCTCAGGGCAAGCTCCACCGGCACCGGAAAAGCAACATAGACAACCAGAAGCGCCGAGAGGGCGGCCAACATGGGGCGGGTATTTGCCAACAACGATTTGTATTTCACAACTTTCCGGAACGAAAGATGGGAGAAACGCTGGAACAATTGGGAAAGCGCCATATTTTTCAGCCTTGCGGAACCACCACTGGCGCGATCCTGGTAGATCTGGATGTAATTCAGCAGCGCATCACGAACAGCAGAATCGGTTTGCCCAATGCGCCCCGCGGTATGAAATATTTCCACCTGTGACGGCGACGAAATTTCGCGAAGCGAAGGATAAATGCGGGTAAATCCGAATATAAAAAACCAGGCCACCAAACCGGCCGCAAAAATCAGCCGAAATGGCTCGGACACATTAAACAACAGGTTACTCAGAATAAAAAGCAGGGCAGCCGCCAGCGAAATGGAAAGAAAGTAAATGCTGTTCAGAAGTATTTTCCGCAGGAAAAATCGCCGGTGAACAGAGATGATGTGTTGATATATCCCGCGATATTTTTCGTTGATGTCCGAATCCATATTCATCGATCTTTAATTTGATAATTGTTATTTGCCGGCAGAAAGTGCTGGGCGAATCGCAGAGCGCATAAATTCCCGGCTGCTTTGTTTTAGTTGGTTTTCAATGGGTTAATGCCCAAACCAGGATGTTCGTCCCCATTTTCAACGCGTTCTCCCGGATGTCCGGCGGGTCGCCATGAATATCCGGATCCTCGCAGCCGTCGCTGATATCGGTATTGAATGAGTAAAACGCCACCATCCGTCCATCGTAAAACAGCGCAAAACCGTGGGGCGGACCGCCATCGTGTTTGTGGATTTTGGGCAGTCCGTTGGGAAACTGGAAAACGGTATGGTAGATCGGGTTCGAAAAAGGCAGTTCGACCCAGTCGAGCTTGGGGAAAACCCGTTTCATTTCCCGGCGAAACGATATATTCATGCCGTAATCATCATCCGCCCAGAGAAATCCACCATGCGTGAGGAATTTGTGCAAACGGGCGATTTCCTCATCCGAGAATTTGATATTTCCGTGCCCTGCCATGTAAATAATCGGGTACTTAAAGAAATCGTTGTCCAAAGGGCTGACGGTTACTTCCCGCTCTGCCGTACGAACATTCGTGTGCTGCCCGGCATAGTTAAACAAATTCACAAAAGTGGTACGGTTGCCATACCAATCCCCGCCACCCCCGTACTTGACGCGTGCAATAGTTACCGGCTCCTGGGCAGGGAGAACCGCGGGCAGAATTATCGCTCCCAACAGCATTATTATCCCTGGTATTCTTCTCATCACATTATTCCAAAACATGTTACTGGAAAATATACAAAAAATGCGATCAAAACTCAGCTGCCAAAAACAGCACTCAATGTTAATATCTCCATGTCTGCAAGTCGATCCGGCAGCGCCCTCTTGCAAAAACCGATCGGCCCGCGTTCAATATCTTCAACTAACTGAATAAAAGGGAAACAGTTTCGCACCAATTATCAATTTTGGACAAAACAAAAGGGGAAACTGCACAAAACAGACGCTTTCGGAAGGCATCCGATCTGTTCGATGCAAAATCCCCTTAAGATTGAAAAACAATTCTATTTAAAAGAACAACCTGCTTGCCACCATAACTACCATGGTTACCGAGCCAATTGCCTTCACGGTCAGTCCGCCAACCCGCCCAAGAATTGCGCCCAGTGTTGCATGAAGGGCATCTTTGAACGATTTGCCGCGGATAAGCTCGATTCCAAGTGTTCCCACGCTGACCCCGACAAAACCGCCAAGAATGGCGCCCAGAACGGGGCTGAAGAAAAATCCGCTTATACTGCCCAGAATTCCGCCCACAATGGCAGCGACAACACCCAATTTAGTGGCGCCATATCTTCGCGCACCGAAAGCGATAATGACATATTCCAACAACTCAACAGCTACTGCAATAATAAGAAGCGTAATCAGGAATGAGGTTGAAAATCGACTGAAGTCGGTTGCCAAACCGTACCAAATTGTATCCAGAACGACAATAAAATTTCCCGGAATGCTCAGAAAATTAGAAAAAATACTAAATCCGAGTATTGCAATAAAAACAATCTCTAATACTTCCATCTATAAATCCTTATAAATTTACGTCCTTGTTTAACAAGTCAATCTGCGAATTGTTGCGCAAATTTTTTTCTGTTTTTTTGACTATTGAGGCCGATTTGGCTGAGGATGGACCGGACACCGAACCAACCGACTTTGGTGAAGCCGTATGCTTCGGTGTTAAGAAGCTTGTTGATTTTATATGCACCCAGGTGTGGGTTATCGGCAACAATGTGTTTTATCTTCTCTTCCAACGGACGCATGGAAAGCGGTAATTCTCTGCGATGATCTCTTACCTCGGCTGATGCTGAAATTGGCTCGACCTTTCCGTCCGGCGCAGAAGCCGATCTTGGCTTTGGCGGCAGATAGGATTCTTCCTCTTCTTCAGCCGCGGGACTGGCGCTCTGCACCCCGGCAGACTCTCGTATTACGGTAGCGGCTGCTTCCGGCTTTCGTGCAACTTCCTCAAATTTCATTATTGCATCTTCTGTGGCATCGTAAACATCCAGTATATGATGAAATTCAAGCAGTTCAAAAATCTCATACACATCGGGAATCATTCGAACCAGTTTAAGGTCGCCGTTGTGCTCACGGATGGATTTGATTTCGCTGATAAAAATTCCCCAGCCGGCCGAACTGATGTAATCAACGTTTCCAAGGTCGATGATAATGTTATAACGATTTTGTTTCAGGAGACTATTTAAGGCGCGTTCAACCTCGGAAGATGTGGTCGTATCAATAAAACCTCCAACCTTTATGATGGAGACCTGATTTTGACTTCCCGCTACCTCAGTCGATACTTGAATGCCTTCCATTCCATCTTCTCCGCTTTGATGATTGGATTTGAGACAATATTCATAATAATTCGTCTAATATACAGGTGCAGCTTATACTAATCAACTTCTCTTTCTTTTTTCTCTGCCTGTTCTGCTACGCTTTCACTATTATCGTCAGCTTCATGATTTTCTGAAGTTGTATCTATAGGAGTTTGTTTTTCTATTTCCCCATCTTCCGGCGGCTTTTGCTCCCGCCCCGATTCCTGAGCAGGTTCTTCGGCCGGGATTTCAGGCATTGGTTCTGCCGCCTCCGGGTGTTCTTCGTCCGATCGCCGGCCCTTTACAGTTAGCATTTTTTCCCGCGATTTGATGTTGGCGGCCGGGGTCGCTACGGTGAAGACATTTGGAATGCTTTCCTGCTCGTCTGACCGGAAACCGACCATCACTTCGCCATCCAGGGTAAGAAGCGGTGTGCCGGGCGGTTTGAGCCGGCGTTTGCCACCCCGCTGAATAAACATTTGGCGCTGTTTTTTAGTATTTAATTTAGCCCGTATTAACTCTTCGTATATAGCTCGCGGCGCCAATTCAATATTACCATATTTTTCAGTGTTTAGCGCCCCGCTGATGCGCTTGGGACCATATTCAGGATGTTCCCTGATAACATCATAAAGCTTTGTTTTTACTTCAATGCTCAAATGGCGAAGACCTACGTTGGTATACTCATGGAGCAGTTCCCTAAGCGCAGTTATTCCGCCTTCGACATACATTTTCTTATATTTGTAATATGTTGTCGTCGATACCCCGATTTGCTGGCAGGCCTGTGCGACAGTTACATCGCTTTGCCCGGCAAGTTCGAACAATTCCTTGAACATGTCTATTTTGACATCAACCGCATCCATATTTTCCTTAAACGCAACCAGCGTCACATCATCACTCTGCTCATATCCGTTGGTAAAATTGAGAATATCCTCTTTTACATTTTTCACAAAATCGACAACATCCAGGTGCCCGTTGCGACGAATGGCAGCAAGGAACCGCTCCTCACCATAAAGCTCCCGGCTGGGATTCATTGCTTCGGTGATGCCATCGGTATAGCAGACCAGGATATCATCGGGGTGCAGCCGGATGCGATCCGCCTTAATGGTTGTGTCAAATAGTCGAATATCGGGAAGCGTAATTCCAACCGGAAATCCCGGAGGATTCAGGTAATAAGTTTCCTTAGTCTTGCCGCGGAAAAGAATCATGGGATTGTGGCCGGCGCTTGAGAAAGCAATCGTCCGCTCCCGGGAATCCAGGATAATATAGAATGCCGTGACGAACATGCCTTTGCGAATATCGTCGGTAATGAATGAGTTTACCCGGGCTAACACTTCCGCCGGATTTCTATTGCCGCGCGCTTCCAGCCGCAGGGCAGTGCGGATCATAGTCATAACCATCGATCCCGGAACGCCTTTACCGGATACGTCCGCGACGCAGATTCCGGTGGTATGCTCGTCCACTTCCACGAAATCGAAAAGATCTCCTCCCACTTCCTTGGCTGCCTGGTAGTAAGAAGTGATATCGTAACCAATGACATTCGGAAAGTCATCGGGAAGAAGCATCTGCTGGATTTCCTGTGCAACCTGCAGCTCACGCTGCATGCGCTGCTGTTCCATCAGGTTCACCTGGGCTTCGCGGAATTTGCTGGTCATCTCGTTAAATGCTTGCGCAATCTCGCCCAGCTCATCGCTGCCGTCGATATCAAGTTCATCCTCATCAACCGTGCCGTGCCCAACCTGACGCACCCAGCCGGCCAACTTGTGGAATGGATCCATGATAAGGGTGATCAACACAAATGAACCGCTGTATCCCACAACCAGGACAATTAGCAGCAGGAGCAACAGGTTGACCCGGCTATTGAATATTTTATGCTCAACAAAATTCCGGTTTATCCAAATGTGGGCATACCCAAGCGGCGGCGTGTCCGCCCCCTGGATGCTGATGGGAGTCACAAAATCGAAAACCACGCTGTCGGCAGCCAGCGTACGCTGGTAGACCAGCGTTTGACCAATAGAATCGACAAATTGCTCGTTCTCCGTAATTAGCGGCTTACCGTCCAGAATCATGTCTTCTTTCATGGGATAAGTAGTGCGCGGGCGTTGTCCGGTATCGGTAATTACTACAAGGGAAATCATTTTGGGATTGCTCTCTTTTACGGACTTCGCATTCTCCGACAAAATGATAAAATCGTCTTTGCTCAACGGTTCCCATGAAATTTTGGACAGGCTCACGCTCTGCGAATACCCGCTCTCGAATATTTCACTGGTCGTATTTTCCCGGATACGGGAGTTGAAAATAATGAAGGAGACAATTGCCAGAATGGTCATAATCGCGGAAGTAACCAGCGTGAATTTGGTTCGCAGGGTGAGCGAATCCCAGACCATAAATGGTTTAGTGCGCTCCACCGTTTCCCGCATTTTGGTCAGGCGCAGCTCATTTCCCCGACTGGTTACATTATACTTAATGTCATCCATTAGCTTGCGCATCATGAAAATGCCCAAGCCGCCTTTCTTGCCGATGGAGACATATTTATCGAGATCTGGATTCTTTACCTGCCGGGGATCAAAGCTTTTTCCATGATCGATGATGACGATCGTCAAACTCAGGCTGCGAACAATAGCGCGAATGATGATCTGTCCATTCCGAATATCGCGATATCCGTGTCGGATGATATTGGTGCAGGATTCATCGACCACCAGTTTGAAGGAATTGATGACCTTGTGGGTGAAACGGTATTTTCTTCCGATGTGCTCGATGAAATCTCTCACCTGCCGCAGGTAGGACATCTGCGCCGGAATAATAATCTCTTCTTTTACAACATTTTTAAACATTTTTTCGCTTTATTTATCAAACATTCCCATTAATATTTCAAAATCTTCCGGACACTTGTACTACTGTTTCGTCCTTTTGATCCTATCTTCGGCACTTTTTATCGCATCCTGTAATTTCTTGCTGTAAGGATACTTTTTCTGCAGTTCTTTCCAGATCTCCAGCGCATCCGAGTACCTTCCGGCCAGGAACATATCGACACCCTTAATATACATCCTTGCCGATTCCTGATCCATTTCTTGTTCAACAACTCCCATTCCTCGCTTGGTTCGCTCAATATATTGTTTCAGTCGCTCATTGGACGGATCCATTTTTAATGCCTCGTCAAACAACTGAAGCGCCTTCTGGTAATCGCCCAGGTCGTAAAGCTGCAGTGCCTGCTGCACATACTGCTGTATTTTGATGCGATTGGCCAGGGTGCTGATCTCATCCTTCAATTTCGGATCTTCCGGCGCCAGAACCAACGCCTCACTTAAAATCTGCAGCGCGTCGGAATAGTTGCCCCCCTGGAACTCTTCCCGGCCCTTTGTTACCAGTTTACGAACTTCTTCCTCCAGCCGACGGTCGGTCGAAGCAATCGCATCCTTTATTATCGGATCATCCGGCGATCGCTCCAATGCCAGGTTGAATTCGACAAGCGCATCAGTGAACTGGTTATTCTGGAGATAAACATTACCCTTATCGAAATGCAGTTTCACGAAAGTCCTGTTTTCTTCGGCCATCTCTTTATTAACTGCATTTTTGATTGCCGCCTGTTGGCGATTCTCAAAATCCTTCTGAATAAGGCGGTCGGTGCTGTCCAGCAAGGCATTTGCCGGCTTATTGAACGGGTCCACCGAAACCACGCCCTGGAATTCAGCATAGGCGTCGAAATAGCGATTCTGATCCAGGTATTCCTTTCCCTTTTGGGTATGCTCGGTAATGAAATTTTGCTTTTCCTGTTCTTTGGTGCGATCCACGAGTTCCTTCTCGCGGCGCTTTCTCGCTTCTTCGGCGATCAGCAACATTTCTTCACGCGATTTGCCGATATCGAATGTAATGGAAAAACGGTGGGTTGGCGGGAATGCGCCGTCGGCATTTATCGATCCGAACGAATAATCGATATGCATGAAAGAATAATTCAAACCCGCACCAAACGCCAGGTGGCTGTTGTCGAAACCAAGGCGGACGGTTCCCATCTCACGGAATGTGTACTCGGTGCCGGCTAATAAAGCAGCGCTTTCGTTTTTGCTCATGTGATAATCAATCGCCACTCTAATCTGGCCGCTTTCTCCTATCTGCAAACCTTTGCTCAATCCTAATGTCATCAAGTATGGCTCGTTTTCAATCACGTTGCCAAGTTTCAGGTCCGGAGACACCAGGTTTCGGTAGCTCAGACCAAACGACAGGTTTTGCAGCAAATTATTTTCCCACTGTGGCCGGTACATCATCCCGATATCCAATCCCAGGCCGGTAGCATTGTTATTTATTTCAGTAAACTGCTGGCGCCTGATTTTGGTGGTAATGCCGCCAATCAGGTTGTATGGCAGCTTTTTGCTGTAAGAAAAATACAGCTCGCTCTCGTCGTACGACATTTGCCCCAGCCGCTCGTTCGTGGTAGTAACCACCGGAATATCACCGGTTCCCAGGCGAGTGTAACCAAGCCCTACCGTGCCGTAGGTGAGCGTCGGGTATACAATCCCTACAAAATCGTACATGGTTCCCTCAAACACCTGATCATGGAAAAGCGTGAAACTGAGACGGGGAATCAACTCCAGCCCGGCAGGATTCCAGAAAACTGCCGTGGGGTCATTCGCTACCGCTACATAGGCACGTCCCAGACCCAGGGCACGCGCACCGACACCATAACTTAGGGGCAATGTAGTGCCGTATTCGCCATCCGATTGGGCCGATAAAAGAGCGGGAAGTAATAGGACTCCATACAGACCAACCAGCCATTTTCCTGCAGATTTCATTATTTTGCGCATAATATTAACACTGTTTATTTGATATATGCTACTTTGGTTTTATAACTTTTTGATTGACCATCACTATACCGGATGTTAAGAATTGCAATATAGACCCCATTCAACACCCGGTTGCCGGCATTATTCGTCCCGTTCCAGATCAACCCATTATTGTTGTGACCGTCATAAAGCTGACCACCGGTGAAACTTTTCTGCTGCGAATAGACAAGCCCGCCCAGCAGAGTGTAAATCCGGATCTCGGCGGTGCCATTTTTCTCCATCCAAAAAACGAAATTGGTGGAAGCCTCATCCATGCCGAAAGGATTTGGATGGTTGCCAAATATCTTGTCCTTGTCACCAGAAATAACCGTCAGCGCATAAGAACCGCCGACGTCCCCGCCGGAGCTAAAGAGATTGCCCTGCTCATCGACAATCTCGACCGGGTTGTCATGCGACCCGGTAAATGCGCGGATCGACCCAACATGCAGTTTAAAGCTCTGGTTCGGTGATTGGCGGCTAAGATTAAGCAGGACGACCAAACTGTCTTTAACGCCGGGTATAATATTCAGGTGATTCGTGAACTCAAGTGGAATTTCGTCGCCGTCCGCAGATGTGACATCATAGGCGGCGAAGACAGTTGGCGCAGAACCCACTTTTTGCAGATTTCTGAGATATGCCCGGTTCACGATCTTGACGGAGTCTATCAGTGAGGAAGGGTTTAATACCGGCGATCCATCGAGCTGTTGCACCAGCAGGCTTAAGCTGTCAATGGTCACAGTAGGCACAAACTCCGAGACTTTCCGGTTATCGAACACCAGCCCGATAAGCGGCACGTCTTCGGTTCCCTGTTGCCGGATAACATTTTCCTGCTGGCTGAACTCCAATGGTATTACTACCAGGCGATGAACTTCGGTAGCAATGGAAAGCGTTGCCGAGCTGCTGTCCGGATCAAGCGCCGCCGGTTGGGCAGTGTTAACATCATTCGGGACCTGGACAAACTGCGCCCCGATTCCGGTGCTGATGATTTGCCGTGGCGTCCTCAAATCCCAGCTTACCGAATCCGGGTAAGTGAAAGATTTGACCTGCGTTTCGCCCGATGCCAGGGCGATAGAATCCTGCGGGTTGAGCTGCAGCCGCAACTGGCCCTGCCCGGAGAGTTGTGCATCTCCCTTATTCCTTATCTTTGCCACCACCGTGAACGACTGATCAAATGAAAGCCGGTGACCTCCGCCGGTATCGGGCCGGCCTTTGATCCGCAGCCGGAGGCTGAGCATAGCCTTTCGTTCCAGCACGAAATTGCCGGAGGAATCGGAAGCCAGGGCCTGGCCGCTGTTTGCATCCGTGGCGGCAACCGCAACTTGCAGCGGTATCGTGGTCGGACCGTCGATCGTCGCCGGTGCCTGTATCTGCCAGCTCACCGATGTTCCGGTAAAGGACTTGGTGGAATCCGGAACCTGCATTCCGGTAATTCGCAATACTGCTGATCGCCGCTCGCTCACCTGGCTGGAAGCCTCGATTTCGGTCTGCACCGTGAACAACTGGCCAGTGCTGATCCTGGGCTGTGTCTGAATCCCTGCTATTCTAAACAGGGCGCTTTCCTGAATGACTATGGGCGTCTGCACCTGTGTGACGGTGGTAGAGGCCGTTTGATTGGTCAGCGAATCTTTCGGAATCTGGTTGTAAGTAACAGCAAGCATCGATGCATTCACAATGTTAACAATCTCGTCATAGAGATCGTTAATTTGCTGTTTTATTCGGCCGGCCCCTGCCGCGAAAGCAGAACCTTCCACGGGCATACCTTCCATTGGTGTTTGCATGTGCTGTTGTTTTGCCTGAAGGTTCCGCACCCTGGACATGAGCGCATTCACCTGGCTGTTGCTGTCAACCCGTACTGTCCAGGTTACCGGCTGATCAACAACGAACGGCTTTACCGGATCCTGGTTCACGAGCTGCAACGAACTGCCGGGCGTCAGCCGCAGTGAAGCAGCGCCGGTAACTCCCGCCTGGCCGGTATTGCGCACTGTCGCCTGGTAGGTAAATGTCTGACCGTAACTTACCGTATCGTCGCGTGCTCCGGCAGGTTCGGTGATTTCAGCGCTGAGCGCCAATGTCGCCCGCGTGATTGCCCGCAGCCTCACGAAAGCCGTGTCGCGCAGCGTGAGGTTGTTCACCGGCGAAGTCGACTCTGTGATCACCCGAATCACCTTGTCTTGCTGTGTTGCAGTTCCGGGTGCCTTCAAATACCATGTGACCGAACTGTCGGACGGGATAAGCTGCTGTTGATTGCTGGTACTTGTAACCCCCGATGGCAGCGTAAGTGTTGCCAACCGGTTTTCGGTAAACAGCGGATTCAGATTTACCTTCACTTCCAGCGGTATGCTGTCCTGGTTAGTAGAAACGGTGATGCTGGTGTCATTCACATTACTGAAGAAATGGAACGACTGAATGGAGAAATTGCCCAGATCCAGCACCCGGATTCCGAAGGTGCGGGTGGAATCGGATTTAAATACCGGCACGGTGGCGTAATTATTCTCATCATAATACAGCGTGTCATTCAAAATCTTGGGTAATGAGATCGTAAAATCGTGTGAACCGCCGCTGTTCGAACTCTGCAAATTCCACCTCAGGGTGTCTCCAATTCTCATTGAATGAAGCGTATCGCCCTGCGAAAGCGAAAATGCGCTTGCATCATAGCGGAGGTGAACCGGTATCTTATTTCCAGGCGAAACGCCGGCTGTCCCTGTATTGGTGACAATCGCCGAAATTTCGAATGGCTGATTTAAAGCCAGGGTGTCGGGGTAATCCAACACATTAACGTGCAGGTTGGCGCGTTCCACGATGCGCATATCGGTGAAGCGCACCAGGCCGGTATCGACGAACGCCGGCTGGCCGGAATTGATATCGATAGCTGCATTGATAATTTGCGCTAAGATAGTTTGCCGATCCGGGTAGGCTGTCGCGGATGTGTAAATTGAATTGACAACAGTGCGGTTCTCAAAGATCTGCACGGTGTCTTTGCGTTCCGTGGTGGTCTGATTGAAGCTGAATCCGTCGGGCAGCGTGATCTGGACCTCACTCGAGTCGGTGGTTGGCGCACTGCTGGCATCGCGATGAACGGTCATCTCCAGCTCGAATTTCTGGAGGGTACTTACGGTATGGTCGCCGGCCCCGGCCGGTTGGTTGATTTCGGCAGTGAGCCAAATTCGCGAACGCGGCTGCACGGTCACCATCTTCTGTTCGATATCTTCCAGCGTTGCCCCGGTATTCGATTCAATTCCTCTCGCGCGGACGGTAAGCGTGCTCTCCAGAAAATCAATTAGCGCATCCGTTTCATACCCGCCGCTACCGCCTTCCACGGGAGCCGACAAACGATTATTGGTACTCTTTCCGGCAGTTCTTATTCCTTTAGTCCCCGAACTGGCAATCTTCTGCAAATTTTCCAGAATTTGTTGGGACAAAGTGTCCGGTGCCCGGATTTGCCAACTGGCAGTTTCCGAACTGCCCGGTCCTAACGGCAGTACTGTTGAACCTTGAATGGAAAATTCGGCCGGCAAATTGATGATTTCTGCCGTGCGCCCGGTGGCATTGACGCTGCCGCTCAAATTTACAGTAGCCCGAAGAGTGAATAGCTGCCCCGTCGACACCGTGTCCGTATTGGCATTCAGAATCTCCAGGTTTGTGATGGAAATGCTGCCGGAAGTTGCGACGTTAACCTGAACATTTGCACGGCTGTTCACGCGGTGAACGAGGCTGTCCGGGTAGTTGTTCTCATCATAGGCGGCCGGTTCCACGTCTTGATCTATGGTCGCGTAGCATTGTGCATTCCCGGTCAAATCTTTGCTCACCAGACTCCATGAGAGCGGAGCCTGCTTGTTCACCAGCGACGCCCATTTCAGAGAATCCGCCGGGTTAACAAAAGCAAGCCTCGACGTATCGATACGCAGGGCGACCCGCACAGAGTCACCAGGCTCGATATTGGCAGTACCGGTGTTTTGCAGCAAACCGGTGACCGCAAACGTTTCGCTCTGCGAAACATTGATCTGGGTGCTGTCCAGCGACAGGACCAATGCAGCGCGGTTAACAGTTTTGAGCTGAATCGTTCCGATTGCGCCCGCAATAACCGCCGGAGCGTTGGTGTTTTCGTCGCTCGCCGCCGATTCCAGCGCTATCCTTATTCTCTCGGGCTGTACGTGCGCAACAGTATCGGTGAAGATCTCCAGGGAACGGTAATTCAACGAATCGGTTGCTACCTGCAACAGCGAATCTGCTTGAGTATGATCATATTTTCTGAAATAATAGCCGCCGGGCAGGGATATTTTCACGGTATTCAAACCAGTGGTACCAGCTTCACCGCCATTTTGAATCCAGGTATGAATTACAAATTTTTGCCAGGTGCTGACCTCCAGATCGATCGCGCCTTCCGGTTCGGCAACCTCCCACTGCAGCGCCAGCGAAGCACGCGGCTGTACAGTTACAGGAAGTGTCTTTGGCTCCGACTGAATCCGATCCCCGCTGTGCTCATCGAAAGCAGAGGCTTCCACCGTAATGTTTTCTACCACACCACTCAACAGTTCATTAGGAATGTTCCCACCTTCCGGCGAGTTGCCGGGCGCGAGGAAATTACCACCGGATTTGCCACTCTTGCCGCTCAAAGCCGATCCCGCTACAGTATCCGGGACCTTAATCACCCACACGGCAGAATCTTCAACCAGGTCCTGCTGAGCACTGCCGTTCAGCAAATCAAATCCTGGCGGCAGGGTAATCTGTGCCCGGCGACCAGTATCCGCAACCCCAAGTGTAAAGGCCACTTTGGCGCGAAGCGTAAATTGCTGGCCGCTCGAAAGCGTGGAGTCCATTGCCCCCTGCGGATGCGTAATGTCCAAGGCAATTGATTCTATACGTGCCGCAGATACGGTATGAACCGTAACCGAAGCTTGCTGGTTTACAAGTGAAGCGGTGGAGTCAATATTAATATCATTCGGAATTTGGACATAGTAAACGCTGATGATATCGCCACTCGGCCCCGATGGCGTGGTCGGCGCTAAAATGCTCCAGGTGACCGTATTCGCGGCCTGGGTAAAGAATTGGGTATCGGGATCAGCGGAATTATAGCCTGCCGACGGCGGCAGGACCAATCGCAATCTGCCACTATTGTCGATGGCAGCCTGCCCTATGTTTTCAACAGTCGCAGAGAGATCAAATGTTTGCCCTGCCGAAACCGTGTCTTTAGCTTCCACCGAAAGCTGCAGATTTGCAGGAGATTGAACCATAACTACGGCATTGTCATCCAGCGCCGGAGCAATTTGAACAGCGCCCCCTGTTAGCTGTGAAAATGCGCTGTCCAGTCGGGTGCGAAAGATAGCGGTACCGGATTGTGGTGGCGCAACTGCCGTAAAGATTATCGTAGTGTCACTTCGCTCCCCAAGGGTGAGGCGGTTAATACTCTGCTGCGGAATATCGTTCAGCAGGAGTTCCACCTTGATGTTTTTCAACGCTTCCTGCCCGGAATTCTGCAATTGCACACTTATCGGGAAACGTTGGCCATAGTTCACATTGGGAAAGTTGGGCAGCGAGTCGACAGGAACCGAGGTGGCGAAGATTCGGATTTGACCGGGCCTTAAAACCGTCACAGTTTTCAGAGTGTCCGATAATCGCGAAAATATTTTTTCCGGTGCCACAGAATCCTGGTAAGTCACACGCGCCTTAAGGAAAATCCTGCCGGTATCCGCCTGTGCCGTGATCCCTAATGAAATTGGCAGATCCTTCGAATCCTGGCTGCGCAATTGCAGTTGAGACAATGTATCCAATCCGGCGACCGACCACTGGCTGCTTACATTTTGTCCGAGTGAGTTGGTAAAGATCAGGTTTATGGAGTTCACTTCCCCGGTGGAAGGACCGTCATTTCGGATTGTGATAGTAGCAGGTATGTTGGACTGACCCTGCGACATGAAATCCGGGATACCGGAAATGCTGCTGGCAAGAATCACGGTAGTATCCCGCAGGGTAAATTCTCCGGAAGCAGTGGTATCGAAATTTGTAAATGGATCGCCGGTTTGCAGGGTACCTTCCAGGTGCAATTGCAAATTGTAACTGCCGGGTTGGAATCCTGCCGGAATCGGCACTTCTTGAAACGATATTGTAGTGTATTTTATGTCAGCTCCGCTCGAATCTTTGCCCGGAAGCACATAATTTGCCTGCAAATTCGTAGCGAGAATATCCGTTCCCCTGCTCAATGTCAAGACTGTGTTGGCGGCATTAAGCTGCACCGCGGACAAGGCATCGTTGCCAATTCTTGTTTGGAACATCCGGTTCTGGCCGGCAATTCCAATATTGGGAAGCAGGGAATCGTAAACCAGTTTGGCGCCGGAAATTACCCGGAAAGAGGCTGCCGAATCTACTGTCTGATAACTTAGCACGGAAGGCGCAGATGTTTGCACACGACCCTGCACTTTATAGCCTCCAACCGGAACATCAAGCAAAGGGATATCGATCTTAAACTGTAATGTGACCTGATCTAATTCTTTCAAAACAGTTACTGTGTCCACGCGACGCAAACTGAAAGTAGAATCGTAGAGATCGTTGGTCGTTGTATTTCGTATGTGCAGCCCGGTCACAGCGGGATCAGGATTAAGTTCCAGCTTCTGCGCGGTGAAATTCCGGACCTGCATTTCAATTGTAATTGCAGTGTCGCCAAGCACGACCTGACGGTTACCGGACAGGGCCGGAAAATAGACATCCGGGATGGTAATCGCTGCACCCACATCCAGCGGCTGCCCGATCAGATCCCGTGAGTAGGCTTCTCCGTGCACCACTCCCCGCAGCGACAGCTGAGTGCTGTAGGTACCGTTCTGCAGGCTTAAGCTGACAGGCCTGAATTTCAGAGTGGTTGTATCATGCGCATCGATGAATGCCGGACTTTGCAGGGTTGTAGATTGATCCGGGGACGATAGAACCGAAAATTTTGTTGAGTCAGGGATCAATACAATCCTGCTACTTCCTGTGTTTCTCACCACCATTCGGAATGTGATATCACTTTGAACTTCCAGATTTGCAGGGTTGAGGCTGCCGGCCACAAAACCAATTTTCGGAGGCGTCAGAATCTGCACCTGTGCTGCCCCGCTGGCGCTGGAAGTATCCTGCAACGAAAAACCGCTGTTTTGGTCAGTCCCGGAGACAATGGCCCGGTAGGATGCCAGCGCATCGAAGCCGGGTGATGCCGGGTAATTCAGCGCATAATTGAATTGCATCGAACTGCCGCCGGCCAGGTCGGTCGGGAGCGGTGGCGATAACAGCACGGTTTGAATGGGTTCCCCGGTTCCGCCAATCAATATTGAGCCATTATTTATCCTGGCCGTTGCTTCACCATCATTTCTGAGCACGATGCTCAATGAGTCATTTTGTTTTCCCCAGTGAGTCGTGTCGCGGTTGGGAACGATGGAAAGGAAAGTAAACACTGCCGGTTCTTCTACGATTACCGTATCGCGAACCACACCGGCAACCTGCATTGTGCTGTCCACTTTTGGAGCGTGGTAATAGAGCAGCGTTTGCAGAATGTAGTTCCCGGATTCGGCGTTCGTCCTGGGACGGATTCTGAAATTGACATCCGCCTGATCGCCGGGTTGAATGGTGAGCGGTAGATTGGTTTGCCGCTGCAGATCGAAATTAGCAGTATCGTTCGGATTGCCGTTAATCAATATTTTTACCGAATCCAAAACGGCAGCAGCCATCGGCGCGCCGCCGGCCGAATTCCTGATTTGAGTGGAAAGGGTTGCGAAATCCTGCCCTTTGCTCATTCTTTCCGGCGCCAGTTGAATGCCCTCAACCTGCAGATTGGGCTTCTGTTTTATCACCCAGGGCTGGACGGTCGTGGCGGAATCCACATTCAACGGTATCACATTCCCGCCAAAGTTGACTATCCCGGCTAATCGGGCGTCCAGGCTGTCCGGGCCGGCCTGGGCGACGTCCCTGACATCAACCAGGAATTCAAAGAGTTTTGTTTCATTTGCATTCACCGTTACCGGTGGCACGAACTGGGCATAATAACGGTAGTTGGAATCGCCGGCGTGACGGGAAATCAATGAGAGTGTGTCAACCCGGAGGGGCTGTCCACCACCGTTCCGTACCCGAACGGTCACAGGTATATTTTTCTGCCCCTGCGTAACCTCCACCTCCGGCGACGTTACAGACAAAATCTCAGCACCGGCCTCCTGGTAGATGGACCAGCTATGCAAGCTGTCCGCCGAAACACTCTGGGAAAGCTGGTTCAGCGAATCATGGTATGCGGCAACAGCTCCAAAAAAATCGGCACCGGTTGCCGTATTGGCGTCGATATCAACACGGAAAACAAACGGTAGTTGCTCGCCGGCGCGAATCCGGGTTGGTATCTGAAGCGGTGTAATCACGTACGGCCCGATATGGTGGGTCAGGTCCGCAGCGTCGATCTCGGCAGTTGTTTCGCCGGTATTTTCGATTGAGACCTGCACCTCTATGTTATTCTGGCCCGCGTAGACCGCGGTTGGTCCGTTGATATCCCGAATCGCCAGCTTCGCCTGGCGGTGTATAGTAACCGGCTGTAAAGTAAGAGCCTGCGAAGCGTGCGTACTGGCATTCTGATCCGTCCAATAGAATCTCACTGTAATATTATTAAGCGTCCCGGCATAAGTGGTGTCTATAAACGGCACAAGTGAATCACTGTGCGTTCCTCCGCCATTCAATAAATAGCCGTTCGCATTGGTGTACCCCAACGAGGCAATGGTAATGCTGTCAATGTGTGCCGGAGCGGAATTCCCCCCATTTGACAGGGTATAATGAATAGGCAATGTCATATTCTGCGAAATAATACGGGGATAAGTCACCGCCGAGGTATCCAGCGAAACCGGTGAATCCACCCGCAACGTGCCAGTGAAATTAAGGGTAGCGCTGTAGTAACCCCCATTTTCCTGATATTGGTCCATTCTCAGGGAAACCGGATAATTTCCTGGCGGGAGATTTATCAGCGACTGCGGAAAGACGACCGCCCTCTGCTGACCGCCGGGCACAGAGACAGTATCCGTTATGGAAATACCGAAACCGCCAATAAAAAGTGTGGTCACAT
Organism: uncultured Calditrichaceae bacterium; assembly: GCA_964624795.1. Taxonomy (GTDB): domain Bacteria; phylum Calditrichota; class Calditrichia; order RBG-13-44-9; family RBG-13-44-9; genus CAZUZS01. Next base: position 84,961 of record CAZUZS010000009.1, read on the forward strand.
CGGGAAGAAGATAAATATTTGCCTGCCCCGCATTCCTGATTTGCGCGGTAAATGTGACGTTATTTCCTCTTGTAATCGCCACAGGCGAATAATTGACCGGCTGCAGCGAGCCTTTTGTAACAATCCGCCACGAATAGGATGTGTCGGCGTTTTGCACTTTCAGAACGTTTCCGCCTACCGTTGCACTGAGTCGGGCATTTATTGTCGCCAGGCCGGTCTGGCTGGCAGGATTCACAGAAACGTTGTTAAAAGTCACCACCTGCGGGGATGAATTTGCGGGAAGCGAGAGCGCCGGCGTGATTACCAGATTTGCAAAGGTGCCCTGTGAAAATTTCAGGGCTACCGTGTCTACCACCGCTGGCACCCCACCGTTATTTCTTAATTTTACCCGCACGGAAATGCCGCTTTGTCCCAGGCTGACCGAATCGTAATCGCTGCTGACGGAAAGAATTCGCAATTGCGGACCGGGGATGACCTCAAAAGTGTCTAACGCGGAAACACCAGCCGTTGCATTGCGCGATTGCTGCAAATCGATTTCAGTTCCGGAAGCCTGCGCGCCGACAGTTACTGTTCCCGTCTGGGCGGTACTAAGCAGAGAAAACGTAAAACTGGCGGCCACGCTGTTTCCACCGGCAACCGTGTCGCCCAATGCGCTGTGCAAGGTTTGGGCAAATCCTAAGGAAGGATTGAAGCCCAGGATGACATTGTCTATTGTAACCGGCATCTGTCCCGAATTCCGGATATAAACAGTGGCTGCCACATCCTGTTGGCCGATAAATACGGTGGGTTCGGCAACCACCACACTGTCTATGAATAACGCTCCGGGCTGGCGAACGGTGAGCACGGCCGGTGTGGCGGACGAATCGGGACCAACTGGGCGCCCGTCATTGCGGTCGGTTCCCGAAAGCAGGAAGTTGATTGGATAGGAACCTATATTGGAAGCAGCATTGCCACGATATACAAAACTGGATGAATCGCCGCCATTGATTATCGCCGGTAGTCCCACCGGTGAAAGTCGTGTCAGGTTATTGACTCCGGTGCCTGACAGGCTGGATAAGGTGAGATTTAATCCCGCCTGGCCTGTATTTCTCGCTGTGAAAGCGAGCGTCAAACCAGTCTTGCCGGCGCTCACTGTGTCGGGCGTTACTGTCAGCTTATGAACATTTATAACTGCCGGCTCCTGAATAATGAGCGAATCCCTGACCACCGCCAAGCTGTCGGAATAACTCTGAGAAGAGTTCAGATCAATGTAACCGATCTTGGCATCCAGGTGTATTGTACCGGGAACGGTCGAATCTGGGATCTGGATATTAACTGTGTAATTCTTAGTGGAATTACCACCAATCACATCGGGTAAGGTAGAAACCAGTGACTGGCCCAGAGTATCCGGCGAAAACTTCAGTTGCAGCTTTTGCAGGCTGATGCTGGCCTGGCCACTATTCGTAATACTTACATTGGCGAGAATATTGCCCTGATGTCCCTGGTTCACATACAGCTCATTCACACTCACCGAATTAATGCGCACCAGCGCCTGGTTGAACGACTGGATCAGGAGCGAACCCTTTTCTGTTAACGGGTAATCGTAGGATTTGCCGTTTAGTGAATCGCTGTAAGTCAGGCTTCCTTTTATGGGGTCTTCACCCAGGGCAGCAGAGGAATTAATTGTAATCGTATATTGAAGTGTTTCCGGAGCCGCCGGGGAAACGGTTCGGGGAAGCAAGGGCGTCGTATTAATCGTATGGTTGTTCAGAAATTGCAATGCAGCCGCCGAAATCGTCCCCGCAACCTCGCCGGTGTTGGTAACGACCATTGAAATCTGAACACCGGACTGGCCCTGGCTTACCACTTGCGGAGTCGCAAATATGGTGTCGATCTGCAAACTTGCCCGAGGCAACACCTGCAGCGCTGCGCCGCTATCCGGGTAAGCACGATTATAAACCGTGCCGGTGTTGCTGTCACTGTAATCCAGGGAGGCAAAAATACTGTCGGTTCCCGGCGGGTATGAGGACGGTATTGAAATAAAATAATCAAATTGTTGCGAACCGCCCCGCGCAATGGTAACCGGGAACGCCGGGGCACTGGAATTATCAATAAAGTAATTAAATTGCTGCGGCCCTTGTAAAACAATATCGGAGAGATTTTGGACTTGCACCGGCGCATTCAGTGGGCCGGGATTGTACACCTCAAACAAAACCCGCAGACTGTCCTGGTCCTGCGAGGCGGTGGAGGGAGTTATCGAAAGATGGCGAACGACAACATTGCCGGGTATATTATCGATATTGATGACTGCTGCATTCGTGTCTACTGTCGCCGTAAACGGAACGCCGTATTCTTCACCCGCCAAAACGACAAAAATTTGCCGGGTGGAAAGGCGAGCCGGGCTGATTACCGGACCCTTTTGGAAATTCAGAGTCTGGCTGTTTCCGGCAGTGATTGTCTGGCTGGTTTTCAAATAGAATGTGTCGGCATCAAATGTCAGGAATGTTGAGGCAGGAGTGAGCACGACATTTGTCTGGCCGGCATTGCTCAGTTGGATGGAAAGTTCCGCCGAATCGCCACTGGTAACGCGGGAAGGCAACGGTCCGCTTACATAATGTATCCTGGCGGCCTGAATAACCTGAAAAGTTGATGGAGAAATCGCACCGGAGGCAGAAATAATAGATCCGGAGCCAACCACTTCTCCCTGGAATTTTCCATCCAGAACGTATTCGCCTAATGCAAAATCGCCCGGCACCGTCCACCAATAATCGATTGTGTTCGTCCCGGGATTAACTAATGAGTCCGCTATGCTTGCTTTTGAAAACATGGCTGCAAGTGGCGGCTCACCGGCACGGCTCACCAGCGGCGTAGTCTGGGAATCGTCCACTCTTATAGGCACGCTACCTTGATTATTTATGGACATCCGCACACGCAATGTATCGCCCCGTTTCACCTGTCCGGAAGCAGGCGAGATCACATTCACCGAGGCGATCTCAATTGAAGCCACGCTGAATGCATTTGCCTCGGTAAAGAATGATCCGTTCATGAGTGAGTCGGTACCGGCGCCTCTCAATACAATATCCGGTTCATAGGAAGCAACCAGGAACATAGAGTCCAATACATCCGGACCAAAGGTAATTGGAGTAATAATCCCGGCTGTCCGGTCGGTTTGCAAACCAGCTTTATAAATATGTGTGCCGTCTGAAAAAGTGATATAACTATTCTGGTTGCTGGTATCCAACTGAACCTGTATCGGGCCGGGATTACTGATCGATACCGAAAATGAGAATGTCTCCCCTAAGGCAGCGCTTGCCGGCGTAAGCGAACCTATAACGTACGACAAGCGATAGATCTTTATCAAAACCGTATCGATACCGGCAATGTAAGTCCGGATCAAGGTAGAATCCCTGGTATCATCAATCTCCACCGAGTTCAGGATATCGCCGCTTGAATTGGAAACTGAAGAACCGGATGCCAGCACCGCCTTGGAAGGCTGCACGACTTCCGATTTTACCGTCCGGTTTGGAACAGGATTTCCGTAGAGGTCCGCCACTTTCACAACAAAAGGAACCGAGCCGTGGGGCGGCGCTGAAACGCCATTTGCGGGAATGCCCCGCAAACTCACAATCGACAGGTTTTGCGCAGCAGCCGGGTTCGCGACAGCCTGCAGGGTATCGGAAACTATTTTCAGGGAATTTTGGAGCCTTGCCAGCAAATAGTAGGTTTGGGCAATTGAATCCGGTGTCCAGACAGTCTGGGCAATTCCCTGGCTGTTGGTTACTACCGTTTCGGCGGAAACCGTCCCGCCATTCAGCGGCTCAAAAATCAGCGTTGAATCTGCTAACGGGTTGTTGAAGCGATCCAGTAGCTTTACCTGTACCGGAATCGGCAGCGGTTGCTTTACTGTTCCGGTCTGGTTGTTTCCCGCCACAATGGCAATGGAAGCCGCTGTATCAGGGATAACTGCTTCGCCGGCAAAAATGAGGGGAGAACCGCTGGCGTTCGAAAATGAAGTGACTTCATATCTTCCCAGTTTATTGCCCAATACCAGCCGCGTCTCTGCAACTCCGGATGGATTGGTCATGGTCTGATATGAGGTTAAGCTTTGCCCGGAAGCACCGTCGGGGTACTGGGTGATGACAAAGCTGACATCCGCATTGTTTGCCGGATTATTCAGTGAATCGGTTATTCGCACCTGAAATGGAAGGAGTGTTTCCCCAATCCTGCCCGTCATGAGGGTGTCATTCAGATTCACATAATTCATAAAACGGGACGACTGCGCCTGGGGATAAGCAGTGAAATAGATGGTATCGGGTGTAGTAGGCGAATTCTTTACATAAGCCGCTATAGTATCCGGTGAAAGATCGTTGTGAAGCGTCCAGAAAATTTGCGCGATCCCCAACGAGTTTGTTACCGAATAGGCGCCGGAAACAGACCCGCCTTTTTTGGGCAGCCAGCCAATGCTGTCCCCCGGAACCGGGTTGCCATAGTTATCGTGAACCTCGACCCGGATGGGCAGTGCAAGACTCTGGCCCGCCACACCGTTCTGGGCATCGGTCTCGGCTATCTTAAACAGGGAATCCGGCACTCCTGCCACGACACGGATGTCGGACGTAACATCTACCTTACTGGCAGTGTCGCTGATCGCCCGGATGAAAGCCGTGCCAACAGTGCGCCCGCCAAATATTGTTGAATCGGCATGAATGGGATTTAGCACACCAATATTATCACCAACAATGCTCCATGTGGAAGGCGTTCGGCCGCGCAGATTCCCCCAGCGGTCGTATCCCGCCGAAAACCACCTGCGCGACGCTCCGGCTGAAACCGTATCGGAAAGAACTGCTGCGCCTGTTGAATCTTCGATGACAATCGAAGCCAGCGCGCCGTTTGTAACAGTAATTGTTGTGGTGGTATCATTAATTAGCGTGGCAGATACCGTTCGAATTTTTCCTGTGCCGGTACTTTGCGGGCTGAAGGTAATATATGAAGCCGGACCTGCCGGAACGCCGACCAGACTTCCCCCTGCGACCGAGACGGTGTCCCACGGTACAGGCTGATCGCCCAGGTAATTATTTCTTGCATCATAATGCGCAGCGTAAAGTTCAATTGCATCATCGGTTGTGATGCTGACCGGCGCCATTGCATTGTATGGCGAACCGCCGCCGTTGCCCTGGTCACGGATTACAATATGATGCGCCGCTCCCTTCTTCACGGTGACCAACCCGGAAATATCGCTCATTAAATTGAACACAATATCAATGGTGCCGGAGCCAATCTGATCACCGATAAACGTGATCCTGTTGGCGGTTGCCACGGAATCTTCACCGGGAAGATGAATGAATTTCCCGAGACTACCTGGCGTAATTGACCAGTCCGCGGAAACCAGTCCGGTGAAGTTGCCGGCACCATCATAGCCCGATGCATACAGCCGAACCGTATCGCCGGCGAGCATCGTTCGGCTAGTCAATTCATTCGTTCCCAAGGAATCGGTGGTTATCAGCACATACGCTGTGTCTCCGTCCTGAACCGTGATGGTTCCGGTTGAGTCTCCCTTTATCAGGGGATTGGCAGAGAGTACTTTTATATATCCACTCCGGCCGCTAATTGTGGGGGAAAAAGTAAAATGAGATGCCGGGAGGTCTGTGGATGCGGGAACCAGAGAGCCAGTGGTGCTCCATAATGCGGAGGTGATATCGGCAATGTAATTTCCATAAACATCAAATCCTGCGGCGTACATGCTCAGCGTGGAATCGGTCGTCAAATAATCGAACACACTGCCGCTGTACGAGATGCCGCTGCTGTCCGGACCGCTCATGATATTCAATGAATCAAGCGCACCGGCCACGATCGTAAAGGGAGCCGATATAGCACTCTTTCCAAAACTGTCCGCGATACGGAATGTGAGATTGCGCTGCTTCTTGGTGACGACGGCTGCAAATACCGCATTCCCCGAAGCAAGATTTTTTGTTGCCGGCGGGGTGATATTGACACCAGGCGCCGTGCTGTTCAATGTTACCTGGCGGCTGGAAGTTGTTGCCGCGTTGTTATAAACGTCGAATCCATTAACTACAATATTGAAGCTCTCGCCGGCGGTATGGTGATATGGCGTTATGGAACTGTTATCCACTATAGTATAATAGGATATGCTGTCCGGCTTCAGGACAAACGAGAAATCCAGCGATGTCAACGCTCCGAAGCGGACTTGTATGGTGTCGCTGCCGAAACCGGTGGAGGTAGAAAGGCGATAAGCGGCAGATGCCTGCCCGTTACTTTGGGTAACGGAGAAAACGGAATCCAGCCCTCCACTGACAAAAGATCCGTTTCCCGTCGAAGTTCTCTTAAACAATATCGATGAATCGGGGATTGCATTTCCGAATTCGTCCTGCAGTTCGGCAGTAATTGTCACGGTATGCCCAACGATGCCGGTATTCGTGAGGGCCGAAACAGGAACCAGGGAAAGATTTGTGGTCGGATTAACTGTGATGATCCCGCTCTGGCCGGTAACGAAAGCATTTGTCGCTTTTTCCGCTTTTACCCGGAAGCTGCCTGCAATTGTGTCTTTTACGGTGATCGTCACAGTCGATTCATTAAGAAAAGGTACAGTCGGTGGCGGTGAAAAGGTGGCGCTGGTCGATCCCACTGCGCTGAATATCACATCGTCGCTGTTAATTACACCATTGCCGTAGTTGTCCCGCGCCGTCACGGTGAAAGTCAGGCTGTCCCCGGCAGACATGCTTTGAGTTGTAGCAGGATCAAATTCATAATAGCTTACCGCCGCCGGTAACACCGCCACACTGAATGTCTGTGCAGTCAGTGCACCAAAACTGACCTCTACCATTCCCGGACTTAGCTCAATGTCTGTCCCCAGGATGTATTCGACCTCGCCTATGCCGCTAACGTTGGTTACCGCCGTTCCGCTGCTCAGGCTGCCGCCGCCGCTCAAAATGGTGAAACTCAGCGTCGAATCGCTGAGCCCATTTCCATACTGGTCCAGCAATTGCGCCCGAAGCGTTCGGGTCGTTCCTACTACCCCGCTGCTATCCGGTGTTAACTTTACGATCTCAAATGCCGCAGCCGGATTCACCGTGATCAGCCCGCTCTGACCGGTCACGCCGCTCGCTCCCTGTTTGCGACCCACGATCGTGAAACTGTCCGCGACCGTGTCCTTTACTGCAACAGTTACCGTTGAAGCCCCATCAAACGAAAGCGTACTTCTTGGCGAAAAATATGCCGTGGATAAGCCCGATGCTGTAAATATTATGGAATCATTGCTTACCACACCATTGCCGTAATTATCCCGTGCCGTCACGGTGAAGGTCAGGCTGTCCCCGGCAGACATGCTTTGAGCCGTAATGGGTAAAAAATCATAGTAACTCACTACCGCGGGCGATAACGTCACGCTGAATGTCTGTGCAGTCAGTGCACCAAAACTGACCTCTACCATTCCCGGACTTAGCTCAATGTCTGTCCCCAGGATGTATTCGACCTCGCCTATGCCGCTAACGTTGGTTACCGCCGTTCCGCTGCTCAGGCTGCCGCCGCCGCTCAAAATGGTGAAACTCAGCGTCGAATCGCTGAGCCCATTTCCATACTGGTCCAGCAATTGCGCCCGAAGAGTCCGGGTAGTTCCCACTACCCCGCTGCTATCCGGTGTTAACTTTACGATCTCAAATGCCGCAGCCGGACTCACCGTGATCAGCCCGCTCTGCCCCGTTACCCCGCTGACTCCCGACTTCTGCGCTTTTAAACTGAAACTCTCTGCCACCGTGTCCTTCACTGTTACAATAACAGCCGATGAGCCGCCAAAATTCAGCGTGGAGCCTGACGGAAATGTTGCTCCCGTTGCCCCAACCGGTGTGAACACGACATCATCACTATTGATTACTGCATTGCCATAATTGTCCCGCGCTGTTACCGTGAAAGTCAGGGTGTCTCCGGCAGACACATTTTGATCGGTATTGGGTAAAAAATCATAATAACTTACCGTGCTTCCCAAAACCTGTACCGACCAGCCGACGTCGGTGCTCACCTGGTTCGCTGTGGAATCCAATCGTGCATCGTAGCGCGATTGGTAATTCCCCGTGCCCAGTGCGGAGGGCATGGTTTGCATGAAATTTATCACCAGTGAATCTTTTACATCGAAAGGGGAAGTCTGCACAAAAATGGAATCTGTCCCCGGATCGTAGTTCCAGGTGGCAAAACCCGGCCTGGCTGGCGCAGTTGTGGTATTCTGAATGGGTGCACTGTAATTGTTTATTTTTATGCCGGTCACTATCGGTGTGCTCGCTGCAAAAGGATTGGCAATGGCAAGCCGGTCCATTTTCCCAAGCGATGAGGTGTCGCCCGCAACATCAATATTGTCTATCCGGTAGGTCAACGACTGAAAATTGGTGCCGGCCGCCACCGAAGCAGGAGATATGGCAGCATCTGCCAGGTTCCCTAAATGCTTCGGATGAAACAGGATGGCGGAGCTCGGTGCAATAGCGCCCTGAGTGTTATAACTGTAGAGCAAGCCGGCGTTACCCGACTGAACACCTATGGTCGCCGAGCCGCCGGAAGTACTATCGCTGGGTATTGTCGATAAAGAATGGTATTGAAATTTAATCAGGTTGGTTCTTTCGTAAAGAACGATTTCAAAAGTAATGATACCGGTGCTCGGTGCAGCCGGCCACTGTTCAAACTGATGCCATTCGACAACTACCTGCCGGTTGGGACTTTCACCCACCTTGCGAAAATAGACATTTCCCGGAATATGCGTATCCAGGTCGTCCCAATAGGCAGCCAGCATGGTTGCCGGGCCGGAAACGTAGGGTATGGAATCATTCTGTGGATGGGAGCCCGCAGGATCGGTGAAACTGGCGAATCCATTACTGGAGACCCAAATCGTGGAATAGGATGTGCCGTAGAAGGTGAAGGGAAAAGGCAAAGAAATAGATGCAACGGCGTCAAGATTGCCAGGACCATAAGTGAAAATCGCGGTGGTATCGGTGACATCGATCCAATCGTATGTAGCCGTTGTACTGGAAGGTGTTTTGGTATCGGTCCACATATATCCATAAGTGTCTTTTCCGCCCTGATTGGCAAACACTCCGGAAATAAATAAAAATAATATGCTAATTACGCGTAGTAACCGTTTCGTCATAATTGCTTCCTGTACTCTTTGATTAACGGTTGGAAATAGAAGGTATGATGCCTGAAGCGAACACCTGGTCTGATACTTTATTGCCATCGGAGCCGGCAACGATTTCTTTAAAATTTACCTGGTTTTTAACCAGTGGTGTTTTCAAGATATTTCCAACACACTTTATGTGCAATTCATCGCTGCTTTTTAAAAGATTTTCTTCAAAAAACAACATGATGCCTTCAGGCACCTTCTGCCAGGCAACAACCGAATCCCTGACAGGTTCCGAAAAGCTGTTTTGAAGCCAGACCTGTTTTTTATTTATTTCGAGAGAAACCGGTATGAGTACGATTTCCTTTGGCATCTCCACAAGTATACCATTTGCAGGGGCAATATTCAAATTCAGCGTCAGATCGCATTCCCAATCGGAGGTCGTCTGCGGGATCGGATCTATCCGAACTCCAACCTCTGCCTGTTGGGCATAAATTCCCGTGATTAAAAACAAAATCATTATGAGACTTAATGATTTTAGATGCATTTGAAATTCTCCTCCACGTAGTCCCGCTCAAAATATTTGAGAACCACAGGAATGAGTGTGACACCTATCACAGTAACAAATTTCCTGTTGTATTATTTGCGCTAACTTCCTATTTGACAACAGCCTTAATGAGCGTCAAAAACTCCCGGCCATCGTTTTCCACCAAACGCAAATTTTTACGGGCTTTGGTAAATTTGGGGTTTATTTTTGTAGCTTCTTTGAAATTATCCAAGCCTCTTAGAAAGTAATCCCTGCACAGCATTAAATGAATTAATGCCAGGTAATTCCACATATCCGGAAAATTCGGATTTGCACTCAACGTGCCCGATATTTTTTCGTCGAAATAGCGCAAAGTATCGTAATCCAATCGGTCGGGCAGATAGCGAAGCCAAAGATAGAATTCGTAACCGATGTTTTCCGGTGTCAATGTATTAAAGAATAGTTTATTCCGGTAATCATAAATGAGGGACTGGATTTTGCCATAATTCTTGGCAGCAAGTGCTTGTTGAACCTGTGAAACCAGAAGTTGGTCTTCCTCAGTGCCGATTTTTATAATCCGTTCCAGCACCATGCCCAGGAAGTCGAGATTCTTTTGGACCTCCTCCAGTTTATTTTCCATTTTCAGCAGGTTCAACCTTTTTTGGATGGCGGAGATCAAATTATAGAACGCTTCCTTATAATTTGGATTGAGTTTGATAGCTTGACGGAAATGGTTTAGGGCTGGAATATAACTTTTTTGTTCCATGGTAATCAAACCCAGCAAATTATAGAGGTCGGGATATTTTATATCCTCCCTCAGAACAGTTTCCAGGATCTGCATAGCATGTTGATAACGTTTCTGAAAAAAATAACATCGGCCCAGCGTGATGTAGGAGCTGTAAAAATTCGGGTCTATATCGATGGCTTTCCGAAGATGCTTTTCAGATTTATCATATAGATGAAGCGATAAAAATATGGCGCCCAGACGGTGGTGCGAAATACTGTGTTGCTGGGAATCCAAAATTTCCGAAAGATCAAAAAGGGTTTCCAGCCCGGAAATTACACTGTGGTGGAACTGGTCCACGATTCCGCGCATGCGCAGTTCCACGCCGCCCTCCGCGCTGTCATCACGCCGTTCGTATTTTGAATATTCCGAGAAGAGCAAGCGCCCCTGCTCGAAAACTTCGGTGCGGATATAACCGTCTTCAATATTTGTAGCCGTTTGAATATGAAACTGACGGCCTTTTACCGATATGTTTTGATTTAAACCGATGTCCGCCATAGGTTTTCAAATTTAGGCCAAATATCATAGATTATCAATATCATTTTAACTTAAATGCATATCAACAAAACCACCAAATATCTTTAAAACCAGCCTATTATCTTTTATAGATAGCTGGTTGGATCATAGAGTGGAAACAAAATATTTTTTCCCAAAGGAATGAGTCCCAACATGTGCTTTTTAAAGATTAAAAACCTGGAAATATTTGGGAGAGACAAAATGCTGACGAGTGAAATTCATTCAATTCAGGCAGTGATGGAGAGACAAAAGTATTCAAATGGGAATGAAAGCTCCCACTACCCTGTCACTTTGCAGTATTCAGTGGGCTGTCTTTGCAGCCTCTTTGGTAGCTGCATTCCGGATTTGCAGCGCTTTTTCAAGTTTGCCTCGCGCCCGCTTGCGAACATCTTTATCCAGGCTGAGATGCAGCGCTTCGTCGGAAAACCGCAGCGCTTCCGCTTGATTATTCCGCTGCAATTCGATTTCCGCCATACTCACCAGGCAATCCAACTCGTTGTAATGATTGTTGTCCGGCAATTTGCGGATGCTGTCCAACAGATCATTGTAATTCCGATAGCTCAGGTCAAATTCTCCGGCCTTAAAAGCAGCCGAAACCAGTGTCCATTTAAAGAAACGGCTATCCGGAAAAATCCGGCAATTTTCCTTTGCAATTTGCAGCGCTTCGACGTGCTGCCCGGCGTCCTGCAGAATCCAGCACAACTGATCTCTGCCGACCCAGTGCGCAAATGTCCCTTTTTCCACCGCCTCGCGCACCATAGCAATCCCCCCCTCCCGGTCGTCCGCAACAAACGGCAGCCAGTTGAGAAAATGGGTTTGGCGGCTTTTCCAATACTTGAAACTTCCCACGCCCAGGTAGGCATCATACAGAAGACTGTCCAGGCGGATCGCCTTTTCCAGTCGGTTCACACCCCGAGTGGCATCGCGGTAAGCGCCAAACCATTTATTTTGTTTGACTTTCAGGTAGCTGCGGTACAAAAATGCGCTGCCTTCATAAAAATAGATCCAGGCATCGGCTTTGCCACTCTTTTTTAATGAATCGGCACAACGAACCGTGCGATCCATCAGGACCAGAAATTCATCGGCGCGGCCCAGATCTTCGTGATCCAGCATTTGTGCCTGAAGAGTAGCCCCTTTATAAAAATATCCCATCGGATGATGCGGATAACGATCAATGATACCATCGTAAATTGCTTGCGCTTCGGCAAAGCGGTTATTGATCGTAAGCTCTATTCCCCGACTGATCAGGCTCTTTACCGGCTCCTCACCGGGATTTATCGCGGAAAGAGAACCAGCCAACAGCAGAAGGATCAGAATGATATGTAAAATTGTAGCAAATTTCAAGTCGTACACTGATTTGGTTTTCGATGTGATTATGCCGTCAATCGATCCGTCCCGGACGGACGGCGTACCATGTATCCCGGGAAACAAACGTCTTTTCAACGCAATCCCGGATGAATTTTTCAGGAGATTCTCCGGTCTTCAAGATCAAAGACCTGTACTTCGCCAAATCCGGTCAGTCCTTCTTTCAACGATTTTGCATCGCCTACAACTACAATTGCCATCTCGTCAGGAATAATATATTTCTGCGCAACGGCCCGGACATCCTGCGGTGTAACTGCTCCAATGGAGCTTAAATAGAAATCCCAGTATTCCAGGGGTAAACGGTACAAGCGCTGCTGCAGCGCCAGCGCGGCAATGGAAGCTGGTGTTTCATTCTGCAACGGGAAAACACCAATGAGATAACGGCTGGCTTTTCGCAGCTCCTCATCTGAAACCGCTTCGGTTTGAATCTTTTCGAATTGTTCAAAAAAGCCGGTTATAGCTTCGGTAAGAACCTCCGGCCGCACTTCGGCATTTGCAAGCCATGCCCCGGTATCCCGGTAGGCCTGCAATACGCTGTAGGCGCCGTAAGTGAATCCCTTTTCTTCCCGTAAATACAGAAACAGCCTGCCGCTGCCCCCACCGCCTAATATTTTGTTAGCGACCAACATTTTTTCATAGTCCGGATGATGGCGGTCAAAAAGCAGGTTTCCCAACAGGATGTTAACCTGTTCCGATCCCGGGCGATCCA
>CAZUZS010000010.1:0-90073 GCA_964624795.1 uncultured Calditrichaceae bacterium
TTCGTCTTCCTTGGTGTTCGACAATGTTTTTCTCCGGATATTGATGATAAATGTTTGTCCTAATCACCCCACCATTAATTTGTGTGAATAAAAAAATCTATTTAAGTCCCGAAAATTATAGACGAACATATTTAGGGAAAAGTTAGAAAATTACTCTAACTTTAATCTGGGAAGAAAAAACAGGGATGTGCTATGGATGGCAAGAACGGGAATGGATATCTAAAGATCAGGGAAGTATGTGATTTAGTCGGAATTTCTCCCCACACCTTGCGCTACTGGGAAAAAGAATTCTCTGATTATCTACGGCCCGACCGCACCAGCGGCGGTCACCGCTTGTACGACGATCACAATCTTCGAAAATTACTTCAAATAAAACATCTTCTGAAGGACGAGCTGTACAGCATTCGGGGAGCTTTAAATAAATTAAGAAGGCTGGAATACCTTAATACATAAATAGTGGAAACCAAATTCGCAGAAAGAAAATTGCAGAGGGGAATATAGAGTTGAATAAAAAATTGTTAATCGCCTGGTTTAATTATACAATAAACGGAGGTATTAGCCGGTTTATTAATATCAGCAAAGTACTGAATAGCTTTGGTCACGAAGTCCGCTTCTTATCATTAAATAACAACACTCAAACTGCATGGCCTGACTTTCCGGGCAAAATTCTCACGCTTTCTGAAGCGAAGAAAGAGAAATGGGATGCAGTAATGGTTCCGGGCGCTGGCGCCCAAAACGAAATACTTAGACAATTGACAATTCTGAAAGATGCTCATTTTGGCACTCGTATTCAGTTTATCCTCAACGATTTGTCACTTTATGAACGTTTTGCCTTTGTCAACAAATTTTTGGACCCTCATATCGTAATTACAAATAACACACACTGGACACTTCAAAATTTTCGAAAATTTGCCGGAGAGGCATTTCATTTTTTGCCCGGAGCAATTGATACCGAAATTTTTTATCCGATGCCTGGTAAAACAATCCCTATCCGTTCAAACTGTTGGTCTATCGGAGGATTTGCTACCAAAAATCCTGGCCCCCTGCTTAATGCCTTGAATTACTTGCCAGAGAATTATGTACTGCACATTTTCGGAGATATTCCTGCCCCTTTTAATAAACAAGTTTCTGAGATTCAAAATGAGGGTCGTTTGATATATTGGGGACCTCTTTTTGGGAAGGATCTGGCATCTTTTTATAACAAGTTGGATATTTTTGTTTCTACGGAAGAACGTGCTGGCTGGTGCAACAGCGCTGCGGAGGCGACTGCTTGTGGTGTTCCCTGTGTTGTTTCATCGCATGGTACGATCGATTTCGCGGAAAATATGGCGACTGCGCTTGTTCTTCAAAATATTACCGGAAAAGAAATTGCCGATTCGGTGATGCGGTTGACGATAGATAATACTCTCTATAATGGCATATCCCGTCGAGGAGCACAGCGAATGCGTTCTTTCAACTGGTTTAATTATGCCAGCAAATTGCTATCTATTATTTACGGACCGCGGGTAAATTCATATTTCCGAATTCCCGAATATAATATGTGGGGGAAATGGGATCCGCAAATTCGCATTGCGGGTCTGGATAAATTGCTGGAAAACTCCAGGGGAACCACTGTCCTCGATCTTGGTGCGGCAGAAGGGGTTATCGGTAGTCAGTTTGCCGACCAAGGATGCAAACTGATTCATGGTTTTGAGTTGGAGCAAAGCAGGGTGGAGGTGGCGCAAAAATTATTGAGCCGAACTTCGGTAGATTATTATGAATTTAGACAAGCAAATTTAGATTCCTGGAGTAGTTTTATGGACAAGAATAAAGATATTCTGCTAAGTTCATATGATATTGTGCTTTTCCTGGGAATCTATCACCACCTGGCCAAAATTGAGCGTCTCAATACCTTGTTCGGTGCTTTGGAGAAGACCCGCGATTGGTTTGCAATCAGAACTCCCGATGAATATGCCCAACAAGATGATCTTATCGCTAAGATTGAAGCAAAAGGATTTCAGCTAATCCAGCAAAATAGGTCTTCCAGCGATGAAAACCTGGGATGGCTTGGAATTTTTAGGAAGTGTGACAACAGTCTGCTAGAGACGAAATTTGATAGCAAATCTGCCCAGGCAAGAGAAAATAAAATTCCTGAAATAATCCACGAAATAGAATCTGAGTGAATTTTAAGATTGTTTTTCAAATATTAATGAGTCACAAAAGGGAATTTATGGAGTCATTTCAAAAAATAAGAGGAATTAAAATTGATAGATAAAGTGTCACTCAGGAATAAAAACAGTCAAAAAAGAAAAGTATTTGTTATTGGATTGGATTGCGCAGAGCCCGAACTCGTCTTTAAAAAATGGCGCAATCACTTGCCCAATCTAAGCTGGTTGGCCGATAATGGTCTTTATGGCGATTTGGAATCAAGCATACCGGCAATTACCGTCCCTGCCTGGTCCTCGATGCTTTCTTCACGCGATCCCGGGACTTTAGGAATATACGGATTTCGCAACCGGAGTGATCGTTCGTATAACAACATGGCTATCGCGACATCCCGTTTGCTAAAACACCAAAGAGTATGGGATTATTTGGCCGATAATGGAAAACAGAGTGTTATGATAGGTGTTCCCCAGACTTATCCGGTCCCGAATGTCAATGGGCATCTCATTTCAGGATTTTTGACTCCCAATATACAATTTGATTTCACAAGTCCTCGGAGCCTGAAAAGCGAAATAATCAATCTTGTGCCGAACTATGATTTTGATGTGCCGAAATTCAGAACTGATGATAAGGATTGGCTGCTGGAACAGATTATCCGAATGACTGAGAAACGATTCAAGGTGATTGATTATATGCTCACCAGCAAACCCTGGGAATTCTTTATGCTGATGGAAATCGGTGTGGACCGGATCCAACATGGGTTCTGGAGTTATTATGACCCACAACATCACAAGCACAAAAAGGGTAACCCCTATGAAAATGTTATATTGGATTATTACGTAATGCTGGACAAGAAAATTGGAGAGTGGCTGGAAAGGCTGGACAAAGAAACTGCCGTTCTGGTGGTATCCGATCATGGAGCCCAACGGATGGACGGCGGTATATGTATCAATGAATGGCTGTGGCGAGAGGGCTATCTTCGATTCAAGGATGAGCCTGCGATTGGAAAACCGCATCGATTCGAGGATCTTGAAGTTGATTGGTCGCGGACGACGGCATGGGGAAGTGGGGGGTATTATGGCAGGGTCTTTCTGAACGTGCGTGGACGAGAGCCTCAGGGTGTCGTGTCTCCATCGAAATATTATGAGGTGCGCCAGGAGTTAGCCAGCAAGTTAGCCGCAATTCCTGATCAGATGGGAAGAAGTCTGGACACCAAAATTTTTAGCCCGGACGAAATTTACAAAGAAGTAAACGGAGTTGCACCGGACCTGATTGTCTATTTTGGTAATTTACTTTGGCGGTCGGTCGGATCCGTGGGACATGGTGCCATACACACATTAGAAAATGATACCGGGCCGGATGATTGTAATCATAAACAGCAGGGATTAGTCATTTACTATGATCCATTAAATCCATCCGGAAAGCAGGAAGTAAAAAATGCACAACTGATGGATGTGGCACCCACACTTCTGGAAACCTTTGGTATCCGGCCACCAAAAAATATGCAGGGGAAGCATTTACGATTCAGGTTGAATTAACACAAATTTGGAGAAATACAAAGTGAAAAACATTTTGATGATTGTTGTAGATTGTGCTCGCAGCGAAAAAACAATCTTAGATATTCCGATGGGAAACGAACAAACACGGAGAAGTGCTCCGCTGCCTTTCCTGGAGTATTTGCGAACGGAAGGAACCACATGGACCAATTACAATTCCGTTTCGAGCACAACCACTCCAAATTTTGCCAGCATGCTAACCGGATTGCTGCCAGTTCAGCATGGTATACAGGAACATTCCCGGTTTCGTCTGCTGGATAATGTGATTACACTGCCGCAAATACTTGCGCAGCACGGCTATCATACGGTTGCGGAGATGTCAGGGCCATTGATTCCGGAAGCGGGACTGGACCGTGGATTTCAACATTATCGATGGCGGGACAAAAGTGAATACCTCCATAAAGGGTTCCTTGAACACCTCAGTACGCTACTCGCCCAATTGCCGGAGCCATGGTTCTTGTGCCTTCATTTTTGGGAAGCCCATCAGCCTTATCAGGGCCCAAAGCCTTTTAATTCCATTGAATATGGTCAAACCGCTTACGATCGTGCGTTGTCTTTTATAGATCATTCTTTGTATTACCTTTTGGAGGTAATCGATTTTCGTCAGACCAGTGTTGTTTACACCAGTGACCATGGTGAGCGTCTAACTGAAGATTATTTCCTGAACCGGAAGCTAGGAGGCGACAATCATCTGATTTTAGAAATGTACAATCAATTTATCAGGCAAAATCCGGGAGTCTTTAATTTTAATAAATGGTTCAATACTGTTAAGAATGAAATGGGCGAGGCTGATGCGCGCATATATGCCCATAATGTATTGGGCCACGGGTTTCATTTAACCGAAGAGCTGGTGCGAATCCCATTAATAATAGTTGATAGAGATTACTCTGAAGCGGGGAAAGTTAACCATGAGCTACGGGGACAAACCGACTTGTTTGCGACCGTACTGGATCTTGCTGGGATTTCGGAGGCCGAAGTAGATAGACAGATGTCGAAATCCCTTTTTAATGAAAATGACCGGAATATGGTCTATATCGAAGCAAATGGCAGCGGAGGAAAACAGTATTCCAGTCGCTGCTACCTGCGTGGAGCAAAAAGCAAACGCTGGAAATTTTGGCGCATGGAAGCGGAAGGACTAGAATATAAGGTCCTCTGGGATCTGCATAATGATCCCAGAGAAACGACTAACGTGATAGAGATGCACCCGGATATTGCGTTGGAAATGGACGCCTTTGTTGATATGAATTTAACAGACCGCAGATCCCAATCCGTAGATTTGGAAACAATAGAAGCGGAAATAATTGAAGAGAGACTCCGGGATTTAGGGTATATAGAATAACCACCCGGAGCACACAAAAGTGGATTAAATAGAAAATTGGAGTAATAGATTATGCCAGTCTGTATAACCGGAATGCACCGCTCGGGTACATCGATGGTCGCCCGCATGTTAAATCTGGCAGGGCTCTACCTGGGACAATCCGATCGCATCATGCCTGCAGCAAACGATAATCCTAATGGATTTTGGGAGCACCTCGATTTTGTCCAAATCAATGATGAAATCCTTTCATTCTTTGGAGGAAGTTGGGATAAAATACCCCAGTTGCCGGAAGACTGGACTTCCGCACCACTTTTATATTCGATAAGAAAAAAAGCAAGTGATCTTATTAAAGAGATGAGCCTTATTTCTCCGTGGGGATGGAAGGATCCACGGAATAGCATAACTTATCCGTTTTGGAAAATCCTGGTACCGGAGATGAAAGTTGTATTTGCCCTACGCAATCCGGCGGAGGTGGCTTTCTCACTCCAGCGGAGGAATGGTTTTTCTCTGGAGTATGGCCTGAATTTGTGGTATGAGTATAACAAATTATTATTATCGGCGACAGAACCTGCCCAAAGAATAATAACCCATTATGATGCCTATTTCCAGGATTCAAAAGCTGAATTAACGCGGTTGTTGGTCTGGCTAAACTGGCAAGCTGATGAAAAGCAGATTGCAGAAGCATGTTCTGCCTTAGCAGCAAATTTAAGACATCATCAACATGCTTCCACTACGGTTTTAGATTCAAAACAATTTGGTCATGTTTTGGAACTGTACCAGTCGCTGTCTGAAGAGGCAGCACACAGGGATAATCGTTTAAATAAAATGCATAATTCAAAGAGGAAGGAGCCAGCCAACTTTGCTTTTTCGTTTCCAGGAGAGACCAACAGAATCTCAGAGGAAAATTGTCTTGCACCGAACGACTCACCTCAACACAAACCAGTTGTCTCCATCATTATACCGGTTTACGACCAGTTAGATTTTACACGCAGTTGTCTGGCAAAGCTTGTCCAAAATACGGGCGATCAGTTTTCATATGAAGTAATTCTTGTTAATAACGGCTCGGATAACGAAACATCTGCATACCTGAATTCTGTTGCAGAGTCGGAGGCCAGTTTCAATTTAGTTGCCAATTCAGCAAATCTTGGATTCTCAAGAGGGTGCAATATCGGAGCGGAACATGCCAGGGGGAAATACCTGGTTTTTCTGAACAACGATACCGAACCGCAAACAGGGTGGCTGGAGAATCTAATCAGGCCTTTTCAAGCTGATGAAAAGGTCGGGATCGCGGGAGCAAAATTGCTATATGCGGATGGCACCATCCAACACGCCGGGATCGGCTTTCTTCCACTCGATCGGGCTATTTCTCTCGGAAATTATGGCTTGATTCTGGTGGCACCGGATCATGAATACCGCTTTGCCCCGGCAGACGCACCTGAAGTTAATGAATTTAAAGAAATAGACATGGTAACCGGTGCATGCCTGGCGGTATCAGCCGAAAATTTCCGAAATGTGGGCGGATTTGATGAGGGGTATCTTAATGGCTGCGAAGATGCCGATTTGTGTCTAAGAATACGCGACTTGGCGCTAAAAGTGGTTTACAATCCTGAAGCGGTGTTGATTCATCACGAAAGAAAATCAAAAATAAGATACGAAAACCTGCTGCCTAACCTGGGACGATTTTTCATGCTCTGGGGACATCGATTTGACGCCACCTGGAGGTTCATCCCCAATTATTCGGCGCTTGACACTGCACTGAGTGAGTCGGGGAGAGTCGCGTATGATGAGATCGCGAAGCGGGAAATAAGCATAGAGAACCAGCTTTTTGAAAACATAGGAAAAGAAGTTCAGAACAATGAGGCGGTTGCTGAATCCGATGCGTCCTTAGAAAAATATCTTCAGTTTTTAAATGAGTTTCCCCATCACGCCATGGCACACAATGAGCTCGCGGTACTCTGCTACCAGACAGGCCGGATTGCGGAATCCGTTCATCACCTGCAAATCGCTTACAGGCTGGATAATGAAAATTTAAATATTAAGAAAAATTTAGCCGATCTCTACCTCCAGCTCAATTTTCCTGCCGAGGCAATTAAAATATATAATCAAATCCTTGGTGCAAATCCCGACGATATCGAAGTGCTCTCGGTATTGGCGGCATTGTCGGAACAATTCCAGGATTTTGATACAGCGATGCAATTATTGCAGCGCCTTGAAAAAATCGATCCCGATAATGATGTGTGGAAGCAGAAAATCATTCAAATTACAGGGCAGTCGAAGCCGGAATCGGAAGCTCAAGAAAGCCGGGCGAAAGAGACATCCCCAATGATTGACATTATTGATCAGTATGATTTGCAGAAATGCCCCATCTGTGAGGCACCAACTCCGCTTGTTTTGCTAAAACATCAGCACAAATATTACCAATGTCCGGCTTGCAGGTCAATATTTACCCCGCAAATTGATTCGTCAATATTAAGAACCGAGAATAATGGAAATGGAGGTCGGCATGAAGAAGGATCCGATCATATTCGACTGAACCGCCTGCGATTGGTCTCCAAAGAAAAGATCAAAAAAATGGTCGATTTTGGATGCGGCGAAGGCGAATACGGGCAATTTGTGAAAGAACAAGGAATTGCATGTATCAACATTGATCAGGATACCGAAATTCAATTGCCCGAATTGCAGGAGAAATCTGTTGACGCCATTAATATGGTGGAAGTCATTGAGCATATCATCCGGCCTGAGGCCTTGTTCAGGGAGTTCAACCGCGTGCTGAAAAGATCCGGAGTTGTCTATATAGAAAGCAGTTTTTACGAGGATCAGGAACCGAAAGCCTGGAGCTACCTTGATCCCCGAATAGGGCATTGCCTTATTCATACTCCGAAATCAATTTCTCTTCTTGCGAAGAATACAGGCTTTAGCCTGCAGAAAATAAATTCGAATTGCTACGCATTCGCGAAGATTCATGACTTGGCAGACGGCCGACAGGACAGCCATATCCCAAAAACGAAAAAGCATACGCAGAAAGAAGCACTGGATTCGAAGCAGGGTAAGATGATAGACAAGAATGGGAACTTTCACGCCTCCATTATCATCCCTCTGTTCAACAAGGTTGAATATACCCGGAAATGCATTGAGGCGATATATCAAAACACCGGGTCGGAAATATCATTTGAAGTGATTCTCGTTGATAACGCCTCAAGCGATGGAACAAAGAAATATCTGGCGGAGGCCAAACAGCGATATCCCAATTTGAAATTTATTCGTAATGAAAAGAACCTGAAATTTGCCAGGGCTTGTAACCAGGGTGCGAAGATGGCAAAGGGCAGATACCTGGTGTTCTTGAACAACGATACCGAGCCTGAATCAGGTTGGCTGCGGAATGCCATTTCCAGGTTTGCTGAGGATGAAAAAATTGGGATCGTCGGCAGTAAGTTGTTATATCCGGATCGGACTATTCAGCACTGCGGCATAGAATTTATGGAAAATGTAAACCCGGAATACAGATTTTGGCCGCTACACCGTTTCAGAACTGCATCAGAAGACGATCCCTCAGTCATCCACCCTGAAGAGGTTCAGGCAGTCACCGGTGCATGCCTGTTCATCCCGAGGCGTTTATTCAAGAAGGTCCGTGGATTCACAGAAGATTACGGAATGTATTTTGAAGATACGGATCTCTGCTTCAAGGTCAGAAAAGAGGGCAAAAGCATCTGCTACGAACCGTCCTCTGTCGTGATTCATCATGAAGGGAAATCCAGCCCTGATCAGAATGTAATAGACGAATTGAATCGCAAAGCCGCCGGTATTTTCTACCGGCGGTGGGCAGCGGAAATGCTGCGAATTGAGCTTGAATCCAAGATCGAAAAACAGGATCAGAAATTTTTATACCTGAAAAAGGATTTATTCCCGGAAGAGTACAACGAAGGAGACGTCACCAAGACGGCCCTGGAATTGGGAAGATTATTCCAGGCGTTTGAACCGTTTTATGCCCATTTCGGCGGAGTAGGGGATGCCTTGCTGCTTCTATCCACATTCTATGATAAGAAACCTGCCCAGACAATTGTCAGCATTGCCAGCTCGACCAACACCCTGCGAAGTTTTTTTGAGGCATTTCCGGAAATCAGCAAAGTATATTTCATTCCAAGACCGGAAAATGATATCTCCCACGCACTGCTTCGCAAGATATTTCCCAATCTGAACAATTGCCAGGGGATGGGGGTCGCCCCGGAAAATGAATTTTATGAAGACGAATGGGTGGAGAATATTGATATTTTCTCCAAATATAAAGTGACCAGACGGCCATTGTGGATCAAGCAGTTCAGAACGGAAAAACTGGAAAAATTCCAGGTTACCATTCATCCCCGAGGCAGCGTAAAGGGCATGGTCGGGAGCAAGCGAAATGTAATTGATCCGGAACAATGGGATGACCTTCTGAGATTTTTCAAACTACAGGAAATCAGACCAGTGCTTCTGGGAACCCCCGACGAGAATTCCGAATATCCGGCGGTGCATGGTGCGATTGATAAGCGCAGCTACAATTTCAGGGAACAGATGGAGCTTATCGCCAGCAGCGACCTGTTTGTCGGAGCAGACTCATGGGCAAAAACCATGGCTGGCCTTGCATCGGTTCCCACCATTGTGTTTCATGCTGTTCGGGACGCCGATCTGGAAGGGTGGCAGGACTCATCCGATTTTGTATTTATTCACCCATGGGAGAGCATCTGCCTCGTGGAAAATATCGATGAATTCCGGGGGATTTGCGATGTCGTTATTCCGAAAATTCGAGCGGTTAGGCCAATTGAAAGCATGAAGAAACTGAGCCCGGAAAAAAAGCATAATAAATATTCGAAAGCGGGGAACAACCACTTTTACTTATGGCGTGAGGGCGGAATAGGTGACGTGCTGATGGCATTGCCCACAGCCCGCGCGTTGAAAACGAAATATCCGGGCTGTAAAATCACATTTGTTACATTAAGCAGCAACAAGGAGATTGTCTTAGCAAATCCATGGGTAGATGAATTCTACCCGGCGGAAAATCTCTTTCAGCTAAAAAGCCGCGTTCCCGAAATACACGACCTGAATCCGGTTGAATTTGGCATAAAACCATTGCACCAGGTGGATGCCTTTTTGCGCAAATTCGGCCTAAGTCTGCCGCGGCAAAAGAAGGAAATTGAGTTACAGGTACCATCGGAAATCAAAAATAAGGTAAGGGAATTAGTTAAGGCAAAAATTTATCCATTATTCGGAGAGCATGCTGCCGCGAAACCAAGGATCATCCTTATTCATGCCGCAAAAGGTGACCGCAACCGCACATGGCCTGGCAAAAATTGGGAAACATTGATAAATATGGTTCTCTCAGAAAATCATGTCCCTGTTCTTGTAGGAAGTGATTCAACCGATCCGGCAAGAGGCGTATTCCGCTTTCAGAGGGAAGGAACCGTGGACCTGGTAAATCAGCTTTCGCCGTTGGAATTTGTCGCCTTGTGTCGGATGTGCGATTTGTTGATCTCTACGGACAGCGGCCCGGTTCAGTTGGCGGCAGCCAGCGATATAGCGATTGCCGGCATTTATTCGGTAGTGTCCGGGCAAAACCGCCTTCCTTACCGGCACGGTATTCTGGGCTGGAATGCGGTTGCTATTGAGTCGGGCTGCAAATTCAATTCCTGTTACAAATTGCTGAACGATGAAAAGCATAACAAAAAGTTGAAAGCCCGGGTGAAAGAGCAAAAGGCAACACTTGGAGAATTGTTTGGTAAATGGTGCCCGGCTGATGTCAAATATGCATGTATGGAAAAACTGATCCCCGCCGAAATAGTCTGGATGAAAAGCAAATCTTTGCTGGAAGCCGGCAAGTCGGGTAATATGTGGAAAGAGGCTGCCCATGCACGAAAATTAGATCGGGCGACATTGCCAGAAGCAAAACGGCCGGTCCCTGCCGACCAGCTATCGAAAATCGAGAAGATGTATGATGAAGCGTTGTCATTATTCCAAAAAAATAATTATGGAGAAGCGATAATCAGGCTGAATCGGATTATTGAACCCCGTCCTGATTTTTCGCGGGCATATCACTTATTGGGTCGTATTTCATTCAACTTAGGCGAACCTGAAGATGCCCTCTCTTTTTTCAAGATTGCCATCGAGAAAGATCCCTCATTCATTGCTGCCCAGCATGAATATGGAAAGTGCCTGGCAAGGTTGAATCGAATTGACGAAGCAAGGCAGGCCTTTGCAACGATTCTAAAAAATCATCCGGATGATGTGGAGTCGCGGAAGCTCCTGGAAAATTTGGCAGGGAATGTGGAAAACAAAATGATTCCCGACGAAAATACAAATCATGACCGTGACTTGAATGCCGCAGATCCGGAATTCCTGAAAACACGATACCGGCAATTGCGGGACCAGGGGAAATCCGACGAATTCATAAAGGCACTTGCAGACTACCTCTCCGCTCAGCCAAAAGATTCCGAGGCGTTAAATGAAATGGGTGCCGTTTGTTTCCGGAACCGGCAGCCAGAGCTGGCCATACGATATTTCGAGAAGGCGGTTTCCAACAATGGCACTCACCCCGAACATTTGAAAAACCTGGCGGATGCTTATCTCTCGCAGGAAAGATTTGAGCAGGGTATAACGATCTTGCTGCAACTTATGAAGCAATTTCCGCACGATTTTGAAGCTCACGAGAAACTTGCCAATCTTTATTTTGAAGATGGAGACGCCAATACGGCAAGGGATATTATCTCACGCTACCTGGCGAAAAATATCGAAGATTCGTACGCCAGATCAGTCTACGATCTAATGGAAGATCCCAGCATTTATGTTGCCTTTCAATTGATTAATTCAGGAAGATTAAATGAGGCCGAGGAAGTGCTAAGAAAGGTTCTGCTGCAAAATCCGAGTTCTCTCCACGCCAAACTTGGGCTTGGTTCAATTCTCTTCGCAAATGAAAATTTCGAGGAAGCGGAAGCAACCTACCGGGAGATATTGGAAGATTTTCCGGAAAATGAAGAAGCGATCTATTATCTTGCAAAAATCCACCTGATTGAAAATAAATATGATGAACTCGAGGACCATTTTAAGCAATTTGAGGGCCTGTTGAAGGATTCGCAGAATCTCCAAAAAATCTGGATCGAGTCGCTTTTGAAACAGGAACAGATTGAAGAAGCATCGAGTGAAGTGGAAAAATATCTTCGAAAGTACCCGGACGACCCGGAAGCACTACTTATATCCGGGAACCTTTTTTACGAGCAGGGTGCTCCGGGAAAGGCCAGGCAGCAATATGTCAAAGCATTAAAACTTGATCCCGACAACGAGTTGATAAAAGAAAACCTGCAATTTTTGACCGGAGCCCAGGAAGCCGGATAGCAGTAAGACATTTTTTAGAGCAAGTAGTCCGGTAGGAAAATTTCGGATACGCAACTTCTACACACGGCTTGAATTCCTAACTGGAATAATTCTACCTGAAGCCCCTTCAGCACCAGGAAAAACCAACAATTATTTCATCGATAGCCGTTTTCTTCACTTTCAATTAAAATAATCCTTGATTTGAAAAATCATTTATTTTATAATTTTCATCTTTTTTACTACTCCTTGTTTACGTTATTTTTTATTATGATGAGGTAATTTTTGGAGATTTGAATGGTCGAAAAGATACGAAAAATCCTTAAATTTTTAAAATCTGCTGACAATTTCCTGATTACAGCGCACATGAATGCCGACGGCGATGCCTACGCTTCCGTTTTGGCCATGGCTTACCTGTTGGATCAGTGGCAAAAAAAATACCGGGTAATCATTCATGATGAACAAGTGGAATCCAAATATCAGTACCTGTGGGGATTCGACAAAATTCGGACGTATAATTCTGCCGGCAAGCAGTCTTTCGATGCGGCAGTCGTGCTGGACGTTCCGAGCTTAAGTCGCATGGGTGATCCGGCGAAATTGCTGCCCAGGAAGGATTTCTGCGTTAAAATTGATCACCACCCGGTTGAGGACGACTTTGCATCTTTCAATCTGGTAAAAATTGATGCCAGCTCCACCTGCCAGCTCGTTTATGAAATTGTTTCGCGAAGCGGAATTCAATTAAGTGACGCACTTGCTAACCTGCTTTTCACCGGAATAATGTACGATACCGGCAGATTTTCATTTTCCAATACATCTCGTCGAGATTTTCAAATCGCCGCAAACCTGCTGCGTTTTGATGTGAAACCAAGCTGCATTGCCAACCGCCTGTTCTATAACAATTCGCTGGAATCGATGAAAACCATTGGCTACGGTCTGGCCAATATGCAATCATTCCTTGATGGCGGGCTGGTTGTTATCTACCTGCCCCTGGATATTATGCAGAAGAACAATCATGCGCAAATCGAAGAATTGGCAAACTATAGCGTAGCAATCGAAGGTGTTGAAGTGGGTGCTTTTGTCAGGCAGGTTGAGGCCGGTTTTTTCAAAGTGAGCTTTCGTTCCAAGGGGCGAATTAATGTGAATCAGATTGCCAAAAAATTTGGCGGTGGGGGACACCTGCACGCGGCAGGCTGCCGGTTTACCGGAAATTTTGACGATCTGCGAGAGAAGCTCATAGAAGAAGTTGCCAAATATCTCTGATTACCAAGATGAGACAGAGAAATTTGCCGTAGCAAATCCCGACACCCGCAAAAGCGAAAATGAAATGCCTAAACAAAACGATAATATCATCCCGGTTCTGGCTGCCATCATATTGAATGAAAAGGGACAGGTGTTGTTGGCGCAGCGAAAACCGGGCCTCTCGCAGGCATTGAAATGGGAATTCCCCGGCGGTAAGCTGAAGGCTGGCGAAACGCCTGCGGATTGCCTGAAGCGGGAAATCCGCGAGGAACTCGGGCTCGAAATCGAAATACGACGAATTTTCGGAGCGGTGAATCATTCCTATTCTGATAAAAACATTGTGCTGATTGCATATTTTGCAGAACTCATTTCAGGTGATATGCGTTTGAAGGATCATCAGCAGGTAAAGTGGGTGGATATTGACGATCTAAATGAATATGAGCTTTCGCCTGCCGATATTCCGTTTGTTGATTTGCTGGTAAGTCAGTGGGCCAAAGATTAAACCGCGGTGAGTCGATGCCACCAAAAATGGTTCAAATTCATCCAAGAGTAAAAGATATGCTGGTTGCGGGAATTATCCGGTTTTCAGGTGTTAAATGCCGGCAGCACATTTCCTCTCAATGGGAGGAAATTGCTGAATTGGAAAGAGAGTATAAAACGCGGTATCCAAATCCATCCGCTGCTCTCGATCAGTTGCGTCCGGCCAGGACACTTTATCGGGCTGCCGGAATGGAGCCAACCAGGATACGCCCTTCATCTGAAGCTCTTTTCCGAAGGGTAGTAAAGGGAAAGGCGTTGTACCGCATCAATTCCATAGTGGATGTTTGCAACTACTGTTCGTTAGCATTTTTTCTTCCGATTGGCCTGTACGATTTGGATAAGATAAAGGGTGAAATAGAAATCCGGTTGGGGACCGAAGGGGAACAGTACCAGGGAATCGGGAAGGACATGATTCACCTGGGGAACCGGCTGACACTGGCGGATGACGACGGGCCGTTCGGAAATCCAAGTGCCGACAGCCTGCGCAGCTCAATTGAATTAAAAAGCCAGAATGTACTGATGGTGATATTTGCGCCGGCTGGCTATTCAATTGAAATAATGAATGCACATCTGATTTTTGCGAAAGAAACCATGCTGAAATACCACCTTGAAGCCATCTGTGATGGCCTCGAGATTTTACCGGGATGAGCAGCATTAACAGGGTTTTGCATTCATACCCGGTTCAGTTGAAAACAGGATTGAATAGCGGCAAATAATTGTTTCTAATAGAATAATATAAATCAGTATTTTGTCATCGCATCAGGATCCAACGAATTCTCCTGGTTGCCATGCGAAGAGTTCATACGAAATGAGTGAGAAAATCATGTTCCGGATTTCAGATAAAGCAAAGCTTCAGTTAAAAGATATTATGGAGCGCGAAGGTTGGGTCGATTTTGGGCTTAGAATAAGTGCCAAAGGCGGCGGATGTTCGGCGCTTGCATACACCGTTGGCTTTCAGGAAACGGCCATGGAAAATGACAAAATCCTCGAAGTCAACGACATAAAAATATATGTTGATCCGTATAGCGTTTCCAGGCTGCAAGATATCGAACTGGACTTTCTGGATGGAATGGGGAAAACAGGTTTCATCTTCAGAAATCGCTCATCGGCCTGCAATGGCGGTTGCGGCAATTTCCAATAATATCCGGCTTGCCGTAAATAGTGGCTATTTCATATGTTAGTCTTCGGCCATCGCAATGGTGCGGGGAAGATTCTTTTTTGCCTGTAAAAGTGCGCGCTCCGCTAATTCAATCAGTACTTTGGGTTCGATGGTATCCTGCGGGTATCCGGCAATGCCCATTGGAAAGCGCGGTTCGGGTTCCTCCAAATCACCATTTAGCTCAAAGGCCATATTTTCGAAGGCTTTCTTCAATTTCAGGGCCACCTCGTACGCCGCCTGCCTTCCTGTTTCGGGGAGGATGAGCAAAAATTTTGCGGTGGAAAAATGGACGCAAATATCGCTGCTGCGAGTTAGCTCCTTTAATAATACACCGGCTTTTCTCAGTACATCATTAATGGAATCCGGCCCGGTATGCGTGACCAAATTCTTGAAATTCTCAATCTCGATAAATATGAGCGAAAGCTCCCGCTGGTATCGCTGCGCCCTCTTAAACTCAATCGGGAAATGATCCGCATAGAATAGCCAATTGTAAAGATGAGTCACCTCGTCCACATAGCTTTTCGTATTCAGCAGCTCAATTTTCCGGGCATTCATGAGAGAATTGCCAAGTTCGTTTTGCAAATTGGGAAGAACGGATCTTTCCACATCAGAGAAGCCGTTTTTAACAACTTTTCTAAGTTTCATTACGCCAACGCCGTTCTGGTCCCGGTCGAGAATGGGAAGATAGTACAAGCTACCCTGGATATTTTTGGTCAGCCCATAGTAGGTAAATCCTCTTAAAACGGAAGCATCAGGTATATAGACCGCTTGCTTGTTAACAAATACCTTTCCTGCCAATCCTTCATTCGGTCTGTAAAACATCTCTCTTAGTTTGCGCTTGGGCAATCCGAACGAGTGATGAATAGTGAGGAGGTCCGAATTATCATTTTGCAGGATCAGAGAAAATTCATCGATGTCAAAACCTTTATGGAGAATTGTATCAAGCGATTTGAAGAATTGCTTGATACCGCCTGTTGTGTTCAATTTTCTGATGGAATCAAAAAGGAGAAAATATTCCTTTGCCTGTTGTGCCAGGAACTGATTCAGATTTTCGATTTCAGAAAACCGGACCTCCAACTCGGTGAACTTCTTTTCTATTTCAGTTAAGGAATTTGACATAAAGTCTTCTTATCTCTAATTTCGCTGAAAATAAAATAATTCTATAACAAATGCAATACGCCGGAAAATTTATTCAATTTGCTTTCGTTCCCAACTTCACCGGGAAACCGGTTCTACTCGATAATTATGAGGCCGCCTGAATTTGCTGCATCGCGATCCGGCAACTTTGCCGTAATCGAATTTAGATATTCGGAAAGTGTGCGAAAAACATAAACTTACCCCGAAGGAAAAATCAGTTTGACTTCGTTAGGCTATTTCCCTAAATTTTTGGGCGTCAATTTGGGGCTGTAGCTCAGTTGGGAGAGCGCTAGAATCGCACTCTAGAGGTCAGGGGTTCGACTCCCCTCAGCTCCACCAGATGAAAAGGAAAAAGTGGAAAGGAAAAAGGCAAAAGTCGGCGGCAAACCAATTACATACATTATTTTCGCCTTTTTACTTTCACCTTTTAACTTGAATTTATGCCAGGTCCCACGCAATAGGACAATGCCAAACCCCGCCAGGTCCGGAAGGAAGCAACGGTAGGTGTTCGGACTATGTGCCGTGGGGTGCCTGGCTTTATTTTAAGGAATATTTCTGAGGCTGTCAAATGGCTTACATCGTTCTTGCCCGCAAATGGCGACCGATGGTTTTCGAGGATGTAATCGGTCAGGAGCATGTGACCCGCACATTAATGAATGCTTTGAAAAATGAGCGAATTGCACACGCCTATATTTTCGCGGGACCGCGCGGTGTGGGCAAAACCACCACTGCAAGGTTATTGGCAAAAGCCGTAAATTGCGAACGGCAGCCGGCTGTCAATCCATGCAACGAGTGCCCAAACTGTAAAAGCATCACAGAAGGACACAGCCTGGACGTAATTGAAATTGATGGTGCAAGTAACCGGGGCATTGATGAAATCAGAAATCTTCGGGAAAACATCCGGTTTGCCCCGGCCTCCAATCGCTACAAAATTTACATCATCGATGAAGTCCACATGCTGACGAAAGAAGCGTTTAATGCTCTTTTGAAAACCCTGGAAGAGCCTCCGTCTCACGCGATATTTATTTTTGCCACAACCGAAATTCATAAGGTACCCCTGACAATATTGTCCCGGTGCCAGCGATTCGATTTTAAGCGGCTCTCTATCGGTAAAATTGTGGATCAGCTCCGAAAAATTGTCACCGCAGAAAATATTGAGATCAACGATGAGGCGCTTCTCCTGATTGCCAGGAAGGCGGATGGCAGCATGAGGGACGGAGAGAGCATTCTCGACCAGATGATATCGTTCAGCGATGGTAAACTGAGTGTAGAACAGGTGAGGCTCTCGCTGGGCATGATCGACCAGGATGTATATTTCAATTTCACGGATCTCCTGAAAAAGAAAGATACCGCCGAGGTGCTGAAATATGCTGATCAGATCATTAGCTCGGGGCACGATCTTGTCGATTTTATCCACGGGCTTCAGGAACATTTTCGGAATTTGCTTCTTGTCAGTGCGCTCCAAGACTCAAAATTGTTGGATGTCACGGATTATTATGCCAAACGATATGAGTCGGACGCGGCCAGTTTCAATGAAAGGGATCTCATTCATTACATTCATATTATCAGCGAAGGGGAACAGGAGTTAAAATTCAGCACCTTCCCGCAGCTCGCTCTTGAAATGCTGCTCCTCAAGATAACGCATCTGCCGCCAAGCGAGAAACTGGAGGAGATCCTTGCATTAATAGAAAAATTAAAAGAAAATCCCGAAATTTCAATCTCACAAAATACAGCTCCCACCACAAGACAAGAGCAACCCAAACCGGATACGAAAGCTTCTGCTACGAATCCGGCAGATCGAGCGTCACAGCATGATGCAAACATTCCCGAATTGAAATCTTCTCCAGGGCCGGCTGTCTCAGGAAACCGGGTAGGGGAAGAATTGGGCAGGGTGGAAAAACGATGGAACGAATTCAAGAAATTGGACCAAAAAGCAACCCCGACTGAAAATGAGGAATCAGAAGTTACGATCGATCTGTCTGCCGTTGCAGCAAAATGGCCGGAAATTGTCGAGAAAGTGCGATCGCAAAAAATAGCGCTTGGTTCTTTTCTGCAGGAGGGAGTGCCGTATAAAGTGGACGAAGGGAAGTTGCTGATCGCCTATGACAAGCAATCTGAATTTCACCGCGAGCACGTGGAAAAAGGCCGCAAATTGATTGAAGAAATCATGAAGACTGATTTCAATTTACCCATTCATCTTGATTTTTTTACAATGGATTTCAAGAAAGAGGGAATTGCCAAGCAGCCGCGTACACCCGAGGAAATTATTCAGGATATCAAAAACAAAGAGCCAATCATTCGAAAAATCATCGACATGTTTGACCTGGATGAAAACAGTGATCAGGGAATTTCGTGATATTATTGTTGAATATGATTTTGTAAAAGGATACATTTTTTACCAAAACAGGAGTTTTTTAATGAAAGGCGGAATGAATCAGATATTAAAGCAAGCGCAAAAGATGCAGGAAGAAATGGCGCGGGTTCAGGCGGAATTGGCCAATATTACAGTTGAGGGTTCGGCCGGAGGCGGAATGGTAAAGGTTACATCGAATTGTCAAAACCAGATTATGAAAGTCGAAATTGAGAAGGAAGTTGTGGATCCCGAGGATAAAGAGATGTTGGAAGACCTGGTTGCCGCAGCAGTAAACCAGGCGCTGGAAAATGCACAGAAGAGAGCCCAGGAAGAGATGAGCAAAGTAACCGGCGGGATGTTGGGAAATATGCCCGGCGGTTTTAAGTTGCCTGGACTTTAATATATGTCTTCGCAGTCCCTACCTCACGCCCTTCAGGATTTGATCGGAGAATTCGGACGTTTGCCGGGAATTGGCAGAAAGACGGCCACACGGCTTGCTTTGTATATCCTGAATTCCTCCAAAAATGAAGCGGACTCTCTGGCACATGCTATTCAGCAAGTTAAGGAACGAATCCGGTTTTGTTCAATTTGTTTCAATTACACAGAATCGGATATTTGCTCGATTTGCAGCGACAGCTCCAGGGATACCGGCAAAATTTGCGTGGTAGAAGATCCGACAACCATTATGCTGATCGAAAAAACAAACGAATATGACGGCATCTACCATGTTTTGGGAGGAGTAATCTCGCCGCTGGACGGGGTTGGTCCGGAAGATTTGCATATTAAAGAACTAATGAATCGCATGGAGAATTGTGAGGAGGTTATCCTGGCGCTAAACTCCAGCACGGAAGGGGAGGCGACCGGCATCTACATTTCCCGGTTGACAAAACCTTTGGGCGTGCGAATCACGCGATTGGCAAGAGGCATCCCGTTGGGTAGCAACCTGGAGTTCGTTGATGAACTCACCCTGAGCAAAGCCCTCAAGACACGAAATGAAATTTGAGGCTGCTTGCGCGATCCTCTCGCAGTCCAAATCCCCAAATAGCAAAAAATATGAGATTAGGCAATGATTCCACTTCGGGACACTATCCGTTCCCGTACCTTCCCGATAATGACTCTCTCCCTGATCCTCATCAATCTGCTCATATATGTCTATGAAATATCTCTAGGAACGGCGCTCCCTAAGTTTCTTCAACAATATGGAGTTGTGCCTGCGAATTATTTTGTTCAGGGACACCTGAAACCAGTCCTGGTTCTTTTTAATATTTTGCCGTTGATTTCCGCCATGTTTCTTCATGGGGGCTGGCTGCATGTAATTGGGAATATGTGGTTTTTGTGGATTTTTGGCGATAATGTCGAAGATCGAATTGGGCACACGCGGTTCCTGTTTTTTTATATCCTATGCGGAATTCTGGCGACTGCCGGCCATATTTTTATAAACCCGGCATCGCAATTACCGCTTATCGGCGCCAGTGGTGCAATTGCCGGTGTCATGGGTGCCTACTTCATTCTTTTTCCCAGGTCCCGTATTCTGACCGCGGTTTTTCTTCTTATCATTTTTACGGTGGTGGAAATCCGCGCGGTATATTTTCTGGCAATCTGGATACTATTCCAGTTGCTGAGTGGGGCAGCAGAGATCGGCACTGCAAGCCAGACCGGGGGCGTCGCATGGTGGGCGCACCTTGGAGGGTTTATATCCGGTGCAGTTCTTGTTTTCCTGTTCAGAAAATCCGGGCCGAGGAAAGCCAAAATTCCAATTCCGTGATTTCATGAAACGACCGAACAGTAGATTCAAGACACTACTCCGCTTGGATTTGCCGTCTCGCATTTTCAACTTTAATCGGTAATAAATTAACGACTTGACAGCTTATTTCCGGGTGCTTAATTTAACGCAAATTTAGCAAGGGATAGAAATGGAATTTAGCGATAAGCTGTTGAATAGACTGCGTGGTGCCCATAGCGTCGGCGTCTTAACCGGGGCAGGAATTTCGGCTCCGAGCGGAGTTCCTACTTTCCGCGGTGAGGATGGATTGTGGAAGAAGTTTCGCCCGGAGGAACTGGCAAATTATAATGCTTTCCGCCGAAATCCGGAGCTGGTGTGGGAGTGGTACAACTGGCGCCGCAAATTGATTAAAGATATCAAGCCTAATCTGGGTCACTACGCGCTTGTAGATATGGAAAAATATTTCTCCGATTTTGCCATAATCACTCAAAATGTGGATAATCTGCATGAAATGGCTGGAAGCGCAAACGTAATTGGATTGCATGGAAATATTATGCATAATAAGTGCATGGATTGCGGAAAGCCCTATGAAGCCGAACTGGTGCTGGACGACAAACCGCCGCAATGCCCGGATTGCGGAGGGTTGATTCGGCCAGATGTGGTCTGGTTTGGTGAGATGCTGCCGGAGGATGCCATTCGGCAGGCGCAGGAATTGGCAATTCGAAGTGAGGTGTTTTTTTCTATCGGCACTTCTTCCCAGGTCGAACCGGCTGCTTCACTTCCGTACATGGCAAAAGGAAACGGGGCCTATATAGTCGAAATAAATATTGAAGAAACTCCCCTGACACCGGTTGCAGACGAATATTTCAACAGCCCGGTAGATAAAGTTTTGCCCGAACTCGTCATTGCACTGGAAAATAAAAAATAATAGCAAGAACAAATTGCCGGAGCGTTCGTTATAATCCGAAACTAATAATTTGTCGATTGGTAAATGAAATTCAAGTATCTTAAGTTTTTTGCGGCAGCATTTCTACTCTACATCACAACCATGAGTTGTGCGTATTATAATACCCTTTTCAACGCCAAGGATACCTACAAACAGGGTATTGAAATTATTCAGAAGGAACCGGAGAAGGACACGCATCCGCAGGCCAACAAGTTCTTCGAACAGACCATTGATAAATGCTGGAAACTGATTGAAATATATGGCGATCACAGCAAATATTCCGACGATGCATTGCTGTACATCGTCAAATGTGAGTTCTACCTGAACAAAATCGCCCAGGCCAAACTGCATGTCGATCAATTTATAGCAAAATATCCAAAAAGCGAATTCATTCCGGAAGCGAATCTGTGGTATGGAAAAATACTGCTGGCCGAAAAGAAAGTCGATGATGGCAAAGAGCGCCTCAATTTTAGTTTGAACAATTCTCGCAGCAGCCGGATCAAAGCGGAAGCGTATTACGAGCTTGGTAATCTGGCCTTTCAGGACAGCGCCTATACCGATGCTGTTGAATATTTTGAACGGGCGCTTCAAGAGAAGATTGACAAGCAGTACGCAGCCTTTATTCAATTTTATTTAGGCGAGTCTTATTTTCAGCAGAAACAATACAAAGAGGCAATCAATCGTTACAAAAAAGTTGAAAAATTTTCACCCAGCCTGGATGTAGAATATAAGACGAAATACAACTTAGCCAAGAGCTATTCGGAAATCGGTAAATATGATGATGCTTTGCAAATTTTGCGCAAAATGCTTACCGCTCCGCGATTTAAGAATTTTGTGCCGTTTATAAAATCGGAAATTGCAGGGATCTATTTTCAGCAGAAAAAAGTGCCAGAATCTCTTGAATTATATAAAGAAGTAGTGAGGGAAAGGGCGCCAAGCGCCGGAACCGCCTGGGCGAGTTACAGCCTGGCACAAATATACGAAAACACTATTCTGAATGTAGATTCCGCTGTTTTCTATTATGGCGAGGTGAAAAAGCTCTACGCAAAGTACGACAGTGTTGAACAGGCCGAAAACAAACATCTTTTCCTTTCCGAGCTCAAGAAAATACGCGATTCGATAAAAAATGATTCGCGGCTTGTGTACCGCCTGCAGACGGATGCCGTTTTCAAAGATTCGCTTTATAACGCGCAGTTGGAAGATTCGCTTAAAAGGGAATATGGTTTGCTGGCGGAAAATCCGGATACCAGTGCGCAATATCAGCACAGGCTGGACAGCCTAAAACTGGCAATGCAGGACTCATTAAATCCTGACAGCACCAAATCTGATACAACGGAGGGTGCCCCGCCAGATACAACAAAAGATGAAGATCAATTTAATAATTTTCTGTATGGTACCAGCGAAAATAATTCGGGGAATAACAATAAATCTCCGGAAGGCGGGGAAAATACGGATAAGACGCAACCCGTTGTAAGGGAATTGGAAAAACGGAAGCTGCCTCAAATACAAGACGACCTGAGAAAGAATCGCTTCCATCTTGCCGAATATTTTCTCTTGCAAATCCAGGATTACGATTCAGCATACTTTTACTATAAAAAATTCCTTTCTGCATATTCGGATTCTGTCCTCACGCCTAAGGCGCTGTACTCAATGTACTTTATTTTCTCACAGCCCGATCATTTTAACGAACATAAACAGGACTCCCTGGAACAAGTGCTGATTAGCGATTACCCGGCTTCGCCCTTCGCAAAAGAGATTCTGAAAAAGAAGGGACTTTTGGAAACCACCGAAGAGAAGGATTCGGTGGCAGAAGAAGGCCACGACTTATTCCGGGAAGCAGAAAATCTATATAGTGAAGACCATGTGGACAGCGCCCTGAAGGTATATCAAAAAGTTGCCAGCCTGGATACAAGTTTGTTATGGGCTGCAAAAGCGCAATATGCGACCGCATGGATTTATGAGCATAATCTGCATAATACAGAGGCTGCGATAAAAGCCTATAGGGAACTTAAAGAAAAATATAAGCAGCCGGAATTTGTAAAGGCGGCATCAAAAAAGGTGGCGCCCCCGCCGGAGGAAACCACTGAACCTGCTCCCGGCGCCGAAGTGAGCGATTCCACCCGGTTTGAGAATCCTGCTGATACCACGCGAACCATTCTCGCCGATGAAAGCGACATTCAGAAGGAAACGGATGAGGTGCGAAACGAAACAACTCTCCCGTCAATTGCAGGTACAAAACGCTACCGGTTGTGGCGAAAAAACAGGGCGACCAAATAAAAATAGACTGATTAATTGCAGGAATCGGAAATGAAATGGAACTTCTTGCTAATATTCAGCATCATCGTATCCATTTTGATGGCCTGTTCCCATCAAACAAACATTCGCTCCAGGATTGGAGAGGAGAGCATACGGCGGGAAGATTTGAGAAAAGACCGGAAGTCCCACCAATCAAATGAAACCTTCATCGGTTTGGCATCATATTACGGCGAAGAATTTAACGGTAACAAGACCGCAAACGGCGAGACATATGACATGAACGGCCTGACCGGTGCGCACCGTTCCCTACCGTTTGGCACGATCTGCAAAGTTACCAACCTCGAAAATCAACGATCAGTCATTATTCGGATTAACGACCGCGGTCCGTTTGTTCCGAACAGAATTCTCGATTTATCGCGAGGAGCTGCAGCCAAATTGCACGGTTTGTCGGCCGGCGTCCTGAAGGTGAAAATTGAAATTCTCAGTTATCCCGAAGAGTAATTGCACGCCAGGAACACAGATAATTTCCCGGAATAATATTTTGATGATTTGTTTTAAGAACTTTAAATTTTTATCTTATGAGCCGTTATTGATTATATGAAACGAGGAGATTTATATGGCAAAACCATTTGAAGTTAAAGATGCCACTTTCGAGGAAGATGTTTTAAATTCCGACTTGCCTGTGGTAGTCGATTTTTGGGCGGTATGGTGCGGCCCGTGCAAAATGATTGCTCCCATCATGGAAGAGTTTGCGAATGAATATGAAGGCAAACTAAAGGTTGCCAAACTTGATGTGGATAATAATCCCAATGTGGCAGTCAAATACGGGATCCGCAGCATTCCTACAGTGCTGTTTTTTAAGGATGGCAAAATAGTGGAACAAGTCATTGGGGCATATCCCAAATCCCATTTTAAGGATAAGGTAGAAAAAATTATCTGATTTGCCGGTTTTTCAGAGTAGGGGAGGTGAGAACCTCCCTTTTTTATTATAATACTTTTTCGTATCATCCGTATGAATATCACCCGGCAAAACTCTCAGATTTCTTCTTTTTTGAAGCGCTAACTAAAATAAAATATTAATATGACAATGCTGGTTATAAAAGAATCAAATTTCCTAAAAAGCATCGTGGAGCTTAAAGATCGCCCGATTCCGCTTCTTCCGGAATTTGCTTTCGCCGGCAGATCAAACGTTGGAAAATCATCATTAATAAATTGTCTTTTGAATAGAAAAAATATTGCCCACGTCAGTAAGCAGCCGGGTAAGACAAGGACCTTGAATTATTTTTCTGTAAATGAGGAATTTTATCTGGTTGATCTCCCCGGGTATGGATATGCAAAAGTTCCGATCCGCGAAAAGGAAAAATGGAGAATAATGATAGAAAATTACCTTACCCGGAATGAATATTTAGTAACGCTTTTTGTTTTAATAGATGCTTTTGTCGGTATGCAGAAAAATGATTCGCAACTACTGGACTGGCTTCTATTTGAACGGGTGCCGTTCAAGCTTATTATGACCAAAGCAGATAAGATAAGCAACAATGTTAAGGCGCAAAGACTGTCAGATATCAGGAAATTTGAAAAAAAAGGGAGAAATATTCCCACCATCTTCTTTTCTGCGAAATCGAAAGCAGGTCGGGAAGAGGTGCTCTCTGAAATTGGCGCGGCTTTTCACATCCAAAATATAAAGAGAAATTGAAGAATTGATAAATTTTAGAATTATCTTGATTTAATAAGAATTATTTCACATATTTTTCGCCATAAAAATTAACTAAAAGGTGATGCTATGAAAATACTAATTAGTGACAAGTCTTCTCCTGCATGTGCGAATGTACTTCGCGAAGCAGGGCACACGGTCGACGAGAAATTTGGGATGCCTGCAGACCAATTGAAAACGATAATTGGTGGGTATGATGGATTAATTGTTCGCAGCGCGACGAAGGTGACTGCTGATATTATCAATGCTGCCGCAAATCTCAAGGTTATTGGAAGAGCCGGCTCCGGAGTTGATAATATTGATGTAAAAGCCGCTACCGAAAAAAATGTCGTTGTGATGAATACGCCGGGGGCAAATACCAATGCCGTTGTGGAACTGACACTGATGTATCTTCTTGCACTAAGCCGCAATCTCTATAAGGCCTCCAGCACGATGAAAGAAGGGCAATGGGAAAAGAAAAAGCTTACCGGCAATGAGATTTATGGAAAGACCCTGGGGGTTCTTGGCTATGGGAAAATTGGGAGACAAGTCGCAATAAAATCACGATGTCTGGGAATGGAGGTGGTCTGTTATGATCCCTATGTGGGCCGCGAGATTATCGATCAGTTTGGGGTGCGACTTGTAGCCCAACTGGACGATCTGCTGTCGGCCGCTGACTATATATCAATTCATGTTCCCAAGACACCGGAAACCACCAATTTTATAAACAAAGAAAATCTTTCCAAGATGAAAAAGGGCGTGTACTTCATTAATTGTGCACGTGGCGGTATTGTTAACGAGGCCGATCTTCTCTGGGCTTTGAATGAAGGAATTGTTTCCGGCGCCGGCATCGATGTGTATGAGAGCGAACCCCCGCAGAACCTGGAGCTTGCACGTCATCCAAATGTTATTTGTACGCCGCACCTGGGTGCCGCCAGTATTGAAGCACAGGAAAATGTCGGAACCCAGATTGCGCAGCAGTTCGTCGATATGTTTGCCGGAAAAGGAGTGCGCAATTCGGTAAATCCACGCTAACTAAGGATGAACATATTGTGTTTTGCAAAAGCCCTCTCCGGAGGGCTTTTTTATGAATTGGAATAACAATGGACCGCACATGAACTCCAGATTGTTAAAGCAATTCTGCCGGAAATACCAGAGCAGATGCAAAATGCTAAATTCATTTTTATATGAACTTGCTTTCCCAGCAGAGGTAAAATAAATTTGAAATCTGAAATATTTAACGCAACAGGAGCCTTGAAATGATTTCAGAAGATAAAGAGTTTAAATTAAAAGTTGGCCTCGCAGAAATGCTCAAGGGCGGGGTTATTATGGATGTCACAACTGCAGATCAGGCGAAGATTGCGGAAGAGGCCGGTGCCGTTGCTGTAATGGCACTTGAGCGAATTCCCGCCGATATTCGGGCCCAGGGTGGCGTAGCAAGAATGAGCAATCCTGCCCTTATCAGGGGTATACAATCCGCAGTTTCGATCCCGGTAATGGCGAAATGCAGGATTGGACATTTTGCCGAGGCCCAGGTGTTGGAATCTTTAGGCATTGATTTCATCGATGAAAGTGAGGTCCTAACTCCCGCAGACGAAGAATATCATATCAACAAACATCCATTTAAAATCCCATTTGTTTGCGGTTGTCGCGATATCGGCGAAGCGCTCCGGCGAATTTCCGAAGGCGCAGCTATGCTTCGCACAAAGGGAGAGGCTGGCAGCGGAAATATCGTAGAAGCCGTGCGTCATATGCGTGCAGTTCAGAGCGAAATAAAGCGCATAACTACCCTGGGCGACGAGGAACTTGTGGGTCAGGCGAAAAAGATCGGGGCGCCCGTAGAAGTTTTGCGGTATGTAAAAGAAAATGGCAAATTACCTGTTCCGAATTTCGCTGCAGGTGGAATAGCCACTCCTGCAGACGCATCTCTTATGATGCAATTGGGAGCCGAATCGGTTTTTGTGGGGAGCGGAATATTTAAGTCGGAAGACCCTGCTGAGAGAGCAAAAGCTATTGTCATGGCGACCACGCATTACCTGGATTTTGATATAATAGCAAAAGTTTCCGAGGGATTGAAAGAGCCGATGAGAGGCCTGGATATCCGGCAGATTCCCGAAGAAGATTTGATGCAAACCCGTGGATGGTAAAATGGTCATCGGAGTTTTGGCAATACAAGGCGATTTTGGGCTCCATCAGAAAATGCTGACGCAAATTGGCGTCGAAAATATAGCCGTCCGAACACAAAAGGAATTGGAACGATGTGATGGTTTGATAATTCCTGGCGGGGAATCGACCACTTTTGTAAATCTTCTAAAGAAAAATGGCTTGTTTGAAAAAATTGTGGAATTCGGATCCAAAAGAAAAATAATGGGGACATGCGCTGGTCTTATAACCCTGGCTGCTACAATAAATAATTTTAAAATCGAAACCTTCGGGCTAATTGACATTGATGTTGAAAGAAATGCATATGGCCGGCAGAGAGAGTCATTTATTACTACAATTGATCTGAATTTGAATGGCGAAAAAGTTGGATTCGAAGGCGTTTTTATTCGTGCTCCCAAAATAGTGAGATTAGGGGAGGGGGTTAAACTACTTGCCCATAATAATAATGAAATCGTGATGGTAGAAAACGAGAATATATTGGTTTGCACATTTCACCCCGAGCTAACCGAAGACACAAGAATCCATAAATATTTTCTTTCGAAGACAGGAACGAATAATTAGCTTCATCAATATCAACATATCCGGATAAGCGGATATGACTTTGATTGGTTTTTTCTTTCCCACCAGAATATCAAATATTATTTTGAAGCCCATTTCCCTGGCAGAATTTCACTTAAGATTCACATTATTTATCCGATATTAAAGGTAGAAATAAGGATTTTTCGAACTGATTTCAGAAAGGACAGGGAAGTGGCTTCTAACATTCTGATTATCGAACCCGATCTTAATTTTTCGCAAAAGTTGACAGATTCATTAAACGAATTGGGATTCACGTCCTATCTGCGAACGGATATTGCCGATCCGGAAGACTTGCTTGAAATTAGAATTCCCCTGCAATGTATTATATTAAACCTGGAACTGAAAAGCCTGGAGGGATTGACACTCTATTCGTACCTGAAAAATCTAAAACCGTTTAAAGGCACATCATTTGCTTTTCTTGCAGATAGCAAAAACATTTTTCGCCTGTTAGAGAATATACCTCTCGAGCGCGCAATTTTGGTAAATAAGGAAGATGATTACGATGCGCTGCTGGCTGAAATAGTCAATAATATCCCATTGCCGGATGCCAGCAACGCAACGCAAGGTGCAATGCTTGAGCTGGAGGGTAATTTATCTGATCTGCCACTCGATGATCTTTTTCTATATTGTCGTAAAACATGCTTTACAGGATTATTATTCCTTTCCAAAGAGAAGGAATTTGGCGTTATTCCATACAGCTTTGGGACTAGAGAGCAAATAAATTACAGGAATTTATCCGATGAGCGGGCGCTTGATGTTTTTCATGCATGGAATGATGCGGGCTTTCGTCTTGAGAGAACGCGGTTTACGTCTAAAGAAGCAAGGCAGATTGCTGTCAGTTGCAGAACAAAAGAGGGAAAAGAACAAGAATCATCTCCCGTTAATTTGAGCGATTTATTTGAAGACATTTTTACATTTCTCTTTACATTTCTCAATGAACAATTATTAGAGCAGAATGTATCTGCAATATTTTATGAATCGCTGGAAGTGTATAATTCCAGGAGTAGTGCTGGTGTTGAGATATTTTTTAATCCCGGAAATGAAGAAATATTTTCGTTCTCTGAGGCAATAAGAACCGACGAAATAGAATCTCTCGTTAATCTTGTCGTGGAGATATTTCTGAATGCAAAACTGTACGAACCTGAATTGAATTTGAGGGATTTTCTTGATGATATTCACGAACTCGATCCGTATTTGAAAGAGATTCATTTCTACGAGTTCATACTTCCAAAAAATAAGCGCAAACAGAACAAAGAGGGGAAAGCGCAACCAATACCGCAATCCACTTAAGATGTTGATGGATTTTTGCAGGGCGAATTCAAGTTCGAATAGTAGTTTACATAATATATATTATATTAATATTATGCCGGGATCTTAATGTCAATATGAATTCCGTCTTTTGCCAATTTATGTTTTGCGTCCATTCAATTAGTGTTCGAAAGAATGAATTAGGCGTTTAAAACTTCCGCAATTCTTTCAAATGCCCAATCGATTTCGTCTTTATTTATCACCAATGGCGGAGCAAAGCGAATAATATTATGATGCGTCTCTTTAGCTAATAATCCTTTTTTCTGCAGCATTTCGCAAAAACGCCGGGCTCCACCAGCTTCAGGATAAAGCTCGACACCAATGAGCAATCCTCGTCCCCTGACTTCTTTGATATGCGAGCTCTTTATCGTTCTCAACCTGTCCATGAAGTAATTGCCCAGCTCGAAGGCGTTCTCCGGTAATTTCTCTTCCAAAATTACATTCAAGGCCGACTTTCCAATGGCCGCTGCCAAAGGATTTCCTCCGAATGTGCTGCCATGATCTCCCGGATTAAAGACGGACATTACTTCCTCGGTGCTTAGAAAGGCGGAAATCGGGTAATATCCCCCTGATAATGCCTTTCCAACGATAATGCCGTCCGGTTTCACAGCCTCGTGTTGGAAAGCAAACATTTTCCCGGTTCGGCCCAAACCGGTTTGAATTTCATCCATGATCAAGAGGACATTATTTTCCCTGCAAATTGCTTCAGCCTCTTTCAAAAATCCGTCTGGAGGTATGATTATTCCACCTTCTCCCTGAATAGGCTCAAGCAGGAATGCCGCCGTATTTGCAGTAATAGAATTATTTAGTGCATTTAAGTCACCATAAGGGATAATCTTAAAACCTGGGGTAAAAGGTCCAAAACCATCTTTGTACTGGTCTTCTGTTGACGCACTTACAATTGTGACAGTTCGCCCATGAAAATTATTGGCGCACACAATAATTTCAGCTTTGCCGGCATCAACACCTTTTATTTTATAGGCCCATTTCCGCGCTGCCTTCAGGGCAGTCTCGACTGCTTCTGCGCCCGAATTCATGGGCAGCACTTTTGGCAATCCGGAGATTTTGCTTAATATCTTATAGAAACCGCCAAGCTGATCGTTCCGGAATGCCCTGGAGGTCAAGGTTAATTTTTTAGCCTGCTCCATCATTGCCTGGTAAATTTTGGGGTGGCAATGGCCCTGGTTCAGTGCTGAATATGCGCTTAAAAAATCGAGATATTTGTTTCCCTCGACATCCCAAACCCATATACCTTCACCCTTTTCAATTACTACATCCAACGGATGATAATTATTTGCACCATAACTATCTTCAAGCTTCATATAATCTTGGGTATTCACATCTAGCTCCTTAGGGTTTTTTGTTTTCCTCAATGGCCGGAAAATTAACAACTCTACCCTTAAAAGGCAATTTGAAAGTGATTTTTCGCCGCTGGGAAATGCCCGAAATT
This sequence comes from uncultured Calditrichaceae bacterium, assembly GCA_964624795.1. Lineage (GTDB taxonomy): Bacteria > Calditrichota > Calditrichia > RBG-13-44-9 > RBG-13-44-9 > CAZUZS01. The sequence continues at coordinate 30,898 of CAZUZS010000010.1, forward strand.
CGATGATATTATTAAAAATCAGGAATTAGAATAAACAATGGGGGAGGAAAGACTATTTTATGAAACTTTATGATAAAGGCTGTCCAGTTTAGCGGAAGCAAGATTGAATTCATCGTCATCGATGTAATTAAATCTTCGCAAGCGCTTCAAGACTATATTCGTTCGCCAATAAACAGCATAGTTTACCCTGTCCGGACGCATCCTGTGAGGATTGGGAATCACGGCCGCAAGGCGTGCCATTTCATTCAGGCTGAGAGCCGAAACATTCTTCTGAAAATAGAATTGCGCAGCAGCCTGAATTCCATAAATGTTGTCTCCCCATTCGATTACATTGAGATATAGTTCCAAAATGCGTGTTTTTCGAAGTTCTTTTTCAAGTTTTCTGGCAATTATCCACTCGCGAAGTTTCCTGCTTATGGACTTTCGTTTCGAAAGATACAGATTCTTGGCCAATTGTTGTGTAATGGTGCTGCCGCCTCGCAGGAATCCACCCTCGGCAAGATTCTTCTTGAATGATTCTTCTACTTCATGCCAATCGATACCATTATGAACCCAAAAAGAGGCATCTTCCGCAACTGTAATGCTTTTTATCATTAGTTCCGGCACTTGTCCGATAGAAACCCACTGATATTTCATACTATTGCGTCTTTTGCCGGAATTATACTCACTTGAGTTTTTTGAAAGTATGATCTCGCGGCCGGGATTTTTCTTTTTCCAGATGCCGACATTCGGTGCTGTTACCACGAGATATGTGTAAAATAAGATTGCAAGCAAGGCATAGCTTATCAGGAAATAAATGAAAAATTGCAGGTATTTGATTATTCTAAAGGAGTTCATTTGGTTATGATATTTCGTTTTCTTTTATGTCCGACTTTTCCTGCGACAACTCCAGCAAAATCCCATGCATGCTCTTTGGATGGACAAATGCGATGTGTTTTCCCTCCGCGCCCTCTCTGGGTTTTTCATCGATAAGCTGAAGATTATGCGATTTCATATCGGACATGACACTTTGGATATCATCCACCTCAAGTGCGAAATGATGAATCCCCTCCCCTCTTTTCTCCAGGAACTTCATTATCGGCGATGAGGGCTCAGTAGGTTCGAGAAATTCCAGCTTCGATTCACCAATTTTGAATCCGACTACCTTTACTTTCTGATCTTCGATCAGTTCCTCAAAAACCGGTTCAAGCCTAAAAACTGTCTTGAATAGTTTTTTTACCTCAGCAACTGATCGAACAGCTATGCCAATGTGATCAATCTTTTCAAACATTTCACTTCTCTTCATGTTAGCTCATCCGATAGTTGGGTGACTCCTTCGTGATGTCGACGTCATGTGGATGGCTTTCCTTCAGGCCGGCATTGGTTATTTTAACAAATCTTGCTTTGGCTTTTAGCTCAGCAATATCGCGACACCCGGTATATCCCATGGCAGATCGAAGTCCGCCGACCATCTGGTAAACTGTTTCGCTGAGCGGTCCCCGGTAAGGAACACGTCCCTCAATGCCTTCCGGCACCAGTTTTTCTTTTTCCAGAATTTCTTCCTGGAAATACCTGTCGCGGCTGCCTTGCGCCATAGCACCAAGAGAACCCATACCGCGAACTTGCTTGTAACGGCGTCCATCCAAAAGAATCGTTTCGCCCGGACTTTCTTCAGTGCCAGCAAACAGGCTCCCGATCATCACCGAGCTTGCGCCGGCGGCAATCGCTTTGGGAATATCGCCGGTGAATTTTATGCCCCCGTCCGCTACTATGGGGATGCCAGTGCCTTTTAGTGCACCTGCAACCTCCATGATAGCGGAAATCTGCGGAACGCCAATTCCAGTGACGACGCGGGTGGTGCAAATTGATCCCGGCCCGATCCCTACCTTCACAGCATCCACGCCTGCATCTGCTAATGCTTTCGCTGCTTCCGCGGTAGCGATATTTCCGGCAATTAGACTGGTTCCGGGAAATTTGGCCTTGAATTCCTTAATTGTTTGCAGAACTCTTAGAGAATGCCCGTGAGCGGTGTCAATTGTTATGACATCTACATTGGCATTGATAAGAATTTTCGCCCGCTCCAGTTCTTTTTCGCCAACCCCGATTGCAGCTCCCACCCGGAGTCGTCCATGTTCGTCCTTGCAGGCGTTGGGATATTTTTCTTTCTTCTGAATGTCCTTTACCGTTATCAGTCCTTTTAGATTTCCTGAATTATCAACCACAAGCAGCTTTTCAATGCGGTGCTTCTGAAGAATACTTTTCGCCTCCTCCAGGGTGGTTCCTTCCGGCGTGGTGATCAAATTTTCGGCCGTCATCAAATCCGAGATTGGGCGGTCCAGGTTTTCCTCAAAACGCAAATCCCTGTTTGTGATTATGCCGACCAATTTGGGACCATTCACAATCGGAATTCCGGAAAAGCGATAATGGCGCATCACCCTGAGCGCCTCCCGGATGGGCTTTTCCGAGGTTAAAGTTACCGGATCCAAAATCATGCCGCTTTCCGACCTTTTGACCCTGTCCACCTCATCCGCCTGCTGCTTTGCAGAAAGGTTTTTATGAATGATTCCGATTCCGCCTTCCCTTGCCAGCGCAATAGCCAGCTCGGATTCAGTCACAGTGTCCATTGCAGCCGATGCAATGGGAATATTAAGTCCTATTTGACGGGTCAACCGCGAAGTTACATTTACCTGGTTTGGCAATACGCCCGATTCCGCAGGCAATAAAAGTACATCGTCAAAAGTGAGTCCCTCATATATGATCTTATCCATTATTTTTAGCCCTCCGCATTTTAATGGGGGAAAATTTAAGCGATGTGCAGTAAAAGGCAAGCAGAAATTGATATTATTTAATTTATTAGCAGATCTGACCGACTGATACCAATCCATGCCAACTTTGTGTTCGTCCAAAGCTAAAAATCCGCGTCACTAAGCCAGCAATTTATTTTTTCGTTGTTTGCAAAGCGCGTTGCATAATTGGGCTTTTTTAAATAATTTACCCACGTTTTAGAAGAACCGAACAACACAACGACGAATGAAAGAAAGGGCCGGAAACCTCATGTTAAGACACATAATATTTGATTTGGGAAACGTTCTTGTGAATATCCATCCGCAAAAAGCCATGCGGAAGTTTAAGGAACGCTGTGGCTTGTCAGATGCGGAACTTAAAGCATTCTATCTTTCTGAAACGCATTTAGGATTCATGGCGGGCAAATTCAGCCCGGATGAATTCTATAAAATCATGATGAAAATGTTTCCCTGCGACACCCCAATCGCCGAATATATTGAGATATGGGATACAGTAATCGGCGAGCCGAAACCAGGGATTGACGAAATTATAGATCAGCTTACAAGCAATTATGAGCTCTCAATTTGCTCTAATACGGATCCCTGGCACTGGCAGGTTGCGCTTCAAAAATGCCCTTTCCTTGGTTCATTCAAGCGGTATTTCCTTTCCTACGAACTAAAAATGAACAAACCGAATCCAAAGGTTTTTGAGGCAGTCCTGCGAGATTTGGGTGCTTCCGGAAAAGAGTGTGTTTTCATCGATGACACCGCGGAAAATATTCAAACCGCCTCAGAATTTGGGATTAACGGTATCCTGGCAAGCGAACCACAACAGATTCGCTCTGAATTAATAAATCTTGGGGTGCTGTACCGGTAAACAGATGATCATCCGGTTCGTAATCGCTAATGCGCCTGAAACGGCAAATTAATAGGACCTTCTGCACAAGCGTCCTACCTGAACACGATCATTTTCTTGAAATTCGAATTCTGGATAGCGCCGGTCCGGTTGTTTCTATAAATCAATTGGTAAAAATACATACCGGAAGCAAGCGGGCCTTCAAAGCCTCTTCCATTCCATTGAATGGGTTCACCGGTGCCGACGAATTTCCTGAAATCGGCCACCTTTTGGCCAAGGGTATTATAAACAATCATGCGTATTTCGCCAGGATCCGGGATAGTGAACCGGATATTGGTAAACCCGGATTTCAGAAAGAATGGGTTGGGATCATTTCCGTTCAAGGCAAAACCACCGTTTCCGGGAAGATCAAGACTATCCGAAGAAACCAGTCCCGTCATTTCTGCACGGATCATCCAAATCCCCGGAAACTGCGAAGTGGACGACAACGGATACCAGGTTCCGCCAAGCTTCACGTAACTGATTCCGGTGCCGGAACGACTGTCATCGTAGCCCAGTGCTTTATCGTTTTCATTTATGGAAACTCCGACGAAGAAATTCTCACCGGTGATTAGTCCTTGAATCGGCTGTGGAAACGTTAAATCGACCCAAGTGTTTCCAGTGGCCAAGAGCGTGTCAATTGGCGTCACCAGGTCACTCCCCGGCAAACTTCCGCCGGCACTTCCATAAACATGAATGCCTGCTGTGTAATCGGCTGATCCATTAAAGAAACTAATCGATTCAAGTTTCAGGTTTGCTTCCGGCACCTGGAATTTATTTGCGGCAATCGCCGGTGGCGAGGAAAAACTGATGATCGAATTTACTGCATTATCATCATAGCTGAGAACAAACCGTCGTAAGGAAAAGTTGGCACTTGCATCATAAGAATAAGACGAAGACGTACCGGCAGATTCCAATATCATAACATAGGTAGAGTCGTCGTTAAAATTTGGGAAACTAATGTCACCTCCCACCGGTGATAAAATTCGATAGGTACCTCCCCTGTTCACTACCCAGGAATGCGAAGGGTATCCTCCAAAAAAAGAAACCCGCAGTGAATCCTGCCCACGGAAACGGTGATAAACAGCGGCATAATTTTGAACGGTTCCACCGGCACCAAGAACCGGATATTGATAATTCAGGCGGTCTATCCTGGCCCGAAGACCACGTGCCTGGTCCCACTGGTAGCCATACTGGGGATTGTAGCTCACATTGTTTATCCAGAGTGCCAAAACCCAATCGGGGAAAACGGTAGAGAGCGAACCCGTAAGTCCGGACCGCTGCATGGCAAGATTAAAACCATCGATACCGTGTTCCGGTGTCTGAGTTAAGCGCTTTATAAAAGGACGCCCCAGTTGTTCGGCAATATAAAGCGTCCACAAGTTGACCCGTGAGTAATCCTTCACCTCGCTATTCCATGTAATAAGGCTCTGGTTGGTGTTATCGAGAAAGAGGTAGGGAAAGTCGATACCATAGCCGCAATATGTTCCTGCCAACTCGGATAATCCTTCATTTACCCAATCATCCTCATTTTTATCATAGTTGTAGTGGATCAGATGCTGAAACTCATGGGCGGTTGTTGACAAAACCTTGTCGGTGCGCCGGGTCCCATCGAAATAAATTCCGGGATGCGAATCCAGGTAGAGCAGATCCATCTTATTGCTTAGACCGGAACTTAAATTCTGATCATTCGGAAAGAAAAAACCGGCATAATACGCGCTTCCGCTTTGGGTAGAATCAAAATTATCTTGAATATCGAGAATAAGGAAGTCCACAAGACCGTTGTGATCGATATCGGGTGGCTGCCCAAATAATGTGGTATCCACCTCGATAATTCCTTTGGATGGATCAATAGAGTTACTGCCAGTGATGTTTTCGAGATTATTTAATATTGTATTTAAAATATCATCATTCACATATCCTTTGGTCCAGCTTGTGTTTTCCACCCAGATTTCCGTCAGATTTCCGGTTCGCCTTAAGGTCGCATCCACCGTTTCAAACTTGCTTGTCCTAAAATTATAGGCATAAAACATCTTGGTGGTTTGGTTTATTTTGTTGAATTCTTTGACTGATTTCATTTGTTCCAGCAAATTCTGATACGCCAAGGGATCAGTTTTGCGAAGATTCTCCAGATACTGATTGACATTGAAATCACGTATCTCCGGCAATCCACACGTCTTTTGCAGTTCTGTCGAGTTTACAAAATTGTCCGCAACGGAAATTCCGACGAGTAACAGAATGAAAATCACCACTTTCCACATCACATCAACTCCAATATGTTTTCGAAAAATATAACAGGTTTTTTGCCTGGAATCGAGTCATTATTTAGGGATATTTTAAGGAAATCTGATCAGAAAGATAATCGTTGCCGCGTGCAGAATATGTGGTTTGCCTTATTCAAATATTTCGCCTCAACAAGTAGACGCAGTGCACATACTTAAGCTTTGAACAGTCGGCTGGATAAAGTAATTCGAATATCATGTGAAGCAGATTATTATTGCAAAATAAACAGGCAGGAGATGTTGTTATCAGAGAGAAACCAGCAACCCGATTCTCTGGCTGTTTCCTATTTCACTATCGTAACGCGTAAAGGCATAATCGATATTAAGATGCGGAATCTTGATCCCAACCCCAAGCGTCAGCCGGCCGATCTCGTCCACACCGCCTCGCAGAAAGAGCGTTCGCTGGTAGGAGTATTCCATGCCCGCAGCATAGTCGAAACTGATGATGCCGACGTTGGCGCGGGCCGTTTCCTGCCGGTTTTCTCCCCGGAAAATCATATCAACTACCGGCTGGAAACTGCTGTTCAACTTGTGAATCGAAAGAAGGTAAGTACCTCCCAAATACAAAGACGGCTTGACCAATTCTTTTTCACCGGTGTCCCAGGCGACCAGGGTTGAGGTAACATTTCGGATATTTGCACCCACCTGCAGATTTGAATACAATTTTCTCTGAATCCCCAGGTCAAAACCCAGTCCATTTGCGCTATGTTCCGCCAAATTGCGGCGAATCAGCTTGACGTTTGCTCCAAGCGTCCAGTTCTGCCTCATCTGTTGTGCGATGGAGAATGTGAGGATGTAATCCGCGGCATTGAACTGTTTTACCTTATCATAGTCAATCCGCCAATTATTTGGGTCTCCATTGACCAGTATCTGTGCTTCCCGGCTGTCCGGTATATTGTCGATACCCAACCGGATAAGACTAACAGCCAGTGAGCGATTTTCGTTCTGCCGGTAACCGGCTGCAAGAAAATCATAATTTACCGAAGCGATCATTTGTTGGGTGTGCATGAAAGCAAGCTGTGTAACATCCAGATCATTCAGGCCTGCCGGATTGTAATAGGAACATGTAATGTCCCCAGAAATCGCCGTATAGGCCCCTCCAAGCGCCTGTGCCCGGGCGCCAACGCCAATATCCATAAACTCTCCGGCATATTTGCGATATTGAAATCCTTCTGCCCTTGCCTGCCGGAACAAAAAAACCGATACCAGAATCAGAACAACTGTTGTTATGGATATTTTCGATAACTTCATCTATAATTTTCCCAGACTATTTTCATTTCAATTAAAATACACTTCAAACGGTTCCACTGCAAACGAAGATAAAATTTGCCTGCTTTCCAGATAGAATTTTATAAGAATACATTCCGAAAAAATACCTATTTGAACTCTTAAAATATCATAAAAAGAAAAGAAGGAAACAATGGAATATTCCGGTACTACCGCACTGCTTCTTGCAAGAGCAAAATAGATCTGCAAATTTTTATCATTGATTATCAAAGCTAAACAAGGCGAGACAAATGTTCACTTTTGGCGGTTTCTATCCCCTTAATTAGATTGCGGATTGCCACGGCGCGGTCCGGCTGATGAAAGATATGGCTTCCGGCAACCAGGTAACGCGCACCGGCAAGATAAACCTCACCTGCATTCGCCGTATCGATTCCTCCGTCAACCTCGATAATAAAATTTGCCCCTATCTCTTCCCGCCACCGTGACAATTGCCGGATTTTTTGCAGGCTGTCCGCAATAAACTTCTGCCCGCCAAATCCCGGATTCACACTCATGATCAGGACCAAATCCACATCCGTAAGGATCCAGCGAAGATTTTCCAATGATGTCGCAGGATTTATTGTTACGCCGGCAGAAATGCCATATTGCTTTATCCGGTGGATTTCCCGATGCAAGTGAGTTACCGTTTCCTGGTGGATCGTAATATTATCTGCCCCCGCTTCCGCGAACAGCGGGACAAATTCCGCCACCTTATCGATCATCAAGTGGACATCCAATTTGAAGCGGGTATGTTCTTTCAAGGATTTCACCACCTGCGGCCCGATGGTCAGGTTCGGTACAAAGTGCCCGTCCATAACATCCACATGCAGATAATTTATCTCCGGGATGTCAACTGTTCTGGCTTCATCAATCAGAAAACCGAAATCGGCTGACAGGATAGACGGGAGTATCTTAAAATCCTTTTTGGGTGCTGTCATTCGTCTCCTCCGTTGCCGGTGGCTGGTCGGTGCTCACCATCAAGCTAAGTGAATCAATTTTTACCGCGCTATGGCCCGCCGATATGGATTGATTCAGAACAGTGCCGGGCACAAGATTGGGACGATAGCTGTACTTAATGCGCCCCAGCTTCACACCGATGGCGTCCAATTCTTTACGGGCATTCTCAAGGCTCTTGCCAACCATATTGGGAATCTCCAGCGATGTGGGCGGCGGCCCCAGGCTGACGGTGATATTTATCTTCTGGTTTTTCTTCACTACATCCCCTGGGGGCACAGACTGGTTCATAACCACTCCCCGAAAATAGTAGTCGGAGAATTCATAGATTGTTTGGTTGAGGTCAAGACCAGCTTCTTTCAACAAAAAATTGGCATCCTGTGGAGTGGAGTCAATAAGGCGCGGCATGTAGCGTGGCTTATCGCCAATGCTTACCACAAGGTAAACTCGTCTGCCCTTTTTGACCCGGGAAAACGGTAACGGATTTTGTTGGACTATAGCGCCCGGTGGATACTGTTCGTCGTAAATTGAATCCTTTACAATGGGCTGAAACCCTTCGGAATCCAAAATTTCCATCCCTTCCTTCAGGCTTTTTTCCGTTACATCCGGCAAATCGTATTCCTTGCCATGCTTTGTATAAAGCGGCATGAAGACGGAATCCATCAAAAACATGAAGATCAGAAATGATCCGGCAAGGATACTTGCCCTCAACAAAAAACTCTTGCTGAAAATGTAATTATAAATTCTGTTCTCTCTTAAATTCATCTGAATCTCCGATTACTCACGGCGTGGCTTATGGCGGTCTTCACTATCAAGCTGAATTGTAACCGGTCCGTGATTAAAAATCTTAACCAGCATCATGGCACCAAAAACTCCACGCTCTACAGTTACCTTTTCCTTTTTTAGACAATCCACAAAATAATTGTAAAGCGGCTCTGCCTTTTCCGGCAGTGCGGCTTCTATGAAACTCGGACGACGCCCTTTCCTGGTGTTGGCATATAAAGTAAACTGGGAAATTGCAAGTATCCCACCACCTGTTTCGAACAGACTCTTGTTCATTTTTTCCTGTTCATCCTCAAAAATCCTGAGATGCACTATCTTATTTGCCAGGTACTCAGCATCTGCCGATTCATCGCTTTGCGACACACCCAGGAGAACAACCATCCCATTTTCGATTTTTCCTGTTACCGTCCCCCCAACTTCCACTGAAGCTTGCGAGACGCGCTGAACTACAGCTTTCATAAATTTCTCAAATTGAATAAAGTTCAGTTCTTAATAAAAACGTTCTGTTTTCCCAGCAGGCTCTGGAGTTCGCTTAAAAATTCATCGGTAACCACAACCCGGTATTTTTTTGACTTAAGGATAAAGCCGGTGTCATTTCCATTCACCCGCATTTCAAAAAAGAGGGGGATTGTCCCCGGATGCTGCCGAATAATTTCCTGCAGCCTGGCAATCTCTTCCTCTTTTAGTGTATTTGTGTTCACAACCAGTTGCAGTCCGTGGGACATCCGGTTTCGTACTTCTCCCAAAGGGATAACCTCATCGCATAACATTTTGAATGTCTGGTCGCCCGGATCGCTTACCTTGCCCTTAACAAATACCATCTCTCCTTTGTTGATATAATTTCCGTACTTCTCATAAACCGAAGCGAAGACCACCCCTTCGAATGAATTGTGGCGATCTTCCAAGGTGATAAAAGCCATAATATTGCCTTTGCGATCGATATGCGTTTTGGACTGCGAAATGATTGCAGCGGTGCTGACTTCTTTTTTGGCGGCGTATGTCTGCGGATCATTCCAATTCAGATTGCTGAAAAGCTCAATCTCCTTCGCATATTTGTCCAGCGGATGACCGCTGATGTAAAATCCCAGCAGTTCTTTTTCGCGTTCCAGCATTTCCTGGACCAGCCAGTCCGGCACATCGGGAAGCGGCGGATAGGTCATAAAACCGGATTCACTATTTTCGTCTCCATCATCACCCAGCATCTCGAACAGGCTGGTCTGGGACTTGTTCTGGGATTGACTTTGGTATTTCTGAGCAAAACTAATTGCTCCTTCAATTGCAGCGAAATTTTGAGCCCTGGTGCCTTCCAAATCATCCATGGCCCCCGCCTGCACCAGCGCCTCAAGAATCTTTTTATTTACCGAGCGCAAATCCACATTCTGCAACAGATTAAATATATTTTTAAATGTTCCGTTTTCTTTCCTTGCTTTAATGATGGATTTGATTGCCGTTTTTCCAACATTTTTTATGGCCTCCAATCCGAAACTGATTTTGCCTGGGGACGGCACATCGAATTTGGCTTTGGAAATGTTTACATTCGGGGGAAGAATTTCCAGACCCATCCGGCGGCATTCATCAATCAATTCTACTATACGGGAGGAATTACTAATTTCGGAGGTAAGCGTCGCTGCCATGAATTCGGCAGGGTAATGTCGCTTCAGGTACGCCGTTTGGTAAGCCAGAATCGCGTAAGCAGCGGAGTGCGATTTGTTGAAGCCGTAGCTCGCGAATTTCAGGATTAATTCATATACTTCATCGGCAATCTTTTGGCTAATGTTATTCTTGATACAGCCTTCGATGAACTCCTTTTTGAGCCGGGCCATCTCTTTGATTTTCTTTTTCCCCATCGCCTTACGGAGGATATCGGCTTTGCCGAGGCTGAAGCCGGCCAACTCCGAAGCAACCCGCATCACCTGTTCCTGGTAGACAATTATACCGTACGTCTCTTTCAGGATTGCCTCTAACTTGGGATGGAGATACTCGATCTTTTCTTTTCCAAATTTTCTATTGATGAAGCTATCAATATTTTCTATCGGCCCCGGACGGTAGAGCGCATTCATTGCAATCAGATCTTCGATTCGGTTTGGACGCAATTTGCGCAGAAATTCCTGCATTCCCGAACTTTCAAATTGAAAAATACCGACCGTGTTTCCTTCGCTGAATATTTCATAAGTTTCTGCATCATCAGTTCCAAGACTGTCCAGATCAATTTCGATGCCCTTATTTTTCAGCATTTCCTCTGTGTGATGCAGCACGGTCAGGGTCCGCAGCCCCAGGAAGTCCATCTTCAACAAACCGATAGATTCACAACCAATCATGGTGAATTGGGTCGAAACTATTTTCTGTCCTTTTTCCTCCGTCTGGTACAGGGGCGCATAATTTGTAATTTCATCAGGCGCAATTATGATTCCGGCTGCATGAATTGAGGCGTGTCTGGCAAGTCCCTCCAGAACAAGGGCATGCTGCATGAGCTCATCAAATTGTGTATCGCCTTTATCGCGCCTTTCCTGGAATTCCGGTATTTTTTCAAGTGCTTCCATCAGCGGCATCGGTTTTCCCTGGTGAACAGGAATGAGCTTGGAAAGCAAGTCGGCCTCGGAGTACTCGATGCCGAGAGCGCGGGCGACATCCCGAATTACGCCTTTCGAAGCCATGGTACCGAATGTTATAATTTGAGCGACGTTTTTCTCTCCATATTTCTGTCTCACATATTCGATAACCTCTTCACGGCGTTCGAAGCAGAAGTCGATATCAATATCGGGCATGGAAATTCGTTCGGGATTTAGGAAGCGCTCAAACAGCAGGTCGTAACGCAGTGGATCAACGCGTGTGATTCCGGTGCAATAGGCAACCAGGCTGCCGGCAGCCGATCCTCTCCCCAGCCCGACAGGAATGTCCTTTCGCCGCGCAAAATCAATAAAATCCTTTACGATCAAAAAGTAGCCGGCATAGCCGGTTTTCTCGATAACACTCAACTCATAGCTAAGCCGATCCTCTATTTCAGGCGTGAGCTTACCAAAGATGCGTTTTGCTCCATCCAGGGTGACGATTCTAAGGTATTCATCCAGGGTCATCTGTGGTGTTTCTGCCGGCACCGGAAATTGAGGCAGCAACAGTTTGCCCGTTTCAATTTCGATATTGCATTTCTCAGCAATTTCGAGTGTTCTTTCCAAAGTTTCCGGCTTGTCTGAAAATAGCTTATACATTTCGTCGGTGCTTTTCAAATACAGCTCGGTCGTATTGTATTTCATACGATTTGTATCGTGCACGCTTTTCCCGGATTGAATACAAAGTAATACATCGTGTGAAGTGTGATGGCCTTTCATCAGATAGTGAACATCATTGGTCGCAATAACCGGAACATTCATTTCCTTGGCCAGCTTGTAGATGTTTTCGTAGCCTTCTTCCTCCGGAATCCCATGATTCTGAATTTCAAGATAAAAATCTTCTCCGAAAATCTCCTGGTATTCCTCGACGGCCTTTATTGCCTCTTGCCGGCTTACCCGGTTTAGTTTGTAAAAGATCTCGCCTTTCATACAGGCTGAGGTAGCAATCAGCCCTTCGCTGTATTTCTTAAGCACCTCCTTATCGATACGGGGTTTATAATAGAAACCTTCAAGATAGGCAATGCTGGACAATTTCATCAGGTTTTTATAGCCTGTGTTGTTTTTGGCCAAAAGCAACAGATGAAATGCAGCATGGCTCCCTCCTTTTCCGGCTGAGCGTTTTTCGAGCCGGGATCCGGGAGCAATATATGATTCCATCCCAATTATAGGCTTGATTCCGTATTTTTTCGCTTCCAGAAAGAAATCCAGCACGCCAAACATATTTCCATGATCAGTTATGGCCAATGTGTCGAATTTGAGCTCAGCCGCACGGGCGAACATTCGTTTTATATCAATGGCACCATCCAGCAGACTAAAGTGCGTGTGATTATGCAGGTGGACATAAGAAGACAAGTTTTATCCCTCGAAATTGTGTTTAGCGGTTCTGACTTCAAGTGGGGAAATTTATGGTTGAGGTCAAAAAATTGCAACTGAATTTTATGTTGCACACATGACTCAATAGTGCGTGCTTCTGGAAATTAGAAATCAAAAAGCCTGAAATCTTGGTCGGGCCGGACGAAATTCCTTGATTGTCAATCTTCAAGCTTCACCAACAACGGTAGCGCCTACCCCGAGAAATGTTCAAGGAAATTTGAAATGGGAGACCTTATGGTTTGTTATCCGGATATAGCGATAATTGCGGATTGGCGAATAAATTTGTTGTAAATAGCCATGATCAGGAGTTATCTTAGCTCGGCTGCATCGGCGGGTCGAAAAATTGCACTAACGGATCTCTACATTAGAAGGCCGGAAGCCTCCGGGGCATCACGAATCTGGCCGCTGGAACTTATTGAAACTTAAAGGAGCGTTGTTCAACGAGATATTAAACACGATTGTTCATCAATCATGAATAACCAGTCTATCAAGAGTATTATTAACCACTTTGAAAACAATTTCAGGGAATATTATTCATTATTGAATCCCCTCAGGGCAGAAGGCACAGTCTCGCACGAACCGAATGCCGATAATGATCTCTGTTCTTTTCTCTGCTTTCTCACAACGATGGAAGAAGAAGTGATTGAATTTCGTTTGAAAAAATTATTAAAGGAAGAGCATCCCTACATGCCGTCCATCGATACCAGTTTTATTGAGCGAAATGCCGCCGCCGACAAACATAGCTTATCCCAGATTATTGCCAATTTTCTCAGGAAACGACAGGAACTGATAAAGCTTCTTTACAGCACCCCGGCGCCAGAATGGGAGCGCACAGGAGTGCTGGGGGAAGAAGGGCATGTTACCTTCGAAGATCTTATCATGAGATTTATAAAAAAGGATGAACACAACATCCCGATTATCAGGAACAAGATTGTTAACGAATAATTTTGCAAAGAGCGGCAGAGGTTGCCACGCAATTTGATCCGCAAATTCCACAGTATATCCCCGCCTATTGTTGTCCATGTGATACATATTTAAATTTTTCCGGGAGTACCAGACCGCCCGAAACAATTAGTTTCATGGCTTGCTCCACCGGTAAGTTTGTAAATCGGATTTCCTGAATTGGCACAAGCACTGTAAAACCGGATGCGGGATTAATAGACGTGATGATTAGAACCGCGCCAAGGATACTGCCAGTTTCGGGCTCTGTAATCTGTCCGTTGAAGAGGCCTACCGAGTAAACACCCTTCCGCGGGTATTCTATCAGAACGACCTTTTGCGTCTGGTTTTTCTCCTGGTTCGTCAGGGTCGTGACAACTTGCTTAACTGCAAAATAAATTGTCTTCAAAACCGGTATACGGACGACAATCCACTCCCCCACCCTGATTAGCTTTAGACCAAAATAATTTGTTGTAAACAGGCCGGCGAGATAAATGAAAATAATGCTGATAAGGATTCCAAATCCCGGAATATAGATGTGGATGTAATTTTGAACGATCGGATATACCAGTTCATCAAAAAAATCAATAAGCCATTTAAATACGACCAGGCTGATGACAAGAGGTACTACAACAATCAGACCCGATAGCAAGTTGTTTTTAATGTTTGATCTGACAGCTTTGAAGATTTCCATATATGATTCGCTTTTTTTTTGAATGAGCTTGTTTTGCGCTAATCCCGAACTGGGATTTTGTTTCCAATTGGGCTGTCTCAATCCTGTAAATTCTAATGCACCGCAGACGAGTCGAGGCCAGGGGAATTCCCTGCCGCTTCTTAAATTTCATGGTATCTAATTCATACCAGATTATTATTCGGCAGGATCCTGGATTTAACGTCAATTTGCGGGAATTTTCGGGAGAGCATGCGGTACAAAAGTATGAAAAAAGCAGCAATTGTAGTCCCTAAAATCATTCCAAAGATAACGTCTCCCGGATAGTGAACGCCGACATAAATTCTGGAATAACCGACCATAAGTGCAATTCCCCAAAACCATGGCCATTTTCTTTTGTAAAAATATGTGAATAACCCGGCCATCCCGGCAATATTTGTTGCATGCGAGGACGGAAACGAATACTTGCCGCCACAGCCAACCAGCAACCGTACATCTTCGAGCGCATGACAAGGCCGCAGTCGTGCGACGAATGGCTTAATCACAAATGCAGAGATTTGATCTCCGCAAATTAGAATGGGAATGATGAGCACTGCCGCCGCCCTCCCGCGTGGCCCTCCCTTGACGATCAACAGAATCCAAATTATGGCGATTGGAATTTTCCAATAATTCAGATTGGTTATTACAGGCATAATAACATCAAAAACCGGGTTGGCCAATGTCTGATTGAAGAAGAAGAAAAGCCGGGTATCCAGGAAGATCAGTGTATGTAACATTTACACCTGTTTAAGATTCCACTTGGTAAGCGTTTATCTGCCGGATAAGAGAGGTGATTTGTTCTCTATCAAATGGTTTGCTCAAGTAACCGCTTGCTCCCTGGTCCAGAACCTTCTGTATGTTTTCATCAAATTCGAAGCCGGAAGTGATGATAATTTTCGTATCCGGGTTTATCTCCATCAGTTTTTCAAACACCTGGGAACCCGGTGCGTCCGGGAGGTGAAAATCTAGCAGGATCAAATCAATTAAATCCCCCTGGCTTTTGTATAGCTCGATCCCTTCCTGCGAGCTTGCGGCTAAAATGACTTTAAAGGATTCGTTCTCCAATACATCCTTAATAATCTCACGCAAATTCTCTTCGTCTTCAATCACCAGAATGTACTGCTCTTCCGGCTTCTTCTCTTTTTTCTCCACTTTTAGCTCGATCATCTGCATGCCGTGCGGAATTTTCTGGATCACCGGGGACGATATTTCTCTAAATTTCCGCAAAATTGTTGCAATACGGTGACTTGCCTTCTGGATAAGCTGTATATAATTGAAAATTTTTGCATCGGAAACGCCCCGCCTCTCAAGCTCCATCTTAATCATATCCGTACCGGAAAGTATTACTGTGAGCGGCTGGTTGATCTCATGATTCGCAGTTGTGATCGTAGCATTATAGGTTATTCGCCGCTCCGCCTCAGTTAGGCGGCGTTCAAGGTCCTGGCGCTCCAAAGCTTTGCGCACCCTGATTCGCAGCTCTTCAATATTAATCGGTTTTATTAAATAATCGCTGGCACCCAGGCGCAGCGCCTCGATAGCTGTTTTGATGGATGCATGACCGGTTAAGATAATGACCGCAATTTGGGGATCGGTGAATTTAATTTTTTCCAGAAGCTCGATACCACCTACACTTTCCATTTTGAGATCGGTGATTACCAGATCAAATGACTGGCGATTCAGGATCTCAAGTGCCTCAAGCCCATCGCTGCACAAGGTTGTAGGATAACTTTCTTTTTCTAAGACCTTTTGGAGAAAAAGGCGGGATGAGTAATCATCATCCACAACCAGTACTTTTATATCAGACATTAAGCATTCCTTGTTGACTCCGTTCGAAGTGAAATTAATATGGAAGGATGGATTAAATCAAGCAAAAATTAATAGTTAATGCAGAAAGATGTTTCGTTGTTGCTGATAAATTTTGCAATGTTTTGCCTATGCCCCGGAAACAAAAAGTACGCTGCATCTTCCGTCGCTGCACTGGCAAATCATTTTCGGATGGCTTTATGTTCCAACAGAAGCAACGTGAGGTCATCATCAAATGTTGAGCCGCTTCGGAATGTAGTTATATTTCTATAAATCGCATCAATAATAGCCTCTCCTCGAAATCCCGAATCAATGACGGATCTAAACTCTGACCTGAGTTGCGCACGGCCGTATTCATTTTGGGCGTGATCTTTGACCTCGGTGACACCATCGGTATAAAAGAGTATTTTATCGCCGCCCGCAAGTTGTACGGATTCTTCCTGATAGATTGTATTGTGGAAAACGCCGATGAAAAATCCGGGTGAATCCAGCTCATCAATTTTCCCTGTACGATGATGAAAAAACAGCGGAAAGGGATGGCCGGCATTGGCATATTTTATTTTGTAGCTGCTCAGTTCCAGTACCATGTAAAAAGCGGAAATAAAATCTCCGGTATTCAGCATCTGTGAAAATTCGGAATTGATCCTGCTTAGAACTTCGGACGGAGAAAGAGTTTTTGTCATATAATTTGAGAACATAGCCTTGAACATTGCCGCGATCATGGCCGCGGAAACACCATGCCCGGAAACGTCAGCCACTACAATTCCGAGATGATCAGTATCGATCTGTACAACATCAAAAAAATCGCCGCCCAGATCGGAAGTTGGTAAATATTTGGCACAAAAATATGTTTCATTGTTTTGAGGCAGGTTTCGCGGAAGTAGTGATTTTTGAAGCTCTACCCCCATTTTTAGTTCGTGCTGCATCACAATATTCTGATTCTCGATTAGTACCCTTGCCTGCTCAACCCTGTCCAGAGACGACTGGAGTTCCTTGGATTGCACTTCAAGTCGCTCCTTCGCCAACCTGAGATCGCTAAGATACTCTTCCAATTTTTTGTTTTTATTTTGTATGTTTTCATTGGTCATCATCCGGTGCAGAGAACCGGCATACAGGTTGGCAACACTTTCCAGAAAAGCAACATCAACCTCGTCGAATTTAGCGGGAGTTTTGGACTCAATATTTATCACACCGACAATATTTTCCATCAGATAAATGGGAACACAGATTTCTGATTTCCCTTTAAAAAAGGGGGTAAAATGATAGTATTCGATATCTTCAGTATCATCAATGATTATCGATTTTCGTCTGCGAATCGTCTTTCCGATAACACCCTGATGGATTGATTGGCGATACCCGCTTTTATGATGTTCGCTAAATGAAAGTCGCGACTCACCATCTATTGCGGCCAGGTAAATTTCTTTTCCCGTTGAGAATTCATCTTTCAAAAATATTGCTACATGAAAAAAATTATACTCCTCATTAAATAATTGCGATACAATGTATTGGGATAATAACTCAATCGTATTAAAATGGTAGGACTTGCTGGATATTTTATGGATTGTTTTGAGGTAATGCAGGTACCGCGCTTCTTCCGACGAAATTTCGGGCCGTCGCAGGTCGGGAATCAGAAGTGTAAGATACCGCGAACCGGGAATTATCGCGCATTGGAAGGGAAATACATGAATGCCAATATTTCTATTGAGACCCATTTCGCCGTCCAAAATAATCTGAAAATTGGAAATCGTTTCTTCAAGATCATCTTTTGGGCCGAAGCCCCCTTTTTCCCTGATAATCTGAAAAAGACAGCCGGCTTGCGATGACGAGAGCTTCTGAAGAAAGTCCCTAGCTGCACTGTTTTGCAGAATTGCCTTCCACCTATTGTCCAAAACAATAATTGGAACAGGAGTAGGTTTGCTGGTTTTACAATTTTGGGCGGCCTGTGCCATTCTGTTTGACTTTTCTTAAGCTTAACCAGGTTGTCCTTCAGAGTTAGTCATCCGGTTTTTGATTAATGTGATAACATTGCCCGCGGGATTAAAGTGCACCTCATCAATCAAGTGGCGGATGATCATAAATCCGCGTCCATGCGGATCGAGACTTGCACCGGAGATTCTATGCGCTTGATTAGTAAACCGTTTCCAATCGAAACCGGGCCCATCGTCCTTCACCGTGAGACAGAACAGTTCCGGGTTACATTCAAAGGAAACAGCAATCTGGCGTTCCGCAAATGCAGGATCATTGAGTCGTCGTTCTTTTTCTTCCTCGAATTCGGTAATTTCCAAAATGCTGCTCTCTTTTGATTTGGATGACAACTCTAAATTCCCATGTTCAACTGCATTTATAAAAGTTTCAGTAAATGCCAGTTCAAATTGCCGTATCTCATCTTCAGTGCCAAAATGCATTTTTTGAAGGAACATAGATAGTTCCTTGGCCAAAATTCCTGGATTCATTTCTGATGTTGTAAATTGAAAATGGGCTTTAAGATGCTGAAGGTTTTCGTAGACCTTGTCTTTTTTGAGAGATTTGGTGCGCTTGTATAATACTTTCTCCACAATCTTACGAACTGTTATCAGATCGAATGGCTTTGTAATATAGTCAGATGCGCCACTTTTTAGTGCTGATACCGCCGTGTCCAAAGTTTTCAGGCCGGTTAACAGGATTACCGGCAAATCGTCTTTGGTTTCGGCAACGATTTTTAATAATTCCAGACCAGATCGACCGGGGAGATTAACATCCGTAAGGATTAAATTGAACGTATTCCCGTTGTTCAACTTTTCAATCGCTTCCTCAGCACTTGCCGCTACGGAAACACCATATCCGAGGCCCGAAAAGTAATCGCCCAGCAGGTCGATAATCATTTCTTCATCATCTACAACGAGAATATGTGGTGCGGCTGCAGAAGTCGACATCAAATTCCACCTTCCGGTTTATTTTTCAATGGGGAATAGTTGATCCAGTTTGATGGACCTGAAGAGATCGAGAAGATTATCGTTAATTCCCTGGATTCTCATTTTGCGCCCCTTTGATACCAGGTTCTTATAAAATATGAGAAATTTGCCTATACCTGAACTCGTAATGAATGGAACAAATGTCAGATCGAAAACGGCCTCCAGGAAATCCTTTTCCAGCAAGTCATGAAATTGATTTTTCAATTCATCGGCATTTTCGTTATCAACAGCCCCGATTATGGAAACCACGACGGAACCGTTTTTTGAGGCAATATTTACATCCATGATTTATCTTCCTCGTTTTTAAGAATATTTAACAATAATCATACCAATTATGAGCACATCTATATAATGAAATATCGATTGTTATATTCGCAATGCCCCCGGGTGTCCGAATTTTAAACATTTGCCAAATGTATTTTCGTCAGAAAATGCGATGATTTTACAGAAAATTATAATCAATCTGCAAATTGGTGGCGTGAAAGTCTGGCGCCCAAGGGATAGGGTGTTGTATTATAGAATAGATTATGAAGAGTGGATTAATCGGTTCAATGCTGCTTTCGATAATCCATCTCGGAAAACATAAGTAGTTTTTTATGCGGATCAACTGTTATTCGATCAGCTACAAAAGGAAGATAGGTGGCAAATTCCTGTTTCTTCTCAAAAATCTCAAAGACAATGGTCGTGTCACGCCTGTCAGATTCGAATTTCATTTCCACCGGAAGGATGTATGGGTGCTTGCTGCTCTGTTGTTGCCGGACATTTATTATATAACCATGAGTTCCAGATTGAGATTCCTTACTCCTTACCTTCCATGCCAGGGTTGGTGTATTTTTCTCATGAATCCATTGGGAAAAGAAGTGAGTCAGACTTTGCCCGGAAACATCTTCAAATACGCTTTTTAGCTCATTCTCATCAATGCTATTGTACCGGAATTTTTCCAGGCACTTCCGTATTCCTGCCATGAACAAGCTATCCCCTGTTTGTTCATTTAACATATAGAAAAACCAGCAGGCCTTGTCATAAACGGTGCCTGTCCGGTACACTGAGTCGGGGCTTGTTGTTTCATTAACCCAAATCGTTCCACTCTTGAGGAAGCGTCTTCTCCGCATAAAATCATTAAAACCGGACTCGCCCTGCGAATGGCGCATATATAGGGCCGTGAAATAGGAAGCCAGCCCCTCATTGATCCATGATTCATGAAACGAGGAATTGGTTATCATATCGCCTAACCATTGGTGTGCCAATTCATGCGCATAAAGATTGTTCATCCGGGCGCTCATCCGCTGCACACCGGTAATCGTCTGATTTTCCATCCCGCCTGCTGTGGACTGTCTGACCATCCCATATTTTTCATCGGGAAAAGGATATGGGCCTAAAACAGATGTGAAATAATCCATCATGTCCCTTAATTGGCGCAAGATAATCGGCGCAGCAGGTGTATCCTCGGAAAAACAATAAAGCTGAATTGGAAAGTTTTGCCCGCTGTCGGGAGCATAATTCTCGCTAATTTTTTCAAACTTGCCAATATTTACCGCCATAAGATACGTGGATATAGGATACGATTCTTTCCAAGTGTATGCCTTTCTCCCCTCCTTCAGTTGCACTGTGCTCTGCAATTCGCCGTTGCAAACGGCCATCAGAGTATCGGGAACATCTATCCGAAAGCGAACTGAATCTGCCTTATCTGCCGGATCGTCTTTGCAGGGAAACCAGGTTTGTGCACCGTACGGTGGATTTATCGTTGTTAGCCACGGGTAGACATGGCCATCAGTGCTCTCATATTTGCTCATTTTCCAACCGTGAATCCATGAATGGTAGACTTGCGGCCAACCATGATAGATTATTCTGACTGAGTCGTATTGACCTTTTACAAGTGCCCGGTGTAGTTTGACCTCCAGCAGATTCTCATGATGTTTGAAGCGCTCGGCGCCAAAAACCGAATCGACAACCATATCGGAGCTAAAATTAAGTGCAATCTTGTCTATTTTCTCCTTAGCTGCCCGGAATCGAATCGTAGTTGCCCCAACCAGATTTCCGGTTTCACACGAAGAATCGATCTCCACACTAAGGTCTAAATTGTAAAAGGTCACATCAAAATCACCTTGATCTGCAAAGTGCGGAGAATACATGCCGCTGTTGCGTTCGTTTTCCCGGCCTGCTTCTGTGCTGGATTTCTGCAGTTGGTGGATGGCAAAAATGAAAAATACCAGGATTAGTAAATACATAATTGATTTTCCCAGTAATGAACTTTTTGTCATTTTTTCCCTTTTTATTCTACGTCCGGAAAGCAACAAAGTGTAAATTCCTCCTGAAGACTTCTTTTATTTTACGCCTCCTGAGCAATTTAATAAATCTTTCAAAAAAGTAAAATTGGAGAATTATTTGATTATGTAGATGGTATTTCATCACTCATTGAATTTTCTGAGCATCCCGACGCGACACCACGGAATAATTACCAGGCCAAACACCTGAATTTTGAACTGCAATTTAAGGGCTTATTGGTTTTGCGTTTTCAAATAAATCATTCTTGTATCAGATTCGATTCTTTTTGGCGCTATCTGCCTGAAGGCAATTTTTAGAATTTAACATGGAGAGGGTTGGACATGTTGCTCTCCTTGCCCTGATGAAGCGAGGTCACGAAAAATTCTATTTCTGGGGTTTCGTTTTTGGGATTGAATAGATACCGGGGGATCTTCAAAGGTAGATTATTTACTTTTACAATGCCGGTTTTACTCGGGATACGAACATAAACATTATATTTCACACCTTCCCCTTCTGTCGGCTCCCAGCTAAGAATAACACCATCTTCTCCCCGGCGCACCTGCAAGTTTACGGGAATGAAAGGATCGGCTTGCCCACGATCGGAATAGGACGAGGTTTTATCAAGGCTGGCATACGAAATCGCCATGAATTTAGCAGCCTGTTCGTTGTCCGGCTTTCCCTTCGCCTGGTTTCGCACATTGTGACCAAAATTAATAACAATTTCTGCCCGGTGCGCATTGCCCAAGATTCCGTAGGGGGAAAAGACATAATTGAATTTATAATTATTTAATAGTCTTAAACCCACCCCAATGCTATAGCCGGCTCCAATATCGTTCTCAAAATCATAGCCGCTGCGAATTGCAAGGCTATTCAGCAATTCAAACTCGACACCGGAATATAGATGCACCTTTTCGTCCGGCTTCTTCACACCATCTACGGAGAAAATAACCGGATTATAGGGCAGTTGGTACGCCAGACCGAGACGGTATGTTAACGGCAATTTCTCGGCATTCGCTTCATATTTGAGCCGTGGACCCAGATTTTGAATAGCGGCACCAACACTCAAAAATCTGATCGGCGTATCGAACTGCGCACCAAAGTCGATAGCAAACCCGGAGGCCACAATATCATCGAGGCGTTCCTGCAGATATTTTACCTGCGCACCAACTGCGAAATTTCGGGAGAACCGACGACAGATTCCGGCCTGTGCAATAAAATCATAAATTTGAAATGCCCCCGTTTTAATTGGTGTCCCGGAAGACGGATCGACATCATATCCTTCCAGGTCAGGAAGATGCAGGTAGCTTGCGCCACCTGTCACGGTCCAGCTTTGGGAAAGTGGATAAACCAGGGAAAGATTTTCAATGGAAATATCTTCTATCCATTGGGAATGGTACAACATCATAGCCGGTTGGGTCGCAAAAGCCCCGCCTGCCGGGTTGAAATAAATTGAATTCACATCTGGTGAAACAGCGGTAAAGGCATTTCCCATTCCCTGCGCTCGGCTTCCTATATTCATGTTCAAAAAGTGAAATCCGGTTGTCCCGGAAGCCATGACGGAAGAACAGAGCAAAATGAAAATTGAGATACAAATAAGAGCATTCAATGCACTGCTTAATCTTCCCTGCATACTGCGAACTCCTCTAAATTTCAGATATCATGTTGCAAAGAATCTGCCACGCGGAAGCAAAAAGGAACTTCTTCCTGAAATTCGTTTAAGGAACCGGAAAAAGAACTTGATTCTCATATATTTAATCAATTTTTCTCGATGCCCGTGATTTTCCGTCTACGATTGCCAGCCTGATTTTTCTCCGACCTGCTTCTTATTAGAGACCATTTACCTCCATTGTAAATAATTTATACAGGCATGAAAATAACATGTCCGGGGCGATTACATGTCAGAGAAATTTGATATCCGGCAAGTACTCGATCTTTCCATAATAAAAAAGGTAGTGCACTATTTCGTTTAAAGAATCCCATGAATTCGGAAGCGGATAATATTGGTAGCAGTCGGTGAGCAGCTCGTGATAAACAGCCCAACTGTTCGGTCGATTTAAAGAATAAGCTTTGGCAATTTTGGAATAATTTCGAACACCCAGATCCCGCGCACGCTTCAAAATTTCTATTTCTCCCCTATCCTCGAATCCACCGGAAACCACCAGCATTTTGTGTACGAGTGGGTGCCCCGTTTTCAGGTACCACTCCTCAGATAAATCGATGTAATTCTCGATTCCGCCCAAGGCATCGAAGGCCTCAGCCCCAGTCACAAGCACGACCGGGTAGTTCTCCAGTTGGGACTCCACTGACTTTTTCCCGGGAAGCTTCTTCCATTCCGCTGTTACATTCAGGAATTCTTTTAATGCAACTTGTGCTATGAACTCATCAAACAGGTGATCGGGATTTTCGGTGAAAAAAACAGCGTCTATTTCAGAAATATCTTTCCTAAAGAACAATAGTGAATTGCGGCCTCGTTGTGGAGATGTAATGATGATATCCTGAAGGACCTTGTACCCAGATTTGAGCCGCGCATAATGCAATGGGGAGATTATTCCGATATCGATATCATGAGCTTCCAGTGCTGCTGCAATCCAAGCCTGGTCCGCGATCTTAACCTGGAACGGATGAGGGACGAGATTATTCACGATTGCATAAGTCAGCGGCATCACCGTAATATCCGGTGGAAATGCAAGGCGAGTCATCCTTTTTTCTCCAAAATTGCTTCTTCTTCGGTGTCAAAAGCAGGAAGAAACAAGTAGCAAAGCGTTCCCTTTTTCGCCTCACTTTCAAAATAGATAATGCCGTTATTTTCCTGCACAATTTGATAAACGATAGAAAGCCCCAAACCGGTCCCAAAATTTTTTGTAGTGAAAAATGGATTGAATATTTGCTGCAAATCCTCCCGCTGAATTCCACACCCGTTGTCCGATATCTGTATTGACACGTAAGGTTTCCCGGTTATCGTTTTGTAGAATGGTTTGCGCTGCAGCTTCTGCTGTTCCTTCCCAACCGATTCAATGGCGATGTGAATCTCGCCCCCAGTTTCTATAGCTTCAATGCTATTGAGAATCAGGTTGAACAGAACCTGTTGGACCTGGCTGTTGTCCACAAAGAGCGGCGGCAAAGTTGAGGAATAAGATTGGGTAAGCTTGATATTCTGCTGCTGGATTTTTTGTTTCAGCAAGGTAAGAACTTCCCGGAGGATCTCCTCAATATGGTGGAATTGCCGGTTCGGTTTTTGGGGTTTTGCGTACGAAAACAGGGTTTTCAGCATATCATCCAGTCGATTCACCTGTTTTATAATTCGCTTTACGAATTCATTCTTTGGATCCTCCGGGGCAAGCTCCTCCTCAAATGTCTGTGCAATTGCCTTAATTCCCGCCAATGGATTCCGGATTTCGTGCGCAATACCGCTTGCCATCACTCCCAGGGAGGCCAACCGGTCCATCCGTCGCATTTCCTCCTGGAGTTCTTTCGAATAAGTAATGTCTTTCAAAGACAGGATAATCCCGCCGTCATTGCCGGTTTTATCCTCGATCTCCGTCAAGCTGAAACCGACCAGGATTTTCGAGCCGTCTTTCGCTGAAATTTCGATTTCGGGTCTTTCGTAGGTGCCCTCTACCGGCTGCCGGGCATCGAGAATGACCTTCGCATTTTGTGAACCCAGGATTTTTTGCAGCGGCTGATAAAGCGATTTAGACGAGTCAACCTGCAAAATGTCGGCAGATGTCTCATTCAAGTATTTGATCTTCTCATTTTTGTCGATAACCATTATACCGAAATTGAGCTGGTTTATAATATGATCCAGGAATTCAAAAGAGTACTGCCAAACGTGTGCATCCAGGTTCTCGTCGAGTTGCCTGCGGTTGCTGTCCAGCCTCAGTCCGAACTCAATTAAATTTACGGCAATTGCCAACCACTGAGAGTGGAGCTTATGAAATTTCTTGTTGTCAGCACGCAATGCAAGAAAAAGCGCTTTCACATTATTATTCAGCAAAACCGGGTAAAGCGCATAAGCCTTGACATCAAGGTTGAAAAATGATTTTAATGCCGTCGATAGCGGATTCTCCGTATTCAACTGATTCAGGATGGTGACCTCTTTTAGCCGCACAGATCTTACAATAGCAGGGATATCATCGAATGGAAAGGCAAGATCGTCTTTGACCGGAAAATCGGGTATCATGTATCTAAGACTAATCTCGGAACCAGATATTACCTCGAAATATAACAAATATTGAACATCCAGGAGACTGTGTATCGAATCGAAAAGAAGGTGCAAAAATCCATCATATTCGAAATCCTGCAATGGCATTGAGACCGCATCCAGAAGGCTTGAAACATGCTGCAAAGCCTTGGGCATCCGGTCAGATCGTGATGGCACTTGTGTTTCCTGATATGCGGGTTCAGAAACCTTCAGAAGATTCCTCATGCGTGTCTGGATATCTAATTTATCAAATGGTGTCAGAAGGTAGTCATTTACCCCGGATTCTACAAATCGATAACGAAGCCTTGTGTCTTTGCCAGGAATTAGAGCAAGTGTGGCTGCCGGATGATTTTTCAGAACATGGAGTATATCGAATATGCGTGTTAAAAGTTTAGGTGGCAGGTCGGAGACATCGAGGATAACCAGATCAAAATTATCGAATACTGTTGGGGGCTCATCAAAATCTTCAAGATTTTTAAAGAGGATTTCTATATTTTGATGACTCAACGCTTCTTTTATGAATCGAAGGGAGTTTGGACGGTTCCCCAGAAGCAAAAGATTGTTTAACTGTATGGCACCTCTCCTTTAAATCGATTTACTTGGAAAAAATAGACTTAAATTTTTCATAATCATTGATGATGATTTTGCCGCTCTCTTTCCTGAGATAGCGTTGCACAACGAGAGATTTTATGACCCGTGAGATGGTTTCACGACTGGTACCGGCCATGTTGGCGAGGTCCTGTTGGAGCGGCAACTCCATAATTTCCACTTGTCCGTGACGGAAGACGCCCGAATCCTCGGCAATTCTTAGCAGAGTGCTGGCGACCCGTCCAGTGGCATCCTGCAGAGACAGCGACTTTATGTGTTCATCGCTTTTGCGGATACGCTGGGCCAATTCCTTGAGCAGGTTAATCGCTATTTGCGGAAAATCCCTGAGCATTTGCAAAAATTCCTCGCGCCGGATAACAAGAAGC
Source organism: uncultured Calditrichaceae bacterium (assembly GCA_964624795.1). Lineage (GTDB taxonomy): Bacteria > Calditrichota > Calditrichia > RBG-13-44-9 > RBG-13-44-9 > CAZUZS01. Next base: position 57,662 of record CAZUZS010000010.1, read on the forward strand.
TCTGAATCTTCGCTGGCGGTGACATTTGCGGAACGGGTCTGGCCATCCAGGAGGGACATTTCCCCAAAGAAATCTCCGTCGCTTAAAATTGATAGAATGACCTCCCGGCCGTCATCGCTAATTCTTGAAATTTTTACCCTCCCGGATAAAATTACAAACATTGTTGAGCCAACTTCTTCTTCAATAAGAATAAGATTATCCTTATGATATTTCTGGCGGCTGGCAACCTGGGCAACTTTTTCAAGCTCCTTATCGCTCAACTCCGAGAACAGTGGAATATTTTTGAAGATTTCAGCTTCCATCATTTTTCCCCTTTAATATTGTATAACAATTCCTTTGTGCCCATAAACCCGTTTTATATCATCTCTTAATTTAACAGCCTCCTGTTGGGAATCTAGTTTTCCCGCAATCACGACATACAGTTTTTTGTTGTTATGATCTTTTGAAACAATGAAAACCTCATCCAGATGATCCGAGAATTTTCTTTTGCTGCTTAGAGCATTCTCATAGGAACTGAAAGCCCCGATTTGAACACCGAAGTGGATCGCCTTGCTCTTTATGGAAAATATTCTTTCCCTGAACTGCCCATCATCCATTATTCTGTTGGCGGTATCGTAGAAGCCTTTTGCATAGTAATACTGGGAGATCCGGTCCAGAATCACTTTTTTTAATTGCTGATCGGATGTGGATTTGTAGAGATCGACATAGGCCGGCAAGGCATCCTTCATTTCTTCCACAAACAAAATTTTTACAAATTTATCCCAGTCCTGATTAATTATTCGACCGGCATTCGATAGGCTTTTCAACTCATGAATATTATTATTCACATATAGCCGATAGAGATCGGCCGTCTGCGAAAAAGCAGCACTCACCCATAAGATGCAAGTGAGAACTACAAATTGAATGAATTTATGCTTTTGCATTGCGGACATATCCATAACGGTTCTGTGCCTTTGAACTGACACTCCTGGCAAATATAGCGTCTGCCCGGCAAATAGTTTTTCGCCTCGAGGAAATCTATTGCCCGGGAAGTAGCGGTTTTATACTGGTTTTTATTATAGAGCACCTGGATACGAAAGCTCACAAGCCGCGCGTCGTTGGCTTTGATTGTATCCATTCTGTCGAGGATTTCCAGCGCGCGATCGTACTCCCCCTTTTTGCTGTAAATCTCGGCAAGGGAAATGGCTGCTGCAATATTCTCAGCATTGGTCGTCAGCAGGTCGGAGTATAGTTTTTCGGCTTCGGTAAATTTTCCTAATTCGAACCAGGCCCGTTCCAGGGAATCGAAAACAATGTGTGCCTGCTGTGGAACCTTGCGGCATAACTCCTGCCATTGATGCACGGCATCCTCCAGGCGGTCCTCCAGATAATAGGATTTCCCTAAATAAAAATATGCAGCGCTGCATTCGTTATCCAATTTCAGCGCCTCCTTAAATTTGAGGCGGGATTCTTTCCCCTCGTCGTTATTAATTAACTCCAAGCCCTGGAACACCAGGTAAAGCGCCATTTTTTTCTTGAGCGGAGGGGTAAGAGGCTTAAAATAATTCTTGCTTGCCTGAAACGCGGCATCCCAGTTCTGCTTCTTTTCAAGATAAGTAACCAATTTTGTGGCTGTTTCCCGGTAATAAAGATTTTCGTTTTTGAGGATTGCATCCGCGATTTCCGCGGCGTGCTCCATATCTCCCATTGTTTCATAATCCAGGAGCAGGCTATGCCGCACTCTGGTCTTAAATTCTTCGGTTAAGCCGGATCGCAACATCAAATCCTTGTGAATTCGTAACGCGCTGTTGGCCCCTCCCCTGCTGCGCAGCAGATCACCGAGACGCAAATAGGCATTTATATTTTCGGTGTCCTCATGAACAGCCTCTTTAAATTTTTGAATGGATCGCCGGTGATCCCCATCGACCAGGTACTCCAGCGCTGCCAGATAATTGTTTGCCGTTTTTGTGGGTTTACGGTAACGACGGGTGTAATAATAAATGACGGCAAGCGCAACAAGAATCAATATGATGATCAAAAATTCCGTGTAGTAGCCGGTATTTTGCATTAATCGGTTCTCCTTCTCTAACTGTTGGATTCACCGGAACCCGGGATTTCATGGTCGGCAATTTCGTCGATTGAAATATTTCTCAAATTCTCCAATTCTTTTGTCAATTGATTGTTTTTCCTCTCAAGATTTCGAATCTCTGATCGGAGCTGAAACATTGACAAGCTCATCATAATGGCGCCCAGAATGGCACCGATGGCGAGGGTAAGCAACAAGATAATAGAGAGATGAACCTGTGGATAATATAGCGTAAAGAACTTCAAATCTACTATCTGATCTGCATTCTGGATTAAAATGTAGATCAGCAAAACCACCAGCAGAATTTTGATAAGATTACTCAGAATTTTCATATACAGGCTCCAAAGTTATTTGTTAAGAAAAATATGCCAATTTATAATTTAAATCAATGAGTTTTTAGGAATAACCTGTCATCACCCAAACAGAATGGAATTATAATCAGTCAGAATTTTTGCCGAATTCTGTAATTGTTTTTCTTCCTCCCCGGTAAGCTTCAGATGGATATGGCGAACAATCCCCTCCCGGTTTACAATGAATGGAAGGCTGAGACAGACATCGGTTATTCCATGCAGCCCATTTACAGAATTGGAAACGGTCAGAATACTGCTTTCATCCCGCACCACCGAGGCAACAATCTTTTCAACCGCAAGCGCAACGGCGTAATACGTCGCTCCTTTTCGTTTAATGACCTCCCGCCCGGCATCGACTACCTCCCGAAATATCCGGTCGCGATGTTCTTTGCGGCATGGGCCTTTACATTTATGACAATAGCGCAGGATCGGAACGCCGCCAATATTGGTACTGCTCCAAAGTGGAACAGCACTCGCCCCATGTTCGCCAATGATGTAGGCGTGAACATTTCTGGGATCGATGCCATAATCCCGGCTCAACGAATACCGAAATCGCGAGCTGTCCAGCACCGTTCCCGATCCGATCACCCTATTCGCGTTCAAACCGGTAACCTTTATGGTGTAGTATGTCAGGACATCCACCGGGTTCGACACAATTACCAGCAGAGGATTGGGATTTTGATCCAATATTTTGGGCAGTATATCCCTAAAGATTGCAGCATTTTTTCGAATCAGGTCCAACCGGGATTCATCCGGTTTTCTATTTTGGCCTGCAGTAATTATTACTAAATCCGCATTCCTGCAGCCGCTGAAATCTTCTGAAATAATATCCAATGCCTGGACGAATGAGCTTCCATGCGAAAGATCCAGCGCTTCTCCAAGCGCTTTGTCTGCATTTATATCGATAAGTGATATTTCATTCACGGTTCCTTTAATCATCATTGCAAATGCGATGCTCGCCCCTACGCTACCAGCTCCTACTATTGCTACTTTCATCCTTGCACTCCATTCCGAAATAGCATTACTTCTTGCACAATTTCGGTATAAATTTTAAAAAATTTTGCACAATAAACAATGACTTTCTTGCCACTGAATTGCTGCCGGATGCGATCTCCTTTTGTGATGTGCCCGAAATATGAAAGAAATCCTTCGCTTACAAGGCAGATTGAATATTTTCCTCGGAAATTCATGCTATCATTTAAAGATTAACAGATTTAGCCGATAATAGTTTGTGATAAAATAGATTAAAGAAAACATTAGCGAAAAGATAACAAAATGTTTGATTCTGTCATCTCGAAAAAAGTGAGAAAACCTGGAATATCCTTGAAGAAGGATTTATCAGTGCAAATTTGTCGAGATAAAATTGGTCTTTCTGTTTTGGAGAGAAGATATGAGTTTAATAATATTCTTCTTGCTTTAAGTTGAGAGCGATTTATATTTTAGCTGAAATTGAATAGGAGGTCGAATGAAGAAGTTAGGCCGGGTTATGGTGGTGGACGATGAGGAGAATATCCGGGAGGTACTTTCAAATTACCTTGAAAACATGAATTATGATGTAGTGACCGCGATAGACGGTCAGGAGGCACTAAACAAATATAAAAAGGGCGAGTTTGATCTCGTTATTTCTGATCTCCTGATGCCCAACATTGACGGTTTGGAACTTCTAAAAAGAATCCGCAACCTGGATAAAGAAGTGATCTTTCTTATGATCACCGGCTATCCATCGATTGAAACCGCAGTAGATGCCATCAAAAAGGGCGCCTACGACTACATCACAAAACCATTCCATATGGAAGATGTAAAACTCCGCATCGAACGCGCATTCGAAAAACGGTCGCTGAAAGATCGTCTTAAAACAGTTCAGGGATTTGCCTGGGCTCTCCTTTTTTCGATACCGTTGTGGTTAATCCTGGGAATAATATTGGCAGCAATTCTCAGGTAGGCTTCGCAAATTTTATTACGATTAGATGGATTTCCGCGAAGTCTTAAATTCGATTTTGACTTTTCACCGATATAATTTTGCACCGGGTATATGCCCGGTGCTTTCTTATCTGCGGGAAATCCGATTGCAAATCTCGAATTGGAAATAAAGATTGGAGAATACTGCCTCCGAGGTTGGATTAGATTAACTCATTTCTGAAAATTTTTAACCAGCGCCAAGCTTTAATAGCGTTTCCGTAACCAAGCGTTGGAACGTTGTCTTCACGAGATTGGCGATCTCCGTTACCTCTTTGTGAGATAAGGGGCTCTTGCTGATCCCGGTTGCCAGATTTGTAATGCAGGAAATCCCCGCCACGCGAATACCTCGTGACCGCGCTACCAGAACCTCGGGAATTGTTGACATGCTTACCGCATCCGCTCCAAATTTTTGTGCCATCCGAACCTCTGAGGCGGTCTCGTACGTCGGGCCAGTGGAGGAAAATAAAATACCCTTTTTGAGTGGGATTTTCAAATCCAGGCCAATCTCCTCGATGAGACGGATATACTCCTCGTCATAGGCGTTGTTCATGTCGGTCCAACGTGTTTCTCCCTGCGCCACCGGCCCCGTTAGCGGATTCCTAAACATAAAATTTATATGATCCGCAATCACCATCAAATCGCCCGGAACAAATCTCAGGTTTACACCACCGGCGGCATTTGTGACCAGCAATGTTCTTATTCCCAATTCAGCCATTATGCGAACTACGTAGGCAACATTTTGAATGGCATGACCTTCGTAATAGTGTGTCCTCCCCTGAACTGCCAAAACAGGCATTCCGTGCAATTTTCCAAATACCAGAAAACCTTTGTGCCCGGCAACCGTGGATTGGGGATAATGCGGAATCTTGGCAGCGGGTATTTTGATTTTCTCCGACAAACTGTCAGCAAAATCACCCAGGCCGGAGCCAAGAATTACCGCGATCCGCGGTTCTAATTCTGTGGAGTTGCGAATGTATCCTGTGCTTTCGGCTAATTGCTTTTTGATTTCTATTTCCGGAGTTTTCATATTTTCACGTCCTTGCCGGAATGCTCCGACTTCAAAAGTCTTACAAACTTCAATATGTAATAAAAAAAGGAAACGGCCACTGCCAACGCCGTTAGATAAAGAAGCGGCTCCTGGAAGACAACAAAACGGAAAAGAAAGGAAAGCAGGAGCAGAGATATCACAGTGACGGCAACTTTGCCAGGCATTTCCGATGCAACGACGCGCTGCACCTTTTGCATCAAAATGAGAGAACCGAATACGATAAGGAGATCACGACCAATAACCACACACACAATCCACAGCGGCAGACCGAATGTCTGGTGCAGGGCGATGCTTCCTAATCCGACGGTAAATTTATCTGCGAGCGGATCCAGAATTTTTCCAAGTTCGCTGGTTTCATTGCGTTTTCTGGCGAAATAGCCGTCAGCATAATCCGAAATGATAGCCAGTAGGCCCAGTAAAATCGCACCGACGGCAAGTTCCTGCTTGATGAGAAAATATAAAACGAAACCCAATAAAAGCCGGAATCCACTCAACAGGTTCGAAATAGTCCAAATTTTGCCTTTTTCAAATAATATTGATATATCCATAGTTTTTCCAGTGGCGCTGAATCTGCTTGAGGCCAATTCGATTCAGGATAAAGGAATTATTTTCAACTTTTTATCTGATATCAGGAATCATTGGCATTACGTAAAGCGCTTCGCCATCGCGAAAATGCAAAAATCCGCGGATGAAGTTTTGCACCGCGAGCGGCACCATTTTATCCGCTATGCTGATTCTTGAATCCAGACTGCCGGCCAGCAGTCTCTCAAGAACCGTCTGGCGTTTTGGCGATATTTCAACATTCACATAGGCATCCGCCGGAAGACCAATCATCTTTTTTGCAATCTGCATTGCCTCGTGTAACCCGCCCAATTTGTCCACCAGTCCGTTTTTCAAGCCCTGTGCACCGGTCCAAACCCGGCCCTGGGCAATCGCATCGACATCCGCATAGCTCATGTGGCGGCCCTCGGCGACTCTATTTACGAATATCCGGTAAAACTCGTCGATATTTTGTTCCAATAGTTTTCGCTGGCCGGGTGAAAATTTATCAAGCTCGGAAAACAGGTCGGCATTACTGCCGCGTGATATTTCCTGCTTCTCAATCCCCAATTTTCCATACAGACCTTTAAAGGAGAATTTTCCGGCAAAGACTCCGATACTTCCGACAATAGAACTCGGCTCTGCGACAATGCTGTCTGCCGCCAAGCTAATGTAGTAGCCGCCCGACGCAGCAACATCAGACATGGAAACTATTACCGGTTTTTTGGTGCGGGCCTGCACAACTTCGCGCCAGATGATATCAGAGGCTGTCCCCGAGCCACCCGGGCTGTCGATACGCATAACAATTGCCTTTATATTATCATCCTTCGCCGCCTTGCGAATGCTGTTTGCCATGCTTCCGGAGGTAATGAGTCCCTGCTGCCCAACTTCCCCAATTCCGCTCACGATGTCGCCAACGCCATAAATCAGCGCGATTGTTTCTTTCGCTTTAGCGCCAAGTTTGCTGAGAGGCACTTTCTTATATCGTCCATAGGACACCATCCGCACCCGGTGACCAGCCTTCTGCTTCAGATAATCTTTAAATTCATTGAAATACATTAGTGAATCGAGCAGGCCATTGTCGTAAGCATCTTCCATGCTGAATAATCCGCGGTCAATCAATTTTTCAACATTCGCCTGATCCAATTTGCGTGCGTCGGTAATTGCCTTCACATATCTTGGAAAATAATCATCTAATATCGAGTTAATGACCTCGCGCTGTGGGTCGGACATATCTTTACGGGTGAAAATATCCGGTGCATTCTTGTATTTTCCATGGGCAACAAAATCCGCTTCAATTCCCAGTTTATCCAGGGTTCCCTTGGCAAAGTAGCTGCCACCGAGCAGGCCGGTTATAAACAGATTTCCGGTTGGAGGCCCAAACAGCATGCTTCCGGCGGATGCCAGGTAATATTCTTTATTTCCAGCGGTTTCCAGGTAAACATATACCGGTTTGCCCGTTTCTTTGAATCGGAAAAGCGCTTTGCGCAGATCCTCTGTCTTAGCCCAGCCGATATCACTTCCCAGTGGTCGCAGAATTATTCCGTCTATTTTCGGATCGATTCTGGCTTTTCCAATATTCTGCAATAATCCTTCCATGGAGGGGGTTTCTTCCACAAATATTCGGGCGATCGCATCATCAACCTCCCGTTCCGGGACATCCCCGTAGATATTTAGTTCCAGGTAACTGTGCTGAGAAACCGGTGGCGCACCAGTAAATATCCCTGAAAACATCAAATAGTAGAAACTCCAGACAGCAATAAAAATCACTACGACCAGTAATGTGATTTTCATCCAGCTTTTCATGGCTCACCCTTCCCTTTTATTGTAGAATATTAAGCCGCACTATATTTTGCATCATATTTGCCCATCCTACTCGCACTTATGGAGATTGTCAGAATATTCTCAAAGTGTGGTCAACACACCGGCAATAGTCGCTGTCATGAAAGTCGCCAGCGATCCTCCCAAGACGGCCCGCAAACCAAATCTGGCCAGATCCGCGCGCCTGTTTGGCGCGATCCCTCCAATCCCGCCAATTTGGATGGCAATGGAGGAGAAATTCGCAAAACCGCAGAGCGCGTAAGTGGCAATTATGCGCGCCTTATCCGAAAGTTCCCCCAGATGAACGAGTTTTCCGAGATCCACGTAGGCGATAAATTCGTTAATTACCACCTTTTCGCCAATAAGCGATCCGACCTGCACCGCATCGTGCCACGGGACCCCAATTACCCAGGCCAGCGGTGAAAGCAGGTATCCTAAAATGAAATTCATATTTAATTGCCTGCCTAATGTTGCATTCAAGCCAGTGATGCTTCCAATTCCCTCTAATACATAATTCAACATTGCAATCAGCGCAATAAAAGCAAGCAGCATTGCTGCCACATTCAGCGCCAGTTTCAAACCATCGCCCGCGCCGGTGGCAGCCGCATCGATGACATTTGCCGCGGTTTTATCCACACGCAAACGAACATCTCCCTTGGTCTCCGAAACCTCGGTTTCCGGCATAAGAATCTTGGCAATAACCATCGTTGCCGGCGCCGCCATTATGCTTGCCGAAAGCAGATGCTTGGCATAAAATATTTGCATCTGCGGGTTAGTTCCACCTAAAATGTTTACATACGCTGCCAGCACACCGCCGGCAATGGTTGCCATGCCGCCGATCATCAGTGTCAGCAGCTCGGATGCCGTCATCGATGAAACATAGGGTCGTACTACCAGCGGGGCCTCGGTTTGTCCAATGAATACATTAGCAGCGACCGAAAGCGATTCGGCGCCACTCACTCTCATGGCTTTTGCCATTACCCAGGCCATTGCCTGAACGACCTTCTGCATAATTCCAAGATGATAAAGAACCGACATCAAGGAAGAGAAGAAAATAATGGTCGGAAGAACCTGGAAAGCGAAAATAAATCCAAAACCCTGATTTTGTAAATCAGAAGGAAAAACTTTGTCAAAATCTGTTTGGGAAGCAAGAGCCCCAAACACAAATTTAGCGCCATCAAACGTGAAATTGATGATTGTAACGAAAAATGTGCTCAGGGCCTCGAACACATTTTCCCCTCCCGGAACAAAAACCTGGCGGGGGTTGAAAAGCGCAAGGATGAAAAATATAAATGTCAGGATGCTGCCACCGGAAAACAAGATAAAAATAATCCTGCGAATCGGTGTTGCGGAGGGTTTGGGACGAGATAGCCTGTGTGCGATGAGAAGAAAAATACCGGTCAGCATCAGAAAAAATATCGATCCGGGCATATAAAATCCCGGGATTTTCAGCACAAAAATGGCGAAGAAAATTTGAAGCAGAACGCCAACGATCACCAGGCGCCAGTCAATTTCCCTTTTATTATTTGAAAATAGAAAGGCAATTACCAGCAAACATAACAGTCCAAAAACACCGAATAGCAAATCCTGTATCATCCGGAGGTTTCCTCCTCCCTCTTGCGGATTTTCTTCGCAATATCATTTTTCTTTTTAGGATCGATCGGCGGCTCAAAGCAGTTACGGCAGCGCGCCTCGTAAATATCTGCAGCACCTACTACCACCCGCGCTTCATCTTCGGTTTTGCGCTGGGTGTGATTCGCCGGATTTCCGCAGACCACGCAGATTGCATGTGTCTTGGTAATATATTCTGCAATCGCCAGCAGTTGAGGAATGGGATCGAAAGGTTCGCCACGATAATCCTGGTCGAGCCCGGCCACAATTACTCTCTTTCCCATATTGGCCAGTTTCTGGCAGACAAGAACGAGGTTGTTATCAAAAAATTGCGCTTCATCGATTCCTACCACCTGGGATTCCAAAGACTGTTCCAGAATGTCCCAGGCATTTTCTACAACCTGCGAGGGAATTTTTAGCTCGCTGTGCGAAACAATATGGTCCTCGCTGTAGCGGTTGTCAATTTTAGGTTTAAATACAGCGACTTTCTGCCGGGCTATAATTGCCCGCCGCAGCCGGCGGATCAGTTCTTCACTTTTTCCGCTGAACATGCTGCCGCAAACAACTTCGATCCAGCCGGTGTTCCGATGAACAATCGGTAGCATTTTTTCTCCTGTTAACTTCTATGTATCCAATTCTGATATTGAATTTACTGATAAGTGCACTCTGCGACCGAATAGCATGTCATGAACCAACAATTGCGGGCCATTCTGATTTCCGGAGACTATAAAATCAAACCAATAATCTTTCGATCTTAGTTTTTATGATATCAATGGCGATCACATTTTTGCCGCCATGCGGGATAATGATATCCGCATACCGTTTGGAAGGCTCTACAAATTGCAGGTACATCGGCCGCACAGTCTCTTCGTACTGCTTAATCACGGAGTCAACTGATCTGCCTCGCTCATCGATGTCGCGTTTCAGCCTGCGGATAAAGCAGATATCGGGTGGCGTATCAATAAATATCTTAATATCCATCAATTTCCTGATCTCGGGTATGGCCAAAAGTAAAATACCCTCGAGGATCACAATCTCATGCGGTCCGACTTTTCGCGTTTCCTTCCTGCGGGAATGCGTAGTGAAATCATAAACCGGTTGTTCGATGGTTTGGCCCTGAAGCAAAAGGCTCAGATGCCGGATCAAGAGATCATGATCGAATGCATCCGGATGATCGAAATTGAATTTTACGCGTTCTTCGAATGGAAGATGGGAAAGATCTTTGTAGTATGAATCCTCTTCCAGGTTAACCACTTTTTCCGACCCTAGGAGCTCATATAACGTATTGCTTACCAATGTTTTTCCTGAACCACTTGCGCCTGCAATGCCGATCAATATGCCCTGCTTATTCATACCCGAACCATAGCGTTAGAAACAAATTTTATTCTCTGAAAATACACAGAACTCATTGAATAAATCAAGACCTAAAAATTAAGTTCAGGTTTAAATATTGCGAAATTTGACAGCAAAACATGATAAGGCAATTTAAGTAAGGCGACTCGGCAGTTATAAGTGGAGACCGACGTTGCTGTTTCTTTATCCGGGAAAAAGAAGGTCTGAAAAAACTGATTTCTAAAATCAGCAAGAAAAAAGGGTATCGAAATCAATCGATACCCTTCTCAAAATCTCTGGAGGCGCCGGGCGGATTCGAACCGCCGAATGGAGGTTTTGCAGACCTCTCCCTTAGCCACTTGGGTACGGCGCCAATATTTTATCAAACCCTTTACTTACTTCGTTTCTACGTCAGTAGTAGTCTTCGTTTTATGGATCCGCTGCAAAATTTCCAACTGCTTTCGGTAAAGTATCTTTTTATTTTTCCTGATAAACACGTGACTGATGACCAACAGCACTGCGAGGAATATTAATAGAAAAATTTCCATTGTATTATTTTTTCAAATGGTGGAGCTGAGGGGAATCGAACCCCTGACCTCTTGAATGCCATTCAAGCGCTCTCCCAACTGAGCTACAGCCCCATATTCCTCCATATTGATCATGCTGCCTAAATCCAAGCCGCTACAAAATTTGAAGCGCCCGAAAATTTAATATCTCAATATTCACTTGTCAATAGTTTTTAACTTTCTTAAAGAGAAGGAATCAATCCGCCGCCGGATGGGATTGTGATTCAGTTTGTGCTCCGGAAGCGCGAATCCAGCCCCCTACCCTTTTAAAATGCAGGCTCATATCGTCGAAAAGTGTGTAAAGCACCGGAACTGCCAGCAGCGTTAAAAATGTACTGGTGAACAGACCGCCAATGAGCGTTAGCCCCATGGGTGCATAAGGAGTCCCAATGAGCGCTGCGTTACCCAACGCCATAGGAAGCAGCCCGCCTATGGTCGTAAAACTTGTCATAAGTATCGGTCGGAAGCGATGCGAACCGGCATCCAGAATTGCCTCGCGGCGTTCCAGCCCTTCCCGCCTTCGGCGATTTATCATATCTACAAGCACAATAGCATTGTTTACAACTACTCCTACCAGGATAATCATTCCGATGCCCGCCATAATATCCTGCGACGTCCCGGTAATAAAAAGCATCAGGTAAGCGCCAAATAGCGATAACGGAATCGCTATGAGCACCGAAAGTGGAAGGACAAAGGATTCAAATAAAATTCCCATCAGGAGAAAAACAAAAATTATCGAGATCATCATCGCCTGCTGGAAGCTGGCGCCCTGCTCTCTCATTCGCATAAAGCGGGAGCCTTTCTCCCAGGAATAACCGTAAGGAAGCGAGAAATCCTTCATCAACGCATCAATCTGCCCGGATATTTTCATCAGATCGGTTCTGGTGGTCTTGGCTTTTACCGCCAGAAAGGATTTGCCATTTTCCCTGGGAATTTGGCCGAAACCACGATGCATCGTGAACTTAGCCAACGCTGAAAGTGGAACCGAGCGTCCGTTCCGGTTCAGGAATGTCATATTCTTTAGCTGCTCCAGATTCTGACGATCCTCCTCCTTCAACTGTATCCGCACCTCAATCTCTTTGTCTCCTGAGTGAAATCGTGGCAGTGTGATTCCCCGTACTGCATACATTAGGGTGAAAGCGACTTGATTCGGATTTATTCCGTTGCGTTGCGCAATCTGTCGGTCCATTGAAATTTTGATTTCATCGCCGCCGGTTTCCCTGTCCGTCTCTACACTTATCACGCCCGGAAGAAGCCGCATCCGCCGTTCCACCTCGCTTGCCAAATCGGACAATTTGCCGGTGTCGTCACCGTAGAGCATGATTGAGACTGTTCCCCCGTCTTCTCCTTCATTGCTGCCCCTCCAGGATGTCCGGAATGTTATCCCCGGCATCAACGGCAGTCTTTTTTTAAGATCTTCCAGAACTGCATCTTTATCCATTCGGCTGCTGGCAGGCAATCCGATAATTGAACTTATCCCTTTGTATACAACATGATACCATTGGTTTCTTTCCGGTTCATTCAGAAAAACGCGGATTCGACCATGATCTTTTCTGAAACGGGTATCAACCGCTTTCACATCCCATTCTTTTTGGTAGGCAAAAATTGTATCTTCAACGCTCTTAAAAAAATCGTCAGCATCCTCCAGGGTGTAATTATTGGGCAGATCAAACCGCATAAAAAAGTCGCTTATATTGCCGGGATTGCTGTCAGATTTTGGGGTGTGCGGCATTAGGTAGCCAAATGTAACCGCCATTATTCCAAGGATAACAAGCACCGCTTCCAGCCGCCGTTGAAGCACAATTGACAGCGACTTTCTGTAGAGATTTCTTGAAAAGCCAATCACCGGTAATTCCTTCATCGGACGATCGGAAATGAGCCGGGTGGTTGCCAGCGGAATGAGTACTAAAGCCACCATGAGCGACGCCAACAAGGCAAATATCACCGGCAGACCAATTCTTTTGAGGTAGAAGCTGAAGAAGCCGGAAGGATCCTGGATCAGTATCATCGGTAAGAAAACCACAATCGTAGTCAGGGTTGCCATTGTTACCGCCAGGGACACCTCACCGGCACCCGAAATGGATGCCTCGCGCGTAGACATACCGGCATTTCGTTTCCGATAGATGTTTTCCAGAACCACAATTGCGTTGTCAACTACCATCCCCACACTTACCATCAGCCCCATCATCGTGACAGTATTCAGTGTCCATCCCATGAAATAGAGGACAGTCAATGAAATCAAAACGGAAAGCGGTATTGCTACCGTCATAATGAAGGTCATGCGGAAACGGCGGAGAAAGAAATAAATAACCAGCAGCGCAAATAACCCACCCCACAAAGCGGTATCAATCAGGTTCCGTATGGAATCTTCGATCAGATCTCCCTGCGCAAATAGTATTTTGATTTCCGCATTTTTCATTACCGGTAGTTTGCTAATATCATTTTCTATAATTTTGCGGAGCTTGTGGCTGAGTGCTACTGTATTAGCAAGGGATTCCTTTGAGATTTCAAGTTTAAATGCAGGTTTTCCATTGATTCTTTGATACCAGTTCCGTTCCGGCACATCATAAACCACATCTGCAATATCCCCTATTTTCAAGCCGCGTTGATTAATGGGAAGATTACGAATTTGCTCCAGATTCTCGAAACGGCCCACAGAACGGACCAGGAATTTCTTCTCCCCTTCGGACACCCAGCCGGAGGAAACCGAAAAATTGTCCTGTCGCAGTTTGCTAATCAGATCGAACAAATTGACGCCATACGCCTTCACGCGGTTCTGGTCAATCAAAATCTGCACGACCTTTTCGTACGCACCCCAAATATCAATATTTGCCACACCGTCGATTCTCTCAATGGGACGTTTTATAAAGTGGTCCACAACATAATACGGATCTTCTACATCTTCGGGAAGCGAGATCGATAAAAAAATTACCGGCGGGTCGTTTCGTCCAAATTTTCGCAGGTAATAGCGCTCGATATCCTGGGGAAGGATGGTACGGGCGCGTTCCATGCGGTCGCGCAACTGATCGTACGCCACGTCCATATCGATGCCCTGGTTGAACTCGAGCCAAATCCAGCATCCGTCACTGCCGCTGTAGGTCTCCACCTTCTTAATTCCGGTAATGGTGCGAACCTGCTCCTCAACCGGACGCGCAATCTGTTCCTCAACTTCCTGCGGATTTGCATTTCGATAAGGCACCCAGGCGCCAAGGAACGGTGGGGTGAAACCGCTGGGCAGCAACTCAATAGGGATTTGCTGGTAGGCAATAAAACCGATTACTAATATGGCAATTAGCGTAACAATGGTTGTTACCGGCCTCTCTACGCCTAATCTTGGCAATAATGCGGATTTTTTCATAATGTAATATTCTCAGATAAAACTAACATTTCGCCTATCCCGATAGCATTCTCAATGCCTGTTCAAATATGAACCAAGATTCTTTTAAAGGTCTTGATTTTGAAAGAATCTCCCGAGACTCTATTCTCCTTTTTCCATAATGGCATAAACGGTGGGAATGACCACCAGCGTCAATAACGTGGCGCTAATCAAACCGGCGATAACCGTAATCGCCATTGGCGTGCGGATTTCCGCTCCATCTCCCAGCCCGACTGCCATTGGCAATAGTCCAAGAATTGTGGTAATGCTGGTCATCAGGATTGGCCGCAGCCGGGCACGCCCCGCCTGTTTTATTGCCTCGATTTTAGATAATCCGCGATGCCGCAACTGGTTAATGTAGTCCACCAGAACAATGGCGTTATTCACAACGATTCCGGCCAACATAATTAAGCCCAAAAACACCATTACATTCAATGGAATTCCCAACGCCCAGAGAACAAGCGCCACCCCGATAAGCGCCAATGGAACGGTAAAAAGAATGACCAGCGGATGCAAAAAAGATTCGAATTGCGACGCCATAACGATGTAAACCATGAAAATAGCCAGAAGCAGCGCCAGGCGAAGACTGGCCAGAGAAACTTCCATCTCCTTGTTCTGGCCGGCAATATCAAAAGAAAAATCGTATGGCATATCCAGTGTTTGCATCGCGCGATAAACATCGCTGCTAACACTGAAGAGGTCCCTTCCGGAGATATTGGCCATGATCACGGCTGACCGCTGCTGGTTGATTCGCCGGATTTCGCTGGGACCTTCCTCCACCGAAATATTTGCCACCGTTTCGAGCGGAATGGGTATCTTCTCGTTAGGATTTACATTCAGCCGCTTCAGCCGCTCGATGGTTGCCTTATCCTTCTCATTGATTTTAACCCGAATGTCGATTCGGCGATCTTCCTCCTTGAATTGCGTCGCGACATCCCCCCGGACCTTGTTGCGCACCAGATTTGCAACGTCCAGGATATTCAGCCCATAATATGCAAGCCTGGCGCGGTCGTAAACGATGCGAACTTCCGGATTACCACTCTGAAGATTAGACTTTACATCAAATACGCCGGGAATGTGGGAAATTAGATTTTCCGCCTGTCGGCTAAGAGACGTGAGCTTCTCCAGATTGTAGCCTTTGATCTCCACTTCCAGCGGCGTTTTGAAGCTGAACAGCACCGGCCGGGAAATCTTGTATTCGATCCCGCTAAATGAACGGATTTCACGCCGGATTTCGCTGATGAGCTTTTCCTCCGCGCTTATCGGATTTGCGGCAGGTTTCAGGGTGACCGTAATTTTTGCGGTATGTTCGCCGGCATCGGAATCAGTAATTTTTGTGAGATCCACACCTGCAACGGTGGCAATTTTTTCGACCTGGGGTTGTTGTTCTATGAATTCTTCAATAGGACTGATGGTTTCCACTGTCTCTTCAACCGGGGTTCCAACCGGTAGGGTCAAATCTACATTGAATTCGCCCTGGTGAACTTCCGGGATCAACTCCTGACCGAGATTGGGAAGTATGACAAACAGCACCAGCAGAAAAGGAATAAGCGCAGAAAGAATCACTGTTGTTTTGTGCGTCAACGACCAATCCAGAATGTTTGGGTAAATACCGTAAATCTTCTGCATCCCGCGGTCGAAAAATTTCATCAGGAAGTTTATGGGAATTGACAAAACCTTGCGAAATATCCAAACCATGCCGCGGACAAGCAGCCCGATCAGAATGAGCAAAAGTGTAAACAGCTTGCTGAGAAGATTTAGCGCAAAGAAAATTGCAAAGCGGAATGTTATAAAGGCCAACCGGAGCGGGAGATTAAGCAGGTGCAAAATCCGAATGAGACCGGATTTGCTTTTGATCCTTCCAACGGCCATTGTAAACCCGGTTCGCAGTTGCCGGATGCTTTCAAAATCCGTTAAGAAATCAACGGGCTTTTCTCCGGGAAGTGAACCGGGATGAAAATTGAATTCCCTCGAAGCCAGCATTGGGATAAAAAAGAGGGCTACACCCAACGATGCAAGCAGCGAAAATACAACCGTCAATGCCATATCGCCAAAAATTTGACCGGCAACACCCTTTACGAAGACCATCGGAAAGAACACCGCAATTGTGGTCAAAGTGGAAGCGGTAACTGCCCCGCCCACTTCACCGGTTCCCCTGATTACTGCCTGCCGCGGGCTGTCCCCTTCCTCCATACAACGAAAAATGCTCTCGGTTACCACAATGGAGTTGTCAACCAGCATACCAATTCCAAGTGCCAGACCGCCCAATGACATTATATTGAGTGATACATCGAATAGACGCATCGGCGCAAATGTGGCAACAATGGAAATAGGGATGGAAAGCCCAACGATCAACGTGGTGCGAATGTTGTTCAAGAACAGGAAAAGCACCAGTACCGCCAGTATGCCGCCGAGAACTGCTGTATTTTTGACTTCATTGATGGAATTGTTGATGAAGACCGATTGGTCAGTCAGCAAGTGCAGGCCCATTCCATGCGGCAAATCGTAGCTGATGAATTCCGTCATGCTCTGCATCAACATACGCTGGCGGAAATCATCCTGCCCTTTCCCGGCACTTTTCTTCCGGGCAACGGCCTGAGCTCCTTCAGCCTTCCCTGCCTGCAGTTTCAACTTCCGGACAAATGCCTGCTGCGCGGCAGTGCCGAATATCTTTTCCCGCACCCGGCGCGCCACCTCCACAATATTGGCATCGCCCTCTTTATAAACTTCGAGTTCCACGCTCTCTTTGCCGTTGAGCCGGGTTATAATCTGGCGTTCTTTGTTGGTGCGGTAGACATGCCCAATATCTTTTAATCGTATTTCTTTTCCACTCGCAAAGCGAAGAATGATATTCCCGATTTCATCCACCGATTTGAATTCGTTGAGTGTCCTAATGATGTATTCGGTCTGGCCCTCTTTAAGATTACCGCCCGCCATGTTGACGTTTTCCTGCGCCAGCCGCTGGCGAATCTGCTGTATATCCAGGCCCAGGAGCGAAATTTTCCGTTCATCCAGCTCGACCCATATTTCCTCTTCCAAACCGCCCTTCACCTTCACAGCCGCGACGCCATCTACAGTTTCCAATTCCCTTTTGATCTGCTCTTCCGCAACATAGCGGGTGTAAAACAAATCCCGCCCGCCGGTAAGACCAAGTCGGATAATCGGATCGAGCGAGGGATCGTAACGCAAGATCATCGGTTTGTTTGCATCCTGCGGCAGGAAAACCAGGTCCAGCTTCTCCCGCACTTCACCGATGGCATCATCCATATTCGTGTCCCAGTTGAACTCCAGGATCACGTCCGATTGGCCGGCTTTTGATACGGAGCTGATGGAAACCAGGTTAGCCACCACGCCCAGCGCTTCTTCAACCGGGCGGGAGATGGTTGTTTCTACCTCTTCCGGCGCGGTTCCCGGGTACTCCGTTCGGATGGTGAGAGAGGGATAAGTGATATCCGGCATAAGATTGAGCGAAAGCTGATTGTAAGACAACCAGCCAAATACGAGAATTCCGACGACAATCATAAAAATGGCGACCGGGCGGGTGGTCGTAAATTTGAAAAAACTTGATCTTTCTGTTTCCTTTAACGGCATTTGCAATACTCGCTATTCTTAAATTTCGGGGAGCGTATGGACCCGACAATATTGGGATAGAGTCATGTTTTCGTCATCTAAGATGTCTATCTGCCTGAGACGTCCGGTTAGCTTTAGTTAGTGCCGGAGGGCAGATTTGCTTTTGAACCGGAATTTTGCGAAACCGTGCGGTTCAGCATTTTCTGCCAGTCATATTCTCTGGTGCGAATGATCTTGACTTTGTTACCTTCGTTGAGACCGTCCTGCCCTACTACGACAATGGAGGTTGTATCTGCAAGGGGATTGAGAAGCTCCACCTTTTGGGCATCCTCAAATCCCTTCTCCAATTCGATTTTTTGGACGCTATCCCTGACTACAGAAAAGATGTAGGTACGTTCGTTCTCGTATACAAGGGCAGTTTTGGGAATCAGCATGGCATCTTTGTGGGTATCCACGATGAGTTTTGCGCTCACGAACAACCCCGGGTGCAATGCATTTTGGGGATCCTTTACACCCACCGTGACCTTAAAGGTGCCGCTGGTTGGATCTACGATGGGGCTGATCCGTTTTACCCATCCGACAAATTCGCGGTTGGGTAAAACTTCGCTGGTTATGGTTGCAGGCTGGTTAAGGTAACATTTCCGGAGCTCATCCTGGGGAACAAACACGCGCACAACCTTGTCCTCCATATTCGAAACCGAAAAAAGTCGGGTCGCCGGCTGAATCCGGTCTCCCACCTGAACCAGGCGTTCGCCAATTACGCCATTGATTGGTGAACGGACGATTGTGTAATCCAGGTTCAGCTTTGCCTGCTTCCATTGCAGTTCAGCCTGCCGCAACGATAGCCGGGCGTTTTCAAACTCCTCCTGGCTTATCAGGTTCTTTTCTTTTAGCGCTTCAAACCGTTTGAATTCCGATTGTGATTTATCATACTGCAGTTTCGCCTTTTCTTCTTCCAGGATATATTCGTCCTGCTCGAGCTGGACCATTGGCTGGTTTTTCTTCACCGTTTGGGCCTCCTCCACATACAGCTTTTCCACAAGTCCGGAAATCCGCGAAAAGACATCTGCCATTTGCTCTGTTTCCATAGTGGAATTGTACAACAGGAAGCTGGAAATATCGCCGCGGGTGATTGGCGTAACCTCTACCGGGATGCCGGATGACTGGGAATTTGGCTGGTCGGTCGGACTCTTAACCATATCCCCACTGGTATCGGCAGTCTCTGCATTATTGCCGGCTGTTTCATTGACGCTATCATTCTTCTTAGCGCCGCAACCGGCAACCAGTAAAATCAGAAGTAAAATGTTTAATTTTAAAAGCCGGGTCATTACCTATTTCTCCTTTATTCCAAATCCCTCGGTTTCAAAAAAGGCGGGAATTTTTAAATACACCTTTGTATACAATTTATTTTTTCTGATCTGGTTCCATTAATTTTGATTGTATCAAATCCATTTGTTTTCCAAGCGAACAATTTAGGAAAAAAATGGATCGTTTTTTAATGTTTTTTGTTTTTTTGGGTGGGAAATCCGAACTCAAACGCTACCCGAATCTGGTTTCCCATTATTCTGTGATGGATCCAAATATATCGAAAATTACCACACTGCTATGAAAAAACATGTTGCATCAGCGAATTAGTATCCGCAGAGCATCATAAAGATCCCTCACATTAATCAGGCTATTCGACGCTCCCGCTTTCAGGAAAACATAGATAGGATGCCCATGCCCAGGCAATGAGCTCAGGATGATCCCCAAAAATACGATATTCAGAAAAAGAACAAACAACGTGGAGAACAAGTAGCCGGCAACCTCCAGATCCGGCTGCCCAGGCCGGAATTCCCTGAAAAGATTCAAAATGTGGAAGAAATAAGCAAACCCCAGCATAAAGTTGAGATATAATTGAAACCGTGGCTGCACAAATGGCTTTATCAGCAGAACAACCATTACTGCAAGCGGAAAGAAATAAGGAGCGAGGGCAATAATAAAATTTCCACCATCTATTGTAATCAACCCACCCTTTCTTCGCGAAGCGGAAATAGAGTGG
The DNA here is from genome assembly GCA_964624795.1 of uncultured Calditrichaceae bacterium. Classification (GTDB taxonomy): domain Bacteria; phylum Calditrichota; class Calditrichia; order RBG-13-44-9; family RBG-13-44-9; genus CAZUZS01. The sequence continues at coordinate 77,941 of CAZUZS010000010.1, forward strand.
ATGCGCCGAAAGAATAGTAGGGCAAACAAAGCGTGAGTCAATTCATGTTCCAGCGTTCCCCAAAAACTTTCTCTTCGAGAGAAATAGATAAGCCACGCAAGAAAGAAGAGCAGGCCACCAAGGTAAAAACTGAGCGCCTGCACCGAACCCCAGTTCAGTTCTCCCAGCACTGAGAACAGGGCCTGGCCAAAGCCGATTAGCGCCACAAGTATCACTATTTCAACCAAGAATTTCCCAATTTTCCGGAAAGCGATCATGAATGAAATTTAATCCGCCTGGAATTTAATGTCTAATGATTTTGTTGATTTTGATTAGTGAGTAATGAACGGTGCCAGGTAAATGGAGGGTTTCAATTTCTACTCTTATTGAGTGCGAGATCGCGGATTGCGGGCCAGATTCGTTCGATCTCCCCATTGATCTCGGAATAGACCCGGCGATAAAAATTCAGATTCATGCCAATGGGATCATCTACCGCCGGATTTGGCAGCGTTTTTTTTCTCTGGTAGTCTTTGAGGGTAAAGATTTTGGAATCGAAATGCGGGAATATCTTCAAAAGGTCCTTCGTATGGGTGGGCGTCATGCAGAGAATCAAATCACTGGATTTTATATTGTCAAGAGTAATAGGCTTGGATCGGTGTCCGGAAATATCGCCGCCGTTTTCCTCCACGACTGATTTTGTCAAGGATGAGGGGGGTTGCCCTCCCATCGCCCAAATTCCACTGGAATCGGACGCTACCAGGTTTTCCATTTTTTCACGGAAAATTACATCTCTTAAAATCGCTTCCGCCATCGGGCTTCGGCAGATATTTGCGGTACAGATGAACATTACTTTGAACATAAAAAAAGAATCCTATTTCACTACACTAAAAAAATGGCTCACAATATATAACGGGGTTTAACTTTTCGCAAAGCTGTTTTGAATTCTTTCCCTGGTCACGGCCCCATCTCGCACGAAAGCGATAGTTCTCCTTTCCGGGTTAATCCTGAAAATTGTAGATGGCACTTTTTCCAGCGTCTCGCCTCCATCTAGTACCAGCGAAACCTTTTGTTTTAACCGCTCTACGATTTCAGAGACCGTCGTCGGTGGAGGTTCACCGCTAAAATTCGCGCTGGTTGTAACCAGGGGCTGTTCTGCGAACTCAACCAGTCGAATCGACAATGGGTGAGCCGGGTAACGAAAACCAAGCTCCGGGAAATGGTTCCAAAAATCTATGCTCATTTTGCGCAGGCGCGGCAAAAGCACCGTCACCGGGGCGGGAAATATTTCAGATAAAAAATTCTCCAACCAACGTTGCTGGTCGCCGATTATCTCCAGAATCATCTCGATGCTGTTCACCATGATCGAAAGCGGCTGCGTTTCTTCCCTTTCCTTTAGCCTGTTGATCCTGCGGAGCACCGGCTCGCTGAATGCCAATCCGGCCAGGCCGTAAACTGTTTCCGTGGGATGAATAATAATGCCATCATGCAACAGCAGTTTGCCGGCTTTTTTCAGAACCGAAGGGTCAGGATTTTCGGGGTTGATTTTGGCCACTTTCATCTAACATCTCCATGGCAATCTTAAATATCTTTTCCGGCAGCAGGTCGTTCATGCATTTAAAATGCTTTAGCGGACATTTGAATTTGCCGTGATTGGTGCATGGACGGCAGTAAAGACCTTCGTATTGCGCTATCCGGTCGTGAGGTCCGGGAGGATAAAATCCAAAATCCGGCACGGTCGAGCCGAATATGGTTAAAACAGGCCGGCGGACTGCAACACCCAGATGCGTGGGTGCGCTGTCGTTGCTAATCAGCAGACGGCTGCGGCGTATCAGCTCTGCCGATTGTCGGAGTGTAAATCTGCCCAGTGCCTCCGGGGCCTTGATGCGAATTTCATCATGAATTTCAGGCAAAAGAAAACGGTCTTGCCCTGCACCGATAATTACGGTTTTCAATCCAGACTGTTGAAACATGTCGATCAGTTTGCCCCAGTATGACGCTGGCCAGCGTTTAGTGGGCCAAACTGAACCCGGAGCGACTGCAACATAATTTTCGCTATCTCCAATGTTGTTCTCTGTCATCCAGTCGCGGATTTTTCTCTTATCTTCCTCATTCGCCACCATATCAGGCGGTTCAAAACCGCTCTCGCTGTAACCCAACGGTCTTAATAAATTTAAATTGCGGTCTATTTCATGGCGGTGAAAATCGTATTCGACCGGCAAGTTGAAGAAAAACGAGCCGGCACTCCGGTCGAAACCGATCCGGTAGACAATTCCTGTAAGCCGAACAAGAAGAGCACTTCTGATCGAACGATGGGGAACAATTGCGAGTTGAAACTTCTCATTACGCAATAAGCGGGAAAACGCCAATAGTCCCCGGACGCCACCGTTCTTTCCTCTCTTGTCGAAAATCCACAATTTTGTGATATGAGGACTTGTTTCCATTACATTTTGAGAAGCGGGAATCGTCACAAAGTGAATCTCTGCATCCGGCAACAGGCGGGAAACCATGCGGATTAGTGGAGTTGCGAGAATTACATCCCCAATAAAGGCTGTCTGCAAAATCAGGACTTTTTTTATTGATCCCAATTCGGGAATTATATTTCTTTTTCTCAAGGGACAGAACCTATAAGCGTTTATTCAATTTCAAATAAAACGGCATATCATAAGGTCAAACTCACCGCCACGCAAGTCATCACATTTCACTCCATAAAAATTAATAATTTCCGGAACGAAAGCAATATCGAATAGAAAGGATTATATTATTTTCGATAGAAATTCAACAAGGTTCATGATATCGAAAGGTTTGACCATATAGCCCCTCACCCCCAGGTTTTCCATCTCCCTTCGTTGGGCGCGATCTTCAAAGCCGGTGGTTATAATAACAGGAATATTCGGCGACGCTTTCATAAATTCCTGGCATACGAACTTACCGTCCCTGTCCGGCAGAGAGAGATCCAAAATAACTGCCTGTATTTTGAAAATATTTCTGGAAAATTCATTGATCGCCTGCTCTGCTGTGACTGCGGTCAAAACCTGAAAACCGTTCATGGTCAGTATCTTTTTGATCAGCCAGAGCAGGTCAAAATCGTCTTCAACAATAAGTATATATTTCTCTTCTATCATACTGTTTATTTAGTAATTAGATTTCATTTTGCATTTCTCGGGCACAGCAAGGTTCCACATTGGTTCATAATCACTTATCCACCCTGCATTTGAAGAAACCTTCGAATTTCATATTTTAGTTCTATTAACTGTTAAATTCATCAATTTGCCAAACCTGAAATTGAATATTTTGAAGACAACTTAAAACAAGGAGGTTCCGATGAGTTTAAATGATGTCAGACAAGCCTACGAGCAGAATTATAACGAGATGCTCGGAATCATAACAAAAATGGGCGGGGATGGAAAAATAAAATTTCACAGGAAAATGCAGACCCCCTTATATAAAAAATTAAAATCTCTTCAACGCCGGGAGCACCAGCTCGATGTAATTGAAAACCGCATGCGATCCCAGCAAATGATGTCTTACGCTTAAATTGAGCAAGACAGGCGGTAATACTCTTCGTCCAGTCGGTTCAGAAGAAACATACCGGCGTTCAGTATAATTTTGAGCCGCGATCAGTCTCGTTTCGCCAGCGCAGTTGGCAAAGCAAGTCCACGATCTGGAAAGCCGCCAGCTACTCGCCATCTCTCGCATTTGAAGATGGTCTATCCAAGCATCAATTATATCTTTCCACCAGGTTTTTCACTTTTTGTTGAATCGCAACAGCCAATTCCTCAATCTCCCTCGACATGTCCGATTCAGGGATATCCTTTCGCGCGGGATCTTCAAACTCCCACACTTCAATATCGGGTTTGGGATCAATCTGAGGAAGTTGGTCTTTCAGCGATGGATTCATCAGGATAAGCAGATCTATTTTCCGGCGTTCTATAACTTCATAAGCCTTGGAAAAATAAAAAGTCGTATCAACACCGTTGTCCTTCAGAAACTCCTGAACCAGGTAGTGAAGGCGATCGGGATGCAATCCAAAACTCTGCGAATCGAATTTATCGAATCCCAGCTTTTGGGCATAGGCCTGTGCAATTATGCTGCGGCACGCGTTCTTTTCTGATACAAAAACCACATTCTTCCTGCCTGCCATCGTTTCTCCTCGATATTTGTTCCCTAATTTTTCTGGGAGATATATAAAAATAATAAAGATTTAAATCAAGTGAAAAAGTTTTTCACTGAGTGAATTTGCCGGATTTCCGAATTATTTCTTTTGCCATAGAACCAGTCAGGCCCAACCACTATTTTTTCCTTCTTCCCTGGATGAATGATTCGGCAATCTGCACATCCTCTACGCTCCCCAATATAACCGGGGTTGTCTCATGAATGGACTTCGGCGGAATCTCCAGGATTCTCCGGCGCCCGTCACTTGCGCGTCCGCCGGCTTGTTCCAGGATAAAAGCAATTGGATTCGCTTCGTACTGCAGCCGGAGTTTGCCATTTCGGCGTTCGGGCGATTTGTTATCCCCGGGATATAGAAAAATTCCGCCATAAAGCAGGTTCCGGTGAATATCCGCTACCAGCGAACCGATATAGCGCGAATTCAGCGGCCTTCCATCATCCGGCGCAGCCGTCTTTGCCCACCGGATATAATTCTTGACACCGTCATCCCAGTAATCGAAATAGCTCTCGTTCACACTATATATCTTACCTTTGTTGGGAATTTTGATGTTTTCATGGGAAAGAACAAATTCGCCATAACTTGGATCCAGGGTAAAACCGAATACGCCGGAACCGCTGGTGTAGACAAACATGGTGCTGGAACCATATACGATGTAGCCGGCACAAACCTGTTCTGTTCCCGGCTGGATCAGGTCTTCTTCCGTGCCGGGTTCTCCGTCGGGAGTTACCCGCCTGTAAATGCTGAAAATGGTACCGATGCTGACATTGACATCGATGTTGGATGAACCATCCAACGGATCGAAACAGCACACATATTTTCCCAGCGGATATTTTTCCGGAATGGGAATGATTCCGTTGGATTCTTCCGATGCCAAGGCGCAAAGGTTCCCGCCATGGACCAGCGACCGAACCAAAATATCGTGTGCAAAAACATCCAGTTTTTTTTGGCGCTCGCCGTGCACGTTTGTGCCGCCGGTAACGCCTAAAATATTGACCAGCCCCGCTTTGTTCACATTATATGAAATGATCTTGGCTGCCAGCGCGATATCCGTCAGCAGCGACGTAAAGGCGCCGGTTGCCTCCGGATACTGCCTCTCCTGCTCAATGATGTGCCTGTTAAGGGTGGTTACAATGTTAGCCATATCCTCCGCCTCCTGACCGTCTAAACGCTGCTTATTTACATATTATGGAAACCGTGTGATAAATAAATGCTGGAAAGCCGATCTCAATTTCCGGTTACCAGAGTGCTCATAAAGGTCAGCGCCAAACCGAATCGCATTTTATAACATTTTCGATTTCTTTAGCGGGCAATCAGAATCGGCACATCGGCTGCCCGCATCACCTGCACGGTTGTGCTTCCTAAAATCGCCTCGCGAATTCTGGAATGACCATAGGATCCCATAACGACTAAATCCGCCTGGTTCTCCTTCGCGGCCTCCACTATTTTTTCAGAGGCTTCCCCCTCAGTGCTCAATTCCTCGATTCCCGAAATATCGTAGGCGTTCAGGTATTCACGCGCCTCGGCGAGCAATGCTTTGGCTTCATCGTCCAGATTGCTCACACTCAGCACAGCCAAAGGCAGCTTCATGGAAGATGCAAAAAATGCCGAAAGAGCAAGCGCCTTGCTGGCGATCTCACTTCCATCATAGGCCACAAGTATTTTTTTCATGGGGCGATATTCCTTTTGGGCCACAAAAATGGGCTTTATGGAGAGCCGGGTTGTCGCTTCCAGCGTGGCGCCCAGCATTTTATCACTCCATTTGGCAAACTCTCCCCGCGCCCCCATTATCACCAGATCCACCAGCCGCGCTTTGTCGCAAATGACATCGACCGGATTACCGCTCTCCTTCTCCAGCGAATAGTTTATTTTTTCCTGCCGGAGAATTTTCTCCGTCTTCTTCAGGACTTCGTCCGCTTTTTGATCAAGCACTTTCTGAGATTCCTCCTGGTAAACCGTGGATGGAATAATCGGTGCGAATCCTTCCACTCCAATTGCCACCGCCCATTCGAATATGCGGATGTCGATGACTGTCAGAACTCGCAGGTGCGCTTTGAATTTTTTGGCAAAATGAATTGCGTACTGTAAAACAGGTTCGGTGTAAGCAGAACCGTCAACCGTAGCAAGAATTGATTTGACCATGACAGCTCCTCAATTAGATTATGCGAGTTATTTTAACAAAAATTATTGGCGTTATCAACTCCAATCCGGTCGGGAATCCACAATTTTCATTTCACAAGGATGCGCGAATCCTTTGAGAACCATCCGGATCAAGTTACCTCTATCCTATATGTCTCCGGCTTCATCACCTTTCCGATGATTCGCGCCGCCAAAACATCTTTTTCATGCAGCAAGGCCAGCAACTGTTCCGCTTTTTCTTTCGCAATGGCGATTAGCAGGCCGCCGGAAGTTTGCGCATCATTTAAAATCAGGCGCCTGATTTCTGAGATGCTGCTATCATATTCAACAAAAGACAAAGTGTAGTCATAATTGTCCTTCGTTCCGCCCGGAACGATCCCTGCCGTCGCTGTTTCATACGAGCCGGGGAGAAGCTGCACCGCTTCGCTTTCAATGACTGCGGATGTATTTGAGCCGTTCATCATTTCAAGCAGGTGTCCCAGAAGCCCGAATCCGGTCACATCGGTACAGGAATTCACACCGATCTCCAGCATTGCTTCGGCTGCATTTTTGTTCAGGGCACTCATGGTTTTAATCAGGAGGTGTGCTTGTTCTTCATCCAATGAACCCTGCTTCAGCGCAGTGGAAAGAATTCCGGTGCCCAGCGGTTTGGTTAAGATCAGTGCATCGCCCGGTCGGGCCGTGTTATTCTTCAGGACGGAAACCGGATCAGCGATGCCGGTGACTGCCAGACCAAATTTTGGTTCGGTATCATCCACGGTATGCCCACCAATTATGGCAATTCCCGCCTCCTCTGCCTTGCATTGCGCTCCCTGGAGGATCGATTCCAGAACCTCGGCCGGCAACCGCTTGCTGGGGAAACCAACGATGTTTAGCGCAAACAGTGGCCGGCCTCCCATCGCGTAAATATCGCTGAGCGAATTGGCGGCGGCAATTGCGCCAAAATGGAACGGATCATCCACAATCGGCGTGAAGAAATCGACTGTCTGAATTATGGCCGTTTTATCATCGATACGGTAAACAGCGGCGTCATCCGCAGTCTCTGTTCCAACCAGCACGTTCACATCTGTCGGAACAGGCAGTTTCCGGAGAACCGATTCCAAAACCTGCGGACGCAGCTTGCAGGCGCATCCCAGCCCATGGGTAAATTGGGTCAACCGGATATTTTTCAGGTCACTTTGCAGAAATATTTTGGGCGATTGCGGCTTCATTCGTTCCACCACCTGCCGGATTTCATCAACTGACCTGTCGATCTCATCTGTTGTGGTGAATCGCCCAACAGAGAATCGGATAGTTCCCATTGCGTATTCGATGGGCACATGCATTGCCGTAAGAACCTGCGATACGTCAATCCGGTCGCTGTGGCAGGCGGCCCCGGCAGAGGCGGCCACTCCCTTGAGTTCAGCCAGAATAGTATTTGCTTCCATACCCGGAAAACTCACACTCAGTGTATTAGGAAGTCTCTTTTCGGGGTGACCATTCACCTGGATATCGGGGAATAACTTCTTGAGTTCCCTTTCCAGTCGGTCGCGCATTTTTTGCATGTGGGCAGTTGATGCCGCCAAATTTTTATTCGTCAGCTCACAGGCCTCGCCAAGCCCGACAATTTCCAGAACGTTCTCGGTTCCGGCTCTGCGGTTCATTTCGTGGTTTGCGCCGTGAATCAGCTTCTGCAATTGTGTGCCGGATTTTATATACAACGCACCGATTCCTTTGGGAGCATAGAGCTTGTGCCCGGCGATGGAAAGAAGATCAACATTCAACTGATCTACCCGCACCGGAATTTTTCCAACCGATTGCGCACAGTCCGTGTGAACCAGAATATTGTGGCGGTGGGCAATCTCGCTAATTCCTGCAATAGGCTCAATTGTCCCGACCTCATTGTTGGCATGCATAATACTGACTAGAATGGTTTGCGGCGTAATGGCATCCTCTACTTGTGCCGGATCCACCAGGCCATATTTATCCACCGGCAAATAGGTTACCTTGAAGCCGTGCTCTTCAAGATAAAAACAGACTTCGGCAACTGCCGGGTGTTCGATGGCGGAGGTGATGATATGATTGCCCTTTTCCCGATAAGCATGCACTGCTCCCTTAATCGCGTAATTATTTGACTCCGAGCCGCCGCTGGTAAAAATCAATTCATCAATTTTACAGCCGATGAGATCGGCCACCTGTTGACGCGCTTTTTCCACTGCCTTTCTGGCGGTCACTCCGTAAAGATGGCTGCTGGAGGGATTTCCAAATTGTTGATGCAAATAAGGCAGCATGGCCTCTGCCACCCGTGGATCGATGGGTGTCGTGGCGTTATAATCCAGATAAATGGGCTTCATGAGCAACTCCGCAATCTGATAGATTAAAAATACCTGCGTTGAAATCTAATATGCCGGGGTGTGCGTTTCAAACTCATTTTCAATTGGGAATACACGGTGTTCGGGGACTTGAAATAAAGTCGAACTATTAAAAGGGGAAGGCAGAAAAAACACGGGCCGCACCGAATTTTACTGATTTAATCAGGACAGAGTTCACTCATGCGGTTCGGTTTGATCCGTGTCATCAGCGTTTTATTAATACATCCTGCAGGAGCAAAGCTGCGCCTTGCCGGATGGCCGGTCAATTCAGGCGAAGAATGTGGATTGAGCGTCTTTGTTTTCTTCCCGGGACAACACATCCTGAACATACCTGAAAAATTCTTCCACGGTTTTCACCCTCGGCCCTTTCCAGGACTGGTTCCATGCCTGGTCCAGGCAAACCGCCAGACGCCCGGTGGCGGCAAAATCCTGAAGGTTGTCCGTGAAATCATCCAACAGCGCAAATCCCGCCACCTCCGATTTATAGTGGCTGATATGTACTTCATTGGAAGGGATCCGGTGTTTCCCAATCCAGGTATATGTCGCCGCCCGGCTGAATTCCGGTTGCGAAGTAACGATCACAATTTCAAATTCATCTTTCCAGCGCTGCAACGCTTCCACCGCATCCGGGTAAGGATCCGCATCTTCCATTATTTCCTCAATATAACCGGGCTCCATGAAGCGGTAAACATCCTCGCCCAACGGAAAGAAATTTTCCAGTTTGCGGGAATTCACCGGCAGCACCTTGTGATCCGGGTGTACACGATTGTATACCTGGATCAGACTGTCAACAAAATTTCGCACAACGCCGTCCAGATCTATAAGAACACGTGTTCCATCCCGGCGGGGCGGCTTTATGTCCATTTTATCGCGCTGCGAACCGTCCGTCATTTGATGTAATCCACAACAGATTCCGCATTGTCCACCCCAATAACATTCCCGTTCATCCACTGGCAGTCATCGCCGGCAAATGCGGCAATGGCATTGGCAACATCCTCCGGTGTGGTAAGGCGGCGCCCCGGGTTGCGCTCCACGGCGGCGTGAATCATCTTCTCATGTCCCGGTATTTTTTGCAATGCAGGCGTATTTGTCACCCCGGCGCGGATGGCGTTGGCGGTCGCTCCCAGCGGCGCCAGCTCCATAGCCAACTGGCGGATGTGGGATTCCAGGGATGATTTCGCTGCGGAAACCGCGCCGTAATACGGAACGACGTGCGTGCTCCCATAACTGGTCATGGCGTAGATGCGTGAACCGAATCCCAGCAGTTTCGCCCAGTAGAGCTCCTGAACCCAGTAAATCAGGCTATGCGCCATTACATCCAGTGTCATTTCCATATTGCTGCGACTGATTACCTCTTCCCGTTCGTCGCCAATGAACGGCTTCAGTGTGCCGAATGCCAAACTATGCAGGAAGACCTTCAGGTAATCCCCTTCCGGCAACTCCTCGCGAATCTTGTTCACAACTTCCAGTCGTTTGCCTTCATCGGCTGCGTTCACATTAAAAAAGACCGGTTTGCTGCCGGCTTTTTCGATCTCGTGCATCACCTCTTCCACTTTGTACATGGTTGCTTTGCGGTCGAAATGGACACCATAAATATTGTAGCCTTCCTGGGCAAGCCTGATGCCGGCGGCCGCACCAAAACCACTGGAGCTACCAAGAATCAGTGCATATTTATTTTTCGATTTCTTTTCCATGCTATCTCCTGAAATTTATTTTTTTCTATTTTGAATTAATCGCGGGTTGCCGTACCGTAAATTTGATCTATTAAAAGCTGATTGCGCAAGCCTGTCTCTCCGGGCATGCTGATCGGCTCATTGAAAAGCAGCGATCGTGAAAAATGATCCAACAATGCGGCATAATAATAGTTATTATGAACCTCTTCTTTTAGGGTAATTTCGTTCTGTTTAAGATTTATGGTCACTGTGGTTTCCGGCTGATTAAAATTTGAAATATCTAATTTACCCTGCGAACCATAAAATGTCAAGCCGCTTTCCCGCATGACATCAAAAGAAACATATAGTGAACCGAGAATGTCATCGGCGAATTCCAAAGAAACTACTGCATTTCGTTCGATCTGTTGTGAGTCAAATGCCGGTCTTAGAAAAGATTGGGTCGCAAGAATCGGCTTATCCAGAATGAACTGCAACAGATCGAGGATGTGTGAGCCGAGATCGGCAACCGGCCCGCCGCCGGAGATTTTAGGATTATTCAGCCACGTGCGGTGGGATAAGGACGCATCCAGCCCGAAATGGCCGCTCGCAAACTGAATTTTTCCAAGCTTCCCGGATTGCACAATTTCCCTGATTCTTCCAATCGCATCGATGAACCGCATAACATACGCTGCCATCAGTTTCACGCCGTTTTTCGCGCAGGCATCGATCATTTCCTGGCATTCGGCAGCGTTAAGCGCCATCGGCTTTTCCACCATGACGTGCTTTCCGGCCTCTGCCGCGAAGAGCGTATGCGGCTTGTGCAAAGAGGTGGGAGAACAAACGATCACCGCCTGGACCTGGGAATTTTTCACCAGCTCTGCGGGATCGCCGTAAGGAAGAGGAATTCCATATTCGCCGGCTTTCTGAGAGGCTGCAGCAGGGTTTCGTTTATGAATGGCGACCAATTTGGAATGGGCAGATTTGGAAAATGCCGGAACCAATCTCCTTTCGGCATACCGCCCGAATCCGATGATTCCGTACCGAATTGTATTGGTTTTATCTCCCATTCGCTTCTGCCTCCGCTCCTCAGATTGAAGTAGCCACAGCGCCTAAAATTTCGCGGTAATAATATATGAATAAAAAGAGTGAATTCAACAGCCGGCTTGCAGCAAAATAAAACCTGGATTCATTATTATGATTCAGGCTTTATGATTCCGATAGAGATTTGTCACTTATTATACAAAAGTTTTCACTCCAGGGAACCCGCATACTGGGCACCGCCCGAGTGCGCAAGCGCGGGTCCGTCAATCGCTCCGCCTGGACCGCAAAATCCTTGCAGCCGATGTGGAAAACAAAACCGCCCAATTCAATGAAGGAATCCTAACTTTTGGGAAACTTACCTTCGCTTGACATAGATTGCATTAAGCATTTTTAAGGCTCACCTGTTTCCGCATAATAGCTCTCATTAACACCGGGATTTGTCCCGGTGAACCGGGAACCACCCTGAATTCTGCGCGCTGCTTCAGCAGCTTCTTTATGACACCTTCTTTCCCCTCTTTTCGGCTGAAGCCGATTATAATTCCGAGTCTTTCCAACCACCTGGCTGAAGCCAGGTGTTAATGATATTGGGCTATTTTTCCGGAAGCATTTTCCTGACACCTGATTTCTCCCATAATGCAACCCTGAAAAAATAGAAGCCAGAAAAATATTTGCTCATGTTTTATTCGAATCCATACTCCCCCGGACCAGCGGCCCTGCGAACCCATGATTCAAGCTTTCTTCCGGTAACATCATAAACAACAAGTCGGCAGTCTCCGAATCCCCCAGCATTTAAGGAATCTACC